>CAZJQD010000001.1:0-3397 GCA_964548165.1 uncultured bacterium
TTAGACGAACGGGCCGCGCTGTACAAGCGTCTTCATCCGCATAGCTTCACACCGTGTCTCCGATCGTGACTTCTCGCCCATTCCTATTTCAAGCGTTTAGCATCTTCGCATACACATGGGCGGCGTCTGTAGTTGTTGCAGCTTCGATTGTCGGAGCCGTACTTGGCAGTGTCATCTACGGCGCATTCATCGGGGTGTTCTATGGCTCCGCGGTTGCAATAGTCGTCTCCATACTTTCTTTCGTCGCTACACGGTACACAGCTCGTATCTCGATTGATCAAGCACGGGCTATCTCTGCTGTTCTCGGGGCAATATCCGTTGCGGTCATCATTGTCGATGGCTTCGCACCCCCCGATAGCGTGCTCTTTCGACGGCATGTAATTGATCCCATTCCTGAATCCGTTTCATATATTCGAGCGCATACGGAACGTTCAGGGCCAGATGCAGACTACATTTTCCGTTTCGCTTCATCCGCCAGTGATCGCGATCGAATCGTAGCCAAATGGCATCTCGAACGGATTGGTAGCGTGACCCCCGAAAGCGGGATTGCCGGACAGCAACCTGGGAACATTGGCTGGCGACTCTTTCATGCCGTGCCTGAGTGGTGGCGGCCGTCGCAGCTTTCTGACCCAGTTGTGTATGAACGCATTGTCGATGACAATTTCAACGTATATCTGATTCACGGAACACCAGAGGAGGACGTGTATTTTGTGAGTCAGCACTGGTGACGAGTGCTTCTTTGAATGAAGATGTGCTGAAAGGTGACATGACGATTGTGCGCAATGTTCGTCTAACGCGTCGGCCGGCTGCGCGGCTTTCCGGCCGCTCCGCGCAACCGGGCGAGACGTGATGACTCGTTCACGCCGCGTGCAAAAGAGGCACGCGGCGCGCCAGCCCCGGTACATTTGCACTGAATGCAGGATATCGCGACCGGGCTACCGACAAACGTGAGGCGCCCGGTTCGGCCAGGCGAATCGTTAGACAATCGGGCCTCCGTGCCCGTTTGTCTAAAGGGCGCGCTTCGTTGGGCACCAGCCAGGTGGTCTCCCCTTGTAAGTCATCGCCCACGGAAGGCGGCCCGTCTGTCTAACGTCTCGTTTCCGGCTGACGCCCAACCCCGCGACCCCCGACCTCAGTCGTCGGACCTTCGGTCCGCCGCCTCTCCGATTCGGATATCGCGGGCCTCGGAAACGCGCCCACTAAATGCACCGGTCATGGCGAATTCGCGTCATCTGCACTTGTCTTATGAACCGATATCACATTCTCGACTGAGGAGTTAATATGCCTAAGACGTCATCTGAATATCACTCGCAAGCAACCACGGCATTAGCATTGGCGGTCGTAGGCATTTTCACCTGCTTGCCAATATCATTTGTGGGTATGTACCTGGGTCGTAAGGCAAATGAAGGGCTCGCCGATTTGGGTTTGCCTCCAAACGGATCGGCAACCGCCGCCTTTCGCATCGGCCGCATCCTGGCGGTCCTATTCGTAATTGGCTTAGTGGCGATATTGGGTATCGCTGTTTTCGTGGCATTTGGTGGTCCATTACGTACTATGCTTCAGTCAGCATAACCATTATGGATCCTGTAGCATCATTTATGGGAGCGAGATAAATGGCTGGTATTCGATGGTCATGACAAATTCTGGCGATCACGTGCGGCTACCGCAAACGCTACACGAACAATCATGACTAAGATTCGCTTATCCCGTTCGGAGCGGGAGGCCTTGTCAGACGCCATTAATGCGCCCGTTCGCAATGAAGCTTTCCCATTAGCGTCTCCTGCTCTCGCTGATTCAGAAGACGCATTACACGCTCTTCTTCGGCGGCCTAACATTTACCGCCGCCCGCGCGAACTTGCCACGGCATTGGTTCACTTCGGGCATCTTGCACGCGCGAAAGGATTGCTATACATCGAGCGATTCATCCCAAGCGTCTCTGATACAAACCTGAACACTCTTTTGCGCTTGATCGTGAACGGCACGGACCCCGCACTTGTTGCGCAGGTGGCCCTCCACCTCGGGCGACATTCGACCAAGCGAAGTGCTCCCTATGCCGACGTGCTTCGCTTTGGAATCGAGATGCTTCAGTCCGGATCCAATCCATCGCAGATGACGGAAGCCCTTTGGGCTATTCTCGGTGAGGTTCCGACCCGCCCACCCGACCGACCAGAATTAGTAGGTGACGTGGGCGAGGTGCTATCGCAAGCGGATATCGATCGACTTCTCGGCGCCCGGAAGCGCGGACGATCGCAAAAGCGCAAACACAAGTGATACGGACCATTCAATGCTAATTGCTAAACGGTTGCGCATGTTGCAATACACGCACCGGAACGCTATTAACATGGTCTACGGTGGCGTTCGTCTAACGCACGATGGCTGGCTCCGCTCCCTGCAGTCGCTCCGCGCAACCGCGCGTGAGCGTGATACGTGGTTCCCGCCGCTTGCAAAAAGCGCAAACGGCGCGCCCGACGCGGTCGCTTTCCTGTGAAGGCCAGTGGCATGTCCTGGCTTCAGACCCGTGAGGGCCGCGCGATTAAGCCATCGTCATCGTTAGTCGAACCGCAATCAAGATGCTGACCAAGGTCCTCAGTTCTTCGCGCGCGAGAGTGGTTCTGTTCATGTCAGTATGTATTGCAGCCACTTTTCTGATAGGGCTGCATTTCTCTAGAGATTTCCTGACCCATGTGAACGTTCTGCCGCAGCCGCACTCTCATGGTACGAGTATGGGTCTTCATGAGTGCCCCTTTGGCCATACTACCCTTCGCGATGTTCCCATATCGTATGGGCTCATGGTCCGGAGCCCGGAAGTACAGGCAGCTGTTGATGGCTTCGAGATGTGGCCGGGCGGATGCGTTCGTGCGACGATAAACGGTGTCTCCGAAGACACTAAAGTTGTTTGCACCACTTGCACGTACGCATACGAGTGCTACATGAACTATTGGGAAAAGCACAGCGATTCATCTCTTGGCTTTTCGATGCCATTAACTTCATTCGTAGCGTCGTTTCCGGTTTTCGGGTCATGCAGTGACACATTTGTTTCTCGCGTCACCTATTATCAAAGAGTTCGGGATGGAGCGGTAGTGGGGGAGCAACTCGTTTACTGGTCTAACTCTGACTCTGCCGCGCTTGTCTCCGCAGTCCGCTCATACATGAGGTCATGTGGATATTCAGCCGATTCCACAGCTATTACCGGAGGACAGAGCATCTTCCATTTTGCAGCGGCCGGCACGGCGCTTGGGTGTGTTGTAAATGTTGAATCCGCTGATTCAGAAGGCAAATACCATGTTGTCTCGGTTGAACTATATGACCCTATCGCTCAACCCTGGCGCACCTCATTATGACACATTCGCGCCTCTTCATATCCACGACGCCTATCGCAATAAGTGGTCGTATTCGT
>CAZJQD010000001.1:3497-20895 GCA_964548165.1 uncultured bacterium
CCGCGCGTCAGCGTGATTGTGCGTTCACGCCGCGGGCAAAAGAGGCACGCGGCGAGCCCGCGCAGGTTGATTTACAGTGAAGGCTGATATTGTGTCGATGCTCATGATTCTCCTAGGGGGCGCGATACGGCCACGCAAATCGTTAGTCGACATAATCCCTGCGGGCTCAACCAGAAATGATGAAAATACCCTCTTCGTGCAACCCTCGGACCGACTCCAGCCAGGGCATACCCCCCTACTCGTAACTCCAAGCAGGCCATGTATTTTCACAGCAGATATACGGGCCTCCATGCCCGCTTGTCTCATGGGCGCGACTCTTTGAACGCCAGTCGAGTGGTCTCCGTGTTGGAGGTTCCCCTGGAACGGAAGGCGGCCTATCTGGATCACGTCTCGTATTCGACTGTCGTCCACCACCGCCTCACGCGACCATCGGTCGACATGCCTTCGGCTTGCCGCCCTTCCTGTCGCTACCGGCGGGCTTTGGATATGCGCCCATTAGGCGGAATCGTTTCATCTTTCCGAAGAATCGCAGCCAGCATTCATTTCTCTAGCGCATTTGCCCTTGTCCTACTATTCGGCATTGCAGGTTACGCAGGACCGCCTGAGGGATACTACGGCCAGGCGGACGGCGTTGCTGGCTCCTCCCTGCGGACGGCGCTCCATGAGATTATCCGTCCTCACCGTCGCGTATCGTACGACTCTCTCTGGGACCACTACCGCGAAACCGACCGACGAGCCGATGGCACCGTCTGGGACATGTACAGCGACTGCATATTCAGCGCCTTTCAATCCAACCAAGGCGGCCCACCGGGAACCGTTGGGGGATACCTCACGCGCGAGCACTGTTGGCCGAAAATGGCCTGGGGCGGAGAGAAGAACGACGCCTATTCTGATCTGTTTCACGTCCTGCCCGGCGATGCACATACCAACGGGCAGAAAGGATTAGGACCACCCGGCGAGGTTGGCCCGAACCATGCGTCCTGTGGACTCATGAAGATTGGGCGGGCGCGTGACGGTTTAGGATATGAAGGCCTTGTTTTCGAGCCGTCTGACCGGTACAAGGGCGACTTTGCGCGAATCTACATGTACTTCACTGTGTGCTATCAGACCGGTCCCGACGCTCTTCCATGCGCTAATTGGCCGCTCATGGCCGCAGACGGTCAACAGTTGGCCCGGTGGGCCGAGGTTATGCTTCTTCGCTGGCACAGGGAAGATCCGGTCGACTCGAAGGAACTGGACCGGAACGAAGCCATTTTTCGAATCCAAGGCAACAGGAATCCCTTTGTTGACCACCCCGACTGGGCTGCTCGGATCTGGCATGGTGATGCGGTTTCCTCTCAAACACCACCACGTCATTCCAACGCGGGACTGCGGGCGAACGTGGATTCGGCAGTCCGACGTTCGCAGGGGCCCGATTCGCCATCCGTCACTCCAACAGAAGTGACTGCGCATCGGAATACGCCTTCACCGTCCGAAGCGTCGCGCGTTCCAGTCGGCCGTTCGATGTTGTGGTTACCATTCCCTATTCTGCTTGCGATTTGCACCTACCTCACCTGGCGGAAGCTCCGCGCATGATGGGAATGCGCCCGACTCCAATGCAACCGTTCATTCGGCTCGCGTTGGCGGCCGTTCTTCTTTTTGCGGTCGGTTGCGCCACGCTAGTCCCGAGTTCGCCGGAGCCTTCGCGAACATTTATGACCGGAATTGATGCGAACTACCTGCCTGAGCTTGAAGGCCGTGGAGTACGTTGGCGGAAGGCCGGACGGACGATTCAACCCCTGGCAGAATTCAGGGCACAAGGCGTGAATGCTTTTCGATTGCGCCTGTGGACCGGCAACACCGATACGTCCCTATCGCTTGCCGCTGAAGCCCAAAGCCAGAACATGACCGTGATTCCCGTGCTTTTCCTGAGCGACGATTGGGCGGACTACGTAAAGCAGCCGATTCCGGAAGCCTGGCGACACCTCCGCGGGGACACCAAGCTTGCGGCGGTGAGAGACTATGCGCAGGTGACTGCGGCAGCATTGAAGCATCGGGGAGTCCGCGGCAACCTATATGCGGTCGGCAACGAGATCGATTTCGGCATCTGCGGTGAATTCGAAGAGCGATGGGACCGTCGCTTTTCACTCGAATGGATGCGTCACGAGGTTTGGCCCAAGGCGGCTGCCGTCATCGTTGCAGCTCAGCAGGGAATTCTCGCCGTCAATCCCGAGGCCCGTTTCATCGTGCACCTGACCCAGTGGTGGAACCCGGAGTATTGCCAGGCCATGCTCTCAACGCTTCGTGCCCATGGCGTAAAGATCGATGTGGTCGGATTGTCATATTATCCTAGCGCGCCGATGAGCGAGGAGCGGTCAATGACGGTCTTCTTTAAGCACGCGGATTTCCTTGGTCAGGCGTTTTCGTGTCCGGTCATCATATGTGAATTTGCCTACCCCGCTACGGCTCAGATTTCCGGCCAGTTTAGCGATTGGAATCGTCCCGTGGCCGGCTACCCCCTCACCACCGACGGACAGAATCGCTGGCTCGCCGACTTCCTCGCTGGATGTCGGCGCGACACCCATATTCTGGGCGCGTTCTATTGGAGCCCGGAATGGAATACCGAAGCGTTGTGGAAGGCATTTTCTCTCTTCGACGAATCAGGTGTCGCACGCCCGGCTCTCGATGCTTTCGTCGACCGAAATCGTCTCTAGATATTGAGACCACATGTTACTCGTTTCGCGGAATTCGTCCAATGATCGATGGCCGGCTACGCGGCCTTGCGGTCGCTTCGCGCAACCTTCCACCCGTAACAGCGAATGCGGTGGCTTATGGTGTACGATCGCCCGCAGTATGATCGGGTCGATGATCAGCGAGGGATTTTCGTCGCGTCGCATTCGCCGCGCCGGACTCCCGGTTCGGCTGTCGCAAATCATTAGACAAACCGCTTCGCGGTGTGTTGCCTCGCCTTGAGCAATCTTACCGCGGCCTCAAGACTCCGTAAAATGCCTCCACCTCATGACCTTGATGCCTCATTTTGGTGGATACGCCTTTCGCTTGGGTATGGTCGCAACCGTCAAGCTTTCGTTGCCTCTCATGGGGAAAGGATAGCTTCGCGAGGGAGGGAGAGAGGAATGGGAACAGAGGGGCGGCTATCTCGAGGTCACGGCGGAGCTGAAGGGGATCTTCGGTAGATCGCCCACTGATGGAAAATTTCGGGCGGTTGGGCCCAGTCGCCCCGCGGAACGGATCGATTGGACGGAGTGACAAGATACTCGGCGCTATCGAGCCACTGCTCCGAATCCCGGTAAACGACGGGCGCAAGGAAGTCGTCCGGGCATGCGGCGCGCCGCCGCGGCAGCAGGTAAAGTCCCTCGCGAGCCGTCACGTACACGCGCGCACCCTCGGGCACGAGATTCAGGGGGACCAGGGGTTCGAATTCGTTCCGGCGGTTCGAAGCGATCTGCACCAGGTCGCTGGCGGTCAGCTTCATCAAGGTGTGATGATACGTGAAATGCATCATGCTGACGTGCAGGAGGAGCACGAAGATCGCGCGGTTTGCTGAGAGCAACCGGAGTCGCAATCGACTGAGCGACCTGAGAGCGGCGTACATGAGAGCCACGGTCGTGACATGGGAATAGAAGCAGTTGATCTTGTGCATGTCATCGCCGGGATCGGAGAGAAGGACAAGCGCAAGCTCCGGCAGCGCCATGAGGAGGGCTCGAGGCGAAGCGAGCGGCAGAAAAAGAAGGGGAAAGAGCAAGTGGACGAGGTAGCCGAGCTTGGCCTTTGTGACCATCAGGCCGAAGATCGTCGAAGGGCTCGTGATAATGAGACGAACCGCGTTCAACGGACTGCCGTCCAGCGTGGAATAGTGCCGGCTTCCGGAGACGCTGTCGTAACCCGCGCTGTTGAGGGCAAAAAGCAATCCGGCGAATCCCCCCGCGAGGAGGAGAGTCAGGCCGAATCGGCGATCGATCGACGGCCTCAGCGTCTCGGCGACCCCCTCCACGAGAATGGCGAGAATGAAAGGTTCGTATCCGAACGCGGCGAGTAATGCGCAGAGCGTGGCAGGCAGGCGCCGTTTCCGATCGCGATAGAGCAGGTAGGCAAAAAGAAAGGGGACGCCGGTGATGGAGGGCTGGCATTCGACGAGAAGAAAACCCGACGTGGAGGGGAGAAGCAGGAAAGCGGTAGCCGCGGCGGCGGCCGAGGAGCGCTCACCGAAGAGATCCCGGGCGATGACGTAGATCGGGACGATCGTGGAGAACCCAATGAGGAGGTGACCTGCGTTCAGGAAGACAGGGTGTCCGAGAAGATAGAACGGAAAGAGAAGTGGCATGTTGAGGAAAGAGTGAACAGAGAGAAGCGGCTGGCCGATCGTATCGCAATAAAGCCAAGAGCCCCGCGAAAGGTTCCAGAGGGAATTGTACACGTACGCGTTGTCGAAACCGAAACCGTGGGAAGAGTAAAGGCCCGCTACCAGCCTCACGAGGACCGCGCTCACCGTGGCGCCTGCAAGCGTCCAGATCGTCAGGGTCTGAATTTTACCGGGCAGGCCGGGACATCGCGCGTGGAGCGCCGTGAGCAGGAGGATCATGGCCGGGACGGCCGTGTCGGTCTGCAGTCCCGGGATCATCCCTCCTTCGGCCTCGAACTCGGCCGGGCGAGCGCGACGAGATGATCGCAGTAGGCCTCGGGAATACCCCGTAGCATCGCGGTGCGCGTCTCGTCGAGACGGAACCCGCGGCGGCCGAAGAGATCGATCCAGTATTCCGGAGGCTGCTCATTGAAATGGCCATATCCTCCCTGCCCGGGAACGGCGGCCGTCATGACGATCCGGTCCGAGTGCCTCGCGAAGGTGTCGACGAGAGTCTCCACGTGTGCGGGCGCGACGTGCTCCAGGAACTCGTAGGAGTAGATGAGATCGAATCGTCGACCGAGGTCCAGAGGGCGCCGAAGATCATGGAGACGGATGCGCTCCGGCCGGGCTGACAAGCCGATGGCGGCTGAGGATCCCTCGACGCCCCAGGCATCGGTTACACCCCTTTCCACGAAGTGATCCAGCGCGGCGCCCGAGCCGCACCCCAGGTCCAGGACGGAGGAGGGGCGATATTCCCGGATGACGGCGTCGATGAGCTTCTCGGGCCTGTGGCTGGCCATGAACTTGACCTCGAGGTCGGTCCGGAAGGTCCCGTCCCGGGTCCATTGCCGCCAGATCCCGTGAAGGCCCGACGCGAGAAGCCCGGGGATGTACCTCGGGCTAAGAAATCCCGCGCGATAAAGTCGGGTCAGCTTCTCCGACCACGACACGGATCAGATTTTCTCCGGAGATGACGCCCGGATGCCTCGGGTCTCGGCGATGAGATACAGGGGACGCCCTTTCGATTCCTCGTAAATGCGACCGATGTACTCGCCAAATATGCCGAGCACCAGCAGCTGCACGCCGCCCATGAGGAGCACCACGATGAAGAGCGAGGCCCACCCGATGGCGAAATCCGGGTAAGGCTGGCAGAAGCGTCTCCAGACGCTCCAGGCGGCGAGAAGGAATGCAACGAGTGTCGACCCCAGGCCAAGGAGAGCGGCGAGACGAAGCGGCACGACGGAGAAGGAGATGACCCCGTCGAGACCGAGGAGGGCAAGCTTGCTGAGCGAATACTTGCTCTGTCCCGCCCGGCGTTCAGCGCGCTCGTACACGACCTCGGACTGCCGGTAACCCGCCCAGACCGAGAGTCCTCGAATGTAGCGGTGCCGCTCGCGGACGCGGCGGAGCACGTCGATCACGCGCCGATCCATGAGACGGAAGTCCCCGGTGTCGGGGGGGATGGGGATGTCAGAGATCGCGGAGAGCATGCGATAGAAGAGACTCGCGACGCGCGCCTTGAGGACGTTGTAGGACCTCTCCCTGGAAAGTCGGCGGGCATAGACAATCTGGTCTCCCCCTTTCCAGCGCGCGATCATCTCGTGGAGGCATTCCGGCGGGTCCTGGAGATCCGCGTCCATGGAGATGACGGCGTCTCCCGCCGCATGATCGAGGCCAGCGGTGAGCGCCATCTGGTGTCCGAAATTGCGGGAGAGGTGGATGATGCGGAAACGCTCGTCCTCATCGTGGAACCTGTCGAGGATCTCGCCCGTGCGGTCACGGCTTCCGTCGTTGACGAGCACGATTTCCCAGGGGATCTCCATAGCCGACAGGACCTTCTCGAGGCGTTCCTTCAGGATCGGCAGGCACTCCTCCTCGTTGTAGACGGGGATGACGACGGAGATGAGACCAGGATTCATTCGCGCCGCTCCCAGGCCCACGCGGATCCGAGGATGCTCTCGATGTCGTGACGGGGCTTCCAACGAAGAACGCGCCATGCCTTTTGGGAACTCGCGACGAGCCGGGCCGGGTCCCCGGCGCGGCGCGGCCCGACGGCGAAGGGGATTTTCCGACCCGTGACGCGTTCCGCGGCCTTCACAAGCCGCTTCACGGAAGTGCCGCGGCCCGAGCCCAGATTGAAGTACTCGCTCTTCATGCCGCGCGCGAGCGCATCGAGCGAGAGAATGTGCGCGGAGGCGAGGTCGTCGATATGGACGTAATCACGAATGCAGGTGCCGTCCGGTGTCGGGTAGTCGTCCCCGAAGATAGTGAGGCGCTCCCGTTCTCCCGTCACGGTCTTGAGAATGTTCGGGATAAGATGAGTCTCCGGATTGTGCCGTTCCCCCAAAGCGCCGGACTCGTGCGCGCCCGCGGCGTTGAAGTACCGGAGGGCGACAAAGCGAAGATCCGTCGCCCGCGCCTCGTCCTCCAGAATATGCTCGATCATGAGCTTCGACCGGCCATACGGGTTCACCGGCTCCCGGGGATCATCCTCGCGGAGGGGAATCCTGCGCGGCTCCCCGAATACGGCGCAGGTGGAGGAGAAGATGATCGCGCGGCAGTGCGCGGCCTGCATGGCCTTCAGAAGCTGGATGCAAGAGAGGACGTTGTTCTCGTAGTAGTGCAGGGGCTTCTCGACGCTTTCGCCGACGAGCGCGGAGGCGGCGAAGTGCATGACGGCATCGGCCTTCGCGGTTTTCATCGCCGCCCGGATCTCGGCGCCGTCCCTCAGATCGCCCTCCAGGAAGCGCGCGCCGCGGGGAATAAACTCGCGGTGCCCGGTACTCAGGTTGTCGAAGACCCAGACCCGGTCGCCGCGCTCGCGGAGACGGTGCGCGACCATGGCCCCGATGTAGCCCGCCCCGCCGACCACCATGACTTTCATGAATGCATAATCGTGAGACCCCAAGTATAACCGTCCGAGCCCCCCGCGCGATCCCGAATTGCGGAAACTGATAGAAGAATTTCTATCCATTCCCAAGGCTGAAAGATAGCTCTCGTCCGGCCTAGGAGAAAGGGAAAGGAGCCTCCGGGGGTGGTCCGGGGCGTCGCGGGCGGGGCCCGGTCGGCCGGACGATACTCGCCGAGGTTCGTCAGAATCTTACGCATCGCGCCCGCCTCGATGATAAGGGCGATGACCTCCATCTTTCCGCCGCACTTCCTGGCGCGCCTGCGTAAACGGGCACCAAGCGATGTACTGCGCCAGGCCCTCGATGCCGCGCTGGTCGTTGGCGAGGACGAAGCCTCCCGGCGCACACTGAACCCGGAATGCTGTCACACCCGCAGCTGCTTGACGACCTCCACCGCAATCCGCCACTCATCCAGGAGCAATCGATAGACGTGCCACTTGTCGCGGGAGAAGGACACAAGATTTCGTGGCCACGGTCGGCGCATCGTGCGCAGTGACAATAATCGGGGCGCCACTCGAGCGTCCATGTCCCGCGCCCGCCAGACGCCCCGCCGGGGACGTCCGGCTCTTGCTGCAGGTTGCCGCACGCGAGAAACCCGTCGACCACGTCTCAAATGACCGGTCGCCAGAAACCTAACACACGCGTGTGGAAGTTCGCCTGATACCCTGGCGGATAGACTTGTCCGTACTCGTCGAAGGGAGCGGTGGTCAGCTTGCATAGCGACGTCTCGCGATGACGTCGAGACCAATATACTGCTAACACTTGTCTCCGCACCGTAACGGAGACAGGCGTCCTCATGGAGACATCGGCCGCATACGCCATGCCTGGCGTAGCATGCTATTTGTCAGGACTGTCCAAGACGTCTGGTGTACATTTCTGGAACAATTCGTGAACACGGCAGACACAGGTGGCGTTCGCCTAGCGGCAAGGATATGCGGCTCCGCGGGTCTCGCGGCCCCCTTCTCCCATATTGAACGCAATATCCATGCGTAAGCTGTCGCTTCTCATCGCCATTCTCGGTCTCGCAATCTGCGCGTTTCTCGTGTGGCGCAAGTCGGTTCAAAGAGTTCTTGCGGTTCCTGATAGCTCACTGTCCCCTACTCGCAGTGCCGAGGGCGAAGAACTCGCCCGCAGGTTCATGGCATCGCTCGAACCTTTCGGAACAGGAACCGTCCCAAATTGGATTCTCTGGGGCACCGAATTCCGCGACTCTGCCATCCTTGCTGCGCCCGCGCGTGAAGAACTGGCAGCCACGGAGACGGCTACGGCCACTGTCGTGCATTTGGCACGCGAAGGCTCATTCTCCATGCCGAGCGCATGGACTCGCGAGCTACCACCAGTGTTTCCTGCAATCGCCTTTACTCGCAGGCAAGTGCTGGCGGTTGCCGCGGACCGTAGCAGCGGGAATCACAACCTCGCCGCAGCAAGGATTTGCGATTCATTTCGGGTGGCTGATCAAATGCGCAACGGCGGCCCGGGGATGCTTGGCATGTTGGTGGGCATCGCCATGGACAACCTTCTACTTGCCGAGTTATCCCGCGATCTTCCCGATTGGGCAGCGCATCTTGATGAATCCGGTTTCACCGCCTTAGAGTCGACTCTCCTGCGTAAGGCACAGGCGGGTGAAGGCATTGAGCAATCATTCCGCAATGAGTATCTATGGGTATCTATCTCGGCGAATCAAGACCGGCTCGATTCAGAAACTACCGTGAGCGGCAGCGGCGACCTTGTAACAGAGGCACCCCCGCTTTCGAACCTCTTTGCCTTCCATTTCCTGTACGACCGTCAGGAGACGCTCGACAAGATCGGTGCCATGTACTCAGATATGATCGCCAAATCCAAATCCACGCTCCCTCCTCAGTCTCAAATTGATCAAAGCCCCATGGCTGGGTTCAAGTACCGTGATTTTCACCCTCTGAACTTGTGGGGCTGGTATTCGGCCTCTTCCTCCAAACTTCCCGGAGTGCTCGCCACCTATTACCAGTGTGTCGGTCGCACCCGCGCCGTGTTAGCGGCTCTTAGACTCGCGAAGAATCGCAGCAACCTGCCTACCGAAGACTTTGTTCTTGTCAATCCGACAACTGGCGCACAGTGGCACATTGATCACCGATTGCGGCTGCTATCCGGGCAGCTATCCAGCTATGACCCTTCTCAGGCCGATAGCGTGGCAATATTTTTCTAATGGGCACGATGACCAACCCTCTCATCGGAGTGAAGTTCGTCCAACGAACGATGGTCGGCCATGCGGCCCTGCCGGGCCGCTTCGCGCAACCGCGCGCATGCGGGATGAGGCTGCCACAAGGTCGCGTGACTGGGCTCCCACTCAACGAAGGGCGCGCGGTTCAGCCACACGGACCACCGCGAGACGAACAGCGAGCGCATGTTTCCGTCAGGCTCACACCTTACACTCACTTGGAGGACTATCATGGCTGATGATACCGTTCCCGACCGACAGATTCGCCCATACGAGTTCTTCATCCTTGCGCTGAGTATTTACGCACTGGCATCCCTGGGCGCAGGAGTGCTCTTCACGCTCAATGACGATAGCGCCCGCATCCTTGCCTGGGCCGATCACATGGTATGCGCAATGTTCTTCGGCGACTTTGTCTACCAGCTCATCACGAGTCAGAACCGCCTCCGCTATCTCTACACGTGGGGGTGGATTGATTTTCTTTCCAGCATTCCACTCGTGGACGCGTTTCGAATCGGACGCATCGCCCGCATATTCCGCATCGTGCGCGTGTTGCGCGGCGTCAGGGCGACCAAGCTCATAGCTCAGTTCATCCTTGCACGACGCACTGAAGGCGCGGTTCTGGCCGCGGCTCTGATATCTATGCTTCTGATGGTGTTTTGTAGTATCGCGGTGCTGCAATTTGAATCCGCTAATCCCGACGCGAACATTGACGCTCCGTCCGAGGCACTGTGGTGGTCATTTGTTACAATCACGACCGTTGGATACGGCGATCGATACCCGACAACTACCGAAGGGAGGCTGGTCGGCGCTCTGCTGATGACAGCTGGTGTCGGGCTTTTTGGCACTTTTTCAGGATTTGTAGCGTCGTGGTTCCTGTCTGCCGGCATTGCAAACGAGACGAGCGAAGTCGAATTGTTGCGGCGCGAAATCGCATGTCTACGAGAAGATATTCAGAAAGGTACACCAAAGAAGTGAACATCGTTGTCCGACCGCTGCAGTGCGGCCTGACAGGACCATTCATGGCACGGCGGAGATTTCCTAACGCGCCGATTTGCTGCTCCGCTCTCTTACGGTCGATCCGCGCAAGTGCCCGCGCGTTATGATGCGGCGTTCACGCGGCAAGCCCTTGCGGCAAGCCGTGCGCTCACAGGGCGGATCGTCCAATTTTTAGCCAATTGCCTTCATCGCTCGACCTTCATCGCGGGGCGGGCATTTCGGCAATTTACATCGAGCGATGGCGACAGCCTCTGTCGCGCCATTGCTCCTGATCCGATCGTCCGCTCTCCCGGGCATGGCCTATGCCTTCCTTTCGCAGACCCTCGTCTCGTTCAGACCTCACCGTGCGCTCGCGCCAACTTCTATCAGCATTGCCGGGTTTCGTATCCTAGCCATGGCCGTTGAAGGATTCGGCGTCTCCTCTGCGCTTCGCGAGCTTCGCCGTTGACGCTACGCCGGGTTCTGATCGTCGCCGCGGTTACCGTGGCGGCATCCGGGGCGATATTCGCATTCTGGACGCGCAGCGAATTGCCGCGCGCCTACTATTCGGTGCACGATGCTCGCATGTCGGGCGCGTTTGTGCGTTCCGTAATGATGTCACCTAGTTCATTCGATTGGTATGGCGACACGATCTCGATCCGTGAAGCCTGGATAGAGGAGAAGCAGACACCATCATTGGACTGGTTCCCCCTGCCTTACAACTCAACCAGCAGGCAGTACAGGTTATCCTTTGTGCTTTCGACGGGGTTACCCTTGGAACTCGAGCCACTTGGGCATGGCGCGGGATACATTGAATGCTCCTACTCGGGTGGCCGTGCGACTTTCGATATCGACCGTGAGAATGCTTGCACAGTATATCATTGCGACGTCGCGTCATCCGATGCCAACTGTTCCCTTCGGCTCATGAGCGCGAACGGAAGGGAGGTCATGGGCAACATACGCTCATCATTTCCCGGAGACGGGGCTTGAGAAATTGAACTGGTGGTATGCGGCTATCGACGTGCGGCCGCGTCCGCGCGCCTGGCGGCGCGCTCCAGAAAGCCGCGCGTCGTCGTCATCGCGCGTTCACGCCGCGTGGCCAGCCTGAACGCGGGGCAGAGAGGACTCATCCCTTCCCGGGCAGGAAGGGGACGGAGAACCATGACGCTTCACCAATCGATGCGGAACTTCTCCAGCTTGTATTGCAGGGCCTGGCGGGAGATGCCGAGGCGGCGGGCGGCTTCGGTGCGCTGGCCGTCCGATTCACGCAAGGCCTTCTCGATGAGGCCGCGCTCGTAAGCCTCGACCATGCCCGGAAGATCGGTGGGATCGGACGCCGGGATGCCCCGCGCCTGTCTCATGGCCTCGGGCAGGTCATCATCGTCGACGGCGGTCAAGCCGAGGCTCCGGGCACGCTCCGCGAAGTTCTTGAGCTCGCGAATGTTGCCGGGCCAGGCGTAATCCTGGAGACGCTGAAAGGCGCTGGCGGAGAACGTAGTGCCCGGCAGGAACTCCCTCAGAAGCCTCACGACATCGCCCTCGCGCTCACGGAGTGGTGGGATCACCAGCACCAGGACAGCCAGGCGGTAGTAGAGATCCTCGCGAAAGGTCCTGTCCTTGACCGCCTTCACCAAGTCGCAATTCGTGGCCGCGAGGATGCGGACGTCGAGCGCAATGGGCGTTGTTCCACCCAGCCTCGTGCACTTCTTGTCCTCGAGGACGCGCAGGAGCTTCGACTGGAGTTCGACCGGCAGTTCGCCGATCTCATCGAGAAGGACCGAGCCGCCGTTGGCCGTCTCCAGGAGACCGCGCTTCTGCCTCGACGCGCCCGTGAAGGCGCCCCGCTCGTAACCAAAGAGCTCGCTCTCCAGGAGCGTCGCGGGAATGGCGGCGCAGTTGATCTCGAGGAAAGGGCGCTTCCTCCGCGGACTGCGCCGATGCAGGGCGCGCGCGACGAGCTCCTTGCCCGTTCCGCTCTCGCCCGTGATGAGCACCGCGGAGTCATTGGGCGCCAGTCGCGAGACGAGGTTGTAGAGCTCCTGCATCGGCGGCGAAGCCCCGACCATCTCCTCGAACCGATCCTGGTCCGTCAATAATCCCCGCAGGACCCTGTTCTCGGACCGCAGAGCGCTCTCCTCCAGCACGCGATCCACGAGGAGGCGAAGCCCATCGAGCGAGGCGAACGGCTTGGTAAGGTAGTCGTGAGCCCCCCGCCTCATGGCCTCCACGGCGCTCTCGATCGAGGCGAACGCGGTCATGATGACGACGGGCAGGTCAGGATAGGTGGCCTGGAGTTCCTCCAGCAGGGCCATGCCGTCATCCGCGCCGAGCCGGAGGTCGAGAAGAACCAGCGAGGCCTCCGGCGCCGCCGCCCTCACCTCGTCCGCACCGCCGACAGCCTTCACACGCCTCCCCTCAAGGGCGCGCACCAGGAGGTCACGGATACCAGCCTCGTCGTCAGCAATCAGAACCAGCGGGAGCTCGGAGGAATCAGCCATCGCGACCGTTATACCACCTTGCCCGGGGACGCGACCAGCGGCGGGAGAGGCGCCGCGTCCGACGGCGAGCCTGCGGGTCCCGACACCGGGAGCGTCAGCGTGAACTCCGCACCCCCTTCCAGCCGGTTGCGGACCGTCACATCGCCGCCATGGGCTGCCAGGATCCCGCGCGAGATCGCGAGGCCGAGTCCAAGTCCGCCAGTCTTGGTTGTCGTGAAGGCATCGAATAGTTGTTCGAGCAGGACCGCGGGTATGCCGCGACCATCATCGGCCACCGTGATCTTCACCGTTGTACCGCAACGCGCGATCCGCACCGTGACCTTCCCGGCCCCAGCTTCCTTCGCGTTCGCGAGCAGGTTTGCGATCACGCGCCCCAGGAGAATCTCATCGCTGACGATGACGGCCGCCTCGGGATCCTCCTGGTAGTCGACCCGCAAGCCCTGGGGAGGACGATCGAAGAGGGTCCGGAGTCGCGTGGGGCTGAGATTGAGTCGCGGTGTCCGCGAGAACGAGAGGATGGACTCCGATATCGCCTCGCAGCGCCTTGCCTCGGCCTCGATGGCGGCGAGGTCACGGGCCAGGCGATCGTCCGTGCATGTCTCGCGGGCCAGGGCGGCCATGCCGATCACGGTCGTGAGGGGATTGCGGAGCTCGTGGGCAAGTCCCGCGGCCAGGCGCCCGATCGCGGCGAGACGATCCTCGCGATCCGTTCCGGCCGCAACCTGCGCCGCGCGCGCGGCCAGCTCCCGATTCTCCTGGAGGATCGCGGCCGTGCGCCGAGCCAGTTCCGGGAACGTCCCTCCTTCCACGGGAGCTCGACGCGACGCCAGCGCTTGAGCGAGTGCATCGCGGTCCAGTGCCGCTCGACGAAGCTCGCGCCACGGGAGAAGGCCCGCGATGATCGAGACGACCACCAGGAGACCGGCGAAGAGGAGGAAGGTACGGGCCCAGGAGGCGCCGTCGAGGGTGGGCATGCGAAGAGCGGCGCCGACGATCACGGCGGAGAAGACGAGAACGACCAGGAGGGCGGCGATGATGGCCGTGGCAATGCGGCGCATGGTCAGTCGACCGCCGAGGGGCGCCTGAGCGCGAGCAGGTGATGCGCGGGAACGCCGCGACGCTCCAGGCGTTCCAGCTCCACGCGCGCATGCCAGAAGGCAATCCGGTCACCGAGCGAAGCCGCACCGGCCAGGGCAAGCGGCTCCACGGCCCGGATCCACCCAAGGTTCTGCTCCGCCTGGCGGTGTGCGGCAAGGCGAGCGGGCGTGTCGAGTGAGGGCTCAGCGGCGTACCAGAGCCACGCGCGCGCAAGCTCCAGGCGCAGGGGCATCTCGGCCGGAGCACGATTCACCGCCGCTTGAAATCCGCGAACGGCGCCTCCCCTGCTCCCGTGCCGTGCGGCCAGGTGCGCGGCGTTGACCCAGGCCTCGGGCCGGGCGCGCTCCAACTCCAGCAGTCGATAGACCCCATCGGCGCCCTGGTCGGTCAACGCCGTCCTAGCGTCCCATCGCGCGATGGACGGCCACCCGGCGGCTAACCCGACCGCGTACAGCAAGACAGCCGCGGCGCTCACGCCGAGGAGTCCCTGGCGCCAGCCACCCGGGGTGCGCGGAGCTGGCGCCGGGAAGACGCGGCCGAGATGCCAGGCGGCACACGCGAGCGGCCACCCGATTTGGAACGGGAAGTACACAAGGGAGAGCATAGCGAGCGCGGCGAGAACCGCCAGAGACTCGCGGGGCATTTGGCGCCGGCGGCAGAGGACGACCGCGAGAAATCCCGCCACGCTCCAGGCTGCCAGGGGCAGGCCGATCTCCACCGCGAGCTGGAGGGCATCGTTGTGCGCGTGCACGGGGTGAAGCATGTGCCGGATCGCGATGGGATCGGGCATGAGGTCGAGCCGGGAGGCGTTCGCGAAATCCCCGAGCCCCCAGCCGATCCAGGGATGCAGCATCAGCAACTCCGTGGCGCCTGCCCAGATCCTTGACCGCCCCCACGCCAGGGGATCGGCAGCGATCCGAGCCCATACGAGCGGGACGGCGACGAGTGCCAGGAGTGCGATGGGCACCGTGAGCGCGCGACGCCTCCCGGGAAAGAGCAGGACGGCGCCAACGCCCCAGGCCAGGAGAAGGCCACGCGAGGTCGAGAAGGCCATCATGAGGCCCAGAAGAGCGACGAGGAAGAGACGGTGCGTCTCCTTGGCGAGGGCCGCGAAGCCCTGCAAGCCGAGAACCAGAAGGACCATGCCGCAATCGATGGGGGAAACCATCCAGAGGACCGGGGGCTGATTGCGGACGATGCGTTCGCCCAGGCAACATGTGGCCAGCAGCAGCGCGGCCACGAGACTGACGCGGCCGGGCTCATGGAGGCCGAGGGCCAGGCGGCGCGGTGACGGCGCCACTCCTCCCACCACCGACCAGGCGATTGCGCCCAGGATCATCGCGCCAGCATGTACGGCCGGCCCGAATGAACCCGATCCAAAGAGAGAGAGGACTGCGCCCGCGACCAGCGCCACGTAGAGGTGCGCGATTTCCGAGCGCCATTCCCAGCGGGATGACAGGAAGAGGCCTGCCGCGATACCGAACGCGGCCGCGGGGTAATACGCGCCGGTCGAGAAGACCAGGGCCCATGCCACGAGGACGAGTTCGGCATGAAACCGGGTCATCCCGCTACCTCGACGCGATTCCTTCCCGATTCCTTGGCGCGATAGAGCGCCTCGTCCGCGCGCTTGAGGACGTCGGAACCGGTCTCATCGGGTCGACCGGCGGCTACGCCGAAGGAAGCGGTGATCTTCAGGCCACCGGCGGGACCGCCCGGTACCAGGGCCTCCACGCTCGTCCTCAAGCTCTCGGCCAAGTCGCGCGCGTAGCCGCCGTCGGAGCGCGGCACCATGAGGCAGAATTCCTCGCCGCCGAGGCGATGCGCGAGCGCTCCGGCCTGCGCGGCCAGGAGCTGGCCGAAGGAACGGAGAACCACGTCTCCGGCATCATGCCCGCGCGTGTCATTGACGCGCTTGAAGTGATCGATGTCGCAGATGATGAGCGCATAGGAGCCGCGCGTCGAGTCGGCGAGTCGGCGCTCGAGGACCTCTCGTCGCGCGAGCCCGGTCAGGCCATCGGTCGTGGCGGCATGAAGGCTGGCCATCCGCGACGCGGAGAGGCGCAGGCTCCGCCCCAGGACCTCCGCAGCCCCCCGCGGAACGGAATCCGGGAAGGCGATGACGGCGATCCCCTCGACGGGAACGAGCAGTCCGGGCGCGGATACGGGCACCAGGATCCCGCCGCGATCCTCGACGCCGCCCTCGAGGTCGTCTCCCTGATCCAGGACGCGCTCGAGCTCGGGGCTGAACTGCGACTGGGCTCGCCAGAAGACGCGCACGCCGTCCCCAAGGTGCTTGCACGCGGCCTCGAGGGCCCGCTGGAACGCGCCTCGAGTCTCGCCGCACTGCACGAGTTCTTCGACGGCGCGGAACAGCCTGAGCATCTCGTTGGGCCTGCGGCCGACGCGCGTGTCCGTCCACGCCGCCTCGCAGACCTGGTTAAAGGCGCAGAAGAGACAGTGGCGGCCCGGCCTGGGCGCCATGTCGTGGTCATCCTGGATCGCTCGACGCAAGCGAGACACCTGGGTCTCGACGGCCCGGGGGTCTTCGACGGACAACAGGGCATCCGGCTGTTGCAGGCCGAAGAGGATTATCCGTATGGACCGCACGGGTCTCTTCAAGAGGCGACCGGCAACGGCGGCGTAGACCTGGAGCGCCCACGAATCGTCGGTGGGCTCGAAGTTCCGATCCACGCGGTAATCGATCAGCTCGAGCCCATCATCGCCGCCATCGATCCGCGCGATCCTGCCGCCAAAACGCCCGCCGCCAAACTCGAGATCGAAGGCATATTCGTAGCGAAGGGGTTGCGAGGCGGCCAGGGAGGAAAACTTTTCCCAGAGCACCTGCCGGCCGTGGTGATACTGCCGCGCGGCGTCGGCGGAGTCTCGGAAGAGAGATCCGTCCCAGCGGGCCAGGAGAGCGGCATCGAGGACGTTCCAGGAGAGATCCTGGGAGGCATACCAGTCAGCGAGCGCGGCCCGCAGGAGATCGGAGAGCGCGTAGCGGCGGCGCCGCTCCGCCTGGTCCGCCGGCAACCACTCCACATGGCCGTACTGGTACTTGCGAGGACAGAGCTGGTAGGTGCGCAGGGCGGTGACCGTGGCTTTACGCATGGCGCAGGCGATCAGGCATCACGCGTCTCCCCCCGGCCGGAAGATCGGACTCGAACTTCCTGTTCGCGCGCCCGTTCGAATCCCTCCCGAAATTTTGCCTGAGCCACCATGAAACCGCGGAGAGGGAGGGATTCGCCCGGCGATGTCCGGCATCGTGCCTACCATCGCCGGGCCGGGGCGCGCCATTCGTCCTCCCTCATCGGTCGGACTCGAACATCCTGTTCGCGCGCCCGTTCGAATCCCTCCCGAAATTTTGCCTGAGCCACCATGA
>CAZJQD010000001.1:20995-132209 GCA_964548165.1 uncultured bacterium
TCCCTCCCGAAATTTTGCCTGAGCCACCATGAAACCGCGGAGAGGGAGGGATTCGAACCCTCGGTACCAGCATTAACCAGTACACCGGTTTAGCAAACCGACGCCTTAAGCCGCTCGGCCACCTCTCCCGGAATGCGTACGCGCGAACCCGCGCCGCCCGCGTCGATCCTCCCCCATCACGGGGACAGGGTCAAGCTGTTACGGGCCCGGGCCTCGACGAGGTCATCACACGCCAGCCATGGCCATTGTCGCCGGCATGAGTTTCAAGGCGATGGCCAATTGATCCAGGATCTGTTCGCGCGCAATCGGCTTATGGAGGACCACATCGGCGCCTGCCTCGACCATGCGTCGCCATGTCTCCGGGTCGTCCGAGCCCGTGATGCCAACCACGCGCACTCCCTCGAGATCAGGGGTGGCGCGGATACGGCGGCAGACCTCTATACCATCGGTACCGGGCATCAGGATATCCAGAAAGACGATATCGGGGCGTGCCTTGACGAGCAGGACTCCGGCATCAAAGCCGTTCGTGGCCTTGTGGATCCGCATGTGGCCGGAACGCGCCAGGATGGTCTGTTCCACGTATTTCAGGATGAGTTCATCATCGTCCACGAGAAGGACGCTCATGATTCCGAAGGGACGCGCCACCGCAACACGGTGCGAGCGACCGCGCTCCTTGAAAGCCACGATGTCCTCTTCGCGGATCCTGCGATGACCGCCCGGCGTCCTCACGGCAGGGAGGACGCCTGCGTCCACCCATCTTTGCACCGTCGACGTTCCCACGCCCAGGATGCGGGCCGCTTCGACCGGCCCCCAACTCCTGCCCGCAGGCTCAAGGCTTTGCATAGATTTCTTCATGATACCAGCCGCGCATTATAGACCCTCCGCCTTCTCCCAACAACCACCGGAGCGCGGCCGAGCTGGAAGCGCTGAATCCGCGAGGAGATTGCCATACGCGAATATCCCGTCCTTGGCGTATGATTCCCCGGCATGGATATCCGGATCGCCACGAGGAAGTCGCGTCTCGCCCGCACGCAGGCGGAGTGGGTGGCCGCGCGACTGACCGAGGCGGGGCACAACTGTTCGCTCGTCCCCATCAGCACCCAGGGCGACCGGGACCAGCACCGCGGCGTATCGCTCGCCGAGGCTTCGACGCCCGGCGTCTTCACGCGCGAGGTCGAGGCGCCGCTCCTTGCCGGCGAGGCCGACATCGCCGTGCACTCGCTGAAGGACCTCCCCCTCGAGAGCCGCCCGGGGCTCGTCGTCGCCGCCATTCCCGCGCGCGAAGATGCCCGCGACTGCATCCTTGCCGCTGGAGGGCGAACCCTGGCGAGCCTCGATGACCTGGCCCAGGGGGCACGCATCGCCACGTCGAGCCCTCGGCGCGAGGCGATCCTCGCTGCACTGAGACCGGACCTGACCTTCATCGCCATCCGCGGCAACGTCGACACGAGGCTCAAGAAAGTCGACGAGGGACTCGCCGACGCGACGCTCCTGGCATCGGCTGGGCTAAACCGACTGGGAATCACGCGGCCCGGGCTCGCCTTATCCCTGGAGGAGTTCCCGTGCGCGCCCGCGCAGGGCGCTCTCGGGATCCAGGCCGGCAACGATGCGGCGGCGGACGCGGTCCGCGTGCTGGACGACGCCGTGACGCGCCGAGCGGTGACGGCCGAGCGCCTTGTCCTGGGAGCGATGGGTGGCGGGTGTCACCTGGCCCTGGGAGCCGCCGCGTGGCCCACCGCGTCTGGTTGGGCATTCAGCGCCTTCGCGGCCATCGACGGGCGGGTGCGGCGAGCGGCAGTCGAAGGCGGCGACCTCGACACGCTCACCGAGCGCGTTATTGACCTGCTACGCTGAGCCTCTCCGGGTCTCTACGGCGCCGCATGCTCCCGCGCGCGCGCCGGAGCCCGACGGCCAGGAGACCCCCCCTGTTCTAGATGCCGTGTTTTGGTTTGACATATCATACTCCGGGCGTAGAATTCGCCTATGGACTCATCTGCATTCGCTCACCACGCTCCTGGCGCCGACGCGCCGATGCTCATGGCCACTGAAGAATCGAGGCGGACGATGATACCTCTGGGAAAACTGACGAAGGGGCAACGTGTCGAGGTCATCGCCGTCAACGGCGAGGGCAGTCTCGCGGGACGACTGAGCGCTCTGGGCTTTCTCCCCGGGAAGATGGTGGAGGTCATCCACATCGCCCCTCTGCTCGATCCGATCACCGTCCGCATCGACAGCCAGGAGATCAGCGTCCGCCGCGCCGACGCCAACCATGTCACCGTGCGCGCTTCTTCCTCTGCACCGCGGTCCTCCCGCAAGAACTAGACCCGTACCGTGACGGTGTCCCCGGAGCGATCGCCGCTCGTCGCTCTCCTCGGCAACCCCAACACCGGCAAATCCTCGGTCTTCAACCGCCTCACGGGCCTGAACCAGCACATCGCCAATTACCCGGGCGTCACCGTCGAGAAGAAGGTCGGGCGCGCCGATTTCGGCGGGATGCGCCTCTCGATCATCGATCTCCCGGGTTCCTACAGCCTCGCGGCGAACTCCCCGGACGAGCGCGTGGTCATCGACGTGCTCTCGGGCGAGGACGGCAACGAGCGACCGGACATCCTGGTCTGCGTCCTCGACGCCACGAACCTGAAGCGCAACCTCTTCCTCGCGTCGCAGGCCGCGGAGTTCGACATCCCGATGATCATCGTCCTGAACCAGTGGGACGTGGTGAAGCGCAGCGGCACCACCATCGACATCGGGCTCCTCCAGGAGCGCCTCGGCGTCCCCATCGTCCCGACGGTGGCGTCCACAGGCGAGGGCATCCCGGAGCTGAAGATGATGCTGGGGCTCGCGTTGAAGCATCGGCCCCGGATGAAGCGCATCGCGTGGCCGGCTCCGATGCCGGAGATCGCCGCGACTCTCGGTCGGGCGGCCGAGGAGCACGGGCAGGCGCTTACCGCCCCGGAGATCCAGCGCATCGTCTTCGACTCGCACAGCGCGGTGGAAGCGCGGCTCAACATGCCGGTCGAAAGATCGCGAGAGCTCGTTCAGGCCCTGCGCGAGAAGCTGCGCGCCGCAGGACTGAATCCCGGCTCGGTGGAAGCCGCGTGGCACTACGAGCACATCGACGCGCTCGTCGAGGGGGTGGTCCAGCACGGGACGATCCGGACGCGGCAGGCGACCGAGTCGATCGATCGGCTCCTCATGCACAAATTCTGGGGCAGTCTCATCTTCGTCGCGATCATGTGGGTCGTCTTCCAGTCGCTGTACTCGTGGGCGGGACCCCTGATGGACGCCATCGACGCGCTGACGGGCATGATGCAGGACACCGTCTCGCCCTGGCTCGCCTCCACCCCCATGCTCCAGAGCCTCGTGGTGGACGGCATCATCGCGGGCGTCGGCGGCGTCGTCATCTTCGTGCCGCAGATCGCGATCCTCTTCCTCTTCATCGGCGTGCTCGAGGACACGGGCTACATGGCCCGCGCCGCCTTCCTCATGGACAAGCTCTTCGGCTGGTGCGGGCTGAACGGCAAGAGCTTCATCCCGCTCCTCTCGAGCTATGCCTGCGCGATCCCCGGGATCATGGCCGCGCGATCGCTCGAGGATCCCAAGGCGCGGATCACGACGATCATGATGGCGCCCCTGATGAGCTGCTCGGCGCGGTTGCCGGTGTACGTCCTCCTCATTGGCGCCTTCATCGAGCCGCTCTACGGCGCCTGGGTGGCCGGGTGGCTTCTCTTCGCCATGCACTTCGTCGGCCTCCTCGTCTCTCTTCCGCTCGCCTGGGTGACGAACCGGGTCTTCCTGAAGACGCGCCCGCTCCCCTTCCTCCTGGAGATGCCGCCCTACAAGATCCCCAGCGGCCACAACCTCTTCGTGAGGACCTGGGGCGGCGCGCGCGAGTTCATCGTCAGGGCGGGCACGGTCATCCTCGCCTTCTCGGTCGTCATCTGGGCCCTCCTCTACTTCCCCCGCGACGCGGGCGTCGTCGAGGCGGCGCGGGCGGCCTTCATGGCCGAGCAGACCCTGGCGCCGGCGGAGCTCTCGGCGGCGCTGGCCGATCCCGAATCCGAGCTCGCGGCCGCCCTTCACAACCGGCTCGACGGCGCCTACATCGAGCAGAGCTACATGGGGCGGATGGGCAAGACCCTCCAGCCGATTTTCGATCCGGCCGGCTTCGACTGGAAGATCACGGTGGGCGTCCTGGCGAGCTTCCCGGCGCGCGAAGTCATCATCGCCACGCTCGGCATCACGTACAACCTGGGCGCGGAGGTGACCGAGGAATCGGAGAGCCTCCGGGAGATCATGGCCGCGCAGAAGTGGACGAGCGGCCCGCGGGCGGGAACGCCCATCTTCACGGTCCCGATGGTCATGGCCGTGATGGTCTTCTTCGCGCTCTGCCTCCAGTGCGGCTCCACGATCGCCATCATCGCGAAGGAGCTGAGCTGGAAGTGGGCTTCGGCGGCCTTCTTCGGGATGACGGCCATGGCCTGGTGCTCGGCCGTCCTCATCTACCAGGTGGGTACGCGCGTCATGGCGCTGGCGTGACCGAGCTCCTGGCCGTCGGCGGCATCGTGGCGCTCGCCGTCGGCTACTTGTTCCGCACGATTGTCCTCCGGCGAAAGAACGCCTGCGCCAAGTGCGCGCTCCATGAGATCGTCGACAAGAAGCGTTGAAACCGGCGGTCGCGACGTTCCTCGGCGCGCGGTCCTCTCGTCGCAGTTCTGATCTGCCCGCTTTTCCGCTATAATTCGTCCGATGGCCAACGGGACGGAGAACGGAACGGGCGCCGACACCGGCGTTGCCTACAAGCACGAGACGCGGCGCAAGCTCCAGAAGCCTCGTCGCTACAAGGTGCTCCTGCATAATGACGACTTCACGACGATGGAGTTCGTCGTCAGCATCCTGATGGGCATCTTCCGCAAGAGCCAGCCGGACGCCGTCGCGGTGATGCTTCAGGTCCACAAGAGCGGCCACGGCGTCGCCGGCGTCTACACGCGCGAGATCGCCGACTCGAAGGTGGCCGAGGTAACGGCCCTCGCGCGGCAAGCCGAGTATCCCCTTCTCTGCACGGCCGAGCCCGACGAGGACTCCGGGAGCGAGAACACGGGGAACGGCTCATGAAGGTCAGCAAGGAGCTCGAGGAAGCCCTCCAGTCCGCGCTCGCCGACGCGCGCCGGCGCCGTCACGAGTATGTCACGCTCGAACACGTGCTCTTCTCGCTCTCGACGCGTGCGGCGGCACAGGAGGTCCTGGTCGCGTGCGGGGCCGATCTGCCGGCGCTGGCGTCGGGGCTTGAAGAGGCGCTCCTCGGGCAGGAGACTCTTCCCAGCAATCGCAAGATCGAGCCCGAGTTCACGAGCGCGTTCTGGCGGATCCTCCAGCGCGCCGCCATCCACGCTCACAGTGCCGGCACCGAGGAGATCACGATCCCGCCGTTCCTGGTGGCCATGTACCGCGAACCGGAATCGCCGGCCATCCACCTGCTGGAGGAGCAGGGCGTCACGCGGCTGGACGTGATGAACTACATCGCTCACGGCATCACGCGCGCTGGAGACGTCGTCGAGGACGAGGACGACGAGCTCGACCAGGACGAGGACTCTCGGGAACGCGACGACGATGACGATGGAGACGACAAGCGCGCGCGCGATCCGCTGAAAGCCTTCGCCGTCAACCTGAATGACCTCGCGGCCAAGGGCGGCATCGACCCCCTCGTCGGGCGCGGCGAGGAACTCGAGCGCGTGATGCAGGTGCTCTGCCGACGACGCAAGAACAACCCTGCGCTGGTGGGCGAGCCCGGGGTCGGGAAGACGGCCATCGTCGAGGGACTGGCGCTCGCCATCCACGAGGGCCAGGTCCCCGAGGCCCTGGCGCAATCGACCATCTACGCCCTGGACATGGGCGCGCTGATGGCCGGGACGAAGTTCCGGGGGCAGTTCGAGGAACGGTTCAAGGGGGTCATCAACGCGATCCTCAAGAACGAGCATGCGATCCTTTTCATCGACGAGCTCCACACGGTCGTCGGCGCCGGCGCCGCGTCGGGAGGCTCGCTCGACGCGTCAAATCTCCTCAAGCCCGCGCTCAGCTCGGGCAAGTTCCGCTGTATCGGTTCCACCACGTACCCTGAGTACAAATCGTCGCTGGAGCGGGACCGGGCGCTGGGTCGGCGGTTCCAGATGGTCGAGGTGAAGGAGCCGTCGATCGAGGACACGGTCAAGATCCTCATCGGGCTCCAGCCGCGCTACGAGGCTCACCACGGGGTCCGCTACACGGAGGCGGCCGTCGAGGCCGCGGCCCGGCTCGCGGGAAAGTACCTGCGCGATCGCCAGCTCCCGGACAAGGCCATAGACCTCCTCGACGAGGTCGGCGCCGCGGAACGGCTGAGACCGCCGGATAAGCGGCGGACGATCATCGACGCGCCGGAGATCGAGGCCATCGTCGCCAAGATCGCGCGGATCCCCGAGCAGAACGTCTCGACGTCCGACGAGAGACTCCTCGCCGAACTCGAGCCTCGGCTCAAGGCCGTCATCTTCGGGCAGGACCCAGCAATTACGGCCATCGCCTCCGCCATCAAGCTCTCGCGTTCCGGGCTCGGCCCCGAGACCCGGCCGATCGGCTCCTTCCTCTTCTCCGGACCCACGGGCGTCGGCAAGACGGAGCTGGCGCGGCAGTTGGCGGAGGTGATGGGCGTCGCGTTCCTCAGGTTCGACATGAGCGAGTACATGGAGAAACACACGGTCTCGCGGCTGATCGGCGCTCCTCCCGGCTACGTGGGCTTCGACCAGGGCGGGCTCCTCACGGACGCCGTGCGCCGGACCCCGCACACGGTGCTCCTGCTCGACGAGATCGAGAAGGCTCACCCGGACATCTTCAACATCCTCCTGCAGGTGATGGATCACGCGACGCTGACGGACAACAACGGGCGGCAGGCCGATTTCCGGCACACGATCCTGATCATGACGACGAACGCGGGCGGTCGGGAGATGAGCGCGCGGGCGATCGGGTTCTCGCAGAGCGGTTCGACGACGAGGGCCGAGGGCGGGGATCGGGGCAAGGAGGCGATCGAGAAGACCTTCAGCCCCGAGTTCCGCAACCGGCTGGACGCCTGGGTGGCCTTCGCTCCCCTGCAGAAGGGCGCGATCGAGCGGATCGTGGAGAAGTTCGTCAAGGAGCTGGGGGACCAGCTGAAGGAGAAGCACGTCACGCTGACGCTGGCGCCGAACGCGCGGGTGTGGCTGGCGGAGAAGGGCTTCGATCCGCAGTACGGCGCGCGCCCGATGCGCCGGCTCATCCAGGACGAGATCAAGAAGCCCCTGGCCGAGGAGATCCTCTTCGGCAAGCTCAAGCACGGCGGGACGGCGAAGATCAGCTTGAAAGACGAGCGCTTGACCCTGAAGTACACGGCGAAGGCCTCATGAGGACCGGCTCGCGCGTTCTCTCGCTCCTTTCCCTTCTCGCGCTGATTGTCCTTGCTGTCCCGGAGCACGCCCTGGCCCAGCGCGCGCGCGTGCAGGCGCCGGCGCGACTGGCGAGCCTGGTGCAGGCGCGGGTCATCAGCGATGCCACGCACGGCCGGGATCCGTTCACGGTGGGCGTGGAGTTCCGGATGGCGCCGGGCTGGCACATCTACTGGAAGAACCCGGGCGACGCCGGACTCGCGCCGCGCCTGAGGTGGCGGCTCCCGGACGGTTACACCGCCAGCGAACCCTACTTCCCTCTCCCTCATAAGTTCGTGGCGTCCGACCTCGTCGACTACGGGTACTCGGGAACAACCACCTTCTTCGTGACGATCACGCCCCCGCGGGATGGGAGAGCGCAGGATCGGCCGGAGCTTGCGGTCGACGCCGATTGGCTGGTTTGCAAGGAGGAGTGCCGGCCGGGGCGAGCCACGCTGAGGTTCATCCCGGGTTCGCAGACGGCCGAGGAGAACCGGCAGGCCCGGCAGAAGCTCCGCGCCGCGCAGGCGCACCTGCCCGGTGAGTCAGCCCAGGCGGGACTACGCGTGGAGGCTGCCACGTTCCAGGCATTGCCGGACGGCGCTGAGATCACGGTGGCGCTCTCGGGCCCTCAAGCCGCATCCGCCCGGGACTTCTACCCCGAGGCGATCGCGGGATGGGACATCCGCTACGGCGCGATCACGGTCCGCGACGGGACGATCCGGATCCCCCTGCGCCCCTCGTCGTCGCCGCGCCCGCGCGTCATTCGCGGCTTGGTGATCATCGGCGCGTCCGGTTATAATCTCACTTCCAGCATCCGCTAACATTCCAGGAGGTTTTCCATGGGCCGTTCCCCTTTCGTGACATTGTCGCTTTCCGCGCTCCTGGCCGCATTCACCGTGGCCACGATGCCGGCTCCCGCGGAGGCGAGCGCCGCCTGCTGTGCGGCCTCCAGCGAGACCACGGCCGCCTCCAGGACTGCGAGCGCGCGTGCCTCTGACCGACCGGCGACGGCCACGGTCGGCCAGCTCGCCCCCGCCTTCACGCTCCGCGACGTCAACGGCCGGCGCCGCTCGATCGACGACTTTGCCGGCAAGGTCATCGTGCTCGAGTGGATCAACCCGTTCTGCCCGTTCGTGAAGCGCCATTACGACGCGGGCCGGATGCAGGCCCTCCAGGCGCGCTACAAGGAGAAGGGTGTCGCATGGTTGCTCATCCAGTCCACGCGCACCGACAATGCCCAGTACATGGCGCCCGGTCGGCTGACCGCCCAGCTGGGCACCTGGCGCTCGCGACCGACAGCCACGCTCATGGACCCGGACGGCACCGTGGGCAGGAAGTACGGCGCACGGACGACTCCGCACATGTACGTCATCGACCAGGCCGGAACGCTCGTCTATGCCGGCGCCATCGACAACGACCCGCGCGGCTCGGAAGAGCGTCCCACGAACCTCGTCGCCCCCGTCCTGGACGCGCTCCTCGCCGGCCGCACAGTCGAGGCCACCGCGACGACGCCCTACGGGTGTTCCGTCAAGTACTGACGGCGCTCTCTTCCCTTATCGCCGGGTAGTTGCCGGAATCCGGGTCGCGCTCTACATCACCGTTCGCGTGAACTGCCCGGGCGGGACGATGATGCCGGCGCGAGAGAGCCTCTCCCATGCGGCGGGGCTCCCGGTCGTCAGCCACTTCTCGCAGGCCGAGAGCAGGCACCGGCGGGCGTTGCCGAGCGCGTGCTCGCTCACTTCCCCGAGGATGCCGACGAACTCGGCGAAGTGATCGGCCAGCTCGGCGTAGACCTCCTGGCGCCCGAGCTCGGACGGCCGCGATCCGGCCTCCTCGGCCAGCTCGGCGTAGGCGATGCGCCCCACCTTGGCGTAGTAGGCGACCCCGACGAGTCTTCGCGCCAGGGATTCCGGCACGACTCCGGAAAGAAAAAGCGCCCGGTCGCCGACCATGCGGAGGAGTTCGTCTCGTTCATGAGAGCCTGCGGACTGCGCCTTGAGGAAGGTCTCGGCGAGGGGCGTCTGGTCATGGAGCACGGTGTCGGCGCGAACGGACCGGCTGAGCAGGTCGACGAGGTAGAACTCGGCGTCGGGCGTGGGGCGAGCGTGTCGGGATTCGGCCGCATCATGGACCAGGGTTCTGAAGAGCTCCACGGGAGTCTCCGTCCGGATGAGGCCTCTGGTTTCAGCGTCCATGCATCAACCCTTGGTGATAAGGATTATCGGCAGGAGCCTCGACAAATCTCTACAGGAGAATTGTCGAGAAGTTCGTCACGAGGGGGTCATGCCGCGACTTCAGCCCGGCGGCGTTAGTCGCCTGAAATCAGATCGCGGGACCGGCCTCTCGCACCTCGGCGGGGGCATCGGGGGCAACCTTCGCGAAATTTTCGCGGAAGGCGGCGGCCAACTTCCGAGCGGCGATATCGTAGGCGCCAGCGTCGGCCCACGTGCTTCTCGGGGTCAGGATCGCATCGGGGACACCGGGGCAGGAGAGCGGCACATCGAGTCCGAAGATCGGATCCTTCCGGAAGGCAGCCTCGGCGAGCGTTCCGTCGAGGGCGCCATGCACGAGGGCGCGCGTGATGGGAAGGCTGACGCGCTTCCCGGTGCCGTAGGCGCCTCCCGTCCACCCGGTATTCACGAGCCAGACCGTGGACCCGTGACGGGTGATCTTCTCCCCCAGGAGCGCCGCATAGACGGCAGGCGGCAGGGGCAGAAACGGGCCGCCGAAGCAGGGACTGAAGACGGCCTTCGGCTCCGTCACGCCGACCTCGGTGCCCGCGAGGCGCGCGGTGTAGCCCGAGAGAAAGTGGTACTGGGCCTGGGCCGCCGTGAGTCGCGAGAGGGGGGGCAGGACACCGTAGGCATCGCAGGTCAGCAGCAGGATGTTGACCGGATGACCGGCCCGACCGGAGAGTTCGGCGTGCGGGATGGCCGCGAGGGGGTAGGAGGCGCGGGTATTTTCGGTAAGAGAGTCGTCGGCGAAGTCCGGGCGCGCGTCCGGTCCCAGGACGACGTTCTCGAGGATGGTCCCGGGCCTACGCGTAGCGGCGAAGATCTCGGGCTCGTGTTCGGACGAGAGATTGATGACCTTGGCGTAGCACCCGCCCTCGAAGTTGAAGATGCCGTCGTCGCTCCAGCCGTGCTCGTCGTCCCCGATGAGGTCCCGCCGGGGGTCAGCCGAGAGCGTGGTCTTTCCGGTACCCGAGAGGCCGAAGAAGAGCGCGGCATCCGCTCCACCTTCCGCCGTATTGGCCGCGCAGTGCATGCCCAGGATTCCGGCGCGCGGCAGGAGCCAGTTCATCACGGTGAAGATCGCCTTCTTGATCTCGCCGGCGTAGGCGGTACCGGCGATGAAGATGATCCGCTCCGTGAGATTGAGCGCGACCACGGCGGAACTACGCGTCCCGTGGCGCGCGGGATCCGCCTGGAAGGAGGGGGCGTGCAGGACGTGGAAGCGAGGCGTCAGGGTCGACGCGGTACCAGGGGGCGGAACGCGAAACATGTTCCGGGCGAAGAGGGCGTGCCAGGCCGTCTCAGTGATGGCCTGGAGAGGCAGGGCGGAGGCCGGGTCGGCGCCGGCCAGGAGCGTCTGGAGGTGGAGCGGGCGCGCGTCGAGATGCGCGAGGATGTCCCGCTTGAGTGTTGCCCAATGAGCGGGTTCCATCGGACGATTCACGGGCCCCCACCAGACGTGATCGGCCGTGAGGGCATCGCGGACCACGAACTTGTCGTCGGGGGACCGCCCCGTGTTCGGCAAGGTACGAGCGACCAGGGCGCCATCGACCGTCGCCTCGACCTCGCCCTGGGCCACGGCGGCGGCGGCAAGCGTGGCAGAATCCTCCTCGGACAGAACCTGTCCTGCGGGGGTCCAGTCCATTCCTCTTACCGAGTTATCCACAGGTCGCCTCCCAGCGGATTCCAGTATGCGATTTCCTCGGGGGTCGGGTGAACATTTTTTCAAAGATTTGCTCAAGTTTGTCCAGGCCCTGCCGATGCATCGTAGAGTCCGGCGCCTGAAAGGGCGGCGGGAAGCGGTTCGCGGCGAGAACCGCCCGGGGACAAGGATGTCCACCGGAACACTGCACCGGAGGGCAGACACGATGAACTCAACCAGCACGACGGGACATGCGGCGATGCGAAACCCGTCAACCCAGGCCTATCTCAGCTACAGCTACCAGTCCCAGTCGATGAAGCTCCTCTCGATCGACGGAGCTCTCCCCCGCGGTTCGCGGGGTCGGGGCGCAGGAAATGGCGCGGAGTCCCAGGACCCCGCGATCGATTCCCTGGACCTGGGCAATAGTCGGAGGCTTCAGCCCAGCGCGGAAACCATCCTTTCGATGCTCGAAGAGAAGGTCAATGCGCGCATCGAAGCCTCCGTTTCAACCGAAGAGGTGGAGCCCAAGGAAGCGCCCGACTACTGGTCGGCCGAGAAGACGGGTGAGCGCATTGCGCGGTTCGCCCTGAAATTCTATGACCAGTACGCCGAGAAAAACGGGGGCGAGAGCGAGGAGACGCTCGAAAGCTTTCTCAACCTGATCAAAGGTGCCATCGGCGAGGGATTCGGCGAGGCTCGAACGCAGATCGCGGAGACGAGCGGCGGCGAGATCCCCTCCGACAAGACCTCGCTCATCGACTCCACGCACGAGCGCGTGATGTCAGTGCTGGAGGAGTTCCGCCAGAGCGTCCTGGAGCGGCTGCGCGGTGGCAGTGAGGCTCCGGCAACGACGGAGTCGGAAGGAGCGACCAGCATCGCCTAAGCCGCGTAGATAGTAGGATTGGTTTCATAAGGTCGCTCTCCGGCCTAAAACCTCGGGGAAAGGGCCTGCGATCGACCTTAAGAAACCAACGGTAGAAAGTAGCTGAGCCTGCGCTCTTAACCTTGTGCTTTCAGCCGCCGATAGCCCAAGGAGGCCATGGCGGCATCCTTTCTCCAGAACCAGCGTCGGACTTCGAGACGAACCGCGAAGAACTCCGGCTTCTGGCAACGACTCCGAGGGGCCCTTCCCCTCGTCCGTCTCCCCGACTTGGCATTCCGCATGCCGCGGTGGTCGAAGAAGTCACGCCATGGCACGCCCGGTTGGGCGACCAAGCTTCGCAATTCGTTCCCCGACATGCGCCTCCGCCGATCCCTCGGCACGCACACGTTCGGCCGAGTCTCGAGCGCGTTTGGAGGCGTATCGAACGCGTTCGGCGGTGTATCGAACGCGTTCGGCGGTGTATCGAACGCGTTCAAGACGGCGGCCTCGGGTCCGAACTGGGCCTGGATCTCCCGAGCGCCTCGATCGTCGGCGCGCCTGCGCGACTGGTCACCCTACGGGCTCATCGCCCTCGTCTCCCCGCAATCCCGCCGCGTCCTCGTGATCGGCCTGGGTATCACGCTGGCCCTCTTCTGCAGTTGGATCTTTCTCTTTGCGCCCAAGGGCCTCATTGCCCGGAATGATCTTCGCGCGACGATGAGCGAAAAGAGGGAGGAGATCGAGGCGCTGAAGAGGACGAACCGCGAGCTTCAACAGCAGATCGCGATGCTAACGAGCGACACGGACACCATCGAGTCGATTGCGCGCAACGAACTGAATCTCGCGCTTCCCGGGGAGACGATCTACCGCACCGTCCGCGAAGATGGGCCTCCGCGCTACGTCCTCAATCCCAGCACAAGGTCTCCCGGCAACCCCTGACCGAATGGCCGGCTCGACCGCGCGCTAGCCAGGCCTATGCGCGATGCACAACCCTGACGCTAAAGCCGGCCTTCGAGGACGTCACCTGCAGTTCATTTCCCCAGGGCAGGATGCTGTTGGTCCCGCCGTGACCGAAGGGAAAGCCGAGGATCGCAGGCAGGCCGAGGTCGGTCGCCGCGCGGCGGAGGACTTCCTCGACGCTCCACGACTTCTTCGGATCCTCGGGCACGCACTCCGTCATCGACCCGAAGACAAGGCCGGACGCGCCGTCGAAGAGCCCGGCGGCGGCGAGCTGGGTAAGGAGGCGGTCGACGCGGTAAGGCTCCTCGTGCACTTCCTCGAGGCAGACCAGTCGCCCGCGGCCCGCGGAATCGCGAGCTGCAGGAAAATGCTTTGTACCCGCCATGGCCGCCAGCACAGCGAGGTTCCCGGCGAGGATGGGGCCGGAGATCGTTCCCTCGACGGCGCCCGTGCTGCTCCCAGCCCATTCCCCCTGGAAGGCGAACGTGTCGTCGTCGCCGTTCAGCCACCGTGTCACGGACTCCCAGGCGCGCGGCGTGGCGGACCGCGCGAGGTCGGCGGCGATCATCGGCGCGTGAACGGCACGGCCGCCGGCGGCGTCGTAGGCGGCGAGGAAGGCGGTTGCGTCCGAGTATCCCAGCAGGGGTCGCCCGGTGGCGGCGAGCTCGGACCACGGGATGCGATCGATGATGCGCGTCGTTCCGAAGCCGCCGCGCGCGAACCAGACGAGGTCAATGCCCGGCTCAGAGAAGGCCCATCGGAAGGCGGCGATGCGTTCGTCGTCCTCGCCGGCGAGATAGCCGATGTCGGCGGCGAGGTTGGGGGCGTGGACGAACTCGAGACCCGGCCGGAGCGCGGACAAGCGCTCCTTGCCGACTCTCAGGGCGTCATGGTCCACGGGACCGGAAGGGGCGACGACGGCGACTCTCACGGGATTTGACCGCTCGCGACTAGAGTGCCATCGCCCGGCGCAGTTCCTCCGCGCGGTGCTTGAGCTGCTGGTTGGAAGGATCAAGCTCGAGGGAGCGCTCCCAGGCGCGAAGCGCGCCGGGCAGGTCACGGAGTGCGAGCCGGGACTCGCCGAGGTGCGTCCAGGCCGCCGGGAGGCTCGACATCAGCTTGGCGGCGCGCTCGAAGGCCCAGATGGCCTCCTCGTGGCGGATCTGTTTCTGGAGCGAGATGCCGAGGTTGAGCGCGGCCTCGTAGAAGCCCTGGTCGATCGAGAGCGCCTTGGCGAAGTGGCGCGACGCTTCCTTGAAGGAGTTCGACTTGAGCTCGACGGCGCCCAGGAGGTTCCAGGCCTTGGCATGTTCCTGGCTCCGAAAGAGCACCTCCTCAATCATGTCGCGCACGGCGCGAAGCTCGCCGATCTCAAAGTGAGCGCGCGCCTTCTGGTAGAGCCGATCAGCCTCGGCCTTGGGATCGCGGGGAACCTCCTTCTCGGAGACCGCCTCCCCCCCCTTCCCGCCCAGGAGCGCATCCACGCGGCGGATGACCTCGCTGGCGGAGGAGGGGCGTTCCTCGGGACGCTTGGCCAGGAGATCGCGGACAAAGAAGTCCCACTCGCGCGGAACATCGGGGCGGCGCTGGCGCGGGGACGGGACCGGGGCGTGCACGTGCATCTCGAGCGTCTTGCGGTAATTTTCGCCCTCGAAGGGGACATCGCCGACGAGGAGCTCGTAGATCATGACGCCGAGGGAGTAGAGGTCAGCGCGGCCGTCGACCTTGAGCCCCAGGGCCTGCTCGGGCGACATGTAGCGCGGCGTGCCCATCGCGCGGCCGGTGGCGGTGGCGGCGACGCCGGCCAGGCCGAAGTCCATGACCTTGACGCGATCGCCCTGCATGACGACGACGTTGGCGGGCTTGAGGTCGCGGTGGACCATGCCGGTCTGGTGAGAGGCTTCGAGGGCCTCGCAGATCTGGCGCACCAGGACAGCGACGCGATCGGGCCGGAGACGCCCGTCGGCCTCGAGGGTCTCGCCGAGGGTGACGCCGGCGACGAGCTCCATGGCGAAGTAGAGCCAGCCCTTCTCCTCGCCGAAGGCGTAGATCTGGACGATGTTGGGGTGGTTGAGGCGAGCGAGTGCGCGGGCCTCGGAGCGGAAGAGCTCGACGACCTCGGCGGACTCGGCGATGACGGGGTTGAGGAACTTCAGGGCGACGGGGCGATTGAGCTTGGTGTCCTCGCCGCGGTAAACGACGCCCATGGCGCCGATGCCGAGCTTGCGGTTGATGCGATAGGTGTTGCCGACCATGTAACCCGAGGGGAGCTCGAGGATCTGGTCCAGGGACCCGGTCCCGCCATGCGGCGTATAGAGAGTGGAATCTTCGCTCATCGTTGTTGATCGGGAACTGCGAACGTATCCTAGCTTACCACACAAGGGATTGCACGTGCCCCCGACCGCGTCATAGAATTGCGCCATGAACAGCATGATCGCGGCCTGTCCGCGCCTCCTCCGCCCGCTGGCCCTCGTCCTGGTACTTGCGATGACCCTGACCGCCTGCACGACCGTGGAACAGTCCACGGTGGCTGGCGTGTTGCTGGGAAGCGGCCTCGGCGCCGTCATCGGCCACCAGTCCGGGCACGCCGTTGAGGGGGCCTTGATCGGCGCCGTCGTCGGCGGCCTCGCGGGGTACCTGGTTGGCCGATCACGAACAGAGCGGGTCGCGTCGGCCGAGGAGACGAACCGCAGCAACAGTTACCGGGCGGTGGAGGGGTTGCAGGTGAAGCTGGAGAACGCGTCCGTGACGCCTTCGATCGTCCAGCCTGGCGCCGACGTGGACCTCAACGCGACCCTCGCGGTGATGGCGCCCTCCAATAGCCAGCAGGTCCAGGTCCGCCAGCGCGTGGCCATCTACCGCGGAAGCGAGCTGGTGGGCAGTATCCTGGAGGACACCTACCAGATGACGCCGGGCACGACGCGCATCAGCCGACGCGTGACGTTGCAGAAGGATTTTGCGCGAGGTCGTTACACCTACGTCACCCACGTCCGGGCCACGTCCGGCGACGAGATCACCGAGACCAGTTCAGAGACCGGATTTACGGTTTCGTAACCAGGGGGCCAGGCTAAAGGCCGGTGGCCGGCGTCGCCGCCAGGGACCTCCAACCCTTTCCCTAGTATGCCTCCAACGTCGTCGTGCGGCGGACTCTTAGGGGGGCGGCGGGGTCTTTGGGGTGGGGTTGGCGGATGAGGACGATCTCGGCGCGAGGGAACGAGCGGGCCATGGCTTCGCCGGCGCGCGGGTCGTTCTCGAAGGCGGCGACGACGCGGCCGAGCTGATTGATGCGGGCGAACTCGCGGCGCTTGAACTCGTAGTTGTTCTCGCGCGGGGTCGGCTTCATGACGAGAAGGGTTCGCGACGTGGCGATGGGGAAGCCGGCGCGGTGGAGGGCCTCGATGGTGCCCTCAAGCATGTTGGGAAGACCGCGCCCGCTGATGTAGACGATCATGGCGCCGGCCTCGTGGAGGCGATTGAGGTAGCCGACGGAGCCGCCGATGGGGACATCGTGCCGGACATACTGATTGGAGAAGAAGTTATCGGCCCAGAACTTGAGGGCGCTTTCCAGGAAAAAGAGGTTATGGATGCCGGCGCCGCGGAAGGAATCAACGACGTAGTAATCGATACTGTCGGCGCGGAGGGCGTAGACCGAATCGGTGATCTCGGAGAGGGAGTCACCGCCGGCCTCGACGAAGTCGCGGAGGATGGCCTGCGACCTCGGGCGGTTATCGAAGATGGTACCATCAACGTTGAAGACGACGACGGGCAGGCGCCCCGCCCGGACTTCGCGCTCGACGGTCTGCCGTATGCGCTCCAGCGGATCCGCGGCAGAGACGGCATTTCTCGTGGAACTGCCGGGGCCCACGGCCAGCGCGGGAAGCGTCGGCATGACCATGATCAGGGCCGCCAAGGCGACCACCCGCGCGAGAGTCATCGCCGAAAAGTGTAACAGCTCACCCTGGGGACCGCCAGTTACCGAGTCTGTACAATTGCGCAGACTCCAATCGCCATGCCTCAGCGCCGCACGAGTCGACGCACCCAGGTCAAGCGGTCACGACCCGGGGGGAGTCCGGCCAGAACCACCGTCTTATCGCTGACGCCGGCCGAGATGGGCTGGGGAAGCTGATCGAGATACTCGACGAGGCCCGAGGGCAGACGTTGCCACGTGATCTGGACCTCAGTCTGCGTCTCGCTGATGGCCGTGACTCCGGCCATCACGGCGTAAGCGCGGAGGCGCGCGATTGTGAGAAGATTCTCAACGGGTTCTGGCAGGGCGCCGAAGCGATCCTGCAGGCTATCGCGCACCTCGTCGATGGCGGCGACCGTCTCCGCGGCCGCGATCTCGCGGTGCACGGCCCCCACCAGTTCCTCTCCGCCCAACCACTCGGAGGGCACGAATGCCGGCAGAGCGAGATCAACGGCTGGACGCACACGACGTCGACTGCTCTGCGTCGTTTCGCCACGGAGGTCGGCCATAGCCTCGCGCAGTAGCCGGCAGTACATGTCGTAGCCCACCTGCTCCATCTCGCCCGACTGCGAGACGCCGAGGATCTCTCCCGCCCCGCGGATCTCCATGTCGCGCCGCGCGATCGCGTAGCCGGAACCAAGCGCGGTGTGCTCGGCAATGGCGGCCAGCCGCGCCTTGGCGCCCTCCCCCAGGGTCTCGATGGGTGCGTGGAAGAAGAGCGCATAGGCCTTCACGGACGATCGTCCGACGCGGCCGCGCAGCTGGTACAGCGCGGAGAGCCCGAATCGTTCCGCGCGATCGATGATGATCGTGTTGGCGCGTGGAATATCGAGGCCGTTCTCGATGATGGCCGTGCAGATGAGGATGGAGATCTCGCCCGAGAGAAATCCGCGCATCGTCGACGCCAGCTCGGCCTCCTTCATCTGGCCGTGACCGATCGCGATCGTGACCTTGGGAAAGAGGCGGCGGAGAAACTCATGGACGCGGTCGATGCTCTCGATCGCGTTGTGCACGTAAAAGACCTGCCCGCCGCGATCCAGCTCGCGGCGGATCGCGCGCTTCACGTGCTCCTCGCGGAACGGCTCCACGATCGTCTGGACCGGCGCTCGGCCGGGCGGCGGCGTGGAGATGACCGAGAGCGCGCGGGCGCCGGCGAGAGCGAGGTGCAGGGTCCGCGGAATCGGGGTCGCGGAGAGGACGAGGATGTCGACCTGGCGCCGGAGGTTCTTCAACTGTTCCTTGTGCTTCACGCCGAACCGCTGTTCTTCATCGATGACGACGAGCCCGAGATCGCGGAAAGCCACGTCCTTGGCAAGGAGCCGATGGGTTCCCACGACGACCTGGACGCGGCCCGCGGCGAGATCGGCGAGGGTCTCTCGCACCTCCGCCGTCGACTGGAAGCGCGAAAGGGTGGCTGTCCTGATGCCGAACGGCGCCAACCTCCCGCGGAAAGTCTCGGTGTGCTGCAGGGCCAGGATCGTGGTCGGGCAGAGAACGGCCACCTGACGCCCGTGGCGCAGGGCGCGAAAGACAGCTCGCAGGGCCACCTCGGTCTTTCCAAAACCGACGTCGCCGCAGACGAGCCGATCCATGGGCGCACGGCCCTTGCCGTCCTTCGTCGCCGGGGCGCCGAGATCGCCCAGCACCTCCTCGATGGCCCGCGCCTGGTCCTCGGTCTCGTCGTAGCCGAATGCGAGCGCGAAGGATTCCTCGTCATCGACCGGCCCGCACTCCCGACCGCGCGCCGCCGCGCGGAGCGCGTACAGGTCCAGGAGCTCACGCGCGATCTCGGCCGTTTCCCGCTCAGCCTTCTCGCGCACCTTCGTCCAGCCGGAGCCGCCGAGACGGTCGAGGCGGGGCGTGACGCCCTCGAGCACCGTGTAGCGATCGACGAGGTCGGTCTCGTGCGGCGGCAGGTAGATGCGATCGCCGCCCGCATACTCGATGACGACCACGTCCTTCAGTTCTCCGAGCGTCTTGATCCTCTGGATGCCGCGGAAGAGCCCGACGCCGTGATGGACGTGAACGACGTAATCGCCGTCCTTCAAGGCGCCCCAATCCGCGAGCGCGCGCCGGGAGCGACCACCGCGCGTGCGGCGTCGGCGATGCCCGAAGAGATCGGCCTCGCCCGCGATCGCGAGTCCAGAGGCCGGGAGAATGGCGCCGGAGATGAGCGTGCCGTCGAGGACCGCCAGCGACGGGGAGGAGAACTTCTCGGCGTGAAGCAACTCCTCGACGCGCTGAGGCATGGTGGTCACGCAGGTCGTGTGCAGGCCTCGCTCTGCAAGTCTCCAGAGATCGACGCGCAGGATCCGGGCGTCGAGGGGCGAAGGCGGCAACGGCTCGGTCGTCACCACGGGCACGTCGGGCCCCGGAAATGGATAGAGGCGCGGAGCGCCCGGGAGCGGCGGCAGGGACTTCAACCAGAGCATGGACGGGTCGTAGCCGACGTCGCTCTCCCCTGCCTCGCGTTCCGCTTCCGTCCACGCTTCCTCGATGCGCCGTCGAACCTCGCCTTCATCGACCAGGACGATATTCAGCCCCGGGGAATCCAGGAGGGAGACCATGGGCGTGAAGAAGGGCTGGAAGACCTCGAGACCCTCGACGGGCGCGCGATCAGCCAGCGCGGCGAGGAAGCGATCGCGACGAAGAGAGGGTCGGACGGCCTTCGCGACGGACTTTGCGGCGGCTTCCAGTTCGTGAGCGGAATCGGGCAGGAGAAGCTCGCGCGGCGGGTGAATGAGAACCTCGTGGATCTCATCCGTCGAACGCTGTGTCTCGACGTCAAAGAAGCGGATGTTCTCGACAAGGTCACCGTCCCACTCCACGCGAACGGGCTGGGTGAGCGCAGGCGAGAAGAGGTCGAGGAGTCCACCGCGCACGGCGAACTCGCCGGGCTCGGAGACCTCCGGCACGGCGCGATAGCCGAGCGCGGCGAGATTCTCGCGGAGGCGCGCGGGCGGAAGTTCCTCGGCGAACGCAAGCCGCATCGCGTGGCGGCGCCAGAGCGCGGGATCGATGATCCGACGCGCGACGGCGCGGGCCGCCGCGACGACGACGCGCGGGTGCGCGGGGTGATGGAGGCGACCGGCGAGGAGCGCCAAGAGCGCCTCGATCCGGGCGCCGGCCTGGGCGGGTTCGAGCGAGGACGGCTCAAACGGGAGGATGTCCCAGGGTTCGAGGAGCGAGGCCTCGGCGCCGAGAAAGGGCCGCACGGCCTCCACGAGGTCAATGGCGTAGGAGGCATCGGGGACGAGGACGAGGAGGGGGCGGGCCGGGTCGGAGCCAGGCGGCTCGAGCGCAAGGGCGCGGGCCGAGACGGTGGCGGCCATGGCCACGAGCGAGGGAGCGGCCAGGCTGGGCGCCAGCAACAGGGGATCGCGGCCCAGGGCGGCGACGGCGGCCGGGTCGGGGCCCAGGCGCGGCGCCCTGGGTTTCGGGGGTTCGTCCTCCTCCTCTTTTTTCGTCCGCTTCGTCCTCATTCAACGAGAGAGTTTATAGGCACAACCGTCCGCGGTATAATCCCATCATGGGTCTGCCGTCTCGCCAGCAGTTGGAGTTTCGCATCGGCCTGAACGTTGCCGGCGGCGGGCGACGTTCCACGTTACCGGAGGGAACGAGTTACCGGATCGAGAAAGAGGTGCGGCGACGCGCCGAGATGCTGGGGCTCCGCGTCTACGGCGTCAAGATCGAGTCCTCGCGCATCCTCGTGGATGTCCTCTTCCAGCCGACGATGGTCAAAGAGAACATCGAGCGAGGGCTCAACGGCGCCATCCGCGCCATCCTCCAGCGAGACGTTCCGCACCTCGTCAAGCGCACCGGCCGCCAAGGCCGCGACCCCCTCGGCGGCGTGATCTTCTAACCGGGAACAGGCCGATCTTCATTCCCGCGCAGACGGGAATTGATGGTCCTGATCTCATCCCTTCTGGATTCCCGCTCTCGCGGGAATGACAGGGCACGTCCGGCGCTCCATCCCTCCTCAGGAAGGAGGAGGTTGAAAGTTGGGGGGCGGCGCGGAGCCCATCATGGCCGGGGGTGGCATGCCGCCTGCCGGCGGTCTCCCTGCCTGTCCCCGCTGACCGCCCTCGATGCGCTGCAGGGTTCCCGGCCTTCCCCCAGGCGCGCCGGGTCCGGCTCCCGGGGCCCCCGGGCCACCGGGACGACCTCCGCCCTGGGACCCACCGAATCCGCCTGACGGCACGTAGATGCTACGGAAGCGGAGCGCCTGGCCTTCCGGGAGCATGAAGCTCCCGCCGTCCGGGTCTCTCAGGTCCGTGATCTCCACCACTCCCGTGTAGACCTCGATATCGACGTTGTATTCCTGCCCGCCGTCCCGAACCTCGCCCACCTTCTCGACCGAAGCGAGGTACGTCGTGCCGCGAACGCCGATCGCCGCGATCGGCGTAGCCACGCGGAAGACGCGCGCCTCGAGCCGCGAGAGCACGGGCATGACGATACCCTCCTTGAGATCAAACTCCATGATCCCGCTGCGCGCGTAACTGAAGACTCCGCCCGACGAGCGACTCGAGAACTGCCGCGCCGCCTTGACCACGAGGAGCGTCCGTGCTCCCAGCCGCACGACATTATCGGGCGAGACCTCGACGATGGACCAGGATCGCTCACCGGTGCGGATGGTGTCGCCGGCGCGAGCCACGATCCGGTCAGTCGCGCGGATCCACGTGCCGGAGCCGGCTCGTTGAAGCTCGACGATGCCGAAATTCCTCCTGAGGATGACGCCCTCGCGGGTCGTATCCGCGCCAACGGGGCCTCCGGCGACCTGCAGGCTGAGACCCAGGGCCAGGACTCCCAGGAACCCGAAGCGAGCGCGGGCCAGGCCATCGCGGCGCCTATCCGCCGGGCCGGAGGTATCGCCCCCGCAGGCGGGAGCGCGACCGCTCAGAAGTAGGCTATGCATTGGACCTGGGCCTCGTCATTCATGATCTCCCCTCCATTCGCGAGCCGCGCGTTCTCCTCGTTGAAGTCATACTCCGCGCTGAGCTGTAGCCGCTCACTCGGCCACCACGAGAGGCTGAGCGATCTTCGCCGACGGTTCCAGGTGCCGGATATCCCGGAAACGACCCGCTCCGCGTTGATCTCGTACTCGTCGTATCCGGCGGTCGCGGTCACCTCGCCGGCGGCCGTGTAGAACTTCCAGCTCGCGGCCACCGACCACGTCCGGCGCCGGAGCCGGCCATCGCGCGCATAGTAATACTCGCCCATGATGCCGAAGGGTCCGTAGGCATAATCGAGATCGGCATTGAAGTGACTGCGCTTGTCATCGGTGACTACCGACGTGTATTGACCAATTGCCGACGGCGTCGGGGGAGGGGGCGGAGGCGGTCCCGGCGCCGGCGCGGTGGGATTCAGCGTCCCCACTTCTTCCGCCGTGAGACGGCCGATCGTGCCACCGACGCCCGCGGTGAGCGATCCCCAGTCCTCGCCGAGCGCAATTCCCAGGCGGCCGTAAGCGTCCTTGTCGTTGCCCGCCTCGACGAAGGGCGTGGACGTGACGTTCGAGACCACCTGGGATCCGCCGACCTGCGCGGCACGGGCCTGGGCTCCGGTGACCGGCGCGCCGTTGACGACGCCTAATTCCAGGGACCAGATGTTCGGCTGAAAATTGAACTTCACCCCCACGTCGGTGTAGACGTGAAACAGGATGGAGGGAAAGGAGAGATTGGGCGTCGGGATCGGCGCGCCCAGGGGCTTGTAGAACCGCCCCGCGGTGACTGAACCCTCGAGGGGCAGGCCATCCATGCGAAACCAGGCCTCGTTGGCGGTCATGGTAGAACCGGTGTTGATGAGCGACGCGTAGGCGTCCGCCCGGTCATTGAAGCGGTGCGCGAGATTGAGGCCGATGAGATCGAACGAGAATTGCCCGTGGTTGCTGGCCGCTATGGAGAGACCGCCATGCGTAGCGATGTCGCCGTAAGAGAGAACGAGATACCCGGAGAGATCGGTGCGCGGGGCGGTGACCAGGCCCAGGCAGAGGAGCCCACAGAGGACGGGATTCATTGTTGGCTACCGCCGCCTGCCCCCGGGATCATGGCGCCAAGATACCAGCTTCGAATATCGCCTGAAATCACTTAATCGGCCGCTGGCGCCCATCCGCGGGCCACGAGCGGGAGGAGAACGGCGCGGGGGCAGTCCCCTGTCTACGGAAAGCCGATCCTTTCGAGACATTTCCCGTTCCTGCTATACTCCCGCGCATGAAACGCCGGCCCCTGCAGAGCGCCCTCCTGGCGCTCCTTCTGATTGCGCCATCGATCTCGGGCGCGCCCGCGGGAACGCCCTCGAACGTGCCGGACGCGTGGGAGCGATCGCAGGCGAGCGGGATCCTGCTCTGGGGCGCGGACACGGCGGGCGGCGGACCCTTCGTCTTTCCCGACCCGGACAATCCTTCCGCGATCATCGGCTTCGAGATCGAGATCATGGAGCGCATCGGCGAAAAGCTCGGTCTCCGGCCCCAGCTCGTCGTCGTCCCCTGGGACCAGCTCGTGCCCGCCCTCCAGCGCGGCGACTTCGACCTGGCGTTCAACGGCCTCGAGATCACGCCGGAGCGCCGCGAGGTCATCGACTTCACCATCCCCTACTACTACTTCTCGGAGCAGATCACCGTGAGGCGGGGGACCACGGGGATCACGACCTTCGACGACCTGCGCGGGCGCCGCGTCGGCACGCTCTCCGCAACGCTGGCGCAGAACCTGATGGACGCGGACGGACGCATCACCGTCGTCGCCTACCCCTCGCCGGTCGAGGCCTACAAGGACCTTGAGATCGGACGCATCGAGGCCGTCTTAATGGACCTGCCGATCGCGGCCTTCTATGCAGCACCGAATCCGCTCCTGGAGAACGTGGGTGAACCGGTCGGCGAGGGTATCTACGCCGGCGGGGTCCGCCGCGACTCCGGAAGGCTCCGGTCCGAGGTCGATCGAGTTCTCGGCGAGCTGGCGGCAGAAGGCGAGCTGGAGCGCATCTTCACGAAGTGGAAGATGTGGAGCCGCTTGAACGCCGAGAAGCTGGCAAGCCGCGCGGACACCGCCCCGATCGTCGGCGGTTCCCGCGCCGGGGAAGTCGCCGACCGATCCATCGGCAAGTACCTGCCGCTTCTCCTTCTCGGCGCCGTCAACACCGTGATCCTCTCGGTCAGCTCGATGATCCTCGCGGTCCTCGTCGGCTTCCTGCTCTGTATCGCGCGCCTGTACGGCGGCGTCGTTCTCCGAACGGCCGCCAACGTCTACATCGAGGTCATCCGGGGGACGCCGCTTCTCATCCAACTGCTCCTCCTCTACTACGGCCTGCCCAACATCGGCATCCAGCTCGACGCCTACGTGGCCGCCGTCCTCGGCGTCGGGCTCAACTACGCGGCCTACGAGGCCGAGATCTACCGGGCAGGCCTCCTGTCGGTCCCGAAGGGGCAGGACGAGGCCGCCAGGTCGCTCGGGATGAGCGGCCGGCAGAGCCTCTGGTACGTGCTCCTTCCCCAGGCCCTGCGCACGATCCTGCCGCCCTCGACCAGCGACTTCATCGCGCTCTTCAAGGACACCTCGCTCGTCTCGATCATCACGGTCACCGAGCTGACGCGCGTCTACAGCCAGGCCGCGACGACATCCTATCGGTTCCTGGAGCTCGGACTTCTGACCGCGCTCCTCTACTTCGCGATGAGCTTCCCCCTGTCGCTCTGGTCCCGTTCGCTGGAAAGGAGAGCCCGTGTCGCTCTGCATTAACGTCGAGCGTCTCTCGAAGTCCTACGGCAGGCACGAGGTGATCCGCGACCTCTCGCTGGCCATCGAGGAAGGCGACGTCGTCGTCTGCCAGGGCCCGTCGGGCATCGGCAAGAGCACGTTCCTGAGGTGCCTGACGCACCTCGAGCCGTTCGAGCAGGGCTCCATCCGCGTCGGCGACCTGACGCTCCGGGCCGGCATGGATCCGAGGCGCGAGAAGGAGACGATCAAGCTCGTGCGGGAGCGGCTGGGCTTCGTCTTCCAGTTCTTCAACCTCTTCCCGCACCTGACCGTCCTGGAGAACCTGGCGATCGGCCCGCTGAAAGTCCTCGGCGAGCCGGCCGAAGTCGTGCGGGAACGCGCGCTGGGACTCCTGGATCGCGTAGGGCTCGCGGAGAAGGCTGACGCGCATCCTCACGCGCTCTCCGGCGGCCAGCAACAGCGCGTCGGGATCGCGAGGGCTCTCTGCATGAAGCCTCGGGCCATCCTCTTCGACGAGCCCACGTCGAGCCTCGATCCGGAGATGAAGGGCGAGATCGTGAACGTCATGGCCGACCTCGCCGGCGACGGCCTGACGATGGTCGTCGTCACGCACGAGCCCGCCGTCCTGGATCGCATCGCGAAGCGGATCGTGAAGTTCGGACCCCAGTGCACGATCCTGGAGGACCGCAGGGTCTAGCTCGAAGATTCACGGAATGTAACCACGGAGACACAGAGACACGGAGAACATCCCGGTTCGAGATCGAAACCCTTGAAAGTCGCCTAGGTCTCTCTCAAAACAAGATGGATCGGGGCGTCACGGCAGGGACGATAGCCTCTCTCCGTCTCCGGCATGATCTTTTCCGTGCCTCTCGTGGTGTTCTCCCTGACTATTCCAGGCGAGAAGCGCCACCTCAGGAGATTGCCATCACCTTGAGGATGTAGTCCTCGGGCAGGCCCGCGGCGCGGGCGCCCTTCTCCCAGGCAGTCTTGTACCGCTCGCTGACGGGACCATCGGACGAAACACGTGCCGGATTCGTCGTGAAGGCCGTGGCCGTGACCATGGAGCCATCCGGCCTCGTGACCGTGACAGGCACTTCCACGGAGACGCCGGTGATGACGCCTTCCTTGTGCTGGATGATCGGCCAGTCCTCGCTGCGAATCCTGTACAGAAGCCCGTGCACGCGCTCGCCCTCGGCCTGCGTCAGCCCGGCCACGCGGCCGCCCCACCACCTCGACGCGAAGTTGAACGTGAGCGCCCATCCCTGCGCGTGTCCGGGAACGCCCCTCGGCAGGACAAAATCGCCGTAGCCATGCTCTTCCTGCCAGACGCGGAAGGCCTCGAGGTCGAGCACGCTGGAGTAGCCGAAGTACCAGCGATCCTCGCCGCCCGTCGCCGCCTTGATGCGATCCTGAACCTGCTCGTAGTGTCCGTCCATCGTTTCGCCTCCGGTAACTATTCACGGCCGCCCCGGCAAAGCCGGGCCCGTCTCCGATGGGGGCGCGCGAACAGGCGCGCCTGGCACAGCTCCCCCCTCGGACTCCCCCCATCGCCTCTCTTATCAACAGGCGACTTCGACAACGTGCGCAATTGCCTCCCCCAGGAGAAGACCACTAGACCTCTCTCAACCTCTCCGCGGCGCGTAGTATAGCGCGGGGATCAGTCGGCGAGGAGTTCCAAGAGCGAGGGATTTCCCGATTGTCGACGCGCGAAGGACGGCGACTGCAACCAGCCCAATACCTCGATTCGCCCCTCGAAGAGATCGTGTTCCGCGCAGTCCTGGCCGAGGGTCCCGGGCAGTCCTACGGCCTCGACATGGGGCCAAACGGGTTCGAGCAATTTCCGGAACGCGGCTGGTCCCTCGACGGGCACGAGCCGCACCGAGCGCCAGCCCGGCGTCGCCTCCGCGCGCGGCGCACATTCCATCAAGACGGTCCAGGCCGTTCCGCGCGGGGACGCAAGCACACGACCTCCGCGAGCCCTGCAGGCGGCGCGCGATTCGTGCAGGGCCGCGCCGACCTCGGGCGGGGGCAGGGTGCGGGGATAGAGCGTCTCGGCGGCCGCCATTCGTTCCGCGATCAGCCGACCCACGTTCTCCATCCCGTCGGGAGAGACGCCAACGAGCAGTGGAGTCAGGCAACCCTGGCCATCCCACGGGACGATATCGCGGACCAGACCGGCGATCGCGGATTCTTCCTGCCCCCCATGCATGCCCGCCAGGCAGGCGACGGAGAACCGGTCGCCGTGCGCAACGAAGGATTCGGCCTCGATGATCCTCGCGATCGCGCCCATGGTATCATCGCTTCCATAGGCGATCACGCGCGCGCCCGCATGGGCCCCCATCTCCTCGACGATCGTGAACCCAACGGCGTCCGGGAACGCCTCGCCGAGAAACGCGCGCCACTCCTCGGCGAAGGCACGCCGCCTCGACGACGGTCGCACGCTCAGTTCGCGCCCCAACACGAGAGCGCAGGCCGTCGCGTTCAGGAGCGGCGCGGGAGTATCCGCCGGAGTGACGACGACGAGCGGATGGCGGGCGGATGGTGGGGGGGCGGCATCGAGGACCCCCGGATCACGACGCCACCCCTCCAGCGAGCGATCAAGAGATAAGCGCAGTGTCGCCGGCGAGAGATCGGCGGCGGCGGCCAGGCGATCCAGGGCGGGATCCGAGAGCGAGGCCAGGGCGCGCGCCAGCCGCTGCAGGGCCGCCGCCCGAGACAAGGGGTGGGGCGCTCCTAGCGTCGGGGTGGAGCGGGGGCGGGATTGACGGAGGGCACCGCCTGTCCCAGCGGAGTCGAGGGGCTACCGCTCGCAACCGTGTCCGGCGGCATGACGGCCACGCGCAAGGTCTCGACCTCCGCCTGGAGCTCGAGCATCCTGGTCTGGAGTTCCTCGTTGTCCATCTTGAGCTTCTCATTCATCGTGACGAGCTCGGCGCGCTCGCCCTCGAGGTCCTGCACGCGCTGGCGCAGGGCGTCCTCATCACCGCACGCCACACCCCCCACAGCCAGCGAGGCGATCACAATCGCCCCGAGGATCTTCCCCATCGAGTTCACCTCCGCGAAACCCGGTACTGTACGTACCTCCCGGTGTACCGTCAAGGCGGCGCGGACGAGAGGCGAGTTCCGTTCTCCCCCGCTCCTGCGTGGCCGGGCCATTAAAAAACGGATGACCATATCCAGCGCTTGCGTCGGGGTGTACACTGGTTGCCCTTTCCATGGACTACCGTCCCGATAATCCTCTCGTCGTCCAGTCCGACCGGACCGTCCTCCTGGAGGTCAGCCACCCGCAGTTCGCGGCGGCCCGAAACCTCCTGGCGTGCTTCGCGGAACTGGAGCGTTCGCCCGAGCATATCCATACTTACCGCATCTCTCCCCTCTCGCTCTGGAACTCCGCCGCGGCCGGCCACGATCCGGTCTCGGTGCTCCGGGATCTCGAGGCGCTCTCGAAGTATCCGCTCCCGGCCAACGTCACGCAGGAGATCACGAACTGGATGGGACGCTGGGGCGCCCTGAAGCTGCTCCCGCACGAGGACGGGTTCCGGCTGGAATGCCAGTCGCCGAACCTGATGCGCGAGATCCTGGCGAACAAGGCCGTCTCCAAGCTCATCCTCCAGACGCTCTCCAAGACCTCCGTCGTCGTCGACCCGCGCTACCGCGGGCACCTGAAGATGGAGCTGACCGCGATCGGCTGGCCGGTCGAGGACCTGGCGGGATTCAAGGAGGGCGAGGACTTCCCGCTGGAGTTCCGCGAGACGACGGTCGGCGGCGAGCCCTTCCAGCTCCGCGACTACCAGGCGCGCTCGGCGGAGGCCTTCCACGCCGGGGGCGGACCGAAGGGCGGGGCGGGCGTCATCGTCCTGCCGTGCGGCGCCGGCAAGACCATCGTCGGGATCGCGGCCATGCGCGCGGTTGGGAAGAAGACCCTGGTCCTCACGACGAACATCGTCGCGGCGCGCCAGTGGGCGGCCGAGGTGATCGACAAGACCACGGTGCGGCCCGAGGAGATCGGCGAGTACTCGGGCGAGTGCAAGGTCATCAAGCCGATCACGATCGCCACCTACCAGATCCTGACCCACCGCAAGCGCAAGAACGAGCCCTTCGCGCACTTCGGCCTCTTCGACAGCCAGGACTGGGGGCTCATCATCTACGACGAGGTTCACCTCCTGCCGGCGCCCGTGTTCCGCATCACGGCCGAGCTCCAGGCCCGCCGGCGACTGGGCCTGACGGCCACGCTGGTGCGCGAGGACGGCAAGGAGACCGAGGTCTTCAGCCTGATCGGTCCGAAGCGCTACGACGTGCCCTGGCGCGACCTGGAGGCCAGCGGCTGGATCGCGACGGCGACGTGCCAGGAGTTCCGGCTGCCGTTGCGCGAGCACGACGCGGATCGCTATGCCGTCGCCGACGATCGCGAGAAGTTCCGGATCGCGGCCGAGAACCCGGCCAAGGAAGAGGTCATCGAGACTCTCCTGGAGCGTCACAAGGGCGATCACGTGCTCATCATCGGCCAATACCTCGATCAGCTCGGTCGCATCGCCGCGCGGATGAAGGCGCCCATCCTGACCGGCAAGACGCCGACCGCGGAGCGCGAGCGGTTGTACGCGGCGTTCCGGAGCGGAGAGCTGCCCGTGCTCGTGGTCTCGCGCGTCGCCAACTTCGCCGTCGACCTCCCGGACGCCAACGTCGCGATCGAGGTCTCCGGCCTCTTCGGCTCCCGCCAGGAGGAAGCCCAGCGCCTCGGCCGTATTCTCCGCCCGAAGGATGACAACAACCTGGCGCGCTTCTACGTCCTGGTGTCGCGCGACACGTGCGAGGAGCAGTTCGCGCAGAAGCGGCAGCTCTTCCTCGTCGAGCAGGGCTACCAGTACGGCATCGAGCTGATGGATGCATAAGGTCGACGCCCGCGCCTGTTGCGCTCCGCTGCAACGCGATCGCCTGGAACAGCTGGCCGACAAGCTCGGCCTGCCGGGCACGCGCGACCTCATCCCGAACCTCGTCCGGATGCTGACCGATCCCGTGCGGGTGCCGCTCATCCTCCCCGAGATTCCCAAGGGCGCGGCCGCCCTGCTCAAGGACCTCGTCGTGGCGGACGCGACCGGGATCGTCCTCCCGGACAAGCCGATCCTGGCGGATCCCGATTTCCGCCCGCTCTACGACCTGGGCCTGGCCCACGTCGGACGCGACCACCTGGGCACCCTCCGCGTCGTGCTCCCGCGCGAGACGGCCGCCATCCTCTGGAACCACTACCGCGCCGAGGAGGCCTCCGACCTGAAGGCCGCGCCCGAGGAGCCCCTGGAGCGTCTCTCTGCCCAGGCCGACACCTTCCGCCGCAACGCCGGCACGCTCGTTGCCCTGGTCGAGACCGAGGGCATCGCGCTGACCGCGAAGGCGGAGATCACGAAGAACGAAGTGACGCGCAAGATCCTGCCGGTGCTGGAGCCCGCGGGCTACGCGATGGACGCCGAGAACCGCTACCCGCTTGATCTCGGCCATCTCCTGCGCTACCTGCTCCACTTCGAGATCCTCAAGGCCGAGGCGGAGCGCTTGATCGTCGGGACGTCGGCCGACGCGTTCCTGGACGCCACGGAGACTGAGCTCGTCGCGGCGGCCTCGGCGTACGCGGGCCTGGTGGGCGAGGCCGACTGGCCCGGCTGGGCCATCCAGGCGCTCCTCGCGCTGCCCGACGACGCGTGGGTGGATGCGGAAAAGATCGCGGCGGCCCTCTCTCCGCGGCGTTCCCCGCGAAAGACGCAGAAGGAACTGCAGGAGCGGCGCCTGGAGATGCTCCAACGGCTGGAGGTTTGCGGCGCCATCGAGGCGGGATGGACGGCGGCGGGAGCATGGCGCATCCGCGCGGCGCGTGCCGTCCTTCAGCCGGGCCCCAGGCCGTCCGCGGGCGCGGCCACGACGGGCACCCCCGCCAGTCCCATCTTTGTCACGGCGGACTTCAAGGTCGCGGCGCCCCGGCAGTTGGCGGCGCCGATCCGGAGGGAGATATCCCGGTTTGCGCGGCTCCTGCGTTCCGATCGGATGGACCAGTGGGAGATCACGCGCGAGAGCGTGAGCCGCGCCGCCGACGCCGGCACGGACGCCGACTCGCTCATCGGCTTTCTAGCAGCGCATACCGCCACGCCGCTCCCGCAGAACGTCACGGACAGCATCCGGCTCTGGCAGGAACACCATCGCGACGTCGTCTATCACCACGGCCCGGTGCTGATCGTCCAGAACCCGACCGAGCAGAAGTGGGTGCGCGACCTCGCGGCCAAGGACGGATCGCTCGCGGCCGAACCTCTTCCTGGCCTCTTCGTCCTCCATCCCGAGTCGACCACGGACCTCCTGGAGCGCATCCGCACGCGCCGCAGCATCTCGCGCGTTCCCGGGACCCGGATCTCCCGTTCGACCATCAAGTTCTCGGACATCGTCGCCACCCACCGCCCCCAGCCTCCGGCCTCGGCGCCCGGAGGCGTGCAGATGGTCCCGTTGTGACCACGGGCAGGCGGGCTGAAGATCAGCACGCCAGGGGACTGCTGACCAGGCCCCACGACATCGCCACGGGCTACGACTGCCGCCTGGTCACGACCGAGGAGATGCGCCGCATCGAGAAGGACTGCGGCATTCCCACGTTCACGCTCATGGAGCAGGCCGGGGCCGCCATAGCGGCGGCCGCCGCGGAGTTCATCGAGCACGTTCATCCGGATCACGCTCCGATCGTCGTCGTGGCCGGCAAGGGCAACAACGGTGGCGACGGTTATGCCGCGGCCGCGGAGTTGAAGGCGGCGGGGCGGAGCGTGACCGTGGCCGCGCTGTCGCCCGTCGCTTCGCTGGCCGGCGACGCGGCGGCGATGGCGACGCGCGCTCGGGACGCGGGCGTCGTGATCGTCGAGGTGACGGACGAGGCTCTCCTGGCCGAGCGCCTGCCGGGACTCCTGGCGCGCGCGGCCCTGGTCGTGGATGCGGTGCTGGGCACGGGTGCGCGACCCGGCAAGGCCGACCCTGTTTTTCGCGCCTTCGTCCACCTCCTGGAGGCGGGCGCCATGAAGGCCGCCTCGGGGCGCGTCCTCTCGGTCGACGTGCCTTCCGGCATTCTCGGGGACACCGGGCAGGCTTTGACCGGGATCGACGATGCGCCCTGTGCGGTTCGCGCCGCAATCACCCTGACCCTCGGGCGCCCCAAGCCCGGGCTCTACCTCTTTCCCGGCGCACAGTACGCGGGCGAAGTTCGGACGGCGACCATCGGCATACCGGGGGAGGCGTTCACGGGGGCACGCGGAGCGATCTGGGATCGCACGGCCATCGCCGCCCTGTTGCCGCGCCGCAGTCCGCTGGCTCACAAGGGCCACGCCCGGGTGCTCGTGATCGGCGGCGCCACGGGGATGCGCGGCGCCGCGGCCCTGGCGGCCAGCAGTGCGCTCCGGAGCGGAGCGGGCTACGTGGTCATCGCGTCGCCCTCGACGACGCCCGAGACGCCGGAACCCGTGGAGGCCGTCCGCCGTCCGCTGCCTGGAACGCCCGAGGGGCGCTACGACGCGTCCGCATCATCGACCGCGGGCGTCCACGCCGCCGGGATGCACGCGGTTGTCCTGGGCAACGGGCTGGGACGCGGACCTGCCGAGCAGCGCCTGGCGGAGGTCTGCACGCGATCCCTGCACATCCCCGTCGTGGTGGACGCGGACGCGCTGATGCAGATCTCGCCGGATTCCGCGAACATGGCGGCGGGGCGACGCATCCTGACGCCGCACGCCGGCGAATTCGTCGACCTCTTCGGCGGCACGATCGCCTCCAACGAGGAGGACCGCGTTGGACGGACGGTGCGGGCGGCCTCGATGTGCGGCCAAGTGGTGGTCTTCAAGGGACGGCCCACGGTCATCGCGGGGCCTGACGGCCGCTACGCGATCAACGCGACCGGCAACGAGCTCCTGGCCACGTGCGGGAGCGGGGACGTCCTGGCGGGCATCATCGGGGCGCTGGTCGCGCAAGGCCTGGCACCCTTCGAGGCCGCCGCCTGCGGCGCCTACCTTCACGGCGTCACGGCCGACACCTGGCCCCATGCCGTGGGCCTGACCGCGGGGGACATGGCCGCGGCCGTACCCGCCGCCTGGACGACCATCCTCAGGGACGCGGGGCTCTGGCCGTCCGACGCCTCCTGCCGATAAGATAGGGTCGGTTACCTGCGCCCGTAGCTCAGTTGGATAGAGCAGCAGATTTCTACTCTGCGGGTCGGGGGTTCGATTCCCTCCGGGCGCGGAACCCATGCAAGGAGATCCCATGATCCGTTTCCCGACCACCATCGCCGGCATCGGAAAGACAACCGTCGAGGTCGTCCTGCCGCCGAACTTCCGCCAGCTTCACGGCCCCCTCCCCTTTTGCGTGATCATGGACTCCCAGAACAGCTGGACGGACCGGGGGGGGCATGGCGGCTGGCACGCCGACAGCATCGTCCGCCACCTCGTGGCCTCCCACAAGCTCGCCCCCGTCGTCCTCGTCGGGCTCGTGTCGCCGCCCTGGCGGGATCGCACGTACGCGCCGCCGCCCGCGGGCCGCGCTCACCTGCTGGCCGACCACCTCTGCAACACGCTCATTCCCTCCCTTCGCCACAGGTTCAAGCTGACCGTCGACCGCAACCGCATCGGCATCTTCGGCGCCTCGTTCGGCGCCAACTTCGCGCTGACAGCCGCGCTCTTCCGCCCGGACACGTTCGGACTCTGCGGCGCGTTTTCCGCGGCTCCTCACTTCGGCGAGAGCCTCGACTCGATGGTCAAGAAGCGCCGCGTCCTCCCGATGCACAGGCTCTACATCGACTGCGGCACGAAGTGGGCTTACGACAACCCGAACGGGTTCGGCGGGGACAACACGGCCTTCAACCGGCACCTGATGGCGCTGGCGGCGCGGCGGTTGCCGGCCTCGCGGCTCCGGGCTCGCGTCTGGAGCAACCACTTTCACAACGAGGAGTACTGGCGCAAGCGCTTCGGCCCCGCGATGAGATTCCTCTACGGGCGCTAAGCCGGCAGATGAGCCGATTCTGAACCCCCGGGGCACGAAGGCACAGAGAACGATCCGGCCTGGAACCCAGCGGCGCGGCCACCTGGCGGACCACGCGATGGCTCTCCCGATCAGCGTCCCCAGAGTTCCCTGAAGAGCCGGGTCATTGCCTGCCACGACTCCCGGTCCGCGCGCTCATCGTAGCGGGGACCGCGCTCGGTAAAGCCATGCTGGGCGCCGCTATAGATGCGGAGGTCCCAGGGCGACCGCGCGGCGTTCATCTCGCGCCAGAATCCGGCCACCTCATCGGGCGCGACGGACGCATCGAGGGCGGCATGGTGGACCTGGACGAAGGCCGCGATCGTCTCGCCGGAGGGCTGTGGGTTGGAGAGCCCGCCATGAAAGCTCACGACCGCGTCGAGGGGGGCACCAGCGCGCGCCAGCTCGAGGACGCCCGTCCCGCCGAAACAGTAGCCGATCGCGCCCGTTCTCGAGTCGTCCACGAGCGCCTGTTCGTGCAGCACGTCGAGGGCTGACAGGAGGCGGCGGCGGAAGAGCGCGCGATCGTTTCGGAACGTGGCCACGGCCATGGCGGCCTCGTGGCTGGTGACGGGACGGGTATCCGCGCCGTAGACGTCGACGGCGAAGGCAAAGTAGCCGAGCTCGGCGAGCATCCGGGCCCGCATCTTCTCGTATTCGCCCAGCCCCTTCCAGGCATGGACGACGAGCACGCCGGGGCGGATCCCGGGGCGCGTGCGATCCCACGCGATGTAGCCCCGGAGCGGCACGCCATCATGTTCGTAGGCGATCTCGGCCGTGGCGATCCGCGCGTCGAGCGCCGCGTCCGCGCGCGCGGCGGGGTCCGAGAGGCTGCAGGCGGAGAGCCCCATGGCCAGGGTGGCCAGCACCAGGGAGACCACCATCCCCGTCCCTCGCGTCACCGCGCCAGGGCCTCCCTGGCGGCGGCAATGTCCCTCGCGATCTGAACGCGAAGCTCCTCGATGCCCGGGAACTGCATCACCTCGCGGAGCCGCGCGGCAAATCGCACCTCGACCTCATCGACGTCCTCGGGCGGGGGCGCGTCGAGGAGATGGAGTTCGAAGCGGCGTTCGATCCGGCCGAGGGTGGGTCGCGGGCCCATGTGAACCACTCCGGCGCCCAGCGACGTGTCGACGGCGTAGACGCCGTCGGGCAGGGCGGGCGGAACCGGTTCGAGGTTGACGGTGGGACTGCCGATGGTGCGGCCGAGGCCGTCACCTTTCTCCGGGCGGGCGACCACGGCGTAGGGGCGCCCGAGGAGCTCGGTCACGGCATCCACGTCGCCCTCGGCAAGACTCCCCCGCACGCGGGTGGCACTGATGAGCTCGCCATCGAGCTCGACCGGCGGAACGACGATGACTGATCGCTCGCCGAGCAATTCGCGGAGCGTGGCGACGGTGCCGACGCGATCGCGACCGAACCGGAAGTTGGCGCCGACGATGAGGCTCTGGAAACCCAGCGCCCGCTGAAGACCCTCCACGAAGGTTCGCGGCTCCATCGCCAGGAGGTCGCGGTCCACCCGGAGCGTCACGAGGGCGTCGACGCCCCAGGACGCGAGGAGCCGGTCGCGCACGCTCTCCTGGAGGAGACGCGCGGGCGCGGCGCCATGAAGAACGGCACGCGGATGCGGATCGAAGGTGCCGAGAGCGGCGACACCGCGCTTCCCGCCCTGGGCGGCGGCCTCCACGAGGCGCCGCACCAGCTCGCGGTGCCCGAGGTGGAGGGCATCGAAGACGCCGAGCGCGAGGGCGTCGCACCGACACGGCTCGCCGGCGAGCGCGCCGCCGGCGGTCTCACGAAGCTCGCGGGCATCCAGGACGCAGGAGGGCAGGGCCAGGTTTCCACTCGCCACCGTGTCTCGCGGCGACGCTCCCTGGTGCGGAATTCGCGGCATGCGGTCGCGGGGTCCTAAAGCGGCTGGATGATCTTGCGTTCGAGGAGAGCGCCGCCGTAGCCGATGCGCGCGACGGCGATGAGCTGGCCCTCGGCGTCAAGGACGCCCGTCATCACGCCGACCGGCTCGGTCGGGCGATCGGTGAAATCGCTCGCGCGGATCGGAAGGCCGCGCCTGAGATTGAGGGCGCCGCGCGCCGAGAGGCGAAAGACGGGGCGGCCCTCGAAGACGCGCGCGCCATCCACGAGGAAATCGCGCCAGTTGTCGGGCGTCAGGTCCGCCGTCTTGACGGCCGGCGTGAACGGGCCGATCCCGGTTCGCCGCAGGTCCTTGACGTGAGCGCCGCAGCCGACCGCCTGGCCGATATCGAACGCGAGCGTGCGCAGGTACATGCCCTTGCCACACCGTACCGCGAAGCGAGCCTCGGGCAGGGCGAAATCAACGAGCTTGAGCTCGTGGATGATCACCTCGCGCTCCGGCAGCTCGACGAGATTGCCGGAGCGGGCCAGGTCGTACGCGCGCTTGCCCTGGACCTTGATGGCGCTGTAGGCGGGCGGACGCTGGAGGATGGTGCCGAGGAAGCGCGGCAGGACGGCCTCGACCGCCTCGCGCGTCAAGGCGCTGGTGTCCGCCTCGCGCGTCACCTTGCCCGTCGCGTCATAGCTGTCAGTCTCCACGCCGAAGCGCACGACCGCCTCGTAGGCCTTCGGAAGCTCCATGACGAGGTCGGAGAGCCTCGTGGCGTTGCCGACGAGGATCACGAGGAGGCCGGTGGCGTCGGGATCGAGCGTGCCGGCATGGCCGACGCGGGTCTTCTTCCCGGCCAGCCGCGAGACGACGCGCACGACGTCCGCCGAGGAGGGTCCGCGATCCTTGTCGACGAGCATGAGCCCGGTAGCGCGCGGGGTCATTTCTGCAAGGCCTCCACCAGCCGGCCGAGCACGAGATCGCGCGCGGCATCCAGCGGACCGGCGACGGTGCAACCGGCCGCGGCCCTGTGGCCACCGCCACCGAACTCGGCCGCCACCCCGCGCACATCGGCGTCGCCCTTGGCGCGGAAGTTACAGCGGATGCGACCGTCGGGGAGCTCGCGCATCAGGAACGCGGCGCGGACGCCACCAACGCAGCGGATCGTGCCGATGATGCCCTCCGTGTCGGACTCGTCGGCGCCCAGCGCGGCGAAGTCGGCGCGCGCCAGCCACGACCAGGCGACGGGGCCGCGAACCTCCACCCGCGAGGCCGCCAGGCCCTCCAGGCGGACCGCGCTGAGACGGCGATTCTCCCAGAGCAAGCCGATGAGGTCGAAGGGCTTCACGCCGGCGGCCACGAACCGGGCGCCCCAGGTGAGCGCGCGGGGATCCGTGTTCGACTGGCGAAAGGACAACGTGTCGGTGAAGAGACCCAGGTACAACGGGAACGCGACGGGCAGGTCGATCGCCACCCCGGCGCGCTCGAAGAACTCCGCCAGCATCACGGTCACGGAGGCGGCCGAGGAGTCGACCCAGGCCGTCTGGGCCACCCCGCCATTGCCCTCGTGGTGATCGACGCAGATGCGATCCAGTTTCTCGAAGAGAGGCCACGTAGCCTCGCCGACGCGGGAAGACTGGGAGGTATCGATGATGACGCCGAGGTCCCAGGCCTCGCCCACAGGCACGGGCTGGCCCAACTGCTCGATCCCGGGTATCGCCGCCAGGTCACGCGGCAAGGGCTCCTCGTTGACGTACGCGGCGACCTTGCCGAGGCGCCGACAGACCTCCAGGAGCGCCAGCGCACCGCCGGCGGAGTCGCCATCGAGGCCGGCGTGGGAGGTGATGAGAACGCGATGGGCCGCCTGGAACTTCGCGATCGCGGGGTCCGCCGGGTGGCCGGTCACTCGTCGTCGCCGTTCTTGTCCGCGCGGGTGTCGCTCGGCGTCGCGGGCTTCGGCTCGCCCGGGATCTCGTCGACCTTCACGCCGCGCAGGAGACGCTCGATCCGATCCGCGTAGGCGGCGGTGAGGTCGAGCTCGAAGCGGAGGTTCGGGATGACCTTGAGGCTGAGGTAGCGTTTCACGCCGCGACGGACCTGGTAGGCCGCGGCGTTGAGGAGGTCAAGGGCGGTCTTCTGCTTCTCCTCGTTGCCGAGGATGCTGACGAAGATGGTGGCGTTCTTGAGGTCCGTGGAGACCGAGGCGCCAACGACGGTCAGGAGCCCGAGGTTCTCATGGCTGTAGTGCTCCTGGAGATACTTCGCCACTTCCTCGCGCAGGAGCTGGTTGACCCGCTCCATGCGCCGTGGAATATCGGCCATCTCCCTGCTCCAACCGTCAGGAGGACGCAGGAATCAGCTGAGCTTCTTCCTCCGTCACGAGAAACGCCTCGATGATATCGCCGACCTTCACGTCGTTGAAGTTCTCGATCCCGATACCGCACTCGTAGTTCACGGTCACTTCCTTGACGTCGTCCTTGAAGCGCCGGAGGCTCCCGATCTTGCCGGTGAAGACGATCTTGCCGTCACGGAGGAGCCGCACCTCGGCGGTCCGCTTGATCGCGCCGTCGCGCACGTAGCAACCGGCGACGGACCCGACCTTGGGCACCTTGAAGATCTCACGGACCTCCGCATGCCCGGTGACGGTCTCGACGCGCTTGGGCGCCAGGAGTCCCTTCATGGCGGACTCGACGTCCTCGACGAGCTTGTAGATGATCTCGTAGTAGCGGATCTCGACGCCGAGCCGCTTGGCGGCGGCCTCGGCCTGGCCGATGGAGCGGACGCTGAACCCGACGATGAGCGCGTTGGAGGCGGCGGCGAGGTTGACGTCGTTGTCGTTGATGGCGCCGACCGCCCCGTGGATGACCTTGAGGCGGACCTGCGAGGTCGAGAGGCGTTCCACGACGTCGCGGATGGCCTGGATGGAGCCCTGGGCGTCCGCCTTCACGACGAGCGAGAGTTCCTTGGTGTCGCCGTCGGCGGCCTTGAGGTCCTCGAGGCTGACGCGCACGCTCTTCTGCAGGGACTCTTCCTTCTTGATCCGCGCGCGTTCCTCCGCGATCGCGCGGGCATCCCGCTCGTTCTCGGTCTCGAGGAGCGAGTCGCCGACCTGGGGCACGTCGCTAAAGCCCACCACGAGCACGGGCGTCGAGGGGCCGGCCGACTCGATCCGCCGGCCGTCGGAATCGATGAGCGCGCGGACGCGGGCGCTCGCGGTGCCGCAGACGAACGTGTCGCCGATGTTGAGCGTGCCGGACTGGACCAGGACCGTGGCGACCGCGCCCTGGGACTTGTCGAGACGGGCCTCGAGCACGATGCCGCGGGCGCGCTTCGCGTCCGTGGAGGCCTTGAGTTCCATGATCTCGGCCTGCAGGAGGATCATCTCAAGGAGCTTGTCGACGCCGAGACCGCTCTTGGCGGAGACGGGCACCATGATCGTCTTGCCGCCCCACTCCTCGGGAACCAGGTTGTGCTCGCCGAGCTGCTGCTTGACGCGCTCGACGTTCAGGTTCGGCAGGTCGATCTTGTTGATGGCGACGATGATGGGAACGCCGGCGGCCTGCGCGTGGTGGATGGCCTCCTCGGTCTGCGGCATCACGCCGTCATTGGCGGCCACGACGAGGATGACGATGTCGGTGACGCTGGCGCCGCGCGCGCGCATGGCGGTGAACGCCTCGTGGCCGGGCGTATCGATGAAGGTGATGCGGCCGCCCGAGGTCTCGACGGTGTAGGCGCCGACGTGCTGGGTAATCCCGCCCGCCTCGCCCTCGACCACGCGCGCCTTGCGGATGTAATCGAGGAGCAGGGTCTTGCCGTGGTCGACGTGACCCATGATCGTGACGACCGGGGGCCGGGGCTTCTGCTCCGCCCCATCATCCTCGACCGAGGCATCGTGGAGCTCGGAGGCCTTGAAGAGCTCCTCGCGCTGAACCTTGAACCCGAGCTCCATGCCGAGAAGCTCGATGGAGTCGAGCGGGATGCGCTGGTTGAGCGTGGTCATGATGTTGAGCTTCATGAGCGAGCGGATGAGCTCGGCCGCCGGGCGCTTGGTCTTCTCGGCCAGCTCCTTGACCGTGATGCCCTCGCGGATGACGATGATCGGTTGCTCGGGCTCGGTCGGCACCACGGGCGCGGTCGGCTTTGGGGGCGGGGGGAGCGGATCGCGGGTGCGGCGCTTGCGGCGCTGAGGCTGACGGGGACCGGCGTTGCGGAACCGCTCTGCCGCCGTCGGGCGGGGCTTGGCGGAGGAGGGCGGCGGACCAGGGGGCGCCTCCTGGATGATCTTGGGCTGGGGCATGGCCGGGACGCGCAGGTAGGTCGCGGCGGCGACCGGAGCGGCCGGCCGCACAGGCGCGGCGGGCACGGCAGGCGCAGACGGAGCCGCTGTCGCCGCGGCGGGTTGAACGGCGGGCGCGACGACGGGCGCAGGTGCCGGCGCGACCGGGGCCGCCGGTGACGAAGCAACCGGCGCGGCGGCAGGGCGTGGAACGGAAGGCGCCGCGGCCGGAGCCGGGACCGGTGTGGCGGATGGCGTCGGAGCCGCCGGCGCGGGACGCGCGGCCTTGGCCGCGGGAGGCGCACTGGCCGCGGCCTTGGCGGCCTGGATCATCTCCGGCTTGAGGACGCGGACCACCTTCTGCACGTCATCGGGCGTCAACGAGGAGGCATGGTTCTTGACCACGACGCCGAGGGAAGGCAGCAGATCAAGGATGTCCTTGTTGCTCACCCCGAGCTGCTTGGAAAGTTCGTAGATTCTCATCGCATAAGTCTCCCGCCGCGCCTACCGGTAGCGGCCCATCAAGTCCGAGATCTCGGCGGGCGGCATGCCGATGTCCTGCATCCAAGTCTTGAGCTCATTAGACTGGAGTACCGATTGCAACAGATCGCCCGGAAGCTCGTCAAGGGCGGCCGTCAGTTCCGCGGCATTCGCCACGGCCACGGCGTTGGGCAGGGTAAACGGCCCCACTTCCTCCGGCGTCTTCTTCACGCGACGCTCGCCGCGCCGGCTGGTCCGCTGACCCAGCGGATCCTCGGCCAGGCGCACCTTCATCTCCGCGGCGACGGCGGCCGAGGCCACCACGAGCCCGTCCATGGATCCCTCCATCACGCTCCCGGCCACCATCTCCAGCTGCTCCGGAGTCGCCGCGGCCAGCCGCTCGATGGAATCGAGGCCGGCGGCAAGGAAGACCGGCGCCGTCTCGACGCCGATCCCGAGGAACGCCAGGATGTCCTGGGGCTCCGCGCCCAGCGCGATGCGGCCCATGAGCTCATCGATCGCGTCGCGCGGCTGTTCGCCGGCGCCGCGGATCTCGATCTTCCAACCCGTCAGCTTGGCGGCCAGGCGGGCGTTCTGGCCCTCCTTGCCGATCGCCAGCGACTGGTGCTCGTCGCGGACGATGATCTCGGCCGTGCGCGTCGCCTCGTGGATGATCACGCGCTCGCACTCCGCGGGCGAGAGGGCGTTGCGGATGAAGACCGTCGGTTCCGGATCCCAGTGGACGATATCGATCTTCTCGCCGCCCAGCTCGCGCACCACGGTCTGAACGCGGATGCCCTTCTGGCCGACGCAAGCGCCGACCGGGTCGACGTTGTTGTCGCGGGACGAGACGGCAACCTTGGTCCGGAATCCGGCCTCGCGGGCGATGGCCTTGATCTCGACCGTCTTGTCGAAGACCTCGCTGATCTCCATCTTGAAGAGGTTCTCAACGAGCCAGGGGTGGGCGCGCGAAAGGACGATCTGAGGACCCTTCGGTCCCAGGCGGACCTCCATGATGACCGCCTTGACGCGGTCGCCCTCCTTGTACTTCTCGCGCGGCGGGAGTTCGCGGCGCGGCAGGATGGCCTCGGTTCGGCCGAGTTCCACGATGAGACTGCCATGGCGGACGCGCTGGACCTTGCCGTGCACCATCTCGCCCTCGCGCCCCTTGAACTCCTCGTAGACGATGCGGCGCTCGGCCTCGCGAAGCCGCGTGCGCACGACCTGCTTGGCGCTCTGGGCGGCGATGAGGCCGAACTGGGCGGTGAGGTCGGCGTTGTCCTTCTCCCCGAGCTCCTCGGCCGTGATCTCCACCTCGATGGTATCCCCGAGGCCGTAGCCCTGGGCGCGAGCGTCTTTCTGGGCGATCTGGGTCAGCGGATTCTCGACGGATTCGACGACGGTCTTGCCGCCAAAGATGCGGAAGCGGCCGTCACGGAGCTCAGCCCTGACGGGCATATCGGACTCGAAATGACGGCGAAAGGCCTCGGCCACCGATTCCTGGATGGCCGACACGAGGGTATTGAGGTCGATGCCCTTCTCGGCCACCACCTCGTCCATGGCATCGCGCAGAGAAAGGGTCTGCGCCTTCTGTCGTCTCATCCTGCTCCTTTTGTCGCGCCCATCGGGCAAAAAAACAGGGCGGGGCGCTTGCCCCACCCTGCCGTTTCCGTGCTGGGTTGTTGATCGTTTATACGGGAAACGAGCCGGCGCGTCCAGAGAAATTCGGTTGGGCATCGCCGTGACGAGCGTTAGTGTACGTCGATGCGCGTGCTCATCGTCGATCCTGCCCCCTTCCAGCGCCGCATCCTCGCGCTCCTCCTGGAAGCGCGCGGATTCGTCGCGACGGAGGGATTCGGATCGGTTTCGGAGATCACGACGCGGCCAGGGGCGGAGGACATCGTCTTCTGCGACGCGGCCGCCTGCGTTCCGGAAATTCCGGTCGCCCTCAAGCGCGCCTCGCTCATCGTCACCGGCCCGGAGAAAGCGGACGCCGTGATCGCGGAGGCCGTGACCGCCGGCGCCGCGGCCTTCCTGGCCAAGCCCTACACCGAGGCCGCGCTCGAGACCGCGCTCGATGACCTCTCGCTCGTTCGCGACGGCTCAGCACTGAAACCTGCAGGGGCTCACAAGGCCCCGGGAGACAAGACGAAATGACCACCATCCGATCCATGACCGGCTACGGACGTTCCTCGGCCTCGGGCGACGGGCTCTCCGCCGAGGTCGAGATCAAGTCGTGGAACCACAAGGGCTTCGACGCGAGCATCAAGCTCCCGGACGCCTACGCCCACCTCGAGGCCCCCTTGCGGGAGGAACTCTCCGCGCGCGCCGGACGCGGGAAGGTGATCGTGGGGATCCGCCTGCGCGGCGAGATGCCGGGCCGCGAGATCGTCTTCCATGAACCGCTGGTGCGGGCCGTCTTCGAGCCCTACCAGCGCATCGCCCAACAGCTGGGCGTCTCCCCCGTGCTCTCGGCCGGCGACCTCCTCAGCCTGCCGGGCGCCGTCGAGATCATGGAGACCGCCCAGGGCGCCGTCGAGGAGAGGATGCGCGCCGCTTTCCGGACTGCGATCGAGGCCTGGGACGAGACGCGGGTACGCGAGGGAGAGCGGATGGCGGCCGCGATCCGCGAGCAGGTCGAGCAGCTCGCCGCCGCCGCGGGCGTCATCCGCGCGAGGCAGGCGGTGGCGCCCGCGGAGCGGGCCGCGCGGCTGCGCGCCCGGGTCCAGGAGCTCTGCGAGTTCCTGCCGACCGGGCCGGACGAGAAGCGGCTGGAGCTGGAGATTGCGCTCCTCGCGGAGAAAGCCGACGTGCAGGAGGAGATCATCCGCTTCGAGGCTCACCTGGCCTCGCTCCGCAAGTTGATCGGCGGAGGCGGCGCGGGCGCCGCGAAAGCGGCCGGGAGCTCCAAGCCCAAGCCCGTGGGTCCCGAGCTGGGATTCGTCCTGCAGGAATTGCTTCGCGAGACCAACACGACGGGCTCGAAGACTCCGGACATCGAGACGGTGAAGGCCGTCATCACCGCCAAGACGGCCATCGACCGCATCAAGGAGATCGCCGCGAATGTCGTCTGACGCGGGCGGGGTCTCGGCCGCCAAAGCGGCCGCCGAGGGGGTCGCCGACGACGCCTCCATCCGCGGCGGCGTGCACGCCGGTACGCTCTACATCGTCTCGGCTCCGTCCGGCGCCGGCAAGACCACGCTCACGAAGGGCCTCCTGGCCGCCGAGCCCTCGATCGCCTTCTCGATATCGACCACGACGCGCGCCCTGCGGCCGGGTGAGCGCGAGGGCGTGGACTACCACTACGTCAGCATCGAGGAGTTCGAGCGCCTCGTGGCCGCGGACGCCTTCCTGGAGCATGCGTTCGTCCACGGAAACTACTACGGAACGCGGCGCGACACGGTGGCCAACGCCCTCTCTCGCGGCTCGGACATCCTCCTGGACATCGACGTCCAGGGCGCGGCCCAGGTGCGCGAGGCTCGCTCGAAGGCGGCGAACGCCGGACTCCCCTTCTTCCGCACCGTCTCCGTCTTCATCATGCCCCCCTCGATCGCGATCCTGGAACGCCGCCTGAGAGACCGCGGGACGAACACCGAGGAGGACATGCGGCGGCGGATCGAGCGGGCCACCGCCGAGATGCAGAGGATGCGCGAGTACGACCACGTGATCGTGAACGACGACGCCGAGGCCGCGACCGCGCGACTGATCGCCCTCTATCGCGCCGAACGCGAGAAGGCGCTCCGGCAGCCGCAAGGAACGCCCGGACCATGAAGGCGGCGGCCCTCCAGTTCAACGCCATCAACGATCGCGCGCTTAACGAGGAGGAGCTCGCGGCGCTGATCCGGAGCGCGGCGGATGCCGGCGCGCGGTTCATCGCTCTGCCGGAAGTCGCCTGGTGGCGGGGGCCGAAGGGTGGGGCGAGCGCGGAGACCATCCCGGGGCCAGCCACCGCCTTCTGCGGCGCGCTGGCCAAGGAGCTCGGCCTCTGGATCCACGGCGGAACCGTGGCGGAGCTCGACCCGGCGGGTGGCCTCCCGTGGAATACCGCCTTCCTCGTCGGGCCCGACGGCGAGCTCGCGGCCCGCTACCGGAAGATCCACCTCTTCGACATCGACCGCCCCGACCTCAGGCTCCTGGAGTCCGAATCCTTCGGCCGCGGCAATCGCGCGGTCACGGCGAGGGTGGGCGCGTTCGTTGTCGGGCTGGTCATCTGCTATGACCTGCGCTTTCCCGAGCTCTGGCAGGCGCTCAGGGCAGCAGGATGCGACGCCTTCGTCTGCCCCGCCAACTTCACCTACCTCACGGGCGACGCTCACTGGGAGATTCTCCTGCGCGCGCGCGCGATCGAGACGCAGAGCTACGTGCTGGCGCCTGCCCAGTGGGGCCCGCACCCTCACCGCGACTTCAAGGCCTATGGCCGCGCCCTGATCGTCGACCCGTGGGGCCGGGTCATCGCGTCCTGCGGCAACGAGGGTAACGGCTTCGCGCTAGCCGAGCTCGACCCGGAGCTCATCGCCGAGGTTCGCAGGAGCATGCCCATCGCCAGCCATCGCCGCCCGGAGGCCTACCGACCCTGATCGCGAGGAAGAAATTCGCAGGCTTTCGCCGATGAACGCAGATTTGGGTCTCATCATCGGGTCTGACTCACCGCAAATTCGTCACTCTGCGGCCATCTGCGAAATCCGTGGATGATTTCTCCGGGATTCAAGGAGCAGGGTGGTCATTTGACAGGCGGAACGGGACGGGATATGCTTCTCGGCACTATGACTGTCAATATTGAAAAGCTGATCGACCGGATGCAGTCCAAGTACACGCTTGCGACGCTGACTTCCAAGCGCGCCCGCGACATCAACAAGGGATTCAAGGTCCGCATCGCTGACTTCTCGGGCAAGCCGCACGAAGTCGCGCTCCGCGAGATCGAGCAAGGTGTCGTGAACCCGACGACGCCGCCGCCCGCGCCCCCGCGGGTCGTCAACCCGCTCGCGTAACCGGGGCCGGCTCACCCAACCCCGCGACGACCATGGAGGGCAAGCCCCTACTGCTCCTCGGTGTCACCGGTTCGATCGCCGCCTATAAGTCCGTCGAGCTCCTTCGCCTCCTGACCGATCGGGGCGACCTCGCCGTCCGCGTTGTCATGACCCACGCCGCCACGCGTTTCGTGGGCCCGCTCACGTTCGCGGCCCTGAGCGGAGCCGCCGTCTACGACGACCACCTGGCCTGGTCGCCGATCACGGATGTCCCCGTGGATTCCTCGGAGGGACCCACCGCGCGGGCGGGCATCCAGCACACGGATCTCTCCGGAGCGGCCGCGGCCTTTCTCGTGGCGCCGGCCACCGCCGACTGTATCGCGCGGCTCGCTCATGGGCTCGGCGACGATCCCGTCTCCGTCACGGCCCTGGCCCTGCACGCGGGCGCCCCCCTGATCGTGGCCCCGGCGATGAATCCGCGGATGTGGGCCAACGCGGCCGTCCAGGAGAACCTGGCGACCTTGAAGAGGCGCGGCGCGGTCATCATCGGCCCCGACGAAGGCGAGATGGCCTGCGGCGATTCCGGGACCGGCCGCATGAGCGAGCCGGCGGCGATCGCGGCGGCCACGCGGCGCGCTCTCGCCCTGGCCTCCCGCTTTCCCAGCCATTCGTCCGAGACATCGCTTGCCTCCTCCCCGAGACGCGTCCTCATTCTCTCCGGTCCCACGCGCGAACCCATCGACGACGTGCGATTCCTCTCCAACGGCTCGAGCGGGCGCATGGGCGCCGCCCTCGCGGCCGCCTGCTGGGAGCGCGGAGACGAGGTGACTGTCATCTCGGGCCCGGCCGCTGTCCTGCCGGATCCCTGGATCCCGACGATCCGCGTGGAGACCGCGGCCGAGATGCTGGCGGCCGCGCGTGAGATCTCCTGCGACCTCGTGCTCTCCCCCGCCGCCATCGCCGACTGGCGACCCGCGGAACGGGTCGCGGGCAAGCCCGAGAAGGTGGAGTCCCGGACGCTCTCGCTGGTCTCCACGCCGGACGTCCTGGCCACCCTGATGCGCGACGTCGCGTTCACCTCGTCGCGGCCCACCGCGGTCGCGTTCGCGGCCGAGGAGGGAACGGGGGACGAACACGTGGCCAGGGCGATCGCGAAGGGGGCCCAGAAGGGCGCCCGCTGGATCGTCCTGAACGACGCCTCGCAGGTCATGGGCGCCGCCGAGGCCGCCGTCGCGCTCGTCAACGTCGATGCCCGCGTCGACACCCGGATCGGCCCGCTCCCGAAGGACGAGCTCGCCCGCCGGCTCCTCTCCACTCTCGATTCCGCCCTCGGCTGAATCCCGCTATACTCCGCGCATGGAAAACGATCCGAAGGAACAGGAGCTCATCGAGGCGGTCCGCGTCGCGCGCGCGCACGGCGATCTCTCGGAGAACGCCGAGTACCACGCGGCCCGCGAGGCCCTCGCGCTCTATCGTTCCCGCAAGAAGGCGGACGTGGACGCCATCCGCGAGGAAGAGCGGAGGAAGCAGGCGAAGGCCGAGGAGAACAAGGACAAGGTCCAGCATCTCCTGGACCAGGGGCTCTCCCTCGACCTCATCAAATCCGGCTACCCCTGGCTCTTCAAGTAGGTACGGAGACGGAGATTAATCGCACCGCCGAGACGCAGAGAACGCAGAGATTAGACAGGGCATGACCGTTCACCCCGAAAATCGAACCACGGATGAGCACAAGTCAGGAAGAAAGGAAAAACAGCCGAGGGCGGCTGTCCTACATCTTCATTGCAGCGGATGAAACTTCGTCCATGTGCACACTTGGGCATTTCGAGTTCATTGGTGTTCATTCGTGGTTCTGAATTCTTCGTCTCGGCGTCCTCGGCGTCTCCGCGGTGAATCTTTGTGAAGAAGTTGGCCTCCTAGCCCAAGGCCTCTCCTATCGACTCGTTGACGATCGCGGTCATCGCGCGGATATCCTCGATCGTCGAAGAGAGGGGCGGCATGAGAACGACGACGTCACCGAGCGGGCGGAGGATCATCCCGCGGCGGCGCGCGGCGAGGATGACCTGGTGACCCGTTCTCCGGGACGCTGAATAAGGCTCCCTGGTCCCGCGATCCGCCACGAGCTCGATCCCGACCATCATTCCGCACTGCCGGATCTCGCCCACGCGAGGATGGGCGGCGAGGGGTGACAGGCCGTCGGTGATCGCCCGGATCCGGGCCGGAAGATTCTCGATCACGCGTTCCTCCCGGAAGACGTCGAGCGACCCCAGAGCGGCCGCGCACGCGAGGGCGTTCCCGGTGAAGGTATGCCCGTGCAGGAAGTGCCTCATCTCGGCATGGTCCCCGAGAAAGTCCGCGTAGATCTCGTCCGAGAAGAGCGTGGCGGCAAGAGGCAGGTAGCCGCCGGAGAGCCCCTTGCCCACGCAGAGGATGTCGGGCACGACGCCCTCGGCCTCGCACGCGAACATCGTGCCCGTCCGCCCGAACCCGGTCGCGACCTCGTCGGCGATGAAGAGAACGCCATGCTTCGTTGCCAGGTCACGAACCGCGCGGACGAACCCCGGCGGCTGGACGAGGATCCCGGCCGCTCCCTGCACCCGGGGCTCCATCACGATGGCGCAGAGCTCGTTGCGATGCTCGGCCAGGAGGGCCTCAAGCGCCTGCAGGCACTCGCCGCCGCAATCGGGTCCGGGCCAGCGGTAGGCGTAGGGAGACGGGGCGAAATGAACGGGAAAGAGCAGGGGGCGAAAGACCTCGTGGAAGACGTCGATACCGCCAAGAGAGACTGAACCAATCGTGTCGCCGTGGTAGGAGTTGCGAAGCGCGAGGAAGGATCGCCGGGAGGGGCCGCGCGTGCGCCGCATGTATTGGAACGCGGCCTTCAGCGCGATCTCGACGGCGGTGGCTCCCGCGTCGCTGTAGAAGACATGGGGGATGCCCGTCATGGTCGCCAGTCGATCGGCCAGCTGGATGGAGGGAACCGAGCCGAGCCCCAGGAGCGTCGTGTGAGCGACCTTCTCGAGCTGGGCGCGGATGGCGGCATCGATCGTCGGATGCCGGTGCCCGTGCACGTTGCACCAGAGCGAGGAGATCCCATCGTAGTAGCGCCGGCCCTCGGTGTCCTGCAACCAGACGCCGGTGGCGGACTCGATGATCGGCGCTCCCTCGTCGCCGTACGCCCGCATCTGGGTGAAGGGATGCCAGAGCGTGGAAGTGTCGACGGCGCGGAGCTCCCGCGGGGACGGCTGCGAAGGAAGCATCACCGTGAGGAGGTCGCTACGGTCCCTGGCTCCGCGCTTAGCGAGCGTGCCCGGCACTGCACACCCGGGATCAGCTGAGCGGCACGACCCGGAGCGTGGCCCGCTTCCTGGTGTAGGAGACCTTCTCGACGGTAAAGAAGCAGGCCTCGCGTCCGCGAGCCAGCGGGCGGGCGATCGTGAATCCCTTGATAATGCCGTTGTAGGTCTTCGTCTTCCAGCGCTCGACCATCGTCGCATCCTCGAGGGCCAGGGCGACCAGGCGCCCGCTCTTGTATTGCTGCAGGACGCCCACGCGCACGAAGCTCCCGGCACCGCCTCCCTCCAGGAGGTTCTGGACGACCAGGGCCTCGCTCGTGCCGTCGCCGTCGATGTCGACAGGAGCAACACCCGTGCGGATCTCCATGCCGTCGCGTCCGTCTCCGGAGTTCACGGTCACGTCGGACCCGCCGTACATCTCGGAGCTCTGCCACTGCTGGTTGCCGGAGGAGTTGTAGAGACGAAGCTTGTTCTCGTAGTCGATGGAGGCGAGGAATCCGCTCGATCCGATCGGCGCGAAATCATAAAGCGTCAGGTGGGAGGGAAGTCCCGCGGCGGAGGGCTGCATCGTGCCGCTCGCGAAGCGATAGCGAATGATCCCGCGGTCGAAGGGACGGTTGGCGCCGTGGCGCTGGCCAAAGAGCACCGGGCCGTCGCTGGTCTCCACGACCCTCAGGAAGACGCTTCGCTCCTGGAAGAAGCGTGTCAGCTTGCCGTTGGCGAACCGGTAGCCGGTGCCACGCACGTAGTTGCCGGGCTTCTCCGTGACGAAGATCTCAGCCTTGCCGTCGCGGTCGACGTCACCAGCGGAGACGAAGAGCCCGCGGGCGGTGAAGCCGAGCGAGACGCGCGCGACCTCCTCGGTGGCGCCGTCGAGCTTGACCCGGAGAATGCGGACATGCTTCTCCTCGACGAATATCAGCTCGTCGATGCCGTCCCCGTCGACGTCGCCGCTCGTCATGTCGAGGGGAATGAAGTTGAGGGTCGCCGAGATCTCGCCGCCCTCGCGGTAGCCGATCCGCTCGAACGATCCCGAGATCGCGGAAGCGGGAGCGGTACGCAGTTTCTCGGCGCCAAGCGCGCGGAGAGCGTCGGTAAGTGGAAGCGTGAAGGTGCGGACGATGGTGCTACGCGCCATGCTGATGACCTGGATCTCGATCCCGTCCTCGACCACGCGCCCGGCCACGCCGACGTCTCCCTCGGGAACGAGCGACGCGAGCGAGGTGGCGGCCTCGGCCGAGAGGGCCAGCGAGGGACCGGTCTTGGCCGTCCCGCCCTCGACGCGCGACAGGGCCGCGCCGATCTCGGCGTCGATGGCCTCCGTCAGCTTGCTGAAGGTGCCGTCGGAATGGCGGAGCGGAAAGTGCACGATGACCGGCGGCTCCGCGGGACGAGCGGAATCGCGGACGCGGATCTCACCGGCGGGTGTGCCAAGAACCTTGGCCTTGGCGAATCCCTCCTGGAGCCACGTGATCTGGACCTCGGCGATGCGGTTGCGCGTTCGCCCCACGACCTCGCCGCTGACCGGGTGACGGATCTCGCCGCCCGTCCGCTCGATCGTGAACTTGCGCCCCACCACGGCTCCCTTCTCGCGGGTGATGTCGAGGTAGACCTCCTGCCCCGCCGCATCGACGAAGATGACGAGGCACTCTCCCGGGAGCGCGGCCTGGGTGGTCGCGGTCACTTCGGCGGCCACCGGGCCGAGGATGGGCTGTTGAGCCGACGCCGTGAAGACGGCAAGCGCCAGCAGGGAAAAGACCAGAAGGGCGAGACTACGGGTGGGGAGAGCGCGCATGGTACGCGTATTCTAGTGAAAAGGGCGGGGACATTCTACACTTTCGCGAGAGCCTCCATCCCTGGAGGTTGCGTTCACCACAAAGGGACCAAGCCACCAAGAGAGGCAAAAGGTCTGACACGAGGAAGAACGGACAGTCACGACCTTACCACCTGGGGGAAGGGAACTTGATAATTGGTTTCTCGCGCGGTGGGCTCGCTTCGAGGTCCCTGGCGCCTCAGTGACCTGGTGGTCTGATGATCCTCAGGCTGGAGGCGCCGTCCCGGGGTGGCGTTCGAGGGTGGCGCGGAAGGTCGCGGCCCAGGCCCGGGGATCGAACCGATAACCCGAGAGATCCACCTGGGGACCGGCTCCGACGAGCGCCTGGTCCAGGGCGGGATCGCGGCGGACGACGAGAGCGCCCTGGACGAGCACGGCCCCTCGCACGCGACGGGCGGCGAGGCCCACGAGCTTTTCGCCCTGGAGAAGGAGTTCCCACCCGAGGGCTCGCTGAAAACAGCAGGCCGGCTGTTCGCCATCCCCCTCGGGCAGGCTCGTCACAATCCCTTGCTCCGCGAGCGCGGTTCGCAAGGCCTGCGAGACGAGGCGCAGATAATCTCCGGCGAATCCCGAGTCGCAACCGAACGCGGCGCCGAAGGCGATATCCAGGGGATCGTGGCGGAGGATGCCGCCCCCGGTGGGGCGTCGCGCGAACGCGTGGCCGGCATGATGCCAGCGATCGATCTCTTCATCGCGGACCGGGGCGTGGCGGCCGGCGGTCACCGAGGGGCCTGAGAAATTGTAGACCGTGATTCGGGTCACCCCATCGAGGGCGGACTCCGAGAGATTGGCTGCGTCCCGCTCCATGAGCCAGGAGGCCTCCCCGCTCCCGATACCCGCGACGGCTTCAGTCCCCGCGATCAACGACGGGTGTATTCCCAGGTGGCCCATTCCCGGACGCGGCGCTGAAACGCCGGCATGTCGAGGAACGTGATGGAGTCGACGGCCTCCGGGGCAGTCCGGCCCGCGGCGAGGAGCGTGACGAGGTCCGAGAGGGCATGCTCGCCGTGATTGATGCCGATGTAGCGAATGGCCGCGGCGGCTTCGGCGTAGGCGAGGAGGACGTCGCTGTCCGCCGGGAGAGTGGCGAAGGGGCGCTCGAGCGTGGGAAGAGGATGGGATCGACCGGCTCGGATCGCGGCAACGTAGCCGTCCGCCCACGACGGGCGATCCCAGCGTTCATCCTCCAGCCAGGTCGCCAGGCCCTCGTGCACCCAGGCCGGCGCCCGACCGGCCACGGCCTCCTCGAGAACCGCGTGACCCACTTCGTGGCGAAGGATGCGCTCGAGGTAGCGCGGGTTGCGGTCAACCTCGCCCTCGCGGAGCCGCACCTTGCCGTCGAAGACGCCGGCCGCCCAGTCAGGAACGGCGGCGGCGCGCGTGATCGCGTTCCCGGTGTAGAAGATGACCGTGATCGGCTGGACGGATCGACGACCGACGGCGCGCGCGGCCCGGTCGCGGGCGTCCCTCAGGGATGGGAGGATGCGGTAGAAGAGATCATGGCGCGGCGTCCCCTGGAAGCGCACGATGAACCCGTCGATCTCGGCAGTGGCGTACGCGGGCGTCGCCGCTTGCTCGCGCTCGACTCGGGCCAGGAGTTCGTCGAGCCCGCGCACGGCGGTGGAGGCGAGCGTCCGGGCCTGCCGCAGGTGGTGGCGCGCCAGCTCGAAATCCTCGCGCTGGTAGTAGAGACGACCGATCAGGAGGTGCGCCTCCACGGACCGGGAATCGATCTCGATCGCGCGCCGGTAGTCGCCCAGGGCGGAGAGCGGCCTGCCGTCGGCCTCGGCGGCGCGCCCTCGCATGACAAGGATCGCCGTCCACGCGCGGCGGAAATCCAGGCGGGTCGTATCGAGCTCCTGGGCGCGCTGGAAGGCCGAGAGCGCGGCGTCGGTGTCCCCAGCGCGGTACAGGCTCTCGCCGATCCGCGCATGAGCGAGCGCCAGCTCCTGGCGCAGCGCCGGGAGCTCGGGCAGGACCTGCCAGGCGCGGCCGAGTGCCTGGAGCGCTCCGGCGGGATCATGGCGATTCCAGGCCGACGCGGCGCGCTGGCGCAGGGAATAGACGAGGAGGTCGCGCGCCTCCCGGGATTCCGGGTAGGAGCGAACCGCCAGCTCGAACGCCAGGACCGCCGAGTCAAACGCTCCTTCGGCGATGTACGCGCGCCCGGCCTCGATCTCGGACGCGGCTTCCGCCGCGATGGGAAGCGAAACCAGGGCGCAGGCAACGACGAGGGAAGTCAGTAGTTTCATGAGCTTGAATCGCTCATCCCTTCATCCTCGCCCGAGCGCGATCGATGAGCTCCTGGGCGTCGGCCCGCGTCGGAGCCTCCGCCATGATCCGGATGATGGGCTCGGTGTTCGAGCCTCGGATATGAACCCAGCGATCGGCCCAGGAGAGCTTGAGCCCATCCCGGCGATCGACCTCCGCGCCCTCCGCCATCGCGGCGCAGGCCTCGACGGCCGGAGCGACGCGCTCCGGGGCGATCTCCTCCTGGTGCTTGAGCATCGCATAGGAGGGCATGGCATCGACGAGCGCCATGACGGGAAGGTCGCGATGCGCGAGAAGCTCCAGGACCAGGGCGATGCCGGTGAAGGAGTCGCGGCACGCGTGAACCTCCGGCAACATCACGCCGCCGTTACCTTCGCCGCCCACCGCGCCGTCGGCCTCGCGAAGCGCGCGGGAGACGTTGATCTCGCCGATCTCGGTCCGGATGACGCGGGACCCGTGGCGGGCGGCGACGTCGTCGATCATGCGCGACGTCGAGAGGTTGACGGCAATCGCGCGACCGGGCTTACGGGAGAGCACGTGCTCGGCAGCCAATACCAGGGTGTATTCCTCGGAGAGCGGGACGCCGCCGTTTCCGATGCAGGCGAGGCGGTCGGCGTCCGGATCCTGCGCGAACCCGATATCGGCCTCGGAGTCGCGGACCAGCTGGATGAGATCGCCGAGATGCTGGGGCCGGGGCTCGGCGGGATGCGGAAACGGCTGGTCGGGCGTCGCATGGATGAACATCGCCCGGCAACCGAGGGCCTCGAGCAGAAGGGGGGTCATGAGCGACGCGGAGCCGTTCACGCAGTCGACGGCGACCTTGAAGCGCCGGCGCCGGATGGCCTCGACATCAACGACCTGGAGGATGCGATCGAGGTGGCGCCGGATCGCGGTCTCGTCGCGGCGGCGGCGTCCCATGGCGTCGAAGCGCGGCCAGGAGGCGGGTGCCGCGAGCGCGGCGCGCACCCGCGCGGCACCCTCGCGGTCGAAGAAGTAGCCGCCGGGGCCGATCAGCTTGAGCGCATTCCACTCCGCGGGATTATGCGAGGCCGTGACGTCGATGCCGCCGGGAAGGCCCTCAGACTTGACGAAATACTCGACCGTCGGCACCGGGCAGATTCCCAGGTCGACGACATCGCGCCCGCTCATCCGAAGCGCCCCCGCGACGAGGTCGAGGAGCGCGGGCCCGGAGAGGCGGGTGTCGCGACCGAGCGCGACGGGGCCGGGACCGAGCACGGACGCGAAAGCGCCGACCACGGAGACGACGAGCGGCGGCAGGAGCGTCTCCCCCACCACGCCGCGCAGACCGGCCTCCGAGAACTTGAGCCTGGGATGAATGGGAAGTTCCATGGGAGGATTATACGGCGTCGCGGTCGCACAACTAAAGATTTGCGTCCGGGGGTTCTCCCGGGCGCCCGAGGACCGGACGCACGCGACCGGTCACCGGCCTGTCACCAAACGTACAAACTCGGGCTCAAGGAATCGTCCAGAGCGGCCGATAGGTTTGATCAGATTCGCTCATACTCGCCCTCGAGCCCACGAGCCCGGGGGCACCGACAGGGAGGTCGGCCATGGTTGAATTTCTTTTCCACGACGATACGAGCGCAGGCGGCCTGGCCCGCCTTCACGACACGGTCGCGGTCCAATGGACGGCGGTCCATTCCACCGGCCACTGGTTCATCGTGCTGCATGATGACCCGGCCCGCTCCGACACCGAGACCCGCCGTTGCCTTCTCAACATCATCACCAACGCGCTCTCGTTCCCCGCGGAGCTTCGCGAGCGCATCGCCCTGGCCGAGAACCCGACGCGGAGCAAGAACCTTGGCCGACGCGGCCGCATCGGCCCTGTCTTCCAGGTCGCCTGACCATGAAGCGCATCCCGGAAGCACAGGCCTCTCCCCTTGCGGAGATCGGCTGGCTCTACATGAGCCTCGCGGCCGTGCTCCTGGGAGACGTCGTCCTGGCCTGGGTGATCGGGCTGATCTAGCAATCGCGTATGGGGATGGGGTCTTAACCCGAGGGCCGGCGCTGTGCGCCACCTCGTACACTTAAACCATGACTCTGACCGACAGCGAAATCGATTCCACGGAATCCAAGCGCAAAAAGACCGACGAGAGCCTGCGGGTCGAGCGAAAAGAAACCGACGATGCCAACACGCAAGACCTGACGGACATCGACGAAACGGCGGATGCGGTCATCAGCCGGGCTCGCACTCGCGCCGACGAGGTGATTGCAGCATCGCGCGCGAAGGCGGATCGAGACTCGGCGACGACTGCGCCCAGCGCTGTTATCGAGACGGAGAGGGGGCTGGCGGACAAGGTCCTCAAGAAGGAGCGCGCCGGGGCGGACGAAACCATTCGTGAAGCCCGCGCGGAGAACGTCGCCCTGCATTCGCGCGAGCGCGAGGCAACGGACCGGGACCTTGCCGGTGAACGCGATCGGGCCGACAGCGCGCTGGGCTTGAGGGATGAATTTCTCGGCATCGTCAGCCATGACCTCTTGAACATGCAGACCGGGGTTATCGGCTTCGCAGCTCTCATCGAAAAGCGCGTCTCGCGAGCAGATCACGTCGAGGACGTTCTCCGGTATTCCCGGAACATCCAGCGCTCGGGCGCGCGAATGAACCGCCTGATCGGAGACCTGGTCGATATCGCAAGCATCGATGCCGGCAGGCTGGCGGTAGCTCGCGAGGTCAGCGATCCCACGCACGTCGTGATGGAGGCCTTGGAGACATTCCAGGCCAAGGCCGCGGAAAGCAAGATCGCGCTGGTAGCGGAGATCGCGCCGTCCTTGCCCCAGACCGCGTTTGATCCCGCGCGGATTCTCCAGGTGCTTACCAACCTGCTCAGTAATGCGCTCAAGTTCACTCCGGCAAATGGTAAAGTGGCTATTCATGTCGAGCACGTTGGAGATGACCTGCGATTCGAGGTCAGAGACTCCGGGGTGGGAATTCCCAGCAACAAGTTGGAAGCGGTGTTCGAACGGTTTATCCAAGTCGCCGTAAACGATCGGCGCGGCCTCGGCCTGGGCCTCTATATCTCCAGGAGCATCGTCCAGGGGCATGACGGGCGAATCTGGGCCGAGAGCAAGATCGGCGAAGGAAGCCAATTCTGCTTCACGCTCCCCATCCAAACGCGACTGGGACGAGCAAAATCCTTCATCGCGTCGCTCGTGTCACCCACCAGGGACGAACGCGCTCCGAGCAACTAAGCGGCCCGTTCACGCCCGCCACTGACAGCGACCGTCCCCCTCGGCGACAACGGGCTCGCCCGGGTGATCGGGACTAGCCGTACTTTGTCATAATCCCTGCGTTGCGAGGTCGAGCGAAAGCCCGACCGACGAGGCCGCAGGGCCGACATGCCCGGAAACGTAGCCGTGAGCTCCGTCGAGGACATGGGGGCACGAGAGCGGAGTCGGTCGCGGCCTGCGGCCGACCGCAGCAGAACCGGCTATGACGAAGTGCTGCCAGCTAGAAGCGATAGTTCAGGGAGATGCGGTGGGCGTTACCGAGCTCGTCCTCGTCGGCGAAGGCATAATCGACCTGGAACCGGTCCACGCGAACACCGACGCCGGCCGTGAACCCGGTCCCGATATCGCTCTCCGAGGAGTAGCCGGCACGAAGCGCCAGCATCCGCGCGATCCAGTATTCGCCGCCCACGTGGCCGGAGAGGCGATCGTCCCCCGTCACCTTGAGCAGATCGGCGGCCACGGTCAGCCGCTCCGGAATGATCCTCCAGGCGCCACCGAAGCGGATCGCCAGAGGCAGGTTGTCGGCGCGGCGGCCGGTCTTGAGTTTGTCGCCGATGTTGAGGACCGAGAGGCCGAGCGAAACGGGCCCGTCGGCTCGACGCCAGTAGACGCCGAGGTCGGCGGCCACGCTCTGGCCGCTGAAGTTGTCGATATCCTGCTGGATGTACTTCAGCGCGCCACCCACGTGGAACCCGGCATCTCCCATTGCCCGCGCATAGCCGACGGAGAGCGCGAGGTTGCTCGCGTCGAACTGTCCCTGCGAGCTCAGCCCCGTGGGAGCGGCCACGCCGGCGAACCCGGCGGCGTGCGTCGTGCGATCGAAGTCGCCGTAGTCGAAGTAGTTGACGGCGACGCCGAGAACGCCAACCGAGAGCGGGTGCGCGTAGCCGACGAATTCCTGGGAGAGATCGAGGATGTACTCGTTGTGAGCGAACGTAAGCACCTGCGCGGAACGCGCGAGCCCCGCGGGATTGTAGTGAAGCGCGTAGGGATCCTCCGCCAGGGCCGTGTAGGCTCCGCCCATCGCGACGGCCCTGCCGCCGACGGGCACGAGGAGGAACCCGGCCGTCGTCGAGCCCGACTCGGCATGCGATCCCGGCGCCAACACCGCGAGCAGGAGCGCGAGAACGCCCGCCAGGAACACCTTGGCCTTGTATCCCGTCGGCACCGCCATGGAATCGCTCATCGGACCACCGCCGCTTTCCTGACGGCCGTTCCCCCGGGGCCCTTCACGACGATGAGATACACGCCCGATGCGACCTCCTGGTTGTCCTTGTTGCGCGCGTTCCAGCGGACGAGACCGTTCGTGTTCGCGGCCACCTCCGCCGGCGTCATCTCGGTCACCCTCCGTCCGCGGATGTCGAAGATCTCGACCGACGACCCCGCGGGGATGTTCCCGATGTAGATGCCCTCCGCGAAGCCCTGCCCCGCCTCGCCGTTAGCGAGGTTGCCGTCATGGGGCACGTAGGGATTCGGGAAGACGGTGATGTTCTGCACGCTCGTCTGCGTGAAGCCTCCGGCCGGGAAGACGGCGTAGATGGTGAAGTGACGGACGACGACCGAGATGGTGTCGCCGGTCGCGTAGTTGAGGAAGCTGTCGCGCGCGGACCGGTTCACCATCGAGTCGAAACTGCGGACCATGAACCATCGCCGGGCGACCGTGTCCCAGAAGAAGACCTCGAGCGCCGACTTGCGAGCGGCCAGGACCGAATCGAGCGACCAAGTGAGTCGTACCTCGTTGAAGACCTCGGGCGCGGCGCCGATCGGGTTCCCGAGCGAATCGGTCACGACGATCTCGCGGATGGTGCGGTAACCGGCCGCGAAGTCGCTGATGAGGAGCGTGGACTCGGTTGCGCCGGCCAGCGGGCTGGTGTCCGGAACGCTGATGATCGTTCGCGCGTTCCGAACCGTGTCCGCGAAGTCGATGAGCACGCGGATGGTGTCCCCGTCCGTTCCGCGCTGGAGGATGTACGTGACGACCGTGTCACTGCCGCCCTGGAGGACGGTCACCGTCTCGGAGACCTGGTCCACGAGCGCGCGGGTGACGAGCGCCTGCGTCTCTCCCATGCCCGCGTTGTAGGAGGGCACGATGACCGTTCCCGCTCCAAGCACGAGCTCGATCGTGTCCGCGAGCGCGAGGGAGACATTGCCGGCCGAGTCCCGGACCTCGACGGAGACCGACTTGAACCCGGCATCCGAGGTCAAGGTAATCGCCCGGGTGAACGGCGAGGCGCCGGAGAAGCCCGTGAAGGTGGAGGAGGAATCAGAAGTGGCGCCGAGGATACGGTAAGCGGCAAGACCGAACGAGTCAGCGCCGGAGAAGGCCAGGAGGACCGTCGTCGAGCCGGCCACGGCGGCGTCCGTGTCGAGGGTGACCGAGGAGAGAACGGGCAGGGTCGTGTCCGCGACGAACCAGCGCGTGAACGCCTGGCTGTCACCGGCGATACTGATTCGCGCGATGGTGATCCGGTTCAGTCCGGCCACCAGGGGCACGGGGACGATGGCGGTATCCGTGGATGCGCCGGAGGACGTGGTGAGAGTATCCGGGGCGACGACACCCGAGGTCGCGTTGGTGACACGGATGGTATCGCCGAACCCGAATACCCGGACGTAGCCGGAGTCCGCTTGCGCCCAGATCGTGTCGACGGCCGCGAATACCAGGCCGGTGTCGGCGACCTGGAGCGAGACGGCGGCGATCGTGAAGGATGAGGTTGCGGTCCCGGCCTGGGAGAACGTATCGAGCGCGGTCGCCGTGAGGTTCACTGTGCCGGCCGTGGAACCGATCTTCGAGGCGGGCACCTGCACGCGGTAGATGCCCCCGCCCTGGGCCGTCATCGCGAAGCTGTCGGTGACGTTGTTGGGCGTGCGGACGCCGAGCGTCACTGCCTGGAGGCCGAGGTCAAACGTGGTATCGGAGACGGTGACCGTGACGGTCACGGACTCAGAGAGGGGCCGGTTGTTCGGGACGGCCGTGAGCGCCACGAGCGGACCAGCACGGTCAAGCCGGAACTGGAGGCGTACCGTGTCCGAGACGTTGCCAGCCTGGTCCCACGCGCTGGCAAAAAGCGTTACGGTGTCGCCCGCTACGGAGCTGAACCGGACCTGCATGAGGCCAACAGAGGAATCCACGGTCTGCGCCGTGTAACGAGCGGTCGTGTCATTGAGCGCGGCCGCGGAGGTCGTGTCCGGCGTCTCGCGTATGAAGACCCGCGCGTTGGCCTCCACCGTGGAAAGCGTCACGCGGACGTAGACGCCGGTCGAGTCGACGGCGGCGCGGACCGGATCGAGCGTGAAGGCGCTGACGACGGGACGCGTGACATCGGCCTGGTAGAAGTACGTCTCGGCAAACGGCACGTTGACGAGCGTGTCCTGGACGACGACGACGACGGACTCGCCGTTCGAGAAGGGTCCGGCGAGCGTGAAGGACGTGTCGGCGAAGTCGGCCTGGAAGGCCACCCGCGTGTGATTGGCGCCCCCGGCCGGGACGCGGTAGACCTGGACGGTATCGCCGATGGAACTGGTGATCCGCAGGCTCAACGACCCGTTGGTCGACGCGATCGTCGTCGACCCCGTCACCTCGGTCGTCTCCCCTTGCGCGTTCCCGACAAAGATACGGGCATACACGGGATCACGAATCGGCACCGTCTCCGCCACCGTGTTCATGGACCTCCCGAAGGCGTCCGTGCATGCAAGAAACAGGAAGAGGAGCCGCGTGGTATCCGATCCGACGACCGTATCCGGCACCATGGCTGACCAGGTACCGTTCTGCGCCGTCCCGGACTCCCGTGCCATGACCCAGGATGTATAGGCCGTCACCGTGTCCATCGCCGTGGCGGCGCGAGCGAAGAGCGTCGCTGACGCGACGCCTATGCCGGTATCAACCAGCGTAGCCGTGATCGCAACACCACGAGATTTTATCACCAAAGCGGGCACTTGGAGGGACGCCTGCGGCGGCTCGTTATCCGCAAATCCTCGCCCCCTGACGACCCCGGAATAGAAGCTCGCGTTCGCAACGCTGGCGGCGTCGACGGCAACGACGCGGTAGAAGTAGTCGGTATCGGAAGCGGCCGTGGTGTCCCGGAACTCGAGACCGGTCGTCTCGCCAGCGAGCGAGGACCAGTCGGTCGTATCAGCGGTTCGAGCGCGGAAGACACGATAGAGGGCGACACCGGGCACGGCCGAGGAGTCTTCGTTCACGGTTGGAGCGGTCCAGGCCAGGCGAATCACGCCCAGCGGGCTGTCCGCCGCCAGGTTGCCGGGAGCGGCAGGTGCGACGGTATCGCCGTTCGCGGCGGTGTCGGCGATGCCGAGTCGAAAGGGCGTATGGACGACCGAATCGCGTCCGCGCCCCCAGATGCGACCGCGGATCACGGCTGAGTCGGTTGTGAACCACCACGTGCGCGCCACGACGAGAGTCGAAAGCGTGTCGGCGAAGAGGCCGGAGTCGGGGCGGACAAGGGAGGTCCGGACGGCATTGCGATCGAGCGAATTGCCGGCGACGACCGAGAATCCGTACCCCAGGTTCGAGTCGGCAAGATTCTGCCGGAGCCAGTTCGCCTGGCCCGTGACGCGGAACCCGTGCGAGGAATTCTCGCGGGCGTGATTGGAGCGAAAGAGATTGCCTTGGCGCTCCACGAGAAATCCATTCCCGAACGTGCGATCGGCGAGATTATTGGTCACAAGATTCGTGTCGCCGGAGGAGCCGAACCAGAAGCCACCATCCTGGCAGGCACGGGCCAGGTTCGAATCGATGATGTTGTTGTTGCCCTGGACCAGGAAGCCGTAATTGCGCTTCCCGCTGGCCGTGTTGCCGACGATCGTGTTGCCGTAAGCGGACCCTCGGATCCAGATCCCATAGCCGGATGCGCCGCCGCCCATGACCACGTTCCCCGAGAGCGTCCCCGACTCCGCGTAGAAGTCGATGTTGTGTCCACCGATCGTCGTGCAGGCGTTATCGACGATGCGCGCATAGGACGAGCCGGAGTTCACGGTCAGGGTTCCATCCGGGAAGGCGTTGCCCACGACGTCGCAATGGCGCGCCGTGGTCAAGGTGAGGGACGAGTTATTCTGGAAGACATTCTCCGAGACATGGACGGAGTCTGCGCCTTCCACGAGAAGCGTCCGGTTGACGAAGGTATTCCCCCGGAGGACGGCCGAATCCGCGCGGGCAGACACGCCGAGCGAGGAGCCGGCGAACAGGTTTCCCACGATGACGGCCCTCGTCGCGGTCTCCAGCGTGACGCCCCAATTCGACGAAGAACCGAACCAGCTCCGGGTGACGGTCAAGGAATCCGACCCTGGCATGCCCATGACGCCGGTCGCATTCGAAAGGAAACTGTCGGAGACGACCAGCACGCTGTCAGCGTTATCCACCATGATGGCGCCGCTGTACTGGCCGAATCCTCCTCCGATCGCCATGTCAGCGTTCAGGATGGCCACGTTCTCGATGCGCGTCCTGTCCGCTCCACGGAGCCAGAAGCAGGTCTCGTAATTCGCATCGAGGAGCGTCGTCCGAGAATCGGCCCCGAGAAACGTGACTCCGGCCACCGTCACCACGATATTCGACTCGTTGTAATACTGGCCGGCGTCAATGAAGACAGAATCCCCCGCGCCGAGGAGACTGTCGATCTCATGAATGTTGCGCTTCGGCGTGGCGCGCGAGAGCCCGTCATTGGCGGACGCACCCGGGGCGGACGTGAAGGAATCGCCGACCGTCGACGTATCATTCACATACCAGACCGCGGCGTCCGCTCGGGCCTCAACAGCGAGAACGGCAAGAGCGAGAACGACAGCGACCCGCAACATGCTGAAACTCCGCAAGCGCATCCCAGGGCGATTCGTCATTTCCAGGCCTCCTTCGCCACCAGGTCGCGGCCAGGACCGAGGTCGTTCAGCGGCGTTCCGCTTGAATTTCCGCACATCAATGATGTGTAGGCGGCGATTCTAAGTGTGGGATCAGCCGCTGAGCAAGAAGGTTATGGCAGGTTTCTGACGGTCGTGTCTCCGCGCCGTCGGGAACGGATCAGACGCAAGATCCCTCTCGCGATCCCACTTCTACATCAAGCTGAGCGAGCCCCTCAGGGCGGGCAGGACTTCGGCAGCCGATCCCTGGATGAAGCGGGTGACGCGATCCGAGAACGGGGTCGGGTCGATGTTGACCTCGATGACCTTTACGCCGGCGGCCAAAGCCATCAGCGGGATCGAGGCGGCGGGGTACACGAGGTTGGAGGATCCGACGAGCACCAGCACATCGACGGTCGTTGCCAGCAATTGGGCGCGCGCAAGGACCTGGTGCGGGAGTTCCTCGCCGAACCAGACGATGTCCGGTCGCAACAATCCTCCGCAACCGCAGAGCGGAACCTGCTCGTCGTCGAGCATGGTCCGGCGATCCTGGGTCGTCAATCCGCAATCCGCGCACCGCGTCCGCCAGATCGAGCCGTGCAGTTCGAGGACGTCGGCCGACCCGGCGGCCTGGTGGAGACCGTCGACGTTCTGGGTGATGACGGGGCACTCGCCCCACCGCTCCTGCCATCCCGCCACGGCGCGATGGCCGGCGTTGGGGTGACACGCCATGAGCTCGCGGCGGCGCGCGAGGTAGAACTCCCAGACATCCTTCGGGTCCCGTCGAAAGGCACCGGGCGTGGCGACGTCCTCGGGCCTGCGGCCGTTCCAGAGCCCGTCGGGTCCGCGGAAGGTCGGCACCCCGCTCTCGGCCGACATCCCGGCGCCCGTGGCGACGACGATCTTCACGACGCCGCGTTCACAGGTCAGAGCTTGGAGAGCTGGTCGATCTGAGCGGCGGCGCGGGCGTGATCGGGGTTCAGGCGCAAGAGCCGCTTGAAGACCTCGATGGCGGAGGCTCGATCAAGCCTGTGGCCGACCGGATCGCCGATGTAGAGCATCCTGTAGGTCATCCCGAGGTTGTAGAGGGCCTTCTCCATCGAGGGATCGACGTTGAGCGCGAGCTCGAAGTACTGCATCGCCTTGTTGTACATCTTGGCCTCCAGGGCCTGCACGCCCTGGTTGTAGTAGCGGATGGCCCGGTTGATCTTGTCGGAGACGACCTGGGCGGCGCGCTGGAAGGCGATGTCGGCATAGGCGGGAAAGGACTCCCCCGCCGACTGGTAGCGATCCGCGGCCGCCTGCCACCGGCCCTCGACCTCCAGCTGGAACCCCCGGTCGAACGCGGCGGCAAACTGCGCCATCTCCCCTCGCTCCTCGTCGTTCATGCGCTGCCAGAGCGCGTCGAAGCCCGCGGTCCGCACCTGCGAAACCCAGGCGCGGACGCGATCTGGAATGGACGACTCGTGAACCTGCATCAGTCGCCGGAGAGCGGAGCGTTGGGGTTGATGCGAGCGGCGGCCGCGGAATCCCTGCGAAGATCCGTGATCTCCCGCAACCTCTTGCGGGCATCATCGGTACGGAACCCGTAGTCCAGCTCGACGTAGGGGAACTCGTCGATCAACCGCTGGTATTCCCTCGTCGCCTGGTCATACTCCCCGCGCGCGTAGTGATACTCGGCGAGGTTCCATTGCTGGATGGCCGCCCTGCGCATCGTCAGGTCCGGCCGATCGGCTCCCGCCACGAGCTCGCGGTTCTCCACCCCGCGCGAATCACGCACCATCACGGAGTACCAATCCTCGCCAGGAGGCATGAGGACCGCGTCGAGCATGACGAGGAGAATGGCAACGGCCCCCAACAACCAGACGATGTGACGGCGTGATGGCACGGCTGCGTCCCCGGTCTCCGGCTACTTGGCGCCCTCGATGGCATGGAACATGTGCTGGGAGTATTCCACGCCCCGGGCCTTGAACTTCTCGATGAACTTGGGCACGAGGCCCGTGGGCTTCAGCGACCCCGTCAGCTTGCCGTCAGGACCGAGCCCCGTCGACTGGAAGGTGAAGATGTCCTGCAGGAGGATGGCCTCGCCTTCCATGCCCTGGATCTCGGTGATGTAGGTCACCTTGCGCGAGCCGTCCGTGAGGCGGGACTGCTGGATGATGAGATCGACAGCACCCGAGATCTGCTTGCGGATCGCCTTGATGGGCAGGTCGTAGCCAGCCATCATCACGAGCGTCTCGACGCGCGATATGGCGTCCTGGGGCGAGTTGGAGTGAAGCGTGGACATCGAACCGTCGTGGCCGGTGTTCATGGCCTGGAGCATGTCGAAGGCCTCGCCACCACGGCACTCGCCGATCACGATGCGATCGGGTCGCATGCGGAGCGCGTTCTTGACGAGGTCGCGGATCGAGACCGCGCCCTTGCCCTCGAAGTCGGCAGGACGCGACTCCAGGCGGATCACGTGTTCCTGAGAGAACGACAACTCGGCAGCGTCCTCGATGGTAACCGTGCGCTCGTCCTCCGGGATGAACGAGGAAAGGACGTTGAGGAGCGTGGTCTTACCGGAGCCGGTACCGCCGGAAACCAGGATGTTGAGCCGCGCCTTGACGCACGCCTTGAGGAAGTCGGCCATCTCGGCGGTCATCGCGCCGAACTTGATCAGATCGTTGTGCGTGAGCTTATTCTTCGAGAACTTGCGGATCGTGAGCGCCGTCCCGTCGATGGCGAGGGGCGGGATAACGACGTTCACGCGCGAACCGTCGGGGAGGCGCGCATCCTGGTACGGGGTCGTCTCGTCGCAGACGCGGCCCAGGGGCTTCATGATCTTCTCCACCACGTCCCGAAGCTCATCCTCGTCGCGGAACGTGACCTCGGACTTGAGGACCTTGCCCTTTTTTTCCACGAAGACGCACTTGGCGCCCTTGGTCATGATTTCCGAGATCTCCCGGTCCCGCAGCAGCCGCTCGAGCGGCCCGAATCCCAGGATGCCGGCGACGATATCGGCGACGAGGGCCTCGAACTGAGCCTTGCCGATCTGGATGCCATCGGCAGTCGTGATCTTGAGCGCGACCTCCGTGACCTTGTCCTGGATGATCTTGTCGCGCGTGGCGGCGTCGGGCGACCGGAGGAGGTCGACATCGAGGAGGGGCGCGACGGCCTCCGCGATCTTGGTGTACAGGTCCACCTTCTGCGCCGCTTCCGGCGCTCCCCGCAACTGGCTCATCTTCTCCATCAAGGACATGGGCTTCCCCTCCACAAAGGTGCGTAGTCTGGCCTCAAGATTAGCAGAACGCGACGCTCATCCCAACCGCTTTAGTGACGAGAAATGGTTTCCCAAGGCCGCTCCCCGGCATACAAACACCAGGAAATAACCCGCGATGACCTCGTGAAACCAGCTCTACCCGGAACGGGTTCTCAGTATCCCAGGGCCTGGAGGTTGTTGAGCGCGACGGCGTTGCCGGGTTCAATTTCAAGCACGCGACGCCAGGAACGCGCCGCCGCCTCCGGGCGCTGAAGACGGTAATGGCAGAAGCCGAGGAAGAGGTGGGACTCGGCATCAGCGGGGCGCAGCGTGACCGCGTCCTCGTAGCTGGCGCGAGCTCCCGCGTAATCCCGGACGAGGTACTGAGCCGTTGCCAGGTTGTAGATGGCGCGAAATTCCCGCGGATCCGCGGCCACGGCGCGACGGTAGAAGCTGATCGCCTCGTCATAGCGCCCGAGGCCGGCCAGGTCATTGCCCGCGGCGATCAATTCATCCACGTTCGACGGCACCGTGACGCTCGCGGCCGGCACGACGCCCTCGCGCGACTCCTCCGGCTCGCTCCGGCGCGCGCGCGTTCCCGGGGGCGGGGTGGGCGGCTTGACGCGACGCCCATCCTCCGCAACCGCAACCTCGGCCTGGGCAGGAGGCGCCTCCGGCACGCCTGCGCGGCGACGCGGCGGCGGCGGCTCGTCGTAGTCGACGGCAGACGGCGCCGGGCGCGCTGCTGCCGAGGGCGCAGGCGGTGAAGCCGGCGCCTGGACCGGACGATCCATCGTCCGGCCGACTGGACCACCCAGGCCGTAGATGAACGAGAGGTTGATCCCGGTCGAAGAGATGAACTCGCCTTCCAGCCGACCCAGGAGGCGCGGGTTGAACTGGTACTCGGCTCCCACCAGGACGCCCGCCTTGTTGTCCGCGTCGAGCCTGCCCTGGCTACGGAATCCCAGCGAGGTCACACCCTCGAATGTTCCGGACAGGTCGGAATAGAGCGGACCGCCGTACACGGTCAGGCGATCCAGCGGCCAGGCCACCTTCAGCGCCGCCCGGATCTCGTCCATCTCGAACTCCCCCCGCTCGATCTCCGACGTGTAGCGCCGGTATTCGCCGGAGACGCCGACGCGAACGTCGGGCGCGCTGGCCAGGGGCCAGACCACGTACTCGCCACCGAGGCCCCACATCAGCCCCATGTCGCCGTCCATGTCCTGCTGACCCAGCGGCACGCCCGATCCATTCCAGTCGAACTGGCCGAGGTTGAGCCGACTGCCACCAAGAAGAACGCGGGCCTGGAAGTTCTGGCCAATCGCGTAGCCGACCCTGAGGTTGGCCGTAGCCTGGGTCGAATTGAGCACGCGGCGCTGGATGAGCGCGCCGCCGACCGTGCCCTGCATGACAACGTCCCGCTCGATCGTCCCCACCTCGACGCCGAGGTCCACGGAGCCGGGATCGAGCATGGGGGGCGGGCCCATCATGGCGTCGGCTCCCGCGAGGGCGACCACGGACAGGACCGTGACTGCCGCCAGCATCCGCCCCACTGTCAGACGTCGTTTTACGCTCATCGCGTTCCTCCGCCACTTTCTTCAAATCGATCCACGCGATCCACGATCCCGACGATCATCGTCCGCGTCGCCGCTGCCGGATTCCCCGTGAAATCTCGAGCGCTCCGTCCCTCCTGGATGACCAGCACAACCTCCCCCTCGCCCGCGCCCACGGTGTCGAGCGCGATCATGGGGCGGCCGGACGGCTTGAGGTCGAGATCGATGGGTTGGCAGAGGAGCGCTTTCTGGTTCTGGAAGGTCGGGTGCTTATGCACCGAGACGGCCTTGCCCATGACCAGGGCCATCTTCATCGAGCGGCTCCAGCGGGACGGCCGGTCTCGCCCTGGAGACGCACCGGGCGATCCAGGGGCGGCCTCACGGCGACGTCGAGCGACTCGATTCGGGCCACGATGGAAGAGTCGCTGGGACCGTACTTGGTCGGCAGGGCGTAGGACGCTTCCTTCCCTCCCTCCACCCAGCAGATCTCGCCCTCGCCAAGGCCCAGGCAGTCGATGGCTATCTCCGGCTCGCCCGTCGCCTTGAGATCCTCGTTCAAGGGCTGGACGACGAGGAGCGGAACGCGGTCGTAATTCTCGTTCTTCCGCGTCGCCCAGACACGGCCGATCACGCGCGCGATAAACAATCTACCGAGCTCCAGGCGAGGTGGAAGGCGCGGACACGGGGTTCATCTCGATGGCATCGACGATGGCCACGATGGTCGTATCGGTCGCGGCCTTCTTTGTCTTCTCGTCCTCGCGCGCGGAGGACCCCGTCACGGTCAGCACGGTTTCCCCGCCGCCCGCGCCGACGGCGTCGACGGCGATCTGGTAGTCCTTCTCCCAGGTCCCATCAGGCTTCTGGAACTGCACCGCGAGGAGCTTGAACCCTTCGAGCTTGGAGCTTTTCCGAGTCGCCGTGATGCTGGCCACGACCTTGCCGAGTTTCATGGGATGACGCTAAGCCCTTGCTTCCCGCGCGTCAAGGACGCCTTCGTCCGCAATGACCCCAACATCCCCCGCGCTGACGTGAAGGCGCAGGGCGTGCCCCGGGGCCAAGGGGAGATCGATGGTCTCGAAGACCGAATTCTCCGACTGCCCCAGCACGACGGCGGAGAGCGTGACGGGCTCCACCCCGCCGCCCAGCTCGCACCGCACGAGCGCGGGGCCGGTCCCGGTCACGGCGCGCACCCCCCGAGGCGAGAACTCCACGGCGGAGAGCCTGAGCTCGCCGGCATCCCCCTCCGAGGAGGGCGGCAAGGCATCGCGGACGAGACCGGAGACATGCTGCAGAAACTCGGCGAGGATGCCCCGCTCTCCCCGGGCCCGCGCGAACGCGGGAAACGATCCGAGCATGGCGTGAAGCTGGTGCACGGCGACGATGGCCTGGGCCCCAGGCCGGGAGAAGCACCCCACGAAGATGATGCCTCCCGAGGCCGCGCCCTGCGTTCTCTCCTCGATCGCGTCCCGGCGCGCCACGGCTCGGACGAAGAGACCGCAGGAGGGCTCGCCCCAGGCCAGCACCACCTCTCCTTCGATCCCCCCGGCCGCGAATCGCGGGGGCACGAGCGAGGACATCAAGGACGCCATAACCCCGTCGGGAACCCCCTTGATCACGCTCGTCAGCCCACGAACCAGCGGCAGGACGGACCCCTCGAGAGCAGGTTCAGAGGCGCGGGAGAGCTCGACGGGGCGCGGCGCCCACCCGTCCGGCACGAGGATGTCCATGAGCCCGGAGGCCCGGATGACCTTGGCAACGGCGGCCGGCGGCTCCATCGCGGTCACGCGAAAGCCCTCACGCCAGAGGAGGCGCGCGTACTGCGCGAGACAATCGACGCCGTAGCTATCGAGAAAATCGAGGTTCGTCAGGTCGAAGAGAACGCGGCGCGCGATGGGGGGCGGCAAGACAACGAACGGATCGAGCCGGTCGCGGCTGAAGTGACCGATCGGGTAGATGGTCCTCAAGTCGGCAGCATCGAAGACCGCGGTGTGGAACGGCAGGTGCTCACCCACGCGCCCCACGGCTCCCTCGCGGACCAGAGCGCGCATCAGGTGAATGCGGTTGACCCCGTCGGCGCGGAAGTGGAACGTGACCGAATCCATGCACTTGGAGAGCAGGAAGAGCCCGAGGCCGCGCTCGCGGAACTCGGCGAGATTGCGCCAGCGCAGCCGGCGCGCTTCCGGCCGGCGGCCGACATCGGCGAATCCGAGCTCGATGCGATCCGCGTCGAGGCGGATCGTCATCCGGATCGTCTGGTCCGGATCGCTCCCGTAGCTGTGCTCCACGATATTCGCGAAGGTCTCGGTGACGGCCAGGCGCAGGTCAAAGAGCAGGGCTTCGCCGATCGGGAGCGCAGGCGCCCGGGAGATGCAAGCCACGAGAAAACTGTTGGCACGCTGGATCTCGGAGAGCCGCGAGGGAAAGGTTCGGGATTCATGAACGACCGAGACGCCGTCCCGACCGAATGATTTTGACGGATCCAGTTCCGGCATGATGTTGCGGTCATGCTACCACGCCCCCGCCCCGCCTGCGCGGGGAAATCAAAAGGCCAAGGGCAAAAGTCAAAAATCAAAAGGAGATTCGAAAAACATGCGTGATTCCAATTTGCCGTTGGCCTTTTGATTTCCCCGCCTCGCCCCCGGGGGTGGCCGGGAGCGGGGCGGGGTGGTGGCGGGATGGAGAGGCGGACGGTATCATGGCCGGCCATGGACGTCGCCGTCATCAGCTTCATCCTCGCCTGGTTCATCCAGATGGGCATCCACGAGGGCGCTCACGCCCATGCCGCCTACGCGTGCGGGGACGACACGGCCTACCTCCTGGGCAAGCGCAGTTTCGATCCGTTCCGGCACATCCAGTGGTCGAACATGTCCTCCGTGCTCCTGGGCGTCGTTCTCCCGGTCTTCACCGCCTCGCGCGGGCTCATCCCGATGGGCATGGCGTGGGTTCCCGTGAACCCCCTGCGCTTTCGCAAGATGCGACGCGATCACGCGCTGGTGGCCGCCTGCGGCCCACTCTCCAACCTCGCGCTCTGCCTCGTTCTCCTGCCGCTCGGCGCCGCGCTCTCTCCCCTCTCGACGACGTCACAGACCGGCTTCGCGCTCTTCACGCTCGTGAAGGCCACGTACCTGACCAGCCTCGTCTACGGGCTCTTCAACGCCATCCCCCTTCCCCCGCTCGACGGATCCCGGGTTCTCTACTATTTCCTGCCGCCGCGAGGCCGCCAGCTCATGGACGACATCGAGCCCTACGGCTTCTGGATCCTGATCCTGCTCTTCGGGTTCGGTCGCGGTGGCCAGATCATCGATGCGCCTCTCGCCCTCGGCATGCTGGCCTGGAACCTGGTGACCTGACCAGTAACCGTTCACGCCCGTCCCGGCAAAGCCGGGCCAAGCGCCGAGGGGGGCGCGCGGACAGCTCCCCCCTCGGTCTCCCCCCATCGCCTGCTTGAAAGCGCTGAAGTCACAGCGCAGGCAGGTGACCTGACCAGTAACCGTTCACGCCCGTCCCGGCAAAGCCGGGCCAAGCGCCGAGGGGGGCGCGCGGACAGCTCCCCCCTCGGTCTCCCCCCATCGCCTGCTTGAAAGCGCTGAAATCACAGCGCAGGCAAAAGGAAGGGCGTGAACGGTTACCCTGATCGTCACCGACCCGGAGTATCAAGCGGTGGATGGCTTCAGGTGACGGGCGGGACGAGGCCGACGAAGGCGCCGGGCTGTACCGAGCCCGCGTCGACGGGGACGACGATCGTGATCGTCGTTCCCTCGCCGGGTCGCGACTCCACGTCGATGCGGCCGCCGTGGGAGAGGACGGCTTTTCTCGCCAGGGCGAGGCCCAGGCCCGTGCCCTCCGTCTTCGTGGTGTAGAAAGGCTTGAAGATGCGATCGAGCTGTTCCTCCGACATCCCGCACCCGTTGTCGCGGATGGAGAGATAGGCCCACCCGTCCTCCACCCGGCCCCCGCACTCGACCGCGCCACCACCCACGGAGGCCACGTCCGGATCCTCCGGGTCCCCGCCGGCGGCGGCATCAGCCGCGGCCACGGCGCTGGCGGAAGCGGAGCCAGCCGCGGCAATGGCGTCGGCGGCGTTCAGGAGGATGTTCGTGATGGCCTGGCCGAGAAGAACGGGATCACCCTGCACCACGAGCGTTCCGTTGGCGGCTCGAAACCGGATCTTTCTGAATCGCAGCATCGCGCCATTCGTATCGCGCCACTGGCGCGCCAGGCCGAGCAGGTCGACGGTCCGTGCCTCGCGGGGCCGGTTGGACGCGAGGTCGAGGACCTCACCCGCGAGCTTCTCGAGCCGCGCCACCTCGCGCGTGATGATCTCGATGTAGCGGTGCCCCGTATCCCCGGCGGGGAGGCGGCGCGAGAGACGGCGCGTGAAGCCGCCGATCGCGGTCAGGGGATTGCGGATGTCATGCGCGACGCCGGCCGCCACCTCGCCGATCGCGGCCAGCCGCTCGGCGTCCATGAGCTTGCCCGTCGCCTCGTCGAGCCGGCTCATCGTGGACGTCAGCTCGTTGACCATCCGCGCCCCGTCGATGGCCAGGCCGCACTGGTTGGCGATCGTCTGGAGGAGGACGAGCTCTTCGTCGCCGATCGCCTTCTGCGTGAAGCAGTTGTCGACGACCACGACGCCGATCACGAGGTCCTTGGTCCAGACGGGAACGAGCGCGTAAGCGCGGGAGCGGATGAGATCGGCGAAGACGCGGTCGGCCCCCAGGAGTCCCAGCGAGCTCCGGATATTGAACGCCCTGCGCTCGGTGATGACGCGCGTCAGGAGAGACGCGTCTCCCCGCATCGGGACGCGGAAGCTCCGGATCAACCGGTTGAACGGCGACTTCTCCACGGTCGTCAGGTCGATGGTCGAGAAGTAATCCTCGAGGGTGCGGAAGAGCTCCGGCGCCTCGGTCCAGACGCGGTTCACTTCCTCGTAGGTCGCCCCGATCCCGAACGCGCCGTACAGCTCCTCCTTCTGCTCGTCGATGAGCAGGGCGGCGGCGCGGTTGTAGCCGAGGCCGTGGCCCGAGGTGATGCCGGTGAGGATGACGTAGAGGATCTCGTCGAGCTGGACGGAGCCCTGGATCTCGCGGGAGATATGGTTGAGGATCGTCAGCTCATGGTTGCGCCGCTTGTAGGTCAGCGCGATGGCCTCCATCTCCGCGTAGAGCTCGGCCCGCGAGTAGGCCTCGGCCGCGGCCTGCGCGACGATCGTGAGCATCCGCTCATCGCGCTCGGTGAACGGCACGAGCCGGCCGCCGAGAGCGGAACGGCGATCGATGAGGGCGAGGGTGCCAATGACCTCGTCGGCGTGCACGAGCGGGACGGAGAGGATGCTGGTGCACCCCGGGTAACGGCTCGCCCGGGGATCTCCCGAGAGGTTCTGGATCACCACGGGACGTCCGTCACGCGCCACCTGCCCGGCCACGCCGTCGCCGACCGGCACGGGACCCATCATGACCTCCAGCCCGCTCGTCTCGCCCGCCACGGCCTCCACCACGAGGTGGTCGTGGCGGATGTCGTAGGAACGCAGGATGGCGGCGCGCGAGGGCACGATGCGGATCGCCTGGGTGACGATGGCCGCGAGGACGCCCTTGAGCTCGAGGCTGGATCCCATCGCCCGGGCGACTTCATACATCCGTTCCATCTCGCCCGACCGCTCGCGCAGTTCCGCGTAGAGCCGGGCGTTGACGAGCGCGAAGCCGACCTGCTCCGCGAGCGCGGCGATGAGCCGAATCTCGTCGTCCGACGCCGCCCGGGGCTCGTAGAAGTGCAGGACGAGGATTCCCGGCACCTGGTCATCGCGCAGGATGGGCGCGGCGAGGAACCCGCGAAACCGCTCCTCGCCCGTCTCGGCCTTGTGAACATAGCGCGGATCGGCGGGCCCATCCGCGACGCTGATGATCCGGCGCTCGGCGACGGCGTGCCCCGAGAGCCCCTCGCCCGGCCGAATCGTGGTGGAACCGACGGAGCCCGTGGAGAGGCCGCGGGTGGCGCGCAGGACGAAGGCGCCGTCCGCGGTCCTGAGGAAGATGGAGGCGGCGTCGGCATCGGTGGCGCCGGCGATCTCGGCGCTCAGGCGATCGAGGAGGACGTTGAGACGCTCCTCGACGCCGGCCTCGCCCTGCATGCCCTCGATGATGAGCGATGACACGCGGCGCAGGAGGCGCAGTTCCCGCTCGATGCGATCCGCGGCTAACACGGTTCGATCCTCACGGTCATGCCTCTCCTCTGTCGACGGTGGACGGCCGCAACCGCGGCCATGACCGGCGTCCTGGCGACGCGCCGGACGCCGGGGAGGCGCTCACCCCCGGCCCAGTCCGAGGATAGTCTCGAGATCGTCGGTGGAAAAATCCACGCGGTCTCCAGCCGCCGCGACACCGGCTCGCGAGGGCGGCTCGGGGGAACCCTGCTGGGCACGACGACCATCCGGGGACGTCCCCTTCTCGGCAACGGTCGGCGTCGCCTCTGCATGGACGGTGGAACCAACCTGCCGGAGAAGCGCGGCGAGCTCATCGTCGGAAGGCGCCACCGCGCCTAGCGGCGCCGGAGAGTGCGACGCCGACTGCGGCGGCCCCGAATGCGGCGGCGCCGGAATCGGCGGCGCCGGAATGGGCGGAGACGTCATCAGGGCCGGCTCCGCGGTCACGACGTCGTCCGACGGCAGCGAGAAGTCCTCGAGACCGGGTTCGAAGTTGCCGCCGAACGTCGACACCGGTTCGTCGATGAAGCGAAGCGGGTCGCTCTCCGACGCCGACTCGACCAAGAGCCCGGCCGCGGCCGGTGCCGCGGCTGGTGCCGCGGACGGCGCACGCTCAGCCGCCAGGATCGACTCCACCTCGTCGAGGCGGTCCTCGAGCCTGTCGAGCGCGCGGCGCGCGGCGGCGAGGTCCTCCCTCAAGGCGGCCACGGCCGCACCAGCGTCCGGCGTCACCGCGCGTCCCCTCGCCCCGATGACCCCTGGCCCGCGTCTCGACTCATCGCTCCCTCGCCTCCCGGATCGTGATCTTCAACCGGCCGGCCATCGAGGCGATCTTCATCTGCTCGCCCAGGTCACCGACGGCCAGCCGCAGTCTCAGGGCGCCGGCCGGGTTCTCGCCGAACGTCGGATCGACCGGGACCCATCGCCCGTCGAGGTGAACCTCGTTCCAGGCGTGGTAGTAGAAGCGTCCCTGCATGTAGACGAGCCCGGCGGCGACACGCGTCGGGACCCCGGCCGCGCGCGCGAGCCCGGCAAAGAGCGCCGCGTGCTCGTTGCAGTCGCCGCGCATCCTCAGGAGGACGTCGACGGTCGACGGGAGCGTGAAGGCCGGCTCCTGGCGCATGCTCTCGTGCACCCAGCGCGCGATCCGGTCGACCCTCTCCGTCGGCGTCCGCGCGCCGGCGACGACGGTTTTCATCCGGGCGACGACGCGCGAATCCTCGCTCTGGATCCAGGAGCTCGGCCGCCGCGCCGCATCCAGCTCGGAGTCCCGCGTGACGGCGGCGGGCTGGGCGTCGAGGTCGACGTAGACGAGCCGCACACCCGAGGCATCGGCGGGACCGAGCGACTGCGTGCCGCCGTCATAGCCGTCCCCGACGAGTCCCTCCACCGCCAGGACCGCCCGGCGGATCGCGGCGGGGTTCTCGACATCACGGCCGGCCGGGATGGAGAAGGACGCGATGAGGTCGGTCACGTTGCCGGCGCGCCCCATGTCCCTCGCCTCCTCCTCGGTCTCACGCTTCATCATGATGCCCATCGGCCCGTCCGAACGGAGGAGGTCGCCGGTCGCGTCGACGATGGAGATCGAGCTGATCTCCCCGATGCTCGATTTCACGCGCCAGACCTCAACCGCGTTTCCGGCCATCTTGACGAGCTGGGTGTCGAGCACCTCGATCCGGTAGGGCACCATCCCGAAGAGATTGGGCTCGAACATCGTCCCCTCGATCACCTGCCCGACGCGGTATCCCTCCGCGGCGCGGCGCAGGTCGGCCAACCCGAAGATATCGGCGTCCGCGTCCAGCGGGATCTCCTGCGTCCGCTCCCCTCCCGGGGTGACGAGACGCGTGACGAGCACTCCCTCACGGACCTCGCCGGTCGCCTCGGATCGGAACGCCGGAGTGACCAGCGAGAAGGTGTATCCCAGGGGCGCGAACTGGTCAGTGAAGTCCACGGTCAGCGCCATCGTGCTCTCCTGCACGACCCCCATCGCCGCGATCCGCATCCAGGTCTCGTTGACGAGCCGGTGACGTCCCGGGGCCACGGTCTCGATCGCCGTGCGCGACCACCCGATCTTGGCCGCTTGGAGGTAGAGCCCCGTCCAGGTCGTGCGGGGACGGAGGGCGGGATGCAGGGCCGGGTCGGTCGGCGCGGCGAGCGGCGGAGGTGGTGGCGCCGAAGCTCCGCAGGCTCCGAGGAGACAGATTGCCATGCTGAACAGAAGAACGCGCGCCCGCGATCGGAGCGGACCGGCGGGAAACATCAGGCGGCCCGCTTCAGGCCCGGGACTCGACGCTCATCGGCTACTCGATGTCCATCAGCTTCAGGAAATCCGAAGCCTTGGCATACTCGTCGTCCATCTCCACGCCGACGATCTGAGCGACATCGCCCTCCGAGAGGCCCAACCCGCCGATGACCGATTCCACGAGGCCGCTGATATCGTTGTCGCCTCCCGATCCGAAACCCTTGGTCTTGCAGAGGATGTTGGCGAAATGGGTGGCCGAGATGATCATCTGGTTCTCGGGGCGATTCTCGGGCGAGTGGTGGAAGCGGATCGCGGCCACGAGCTCGTCGGGCAACTGCCACTGGGTAGCCAGCATGCCGCCGATCTCGGTGTGCGTCAGGCCGTTGACCTCGAGCTCGGCCTTGTAGAACGAGAGCCCGGTGCCGCGCATGTGGACGAGCACCCTGAGGAAGTCCTCGTGGAAATACTGGTCGAGGATGATCTTGCCGATGTCGTGCAGGAGCCCGGCCATGAAGTAGTTCTCTTCCATCTCGCGCTGTTTCACGAGGCGCCGGGCGAGGATCCGGTTCGTGATGGCGACGCCGAGGCTGTGCTTCCAGAACTCGCCGCGCGAGAAACCCTCGATCGTGCCCGAGGTCGCGAACTTGTCCATGATGGCGGTGGAGAGGGCCAGGGACTTGATGGTGTTGAATCCCAGGATGACGATGGCCTGCTTGACGGACCCGACCTTGTTGCGAACGCCGTAATAGGCCGAGTTGACCATCTTGAGGACCTTGGCGGAGAGCGCAACGTCGGAGAGGATGATCTTGGAGAGATCGTCGGCGGAGTAGCGGGGATTGTTCGCCATCTGGATGATCTGCATCGCGATGCCGGGAAGCGTGGGCAGCTTCTCGACCTTCTTGAGGAAATCGCGAACTTCCAGCCGTTCCATTTAGCTCCCGCTCCCCGGTCCAGGACCGGAACCTCCCCGGCGCGACGATACGAACCGGTGAATTCTATCGACATCGACGCCGTCGAGCTGAACGAACTCGATAGCTGTTCCCTCGGCATTGACCCGCACGACGCGGCCGACCAGGTTGACCGGCGGTTCTGCGTCCCCGAGGACCATCTCCAGGGCCAGCATCTCTCCCACGTCCACCGGCGGATCCAGTTCCACGAGGATTCCCCCACGCGAGACATCGCGCGTCACCGCCGCCCGCTCGGGAACCCCCTCGTCCAGCCGCCGGTAATAGGTCACCAACGACCTGGGTATGCGCGTAAAGCGGCGACGTTCGGCCATGATGCCGCGCAACGATACCACATCGTGCCTCCGGCTCCCAAGCAAGAAATCAGGAGCGTCGCGCGCTGGAATCAGGAGTCTTGCACAGCGATTACCACGACCGACCCGGTAGAGCCGGGCCAGTCGCCGCGGCGGGCGCACGAATTGCTCCCCCCGCCGAACTCCCTCCGGGAGTTGGCGAAGCCGGCGGACACCCCACACCGCCTCTAGAATTTCAGGGGCGCGACTTGCGACCGACCTTCGTCGATTCCTTGCACAACCATGCGTGGAGGGCTTGCAGGCCCTCGGGAGTGGTGAACCGCGGCCGGAAGCCGAACCTGCGGCGAAACGGGGCCGGATCCGCCCGAAATTCGTGGTTTTCCGCAACCGTGCCCTCGAAATGAAACTCGGGATCAGCCACGCCAAAGGTCTCGGCCACCAGGCGCGCCAGCGCCAGGATGCTCGTCGGCTCCCCGCTCGAGAAGTCGAACGTCTCAACGCCGGTGGCAGGCGGTGCCGCAAAGACGGCCTGGAGAGCGCGAACAGCGTCATCGACGTACATGGCGTCGATCAGGTTGGTGCCGTCGCCCCTGAGCGTCATCGCGCGACGCCGCTCCAGGGCGAAGTTCCGGATAAGCCTCGTGTAGATCTTGCGCTCGGGTTCATGCGGACCGAACGCGCCCCAGAACCTGAGGAGAACCGCGTGAGGGAATCGACCCTGCCCGGCGGCCCAGGCGCCATAGCGCTCGGCCGCGTAGTGCGTGATCGCGTAAGGGAGCCGCAGGTCAAGCGCCTGTGCCGGGGAGACAACGCCCCTGGCGCCCTCGTAGACGGCACCCGAGGAGAGGTAGACGAGCCGACGCGCGGTGAACGATCGGAAGACGTTGATCGCCGTCACGGCGGTCTCGGTCAAGTCGAGCAGGGGGTCGGCCTCCGAACGAACCGGGTCGCCGTTCGCGGAGAGGACGAGCAAGCCCATGAGCGCGTCCGAGCCGATCGTGCGCGCCAAGGTCTGCACGGCCGCGGCATCGGCCAGGTCACAGCGATGGGCCACGATCCGGGGGTTCTCGAGCGCGGCGACAAAATCCGGGAAATCCTCTCGGCTCCGCCAGACGGCGTGCACGGCCCAGTGCGGGGGCACCATCTCGAGGAACCGCCGACCCACGAAACCGCTCGCCCCGGTCACGAGAATCGTCTGCGACGCATCCATGACAGGATCATGGGGTTGAGTCCCGCCTTCCCGCAACCCGAAACTGCGATCAGGCTCCCCCTCCTGGCCCTTCTTGGCTATCATGGCGCCATGACCATCCGTCTCGCCGTCGTCGGGCTTGGCTACTGGGGCCCCAACCTCCTGCGCGCCTTCGCCGAGACGCCGGGGTGCGAGATCGCCGCGATCGTCGACCAGGACGCGAAGCGGCTGGAGAAGTTCGGCGCCCGGCATCCCGGGGCCGCCCGCTGCGAGACGCTCGACGCCGCCCTCGCGCTCGCCCTCGACGCCGTCGTCCTGGCGACTCCTGCCGAGACGCACGCCGCGCTCGGGCTGAAGGTCCTGGCGTCCGGTCGCGACCTCTTCGTCGAGAAGCCCATTGCGCTCACCGACACCGACGCCTCCGCGCTCGTCAAGGCCGCCGCCGACCAGGACAGGTTGTTGATGGTCGGCCACTTGCTGCTCTACCACCCGGCCTACCGGGACGTCGAGCAGAGACTGCGGAAAGGCGACTTCGGGACCCTGCGCTACCTCTACGCCCGCCGCGTCAACCTCGGCGTCGTGCGCCAGCACGAGAACGCCCTCTGGTCACTGGCCCCGCACGACATCGCCGCCAGCAATTGGCTCATCGGCAAGGCTCCCGTCGCCGCCCAGGCCGTGGGCACCTGCTACCTGCAGGACGGCGTCGAGGACGTCGTCTTCTACACGCTCAAGTACCCGGGCGACGTCGTCTTCCACGGGCACGTCTCCTGGCTCGATCCCCAGAAGGTCCGCGAGCTCTCGATCATCGGGACGGACTGCATGGCCGTCATCGACGACACGCAGGCCTCCGACAAGGTGCGGCTCTACGACCGCAAGGTGGAGTCCCAGCGCCAGCCCTTCACGTCCTACGGGCAGTTTCTCTCGATCCGCACGGGCGACATCCATCTCCCGCACATCGCCTCGACCGAGCCTCTCAAGGTCGAGTGCGCGCACTTTATCGAGTCCGTTCGCGAGCGTCGTCCGCCGCTCTCGGACGGCCGCTCAGGCCTCGCCGTCGTCCGCGCCCTCAACGCCCTGACCGCCTCCTTGAAGGGCGGAGGCGGCTGGGTCTCCATGGGGCAGAACTAGCCATGGCGTCCTCTCCCTCGCGGCGCGCCCACGGGCGCCCGTGGATTCTCGTCCTGGCCGGGATCGCGGGCCTGGCGGTCAGCGCTACCGGCTGCATCAGCGGACAGCGCTCCGACGACGGCACCCCGACGCGCATCGACGCCCGCGCGCGTGACGCGGAGGAGATCGCGGTGCTGGCCGCTCTCGAGTCGATGACGCGCGCGGTCGAGACGGAGAACACCTTCGCCTTCATGGACCAGGTCAGCGACCGCTACTCGCCTTCACCGCTCATTCTCAAGTCCGCGTTCGACTCCATGCTGCTGGATCACCTCGGCTACACCTTTCACCTGCGCACGACCCACTTTCACCGCGAGGAGGATGACGCGCTGATGATCGTGGAATGGCGCTTCGGGCGCAGTCACCGCCAGTCGGGGGCCATCACATGGGAGAGCGGGCAGGCGGAGCTTCGCTTCCGGCGCGAGAACGGCGCCTGGAAGCTCTTCGCCCAGACCGGCGATCCCCTCTTCGAGGCCCCGAGGCCCTCCTGAGGCGAAGCTCATGTATTAACAAATTTGAACCACGGAGACACGGAGAAAGCCCAGGTTCAGGATCGAAAATCCCGAATAGTCCTGGCGAGAATCGTCGCTCAGGGGATAAGGGTCAGGAGCGAACGGAAGGAGCCGCCGGGGCGGCCATCGCCGGAGGGGAGCTTGAGGCCGGTGCCCTCGGCGTCGACGATCTGGCCGGTTCGCGAGAGCAGGCGATCGCCGTCAACGAGGAGGCGCGCGGGCGTCTCGCGATCGAGAACGAGCTTGGGGGGAAGGCGCGCGATCACCGTCGTTCCCTCGACGCGGACATCCAGCATGACCTCTTCCCAGCGCCAGAGTCCCTCCCGGCTTCCTGGAAGCGCGACCTCCAGCCTCACGGCGTCGCGCACCAGCTCGGGATTCACCGGCTGGGTGAACCGCAGGCGCAATCCCTCCCGCTGGGCGGCCAAGAACCGGACCGTTCCGCCTTCGCGCCAGCTCAGCTCCACGATCTTCACCGGCGCCGCATACAACGTCTCGGCCGGTTCCGTCGTCGACGCGGTGATCCGAACCGCGTCCGCGGGGCGGGAGATCTCCGCGGGCCGCGCGGCCTCGATCGAAGCGGGCTCCGCCCGCGGCGGTGTCCAGTTGACCTGGAGCACGAGGCGGATCGTATCGCCGCCGCCGAATCGATCCTCGATCCGGAACTGGTGTGCGCCTCCCACCGAGTCGGCGATGGTTCCGAAGACGACGGGACTTCGCCCCTCGGTCTGGGCCAGCGCCACAGCGCGGCGGGTCGATGAAAGGTTCAGCGCGAGCGATTGCTCGACGGGCGACCAGGAGGCGAGGGCGGAGATGCGCGAGGAGGGAGGCAGGACTAGGTCCAGGACGACGCGCCGCAGGCCGCGGTGAGCGGGAACGAGGATGGTTGTCTCGCCGGGAGCCACCACCGTGCGACGAATCTCGATATCGGCGCGGGCCACGTCGGCAGAGAGCAACAAGCCCACGAGGAGCGCAAGTCCACGTCCGGAGAGGAACAACGACGAGCGGAACATGGTGAAGCGGGGCGCTTCCGCCGGGTGACTCGGCGCGTTACCTCCGCGCGATCTTGCGCTTGAGGGTTCCGATCTTGGTCTCGAGCGAGGCGATGTTGTCCATGAGGGCGCCCTTCTTCTCGCTCACCTTCTCGGAGACCGACGAGACGCCGGCGTCAACCTGCCGCGAGACCGTGCGCTTGAGATCGTCAACGCGGTCGAGGAGTTCATCGCTGTACTCCTTCGCCTGCGACCGGGCATCCTCGACCTTGCGGGCAATCTGGCGGCGCGTGCGATCGCCGGATTGCGGGGCGTACAAGAGCGCCACGGCGGCGCCGATCAACGCACCACCCAGCACCAGGAGCAAATCGCGACCGAAGTTCTCGGGACCGTAGTTGGATTCCGCCATCGTCTCTTCTCCTCGTTGATCTTCTCGGGGAACGGCGCCTGTCCGGCTCGACCCCGAAACCATCATAGGACGGGAGAGGCCGCCCCGACAACCGTTTCGAGGAATTCCAGCCGATAAAGGCCCTGGCCCGGCCGCAGGGGATCGACCATGAGCGGAGTGGCGAGCCGGGAATCGGTCAATAGTGACTGCAACGTGGCGGTATCGCTCGCGCAGTACGGAGCGACGGCGCCACCGCGTGAGACCGCCGGATCGTGCTCGGCCGGGTTGTAGAGCACGTGCGTAAACCCGCAGTTGCCAAGCTCGCGGGCCAGCCGCGCCGGGTCATGGTGCGCGTGTGCCAGGTCCAGGAGGCGAGGCCGTTCCCAGTATCCGTCCCAGGCCGCCGGGCGGCGCAGGTAGAAGAGCCGCGGTTCGCCCACGGAGGCCACGAGCGCGGTTGAGGGCAGAAATCGGGATGCGGCCTGCTGGAGCGGAAAGGTGGGGACCCAGTGCGTCACGTAGGCGTCGCGGGAAAGCGAGCCGGCGTGCACGAGGAAGAAGGGCGAGTAGGCGGCCTGGAGACGAACGACCGTGACCAGGGAGAGGAGGATGAGCGCGAGGATGACACCCCTGAAGGGGCGGCCGGAGAGCGCGAGCTCGCCGGCGCCGACCGCGGCCAGGACGGCGACCAGGGGAAGGAGGAATCTCCCCTGCCCGTTGCCCAGGAAAACCCAGAGCAGGAGGGAGCCGGCGACCAGGAGACGGAGGCCAGGAAGGCGTCGCGATCGGACGAAGAAGAGACCCGAAGCCAGGAGCGCCAGTCCACCGATTGGGCCGTCGATGTTCTCGGGATGAAACTGGAGGAACGTCAAGAGGAGGTGTACCGGGCGGTGCCAGAGCAGTTCGATCCAAGCGGGGGGCGCGACCATGGCGGCGATGTTCGGTGGGAGCGGGGACGAACCGGTCCAGGCGAGGTTGCGCGCGATCCAATAGGCCGGAAGCAGTGCGGTCGCCAGGACGAGCGCAACCTGGGCGCGCGCGTTGCGGCGCAGGACGAGGAGGGCGCCGAGAAACAACGGAAGAGCGGCGAAGGCCGCGGAGGGCTTCACGGCCAGCGCTCCACCCAGGAGCAGGCCCATCCAGACCGCGGAGCCCCGGGACGTTTCTTCCTCCCGCCCGGGTCGCAGAAGGACGCGGGCGGCGGCGGCCACGCCCGCTAGGGCGAAGAGGTCGTTCTTGGTGTACGCGAGGAGAAGCAGGACAAGCGGAGACGCGGCCACCACGGCGACCGCCGCCCATCGACCAGCAGATCCGGTCTCCCCGCCCAGCCGCCCCACGGCTCCAAGGAGCGAGACGAAGAGGACGAAGCCCAGGAGATTGGCGGCGATGCCCGAGGAGTCTGCCGCGACGAGCGGAAGGACGAGCATCTCGAACTGTTGCCAGTAGAGGTAGTAGCCCATCGTATCCGGCGGGCGAACGGAATTGCCGAGGAGGTACTGCAGGGGCAGGCCGAGGTGATACGAGGGCGCATCGAGCCCGGCTGGAGGGACCAGCACCGAGAGGAGCCCCCAGGCGACGGCCATCAGAACGAGGGCTCGCAAGGCGACGAGGAATGAACCGCCGGAATGAAACTCGCCGAGGAGGGACTCGGCATCCTCCCGGAGGAGCGGGCCGACGCGCTTCAGCGCGAAGAGGGGCAAGGCTGCCGCCGGGAGAAGAAGGAGCGGAGCGGAGAGTCCACCGAAGGAACCGATGACCACCGGCCACAGGGAGAGCAGAAAGAGCCCGGCGATGACACGCTCCCCCGCCGCCGCCGCGATGCCGAGCGATCGCGCCAGGCCCTCCCCGAGGAGATTTGCCGCAAGGGTGGTGAGGGCGACGAGGGCGACGGGCAGGAGCGTGCCGCGGAGGGAGTCGAAGGGCTCGGCCCGGTACACGGCCGCCAGCGCCAGGAGGAGCCCCGCGACGGCGAGGATCGCATCCCGATCGCGGCGCGGCGCGGCCATGGGACTCAGAGTCCGGGCTTGGTCATCTCTTCGGGCTTCACCCACTCATCGAACTGCTCCGCGGTCAGGAGGCCGAGCTCGAGCGCGGACTGCTTGAGCGTGAGGCCCGCCTTGTGCGCGTGCTTGGCGATCTTGGCCGCGTTGTCGTAGCCGATGTGCGGGTTGAGGGCCGTGACGAGCATGAGGCTGTCGTTGAGAAGCTGACGGATCCGTTCCTCGTTCGGCTCGATCCCGCGCGCGCAGTGCTCCTCGAACCCTCGGCAACCGGCCGCGAGGAGCCGGACGGAGTGGAGGACATTATGGATGATGAGCGGCTTGAAGACGTTCAGCTCGAAGTTGCCCGAGGCACCGCCGATGTTGACGGCGACGTCGTTGCCGAGCACCTGGGCCGCGATCATGGTCACGGCCTCCGACTGCGTCGGGTTCACCTTGCCGGGCATGATCGAGCTCCCGGGTTCGTTCTCGGGGATGCGGATCTCGCCGAAGCCGCATCGCGGCCCGGACGCCAGCCACCGGACGTCGTTGGCGATCTTCATCAGCGAGCACGCGAGGGTCTTCAGGGCCCCGTGAGCGAAGACCAGGGCATCGTGGCCCGCCAGGGACTCGAACTTGTTGGGCGCGGAGACGAACGGCAGGTTGGTCAGGGAGGCGATGCACTTCGCGGAACGAACGGCGAACTCCGGGTGGGTATTGAGCCCGGTGCCGACGGCGGTGCCCCCGAGCGCGAGCTCGTAGAGGCCCGGAAGGACGGACTCAATGCGCGCGAGGTCATTGGTGAGCGCCTGGACCCAGCCGGAGATCTCCTGCCCGAGCGTCAAGGGCGTGGCGTCCATCAGGTGCGTGCGGCCGATCTTGGTCAGCGCCTGGAAGGCGTCGCGCTTGGCGGCGAGAGTGTCGCGGAGGGCGCGGACGGCGGGCAGGAGGTCGTGCACGATCACCTCGGCGGCCGCGATATGCATGGCCGTCGGGAAGGTGTCGTTGGAGGACTGGGCCTTGTTGACGTCGTCGTTCGGATGGATGGGCTTCTTGGACCCCATCGCGCCACCGGCCATCTCGATGGCGCGGTTCGAGATCACCTCGTTGGCGTTCATGTTCGTCTGGGTGCCGGACCCGGTCTGCCAGACGACGAGCGGGAAGTGCGCGTCGAGCGTCCCGGCAATCACCTCGTCGGCGGCCCGGACGACCAGGTCCCGTTTCTCGGCGGGCAGTATCCCGAGGTCGGCATTCGTCATTGCCGCGGCCTTCTTGAGGATGCCCATGGCGCGGATGAGTTCGCGCGGCATCGTGTCGCGCCCGGCGCCCGCCTGGAAATGATGCAGGCTCCGCTCGGTCTGCGCGCCCCAGTACCGCGAGGTCTCGACCTCGATCGGCCCCATCGTGTCGGTCTCGGTGCGGGTAGTCATGGACTCATCCTCCTCGGGGTCAGGCTTACACAGTTACACATTCTGCCGCCTCAAATGATCCCGCCCCATGCTAGATGACCGCGCTGAGGATGGGGAGCGCAAAAGTGGTGCCGGTGCTCTACCTCAACTGATTGAGGAGGATGGCGCCGCTGGCGACGACCCCGAGGCTGTCGACGGGGCCCGAGCGCATGGCGATGCCGACCGGCGTGGCATTCGGCCACGGCGACTCGACGCCGCGCGCCTCGTTGCCGAGCACCAGGACGAGCTTGCCGTCGGTGGGGACAGGGTCCGAGCCGGATCCCGGTGCGCCGACGCAGATGCGAAAGCCGTTCGCGGCGGCCAGCGACGCCAGGAGCGACGCGGAGACGCGGGCGACCGGCAGGTGAACGATGGAGCCGGCGGAGGCTCGCACCGTCTTCTCGCCGAAGAGATCGACGCTGCCCGGGGTCGCGAAGACGGCATCCCAGCCGAAGAGCCAGGCGGTGCGCACGAGCGTTCCGGCGTTGCCGGGATCGGAGACCCCGTCCAGGACGAGGATGCGCCGGGATGCGGCGAAGATGGCCTCGACATCGGGCGCCTCGGGTCGAACGACGAGAGCGGCGACGCCCTGGGGGTGCCGCGTCTCGAAGTACTTCTTGGCCTTCCGAGCATCGACGCGCCGAACCTCGGTCCCGCGGCGCACGGCCCGGTCCTCGAGGTCGCCGAACTTGCCGGACGCATCCTCCTGCCCCTCGCCCTGTCGGATCAGGATCAAGGCTCGAATCGGAAGCGGCCCATCGATGACGGCGTCGACGGCCCTGCGACCCTCGACGACGAAACACTGGTCATCCTCGCGACCGGGAGGAAGAGGCCGGGAACCATAGACCGAGGAGGCGGCAGGGACTTCTGAGGCCGCATGCTCTCGGGACTTTCGCCTGGCCGAGTCCGCGCTCTTAGGGGCCTTCCTGGGCGGGGCGCCAGGTTCGACCTCGAATTCCTCGTCCAGCCGATCCCCATCGTCATGACCGGTAGCGGCGGGCCCGTAGGCGATCTCGGCGTCGGCAAATTCATCGAGCACATCCTCGACCGTAGCGCCGTCCGCGTCCTCGTCCGATGCGTCACGAGGCGCGTCTTCAAAAGCATGCTTGCCGGCGCGCGGGAGCGCTTCGTTCTCCTCGCCCTCGTCGCTCTCGTCTCCCTCGTCGCTGTCATCATGAGCCGATCCGAAGATCTCATCGGCCGCATGCGCGGACGCGGAGGTTTCGTCATCGGCATCGGCGTGGTCCTGGCCGGCGACGGCCTGGGCGGCGCGAGCCGCCGCTCGCTCGGCGCGACGCTTGGCCTTGCGCCGCTCACGAGAACTGAGCGGCTGTTCGCCGATCGCTTCCTGATCGATCGGGTCCAAGGGCAGTTCCGTCTCCGTTACAGCAGCAGCGGGCCTGGTCGTGGCTGATTTCGACTGGAAGGGCTTCGCAGGGCGCTCAGGTCGCGGCCCACGGTCCTTCTTCGGTCCGCGGTCAAATCGATCTCCACGGCCAAAGCGTCCATCGCGCTCGGGACGCGTCCCCTCGGGACGCCCGGCGCCGCCCGTCCGTTCGAAGCGTCGCGGTTCCCTTGCCGAATAGGAACGCGTCCCCGCGGGACGCGCTCCCGCAGGGCGCGCTCCGGGCTCCCCTGCCGGGCCTGCTTCTCCTACGGGGCGCCAATCGCCGGGGCCAACTCGCTTGAGCCCCTGCTCGCGACGGAATCCGCCACCACTGCGTGGTCCGCCCTCGCGGCGGGGACCGCGGTCGAAGCTGCCGCCCTCGCGGCGGGGGCCGCGGTCGAAGCTGCCGCCCTCGCGTCGCGGGCCGCGGTCGAAGCCACCGCCCTCGCGTCGCGGGCCGCGGTCGAAGCTGCCGCCCTCGCGACGGGGACCGCGGTCGAAGCTGCCGCCCTCGCGGCGGGGGCCGCGGTCGAAGCCACCGCCCTCGCGGCGGGGACCGCGGTCGAAGCCACCGCCCTCGCGTCGGGGGCCGCGACTGTATCCCCGGTCACTCGGGGCACGGTCATCGGGGCTGGCGGTATACACGACACCGCGATCAGGACCGCTCGGCCGATAAGAACCCGAGGATCGATCGGGACGACCGAACCCTCGCTGGAAGCCTGCTCCATCATCACGTCGCGGTCCCCGCGAATCGGTCCGATCACGACCTCCTGCGAAACCGCGGCCTGCTCCCGGCCCGCGACCGGCGCCCGGTCCGCGGCCGCCGCTCCCTGTCCCGCGAAACGCACCCGGCCCGCGGCTACCGCTGTCTCCGCGACCGGCTCCCGGGCCACGACCGGATCCCGGTCCACGACCGGCTCCCGGGCCACGACCGGATCCCGGTCCACGACCGGCTCCCGGGCCACGACCCTTGGGGCCGCGTCCAAATCCGGGCGTCATTCTGGTTTCGATTCTGTGGTCGACTGTTCTTCCGCCGCGGACGCCTCGGAGGGCATGTCGCCCATCTTTTCGGCGCACTCCTTCGAGAGGATCTTGAACATCGTCGTGCCGCAGACGACGCAGGGGCCCTTGGCCGCGAAGCGGCCGTTCTTCATGCTGATCTTGCGGGGATCGCGCACTTCGCGCGTCGCCTTGCACTTCACGCAGTAAGCTTCGATATTCACGGAATTACCTCCACGAGGTGGGTTCGATCGGCGGCCGCGAGAGCGGCCGGGACCTGTCCCCAGGTATCCGACGCGACGGCAAACGCGACGGCCAGGGCCAGGAGGAACAGGATCGCCAGGACCTCCCGCCGCGTCCATGGAGCATAGACGCGGCGAGCGGACCCTTGCGAAATGCGAGCGGACTCACCGGCATGCAGATCAGGGTTGGCCCCGCCGGATGGGCGCACGGGGGATACGGATTCGGACATGGGCGGCACGGCGTTAGCGGTTCGGAACCGAACCGGCAACGGCGCCAGCGAGCGTATTGGTGGAAGCGATGAGCTGGGACTGGAGGATGGTGGCTTCCTTGTAGGCGACCACGTCCCCGCTCGCGGCATCGAGGAGCTTGATCCCGATCCAGAGCTGGTCGTCGCCGAGGACGGAGAAGCGGCCGTCGACGAGATAGGTGGCGCGGCGGCGATCGGCCATTACGAGGCCGGGCTGGCGCGCCATGCGTCCCGCGACGATCTCCTTGAAGCCCTCGCCCAGCCAGTCATGCTCGGTGCTGGGCGAGAGGTTGACGAACGGGAGGACGGCCACCGTCACCCGCGAGGTGACCTCGCGGCCACCCGAGAGCGTGTTGCCGGCCTCGCGCGGGGCGCGGGGCTGACCTCCGAGGAAGCTGTACGAGAAGCGATGATTGTCGCCGGCGGGGCCCAGGGATTCGAAGGCATAGTCAAACGAGCCGACCTTGGAGCGGAAGCCGGCGCCCAGCTTGAGCGCGCGCGCGAACGTAGCGTCGTTGCCCATGTCAAAGCCCGTGCGCAGGGCGAAGTTCTCGGTAATGCGATACTCGCCGCCGATCATGGCTCGCGCCTGGGCCTCGCGGTCGATGAGCATGTCGCCGGAGAGAAGAAACTTGCGATGCGGCGGCTCGTAGGACATGCCGAGGCGCAGGGTCAGCGGCTGGGGGGAACTGGAGCTGATGAACTCGATCCCGGTGCCGATGTTCATGATCGAGGACCCGAAGGTGACGCCGGGCCAGTAGAGGGGCTCGTACTTCACGCCAATGTCAGCGCCGACCGCGTTCGCGGTGTAGCCGCCGAGCTCGCTGTGCACGACCCTCAGGGTCCCGCCCGTGGCGATCTCGGGCGTCAGCTGGTAGCCGAGGCTGACGGCGGGAGCGAGGTCGTAGTTGGAGAAGCGGCCGATGACGGAGCCGGTGCTGCTGCGCATGACGTCGTCGGCGCCCATGTAGGTCAGGTGAAGGGCCACGACGCTCTTGTCGCTGACGCGGCGGGCGACGGCGGCGTAGCTGTAGGTGATGTCCGCCGCGTAGACGATCTGCGAGAGCCCGACATCCCACTTGTCGACGCTGACGAGCCCGGCCGGGTTATAGCTGAGCGCCTCGATGCCGGTCGCCACTCCGGTGTAGGCATTGCCCATCGCCAGCGGCCTGGCCATCGGGGCGACCCGGAGGAACGCGGCGCCCGACGATCCCAGGCCCTGGGCCACGGAGGGGGTTGCCAGGGCGAGCATCCCTGCGAGGACCAAGGCGAAAGCCGCGGCAAGGGACGAGGCAGAGCGAGCGGGTGTTCGCATCATCGCACCAGCGTCATCATGCCGCGGGACGTGCCCGAGGAAACGGTCTCGATCTCGACGAGGTACGTGCCGCTGGCCATCAGGTGACCCTGCGTATTCCGGCCGTCCCACGACACGCTCGTCACGACGCTCCCGGAAGGTATCGTCTGGTAGACGAGGCGCCCGTCGACGGTGAGGATGCGGACGGAGCGGATCGTGGCCGTCGGTTGAGTGGCGAGGGTCGCGGAGCCGCCGCGGGAGGCGTCGAAGGGGTTGGGGTAGGAGATCGAGACTGTCGCGTTGCGACCCGGCTCGGTGATGGTCGTCGAGACCGGCGTCGAGGTCGCGGTGCTGATGATGACGGAGTCCTTCCAGTCGGCGCCCGTGATCGTCCCGATGGTCTTGCCGCTGATGCGCGCGAGCTCGGCGAGGTAGGCCTTCGCGATCGTCGCGTCACTGAGGAGAATGGAGCTCTCATCGTTGTCCTCGTCGGCGGAGACGGTGAAGTTGGCCGAGCCGGTGTAGACCTTCAGGCCATCGAGGACGAGAAACTTGTGGTGCATGACGTCGGGATTGGCGTCCTTGGCCACGTTCATGCCGCCCGCCACGAACGAGGCATAGCGCGTCGAGAAGTTGAAGTCGACCTGGTCCTTGTCGAAGAGGCCGAAGAAGTTGGAGCCCCAGGTCGATTTCTTGTTGATGAGCGCGTTGGAGAGGGGGGTGTGGCCGAAGGTGTAGATGGCCAGGAACGCCGAGGTGGTCGCGGCATTGGCCGTGCTCGTCATCGCCGTTACCGGCGCGTCCTGTGGCCCCATCCGAACCTCGACGGGCACCCCGGCGACCGTGAAACTCGTGGTGGTCGAGGCCGTCTTGTTCCGATGAAAGTTCCCGTTCCACATCTTCTCGAACTCGGCCGAGAACGTGGCGGCGATGGACGTCGAGCGGAGGATCAGGGCGTTGTTGTTCATGGAGGTGAGGTTTGGCCGGTTGAAGTTGGCCGATCCCATCCAGACCGCCGCGGTCGCCTCGGCGCGGTCGACGATGATGAACTTGTGATGCATCTCGGAGTGCGGATCGTCGTCCTTCTTGGAGGCGATGGTGCCGGAAAGGGAGAGCGTGCCGTCGGAGGTGCCGACGGGGAAGTTGTTATCGTCGACGATGACGCGGATGGTGACCTGCCCCGCCGCGGCGATGGTGTTGAGAGCCTCGATGATCTGGCGGTCCTGGAGGTTGAAGACGGCGATATCGATCGTCTTGGTGGCGGACGCGAGAAAATTGAGAAGCGCCGTCTTCATGGTGGAGGAGGTGTTCGATCCCCCGGGGTGGTCGGCGCCGGGCGCGAAGAAGACCTCGATGCTCTCGGCGGAGGCGCGCGGCACGAAGACGACGAGCGCGGCAAAGAGGAAGGCACAGGGGGTCAAGCGGGCGAAGAAACGCATGGTCAGTACATCCAGGCCGCGGCCTTCGCCGCAATCCCCTGCCCGACGGAGCGGCCAATGGCGAAGATGTCGGTCTCCTGGGCCTCGGCCTCGATGTAGTCGAGCGTGCGGCCGGAGGAAGCCTCGATGATGCGCACCGTGAGCGCCATGCGGCCGCCGCCGGTGCGGACGAAGACGCCGCGAACCGCGAGGCGAGCGCCCACCTGCGACGAGAGCGTCATGATCTCGGGACCGGCGAGGTTGGCGGTGCCGGCGAGCGAGGTGCGGGGAACGACGGGAAGTCCGGACGCGGCCAGTTCCTTGGCGACGATGTCGGCGAGCCCGAGCTCGAGCCACATCAGCTCGTCGTCGCCCGTGGCGTTGGCGAAGTCGAGGACGGCCACGCCGCTGGAGCCCGGGGCGGCACCGGCAACCGCCTCCGCCTGAGCCTCCGCGCGATTATCGGCCGCCTGCTGGGCCGTGACCGGCGTCGGGGCTCCGTCCGGAACGTTCTCCCAGGGCGCGAAGTCGTAGGTCAGCGAGAAGCGGTTCGTCTCCCCGAGCTCGCGGTTGCCGAACATGTAGGCGTAATCAAGGCGGACGGAGCCCATGCCGAGCGTGGTGCCAACCGCGGGGAGAACGCGCTTGGCCCCGGTGAACTGCTTCTCCAGTCCGGCGCGCAGGGCGATCGCGAACGGGTAACGGGAGCTCTCGGCCTCCTTGAAGATGGAGTCGGGATCCATGTTCAGGGCTCGGCGGAGGTAGGCGGGACGCATGACCCAGTACTCGGTCCCGGCGCGAAAGCGCGAGAAGACGTCGCCGCTGATGCCGCCATACTCGGCCGAGAGCGCCCAGCGGTCGGACATCCGGTAGGCGGCGCCGATCCTCCAGGACGTCGGGATCGTCTCGGTCGTGCCGGTGCCGTACTTGACGCTCGCGTAGAGGTTGCGGATGGCGACGCCCAGGGAGAGCCGGGGCGTCCACTGGTACTTGGCGCCGACGTCGAGGCCGAGGCCGGAGCCCGTTCCCTGGGCGAAGTCGGAGGTGAGGTCCATGTACTTGACCGACGTGCCGACGGAGAGGGGGCCGAAGGCGCGGGCATAGGAGTACCCGAGCGTCGTCTCGGAGAGCTTCTGCGGGAACGGCGTGAACTCGACCTGGAGCCCGGTGTAGGAGAAGCCGTGGACGCCGTAGCGGGTCGGGATGACGACGCCGAAGTAGGACTGCTTCAGGAGCCCCAATCCGTAGAGGTCGGAGTAGTCGAAGGTGGCGCTGATGCGATCCATGTTGGCGATGCCGGCGACGTTCGAGCTCATCGCGAAGGCGTCGTCCGAGAGCGCGACGAAGGCGTCGCCCATGCCCAGGGCGCGCGCGCCGCTCCCGGTCTCGGAGAATGACCCCGAGACGGACCCCGCGTCGGCGCCGCCCGCGAGGAACGCCAACACGAGGCCGAGGACACAGAGCGACGAGGCGCGAGCGTGATCGCGCACACCGCGTCGGATACGCGCCAGCCCCTGGTGTCTGAAGGTCATCACTTCAAGAGGAAGATCGTCCGGGCTTCTTCGATCGTGCGGCCGTCGGAGAGCGGTACCTTGAACTTGATGACGTAAACGCCGTTGCGCAGCGTCTGGGCGGCGTCGTTGGCGCCGTTCCAGTCCACCTGGGTGACTCCGGGGATGAGATTGATGAGGCGCACCCGCTCGCCCGTGATGTTATAGAACTCGAGCGTTCCTCCCGTCACCGTGGTCGGGAAGGTGAAGGTGAAGTTCGGGTTGGAGGGGCTGTAACGGAAGACCGGCGCGTTGCCCTCGAAGCCGATATTGCCCGTGATGGTGGCGCCGGAGGCGATGTTGAAGACGAGCGAGCTGTCGATGTTGCCGACCTTGTCCGTGAGGGTCACGCGGACGGTGTTGGCTCCCTCGAAGATGGTGATGGTCTTGGAGACGTCGACCGAAGAGCTGGTGAGCGCGCCGAAGGCGGTATCGACCGTGTCACCGGAGGTGGTCGAGCTGATGGTGAATGTCAGGGAGAAGGAGTCGCGCTCGGACTTCGACCGCGCCCTCTGCGCCGAGTTCTCGGTCAGCTCGGAGACGCGCACGGTGAGGGTGAGCGAGGTGCCGGAGGTCGACGAAGCGGGCGTGGTGGCGAAGGTGGGCGTCAGCGCCTGGATGTCGGCCACGAGGAGCGTGGCCTCGGTGGAGGTGGCGCCGGTGACCGTGTCGGTCACGAGGATGCGGTACTCGTCGGTCGTCCAGCCCGTCGTGGAGTCGGCATAGGCGAAGACGACGGTCGTGTCCTTGGCGTAGCCACGGATGTTGTAGAGCGTGTCGCCCGTGGTGGCGCGAAGGACGACCACGCGGAAGCCGCGCGTGTCGGCGAACGAGATCGCGTAGCCGGCCGTGTCGAACTTGCCGTCGCCATTGGGGCTGAACGGGTTGGGCGTGATGGCCGTGGAGAGCCCGCCGGCGGGGACGCTGACCTGCTTCGACCCGGTGATACCGGGGCCGCCCGGCGAGTCGCCGGTGGTCACAGCGTTGCCGGGCAGGATGGCCACGGTGAAGCGGTTGGAGAGCGAGAGCGAGATGACGCTGGGGCGGATCGCGATCCAGAAGTCGGGGCCCGAGTCCTGGCCGACATCATGGCCGGGGATGGCCGCGTTGGCGCCCAAGAGCGTGAGGAGAACGCGGGTGGGAGAGAGGATCGTGGGGATCGTGGTGACCTCGGAGTCGGTCGCGCGATCGAAGGAACCGATGTTGGCGGAACCGCTGTCGCGGTAGACCTGGTAGCTGAGGATGGCGGGGTTGAAGGTATCGCCGGCCGCGATGGTGAAGTCGAGGGCGATGGACGTGAGCGACGCGCCGCCGTCACCGGTTCGGGTCGAGTCATTGATGTTGAGCCCGAAGATCTCCTGGTAGTTGGTCCCGATGGTGAAGGAATCGTTGGCGGTCGTGCGGTCGAGGAACTTGCGGGGAATTCGCGTGACGATGGGCGTGGAGGTGACGCGGTTGGAGAGGTTCGACCGCGTCGGCGAGGCCGTGGCGAACTCGAAGGCGGTGTTGGCCGGCATCGAGAGCACGAAGCTGTCGCGGAAGTAGCGCCCGCCCGCTCCGTGCACGACGATGAAGAAGTCGAAGCCCTGGTTGGCGGCCTCGGTGTCGTTGGCCGGCACGGTCATCGGCGCCTGCGGGATGAACCGGATGGTATCGCCGGAGACGAAGCTGGCGTTTCTCTGCGGCGGATTCATGGGAACAAGCACATCCTGGGTGTCCCAGGACCCCTTGGTGCCCAACGTCGGATGATCCTTGAAAATGAGGATACCGGCCGTCTCGGGATAGGCGACGGTGGTGGGCACCTCCTGGATGTTCTGGCCGAGGGCGAAGCCGCCGGAGTCAAAGATCTGGATCGTGAACGCCGTGATGGCCTCGCCGGAGAAGTCCTGCGTCACGTTGATCCCGAATACGGCCACCGAGTCCCGGTCGCCGAGCCAACGTTTGGCGGGATCGGTGAGAATATCCTGGACGATCGTCTGGTTCGAGCCGACCGAGAGCGCCACTGTTCCCAGCGTCCGGGTATCGGACCGGTTCCCGTAGGTGTCTCGAAGAACGGCGGCCAGAACGTTGTTGCCGCCCTGGAGCGGCACGGAGATGTTATCCGCCCTGAAGTTGGAGAGCGTGCCATTCACGAGCAGGGTGGCGACGGTCCCGTCGATCCGGAAGATGCTGTAAGCGGCCGCGGATTCGCCCGCGGTCAGCGCAAACGCATCGAGGCCACTGCGGTTGGAGTCCGCGCTGATGGAGACGGCCACCGTGTTGCCGGATGTGACGACGGCAGGCAGCGCCGAGATGAGAACGGGCGCGGTGCAGTGGAGATCGACGATGAGCGTGTCGCCGAAGGCGAAGGTCTTTGGCGTCCCCGCGCGGTCGTAGGCAAACGAGAGGTTGAACGCGCCGCCATAGACGAAGGCGCTGGGCCAGGCGAACGTGGGAGGAGAACCGGCCAGCGTGGCGGGCCCAATCAGGATGGTGGAATCGAAAGCGCCCGACCCCAGGGTTTGCGAGATCGCCGAGGAGATCTTCGTGACCGAGAGCGTCCAGCGGGAATCGCCGTTGTCAGGAATGACCGTGAGCATCACGCCGACCGTATCCGTGACGCCATCACCGTTGGGAGAGAAGACGGAGGGCGAGAAGGTCCCGGTCACGCCCGCCGGAGCTATGGTAAGAATACTGGAGGTGAAGACCTGGCTCCGGTCCGTGGGAGCCGTGAACTTGATCCAGGGATCCAGCGGCTCCGTAACGGACGAGATCGTCGCCTGGAGCTGGTGATCCAGGCCATCCGTGGACGCCCGGAAGACGACGAAATAGACGGTTGCCGTGTCGCTGAGGAACCCGTACGGGTCGGTGTCGGGCACCGCGGCGGCGGAATTCAGCACGTCGATATCCAGGATGTTGGCACTCTGCCACTGGAAGGTCGCCGGCAAGCACGTGTCCATGGTCAGGTCGTCGTCGAAACGACGATTGCCATTCCCATCGATCCAGACGCTGATCCCCGCAGAGGAATCACCGACCCCCAGCGGCATCAGAATCGCGGTGGGGAAGCCGCCGGGCGAGGTCGGATCATCGAGGCGAAGCCGCACGCGATCCAGGAAGATGTTGCCGCCCCCCTGCCACGTGGTGTCGGCGGCCATGACGCCGAACAGGGCCGTGCGCCGCCCGTTATTCGGCAGATCATGCGACGTATCGACGTTGACAATCCTGGTCGGCATGCCACCCGTCAACAGCGACGTGCTGACCGGCGGGGGCTGGGAGATCACGCCCGGCGGAGCGAACGTGAAGGCATTCGCGGGAATTCTCAGGGAGAAGTCATCCTGGAAGAGCAACGAGTCGCTTGTCTGGACGACCACGAAGATGTCGTTGCCCGCGAACGCGCCGACATCGGTATCGGGGATGTCCCAGGCGGGCGAGAACACGAACTGGAAGCGCGTCGTCGCGGAATCAGGCCCCGCGATCACGCTCCAATTGCCGGGGATGACCGAGTCGCCGGCGTCGAACGAACCCGTGGTCGTCCCGTTGTCCTGGAAGACGACCAGGCCATAGTTCTTGGTGATGCGGTTCGAGAGGAAGGCTGCCAGGTCGGAGCGCGTGTCGAAATTCCCCGTCACCCCCGAATCGATCACATCCACCAGCAGGCTCACCACGGAGATTCCGCCGCCGGTGTCGATCGCATTCATGCCGAAGACAGGAAGCTCCAGGCCTCGGAAGACGTTCTTCGAACCCACGATGAGGTTCGTCACGTTGACCGCGATACCGCCGCTGATGGAGATGACCTCGGAACGCACCGTGTTGGAGGAGGCGTTGCCGCTGTACGCCCGCGCCTCTGGAAGAAGCCTGGTGATCGTTCCCCGCGAGTAGACCCGGTCGCTGGAGACGACACTGGCTGTGGTGGTCTCGAACGTCACGCCGCCGTTATAGGTGTTGATGATGGTGGAATTGATGTCGCCCACGACCACGCGGAACTTGTCCACCGGCGTCATGGTCGCCGAGGTCCTCAGGACCAGGAAGAAGTCGTCTCCCCCGTTCGTTCCGACATCGTCCCTGGGCACGGCGACGGCGGCCTGCGTGGGATCGAATTGGAGACGGATCATCAAGGGTTGATTCGCGGCGCCATAACCGCTCAGGAGGTCCGATGAATACTGGTTGCCGATGGGGACATAGCGCGTGCCGGCCAGGACCAAGGAGACGAAGCTGTCGATGCCGGGATCGAAGACGCCGTTATTGTTGTTGGGATGAGCGTCGTTATCGCGGTACACGGCCCAGCCCGAGGTCTCGTTGTTTGCCAGCAGGTTGAAGTCCACCTCGTGAATGGCCTCGCCGCCCGATGCCACGGCGTCCATGACGAAGAAGACCAACTCCGAGATCCTCGAGTTGAAGCCGCCGTCCCAGACGCTCATGCCCGTAACCGCCGTGGGCTGGCTGGGCGCCGGCACGCTCTGCCCTGCCGCGGTCAGATCGCGCCAGATGACGTTCGTGCCGAAGATGACATGCGCGGTGTCGTTCAGCGGGTAGACGAGATCGGCCGTGAGATCGGGCAACTTCAGGCTGGCGGCCCCCGTCGTATCGGTCGCCGAGAGCCGAGACATCGCATGCGACTCGTAGGAGACGAGGCCGCTGAGGAAGCCAAAGCCGCCGCTGGGAATTTCCAGCGTGAGCGTGTCCGCGAACTGCGAGTTGACGGAAGGCTCGACGCCGAGCCAGACCGTCGGGTGCCAGCCGCCGGCCGTGAAATAGATCGCGCTATCGGTGGCCAGGGGCAGGAAGCCGGCAATGACCAGGTCCACGGTGGTCTGGTTGGCGGAACGCGTGATGAGCGTCTGGGAGACATCCAGAGGATAGAGCCGGTCACTGTTCGAGTAGGTCCTGTCGGTCGTCGAACGGATCTGGAACCCGGAGTAATCCGTCTGATCGATCCTGCGTAGCGGCGAAGTCTCGCTATTGAAGTCCTCGATACCGCCGTAATTCAGGTTCAGCCGAATGGAACGCAGGCCCTGGGTGTTCCCGGGGCCGCCCACGATCGTCAGGGGGAAGACCGGGCGAAACGTGATGTAATCCAGGTCGGCCTGGTCGTTGTACGCCGTGGAGTTGGCGTCCAGCTGGGGATGCGCAATGACGCTGTAGGGAAAGAGCGGACCCAGGACTTCGTAGATCACGGCCGTGCGCTTCTGCGAGATCGAAAAGTCGGGATCGGTATTCTTGAGGAAGGACGACCCCGCGGGGAGGCATTCGATGCGGAACGTGTCGATGGTCGCGTACCAGGCATCACCGGGCACAACGCCACCGGGCGCCGGCAGATCGCTCATGTAGGCATTCGTATAGAAACTGAAACCGAAATCCGAGCTTGTCGAAGCGGCGACGTCGATGTCCGTACCCGCATCCTCGTCATCGCCGCTGACGTTGGCTGGAAGAAACATGGTGTAGAAGGGCGCCGCGACCCCGTAGCCGGCGGAACGGAGGCGCCCCTTCCGCGTGGCGCTGCGGACCTCGGCGTTGTTGACGCTGAGCGTAATCTTCTCGAGGTCCCCCGTGTACTGCAACGGGTCGAACAACGTCTTGGACAACGCGCCCGGAACGAAACCCCGGACGTTCGTGCACGTGATGGTCGCGCCGCGATAACGCACCGTGCCTTCCGTGCGATTGTCCATGACCCAGGTGAAGAGCCCGAACGGCCCGGCCCCCGCGCCCACCACGGCGCCGGTTCTTCCGGCCCCGGACGTCGCGACGGTATGCGGCTTGAATATCTGAAGCGTGGTCGAGAGCAAGTTGTGGATGTCGGTCAGCGTGGGAGTCGTGAGCACGCCGTTGAGCCTGACCTTGAAGATGGTCTGGTCCGCGCTCGGCGAGGTCGCAATCGTGATGTAGAAGGTCTTGCTGGTGGAGGGCGCGATGGAGGTGTCGCCGCCCAGGTTGCACGTAATCGTGTACGCCCCGGCTCCGGTGCTCGGGGCCATTCCCACCAGGGTCCCGTTGGAGTTGTGGATCGATACGCGTTGCAGATCGGCGGCTGCAAGGGATGAAAACCCGGTGCCCCCGGTCAAAGCTTCCAGTTCCAGCCCCACGCTGGTCATCCGCATCGTCGTGGCCGTGTCTTCGTTCGAAACCGCGAAACTGAGCTGCAACGTATCACCGGGAGGGACCACGACATGCACGCCGGAGCCGGGACCATTGTAGGAAACGGAAGTGGCATCGATGGTCACGAGCCCGGCCATGACCGGCGAGATAATCGAGCCTAGAAGAAAAAGAGATACGAAGCCTACGCGGACCGTCCGAACTTTCGTCAGCCAGCGATGAAATAATGCATCTGGAAGCAAATTCAGTACTCCTCGAAGGCCTAATCGTATCATTTTCAGCAATCCACAGTCGGCGGGACGAAGTCAGACTAGCAAGTACGAATCCACCACGCAATTGAATAAAGCCGGAGGAGATCCGCGCTCTCCTATCAGGTTGCGCCCGTCAATCCCCGGGCTCCCCTGGGCGGCCCCCGAGGTGCCAGCGGGGCGCGCGGTCGTCGGTCCCCTGCCCGTTGCGCGTATGGCCTTAATGGCGCAGACTCTGCACCGTGGACATCCTGATTCCCGCGTTCCTGCTCCTCCTGCTCGGCTCGGCTCCCTCGGTCGATACGCCGGGATTCCTGCCCTTTCTCGCTCCGCTCACCTCGGCAAGCGGCCCCCTCACGATCACGAGAACGCCCGATGCGCTCACGTTCACCCGCGGGTCCAGGACGCTATCCGTGCTTGGGGTGTCCGCGCGTCGCCTGGACGGCGTCCAGTCTCCACGAGGCTGGCTCCCCTCGCTTTCCGCGACGACCTGGGGCTACGCGGATGAGATTGTCCTCGGCCTGGCGGAAGGACTACCAACCGACCGGATCCTGGGGCTCGAAGACCGCGGCGTAGCCCAGGCCGAAGACGCCGTCCTGGCCCAGTGGCAGGCCTGGACGGCATCCCTGCGGTTCCCTTCCGCCATTCCCAATTTCCCCGCGCTTGGGCGAGCGAGCATCACTCCTGATACCGCTTGGCCCGTGGAAGGGGGGGCCCGTGTCCTGGCCGTGCTGGAAACACTCTTGCCTCGCGCACGACACCTCGACGCCACCCTGGGCCCTCGGCGCTCCACCTACGCCGCTCGCCTGGTAGGTCTTCAGTTCGGCGCGGACAGCGCCGCTTCCCTTCTCACCGTCAACGTGGAGCTTTCTCGGCTTCCAGAGGGGCGTGAATCACGCGCGATCCTCGACCAGTCGAGCGGGCCGACGCATCACGCGTTCAGCTTCACCACCGACTCCTGGCTGGTGCGAGCGGAGGTCTCCCCTGCGGCCGCGGTGAGCTCGCCGGGTCAATGGCAGGAGGCCTTTCGCGCCCTCGACCGCTAACGGCTCACGCCAGCGGAAATGACTCGGCGGCGGGTTCCTCCAGGAGCACGCAAGGGCGGGACTCGCCTGCTTTCACCAGGTCGCGGGAGGCTTCGAGGTAGACAAGGCCGTTGGCGTTGACGAGCGAAGTCAGGATCCCGGAGCCCTGATCGGCGCGGGTCGGGCGCGCGACCAGGCCCTGGCCGCTCCGCTCCACGACGACGCGCACCAGCTCGGGCCGGCCCGGAACGCGTCGGAACTCCTCCGTCACGGTGACGGTCACGATCGCACGAAAGAGCCGGGTATGCCCGAGCATCTTCCTGATGGCCGGGCGCACGAAGATCTCGGCGGTGACCGCGGCGGAGACGGGGTTGCCCGGGAGCCCGAAGACGGGGGTCTCGCCAAGCATGCCGAAGAGGAGCGGGCGGCCGGGCTTGAGGTCGACCTTCCAGAACTTCTCCTTGAAGCCGAGCTCGTTCAGGACGGGGCGCAGGTAGTCGCGTTCGCCCATCGAGACGCCGCCCGAGGTCACGATCACGTCGGCGCGCCGCGCCATCGCCAGGGCCTCCGCGATCGCCAGGCGGTCGTCGGGCACCACGCCCAGGTCGACGACCTCCGCGCCCGCCGCGGAAAGAAGCGCCGCCAGGACGGGTGTGTTGGCATTGCGGACCTGTCCCGCGACCAGCGGCGCATCGGCCGCGACGATCTCATCGCCGCTCGTGAGGACCGCCACGCGCGGGCGACGATGGACGCCGACGCGCGATCGTCCGGCGACCGCGGCGACGCCCACGGCCCCCGGCGTCATGACCGTTCCCGGCGGCAAGGCGACGGCGCCGGCTCTCAGGTCCTGGCCCGCCGGTCGCACGTGACGCCCCACCGCCACGGGACCACGAAAGAGCACGTGGTTCCCCTCGTCGTCCCCCGCATGCCCATCCGCCGACCGGACTTCGACTTCCTCGATCGGTACCACGGCATCGGCTCCGGGGGGAATCAGGGCCCCCGTCATGATCCGCGCCGTCGTGCCGTGCGTGAGACCGGCGGGCTTGCCGGGCCCCGCGGCGATCATGCCGTCGACCAGCCTCAGAGCGATCGGATCGTCCGCCGTCGCCGCGTCCAGCTCGCGCGACCGCACTGCGAAGCCATCCATGCCGGAGTTGTCGAAGGAGGGCACGTCATCGACGGCGACGATGCGCTCGGCCAGCACCATCCCGACGGCCTCCGGGAGAGACACCGAGACGGGTGCCGTCGCCGCGATCGAATCGAGGATCAGCCGGAGCGCGTCCCCGACCGAAAGCGCCCGGCTCATGGGCAGGCCGCCGTCATGAAATCGGCACCACGGAGGACGCAGAGAGCGCAGAGAGAATCAAAATCAGGAGACCCGATGAAGATCAAATTCAAACCCGGAAAACCAGCAGGTGATCCCGTCCGAAGTCGCAACAGCGTCCCGAGAGAGTTTCAAAACCGCGAGCCGAAGGTCGTTCGGATTTCATGTTTGCTCTTCCCTGATTTTCTCCGCGTTCTCCGCGCCCTCTGTGGTGAATAGGACATCAAACCATCACGCCGCGGGACATGGCTTCGGCGGCAAGGACGGTGTTCTCGATGAGCATGGCGACGGTCATGGGACCGATGCCGCCGGGGACGGGCGTCCAGGCGTACGCGAGCTCGCGGGCGGCGGGCGCGATGTCGCCCACGACGCGAAATCCCCTCGGGCTCGATCGATCCGGCACGCGGTTGATGCCGACGTCGACGAGCACCACGCCCTTCTGGACCATGTCGCGGGTCACGAGCCCGGCACGGCCGGCGGCGGCGACCAGGATCTCGGCGCGGCGCGTATTGGCCGCCAGGTCGCGCGTCTCGATGTGGCAGACGGTCACCGTCGCATGCTTGGCCAGCATCAGGCCCACCAGCGGACGCCCGACGATCTTCGAGGCGCCGACCAGGACGACGTCCTTGCCGCGGACGTCGAGGCCGTGCTCCTCCAGGAGCCTCATGATCCCCTTCGGGGTGCAGGAGGGAAATCCGCCGACGCCCGTGGAGACGCGGCCGACGTTGAAAGGATGGAACCCGTCGACGTCCTTGCGGGGATCGATCGCCTCGATGACGGCCTGGGTGTTGATGTGAGCGGGAAGCGGGAGTTGAACGAGGATCCCGCTCGTCTCCGGATCGCAATTCTGGTCCTCGATCGCGCGGAGCAGTTCCTCTTCCGTCGTCGCCTCCGGGAGGACGACCGTCTTGGAGCCGATGCCGACGTCCTCGCACGCGCGCATCTTCCGCGTCACGTACAGGTCCGACGCCGGGTCGTCGCCGACGCGGATCGCGGCCAGGCCCGGGCGGATGTCATGGTCCTTCAACATCACGACGCGCTTCTTCAGGTCGTCCTTCAGCTTCCGCGCCGTAGCTTCGCCATCCAGAATTATCGCCATCACACACCCCAACGAGAGAATGAAACACGGAGACCACGGGGACCACGGCAAAGATCAGATTCTTCACCGCAGAGCGCGCAGAGGACACAGAGGGAGTCAAAGTCCGGTGCCAATTGGAGAATCAAAGACACCCCCTCATGAATTCTCGGCCGATGCCATCTCCAGCTCTGTTTCCGATTTTGACTCTATCTCTCTCCAAACCTCGCTTTGGAATTTCTCTGTGTCCTCCGCGATCTGTGTGGTGAATCCATTCCCTCTCCCCCAGCCTCCCTCCGTGGTCCCCGTGGTCTCCGTGGTTCAATTCCGTCGTCATCGTGGTCATGGCCAGTAGTTGGGGTCGTCGGCGAAGCGGGACTCGAAGGGGGCAAGCATCTGCCGGGCCTCCGACGCGTCGAGCGTCAATCGTTCGGCGGCCTCGATGAGCCCCAGCAGTTCCTCGTAAAGCCCGCGATCGCCCTCATTGAGGAGCTTGCCGATGAGGGCCATGCCCTCGCCCTTCAAGAGGTCGTGGACGATCTCCTGGGCGATCCGGGCCTTGAGGACGATGCCGCTCTCCTGGGCCGTCCGGAGCGCATCGAGAAAGCGCGAGAACTCGGCGCTCCGGCGACCGACGCGCCTGAGGGGCACGGCAAGCCGGTCGATCTCGGCGGAGTAGTCGATGGAGAGGGTCTCCTTCGCGATCGGCAGGCCGAGCCGTTCCAGGCGGTGTTCGAGCCGGCGCGCCTCGTCGCGGCGGCCGTTTCGGACGTGGGCGCGCCAGAGCATCTCCGCGGCGTACGCGAACATCTGGGAGTGCGTGACAGGAAGCGGCAACGAGAGCGTCCGCGATCGTTCGAAGAGCGGATCGAGGATCGTGACCACGCCGCGCAGGAGAGCATCCAGTTCCTGCTCGGATCGCCGCACCTCCTCCGTGAGGATGCCGCGCGCCTCCGCGCGGAAGAGGTCCCCGAGCCCCATGGCGAGGACGCCCTTGCGCTCGGCGACGACCGGCCGTATCCGCTCCCACGTCCGCCCCCGCGGATCGCCGCCCGGCCACCGGAACGTCTGGCCGACGTCGAAGATGAGCGTCTCGGGCGGCGCCGGCTTGAAGCGGCCGACCCAGGCGTACCGCTTCTCGACGCCCGTGCGGGCATCCCTCACGCGAGCGGCGCCCCGTCCGATCGAGGCGACCACGGCCGAGGACACCGACCCGGCGCCGAGCGCGCCGCCGGCCGCCTTTCCCGGGGGCAGGCCGGCCTCGCCGTCGTCCGCGCCGCCATCCGCGCCGCCGGTCTCCCAGAACGACTCTCCCTCGAACCGTATCTGGTAGCGCCAGACGCCGTGCGGCTTCACGCCGGCGAAGTTCGCGAGCAGGGACTGGTTGAGGATACGCAGTTTCGCGGTGCGACGCGGGTGAGCGATCGCGCGGTAGATCCTGGCGCCGTCACCCTGCTCGGGGATATTGGAGTGGGCCTCGCGGAGCCGCCGCGCGAACCGTTCCTCGATCCCCGGCGGCGCGAGCTCGCCGAGCGCATCGATGGCGCGCGCGGCGTAGAGCATCAACTGCCGGGGCTCGATACCGGAGACATCGTCGAAGAACCAGCCGCAGGAGGTGAACATCAGCATCGCGTTGCGCTGGGACTCCAGGAGCTGCCAAGCCGTCGGGCCGGTCTCCCCTTTCTTCAACCACTTCGCGGCGAACTCGGCCTTGGCGTCCGCGGTGTAGCCGCCCAGGATGACCTCGATGAAGGCCTGCCGCGCCTCCCACGGGTCCTTCAAGACCTTTCGCCCCTCGCCCTCGAAGACGACCCGGAGTTCGTCGCGGAGCCGATTGAGCGAATCGCGCAGGGGACCGCGCCAGCGCTGGTTCCACCCGTTGCCATGATCGATACGGCACCCGCAGTCGGCGCGCCAGCGCTCGACGCCGTGCGCGCAGCTCCACGACGACGCCCCCGGCCTCAGCCGCGCCTCGAGGACGGGCTGGTTCTCGGCGAGGTAGGCGCCGTAATTGGTGATGCGGATCTTCTTCTTCACGCGGCCACTGCGGCCCGAGAGATGCTCGGCGAGGGTGTAGGCGAGCCCCATGTCGCCGAACGGCTCGTGGTGGCCGTAGATCTCGCCGTCGGTGGCGACGGTCAGGAGCGACCCGCCGCCGATGGCGCCGACAAGCCGATCGCAGAAGGTCTCGGATTGCCTCAGGAGGTGAGCGAACGAGATGTCGGACGCGAGGGGGCCGTGGTAGAAGAAGGCGGCGATGCGCCCGTGCGCGGTCTTGATGTAGTAGGGGCGCGAGACGTCCATCTGCCCGTTGACGACGGGACGCCACGAGCCGTCGGGCGCCTGGACTTCCGCGGCCTGGAAGGGCGAGAGGATGACGTAGTCCATGCCGACGCGAGCGAGGAGCGCGAGCGTCTCGGGGCAGACCGCGGTCTCGGGCATCCACATCGACTCGGCGGCCCGGCCGAACCGATGCTTGAAATCCGCGAGCCCCCAGGCGACCTGGGTCTCACGATCGAACGAATCGGCAAGCGGCATGATGATGTGGTTGTAACCCTGGGCAATCGCGTTGCCGTGGCCGTGGTTGAGGCGGCGGCTCTCGCCGTCGGCGCGCACGATCGCGGCCAGGGTCTCCGGATCGTAGCGCTCCATCCAGTTCAGGAGCGTCGGGCCGAAGTTGAACGAGAGATGGGTGTAGTTGTTGACGATGGCGCGCACCTTGCCGTACTCACCGAGGACGCGCGAGAACGCGTTGGGGCGGTAGCACTCCGCGTGGATGCGCTCGTTCCAATCGTTGAATGGCGCCGCCGAGGTCTCTCCCTCGATCTCCTCCGTCCAGGGATCCTCTCGTGGCGGCTGGTAGAAGTGCCCGTGCAGGATGAGCGAAGCGTCGAAGTGAGCGGCGCGGGCGGTCACGGCCTGTTCCTAGCTCGCGGGCGGCGCAGGGGGCGCGGGCGGCGCAGGGGGCGCAGGGGGCGCAGGGGGCGCGGTGGGCGCAGGGGGCGGGGGGGGCTCGTGGGGGGAAGCCACGAGCGCTTGCCGCCGGAGGATATCCTGGATGACGGCGGCCGCCTGGTCCCACTGCGGCGCCAGCTGGCTCAAGGCCGCCGCGTTCTCCGGCTCGACCTTCCCGCTCTCCCCGATCCCGGCGCGGGACTCGGCCGCCTTGCGCGCGGCCCGGGCGGCCGCGTACTCGAGCTCGCTGACCCGCTGTTCGATCCTCGATCGGTCATCGATGATCTCCTGTCGCAACTTCTGACCGGCAAACTCGGAGACCAGCGGGATCTCGCCCGTCCGTCGATCCACCTGCGCCTGGAACGCGGCGATCTCGCTGGCCATCTGGAGCGCGGCTTCCGAGACCTGGTCGGGCCGATCCGAATGCCGGGTGACGACATGCCAATTCGGCGGGAGGCTTTCCGCGATGACCAAGAGGGCGAGGATCGAGAGCACGAGCCCGACGAGGGAGAGGATCACGCCAGTCCTGTGCCACTTGTTCGGCGTCCTTGGGGCTTCGGATGTCATGACCTGTCACGGTACCAAGGGGGGGTGAGGACCGCAATCGGGAACTGAACGTGGCCCGCGCGGGGTGTGGATACTCCGTGTTCGCGCGGCGTAGCTTACGCGGGGGCCGACCTCGCGCCGGGCGTTCGCGCGATCACCGCCGCGTCCACGACCAGAACGCCCGCCGTCTGCAGGAGCTTGGCGGCGGCATCGAGCGTCGCCCCCGTCGTGACGACATCATCGACCAGGAGAACCGCCTGCGCCGCGATCTCGCCACGGCGCGTCAGCATCACGTTCGCGTTCGCCCGGCGCTGCTGGCGCGTCAGGCCTCCCTGGCGCCGGGCACCAGGATGGCGCGCGAGCAGATCGAGCCTGGCGGCGCCCAATTGCTCCGCGATCGCGTCCGCGAGCGCCGCGGCGAAGGCATGATCGGACGGCAACGCGACCACGCCGTCATAGACACAACCGGCCGGCAGACGATCCGCAAGGAAGGAGGCAAGGAAGTCGACCGGCTCGAACCTCTCGGCAAACTTCCCGGCCTTGATGATCTCCTCGAGAACGCCTCCATAGGAACCGGCGACAACGACCCGCCGCACGAATTTCGACGCGATGGAGACCGCGCTTCTTCCTGCAAGCTCGCGACCCAGTCGACCGCGGCAGGGGGCGCAGAGCCCCTCCGCGCCGTCTTCGCCGTAGCCGGTCCCGCAGGCGACGCAGGCGGCGGGAAAGAAGAGATCGACAAGCGCCTCGGCGAGGATCACGCGACAGCGGCATCCACGCTCACGCGAAGGAGCGGAAGACCTCCAGCGTCCGATCGACGTCGGACGCGGTGTGGGCGGCCGAGAGGAAGAACGCCTCGAAGGTGCTGGGGGGCATGTACACGCCGCGATCGAGGTAGTGGTGGAAGAGGCGGCCGAACTTCTCCGCATCGACCTCCACGGTGTCGTCGTAGTTCCGGATCGCCGTGGCGGCGCTCCCCTCCTTGCGCCAGAAGAGCGTCATCATGGATCCGACGTTCTGGACGATCGCGCGCTGGCCCGCGGCCGCCCTCAGGCCATTCACCAGCTGAGCGGCGCGCGCCTCGAGTCCCGCGTAGAGCTCGTCGGTCAGGAGCGAGAGCGTGGCGATGCCGGCCGCCATCACGACGGGGTTCCCGGAGTTCGTGCCGGCCTGGTAGACGGGGCCCGAGGGGGCCAGGAGATCCATGATCTCGCGGCGGCCGCCGTACGCGCCGACCGGGAGCCCGCCGCCGACGATCTTGCCGAGACAGGTCAGGTCAGGCCGGATCCCGAAGCGGCCCTGGGCGCTCCCGCGAGCGACGCGGAATCCCGTCATGACCTCGTCGAAGACAAGGAGCGCGCCGGCGCGCGTGCAGCGTTCGCGCAGGCCCTCGAGGAAACCCGGGGCAGGCGGAACAAGCCCCATGTTGCCGACAACGGGCTCGAGGATGACGGCGGCCAGGTCGCCCGCATGCTGGTCGAACACGCGGTCGACGTCGGCGAGATCATTGTAGCGCGCGACGAGCGTCTCTCCGGCAACCGAGGTCGGGACGCCCGCGGAATCGGGGACGCCGAACGTCATCGCGCCGGAACCGGCCTTCACGAGGAGCCCATCGCCGTGGCCGTGGTAGCACCCGGCGAACTTGAGGATCTTGGAACGGCGCGTGAAGCCCCGGGCGAGGCGCAGAGCGGACATCGTGGCCTCGGTGCCGGAGTTGACGAAGCGGATGACCTCGATGGAAGGAAGCGCGCCCATGACCAGGTGCGCCAGTTCGGTCTCGCGTTCCCCGGGAGTACCGAACGCGGTGCCGTCCTGGCAGGCCTTCTGGATCGCCTCGGTCACGGCGGGGTGCGCGTGACCCAGGATCTGCGGTCCCCAGGCGCCGACGTAGTCGATGTACTCCGTCCCGTCGACGTCCCACATCCGGGACCCGGATCCCCGATGCATGAAACGCGGCGTGCCGCCGACGGACTTGAACGCGCGGACCGGCGAGTTGACACCGCCGGGAAACACCCTCCGGGCCGCCTCCCAGGCAGCTTCGTTACGATTCATGACCATCACGACTACCCACGACCGTCCCGGCTGAGCCGGGCCAGTCGCCGAGGGGAGCGCGCAGACAGGCGCGCCTGGGACAGTTCGCCCCTGCGTCTCCCCCCATCGCTTTCAACGAAGATCCCATACCTTCGGCCTGAATGGTTGCCATGGTCATCACTATGCCCGACGAGCGTCATGGTTTCCACATCGGTACCAGGTTGAGGCTGAGGTTGATGAGGGCGTGGACGGTGAAGGGGGCGACGATGTCGCGACGACGCAGGTAGACCCAACCCATGACGGCCCCCCCGGCGAAGCGCGCCACGAAGAGCCTGTCGTCCAGGTGAGCGGCGGAGAAGAGCGCGGCAGCGGCCATGCAGGCGCCACCACGGCCCAGGTGCGGGATCAACCAGCCGAGCAGTCCGTAGCGAAAGAGGATCTCCTCGCAGAACGGCATGGCGATCCCGATGATGAGGAGCCGCGTCGCGATCTCCTGCACCGAGCCGGTGGGCGCGTACAGCTCGGGCCAGTCCATCCCGGGGCGGCCGTGGGTCATGACCTTGACGGCCAGGGAGAGACCCGTTCCCAGGACCAGCGTTCCCGCGACGCCCGTGACCAGGGACCTCCCCCAGTCGGCAACGCTCTCGGGCCAGGGAAGGTTCTTCGGGTCGCCGCCCGGGAGGAGAAGCCAGACGGCAACCAACTGCACGGCGAGCGCGCCGCCGAGCCCGAACTGGGCGCCCGCGACCACGGGCAGGAGGAGCATGGCTCCCAGCCAGACGCCGAATCCGCGCAGGACGAACTCGCCGTGCGGGATCAGGATGCCCAGCGAATGATCGGGGCGTCGCGGTTTCTTGAGCAGTCGCTCGATGGCCCAGGCCGCGGCCACGCCCAAGGGAGCGAGCCACGCCGTCCAGTCCGCGATGACATCGATCCCCAGACCCATGGCGGCGATTGTAGGACCCTGACGTAAACTTTGCCATGCCCCCGCGCATACTGGAAACCCGGGGATTGTATAATCACCAAGACGCCACGACGCCACGGCGCCAAGAAGTTCAAAATCGAACTCCGGAATGAAAAGACGGACCATCAAGTCTCTCATTCACCCGGCGGGAGATTTCCGGAAAATTCCCCTCTTCCTTCCCTCTCTTCACTTTGGTCTTTCTTGGCGTCCTGGTGCCTTGGCGGTAGTTCTCGTCCCCGTGAACGAGGTCACGACCTTGGGCTTGCCCGGGTTCGGGGTCCCCCCTATCATCGGCGAACAAACCGAAGCACCCCATGACGGAGGAATCCATGTCGAATCGCGTGTTGATCCTGGTTGCCAACCTCGGGCTGATGCTGGCCCTGACGATCGGCGGCCCTGCGGCCGCCGAGGTCGTGTACCTGAATCCCTCCGGGGGCCAGTTCGTCCCTGTGACCATGCCCTACACGGGAGCCGCTCCCGCCCAGGCGACGGCCCCTGCCGGGGCCTGGGTGGCTGCCCCGTCGTCGTGGCCCTGGGGCTGGTCGACGCCCACCACCGTTCCCTGGACGACGCCCGGCACCCTGCCCGCCTACCCCGTATCCTACGCGCCCCCCACGTACGGGATGACCGTGTATGCACCGGCAGGCATGACCACGACGGGCGTTCCGGCGACCGTGGCGACGACCATCGCGATGCCCGGGACCGCGGTGGCCTCGCAGGCGCCGGCCCCCGGCTATCCTTCGTACTACACCGAATCCGTTATCGCCCTGGATCGCCTGATCGCCGCGGCCGAGACCGCCGACGAGATCCGGATCCTGCTCTCGCGCCCCGACCGCCTGCGCCCGATCCGCGCCGACAACCTGACGCGCACATTCCTCAAGGAGCGCATGGTCAACGCCGAGGTCGCGCGGGCCAGCGGGCTCACCATCGAGTATCTCGGGTGGATGTTCGATACGCTCATCGAGAGCGGCGACCGGCTCAGCCCCTCGCTCTTCCTCCCGAACTTCCGTCTCCTGCCCCCGGCCTCCGCCGCCTCGTGGACGCAGATCTGGTCGCGCAGCTACGCCGCGCTCTACACGCCGCAGGTGACGAACCGCGGCGGCCTGGTCGTCGTATCCCGCGCCACGACGCTTCGCGCCGAGGCCTCGAACCGGAGCGCGGGGCTCCAGCGCCTGAACGCCGGCGCGCAAGTCCTGGTTGCCGGCCCCGCCGTCCAGGTCGAGAACAGCGCGTGGGTCATGGTCCGCACGGCCAACGGCTTCACCGGCTGGGCCCCGGCGGCCGACCTCTCGACCTCGTTCGGCACCCTGCCGCTCGGAACCGTGCCTGGCGCGTCCGCGCTCTCCAGCCAGTCCAGCATCCCCTACTCGGGCCCCGAGTCCGTCATCCTCTGGCAGGATCCCCGCCGGGTCCCGACCGGATACGATTCCGCCCACGGCTGGATTCATCCCCAGTTCTTCCAGAACGCCGAGGCCCAGTATCCCGCCGCACCTTCCACGAATCGCTGAGGTAATCCCATGACCATTCAGAACCAAACCATCGGCATCGTCGTCGGCGGTGGGCCGGCGCCCGGAATCAACGGCGTCATCAGCGCCGCCACGATCGAGGCCGTGAACAACGGTTTCCGGGTGCTCGGCTTCATGGAGGGATTCAAGTACCTGGCTCAGGGCGAGCGAAACTTCAAGGAGCTGACGATCAATAGCGTCAGCCGCATCCAGGGCAAGGGCGGCAGTATCCTCAAGACCAGCCGCGTCAACCCGACCCGGAATCCCCAGCATCTGGAGAACGTCGTCAAGACCCTGGTGGGGCTCAACGTCACCCACCTCATCACCATCGGCGGCGACGATACGGCCTTCTCCTCGTCGCGCGTGGCCGAGTTTGCCAAGGAGAACATGGGCTTCGACCTGAAGGTCGTGCACGTCCCCAAGACCATCGACAACGACCTCCCCCTCCCGGACGGGATCCCCACCTTCGGATTCCAGACGGCGCGCGAGATCGGAACACAGTTGATCGAGAACCTCGCGGAGGATGCCAAGACGACGGGGCGCTGGTTCCTCACGGTCATGATGGGCCGCACGGCCGGGCACCTCGCCCTGGGCGTCGGAAAGTCCGCGGGCGCCACCGTCACGCTCATCCCCGAGGAGTTCGGGGAGACCGTCCGGCTCCAGACGCTGGCGGACATCCTCGCCGGCTCGATCATCAAGCGCATCACGCACGACCGTCCCTACGGCGTCGCCGTCCTCGCGGAAGGCATCGTCGAGAAGATCGCGAAGGAGGACCTGGCCGGCATCGAGGGCATCGAGCGGGACGAGCACGGCCACATCCGCCTGGCCGAGGTCAACTTCTCGGACATCATCAAGCGCGCCGTGAAGCGTGTCCTCAAGGAAGTCGGCATCTCGATGACGCTCGTGGACAAGGAGATCGGCTACGAGCTCCGCTGCGCCGACCCCGTCGCCTTCGACGTCGAATACACCCGGAACCTCGGCTACGCGGCCGTGGAGTTCCTGCTGGGCGGCGGATCGATGGCCATGATCTCGATCCAGAACGAGAAGATCAAACCCATCCCCTTCGCGGAGATTCGCGACCCGAAGACGGGCAAGACCGCCGTCCGCCTCGTGCTCACCGACTCGGTCCGTTACTGCATCGCGCGCAAGTACATGATCCGCCTGAACAAGAGCGACTTCACCGATCCGCTGGCGCTGGAGAAGCTGGCCAGCATCTGCAACCTGCGGCCGGAGCAGTTCAAGGAGCGATTCGGCTACCTCGCCGAGTAACACGGACCGCGAGCGCCCCTGGCGGGGCGCGGGAGCGTGAGCATGACGGATGACGATGAGAAGCCGTCGACCTCCTCCGCCCCGCGTGGGACCGGGCACCGCGGTGTCCAGGGAGCGCGGGCCGCATCCGCCCATGCCACGCCGCTCGTGAACCGGTTCCTCACGCCCCTGCTCGTGGGCGCCGTCGTCGTCCTGGCCGTCACCGCGTGGTGGATGAAACGCCCGGTCGTCACGTCGACGACGCTCCCCACCGTCTCCTCGAGCATCCCCATCGCCGCGCCGCTCGCCCTCGACACCGGTTCCCGCCTCGTGATCGTCTCGCCGGAATTCATGGCCGAGCTGGACGGCGCGGGGCGAGGCCGCATCCTGGGCGCCGAGGCGAACGGGGAACGACTGCCGGTCGGCGAGACCGGCATCATGACGGCCGGCGCCTGGCGCCCGCTCGCCCTCGACGAAGCCACGCGCGAGCGCCTCCTTGCGGACCTCGGGCAGATCCGCTCCGCGTGGGCGGCGCGCACGGCCGGCGAAGAAGCGTCGGACACCGTGGCGACCTCCACCGCGACGTCCGGCGATCGTCCGAGCCTCGTGATCGAGGAAGTAAAGGCCGATCGCACGACGCGGCTCATCTTTCAGCTGACGACGAGCTCTCCGGAGTTCGCCGCCGCCGCCGAGGCGCTCACTCCCCTTCGGCTCGCGCGCTAGCGCCCGGTCCGACGGCATGACGCGCTACGGCACCGACACCGCGACCCTTCGCACGCAGAAGACCGCGGCCGTCGTCTCGCTCACCGTCAGCCTCCTCCTGCTCGGGATCAAGGTCGCGGCCTGGCGGCTGACGGGTTCCGCGGCCGTCTTCTCCGACGCCGTCGAATCGATCGTTCACACCTTCGCCATCGCGTTCGCCGTCGGCTCGATCTTCCTGGCGGCCGAACCCGAGGACTCCTCCCATCCGTATGGTCACGGCAAGGTGGAATTCTTCTCGGCAGGCATCGAGGGTGGTTTCATCATCCTGGCC
>CAZJQD010000002.1:0-27381 GCA_964548165.1 uncultured bacterium
GCCGAGTCCCTCGACGGCGGGCGGACGGTTCGCGTGCTCGACGTGACGATCGCGTCCCCGGCGGGATTCGCGCCGGTGGATCCGTGCCCGGTGCTTCTGCCGGACGGGCGCGTTCGCCTCTACTACTATCTCTTCGAGCACAGGCCCGGGGAGCACGATCCCGTGCACGCGATCGCGTCGGCCGTCTCCGTCGACGGGATCCACTTTCAGCCGGAGGGCGTCGTCTTTCGCTTCTCGGGACTTGTCGATCCCGACGTCTTCTGGGACGGCGCGGGATGGCGGATGTTCGTGATGAGCATCGGGCAGCATGCCACGGTCGTGGCGACTTCTGCGAACGGAGACTCGTTTACCTACCGCGGATCGCTGGCCCTGGATCGGATCGGCACCACGAAACCTGTAACGCTGACGGACACGGAAGGCGGCGGCTTTCGCCTGTACGGATTTCCCCAGGGCCAGGGTGGCCAGGACGAGTTCCGATCGTACAGGTCTCGGGACGGAGTCTCGTGGAGGCGCGAGCCCGGGGTGCGGTTGACGCTACCGGAAGGCATGAGGCAGATGACCGACCCCTTCGTGATTCGCCTGGAAGGGGGCGGGTGGAGGATGTTCTTCAAGGCCGAACCCTGACCGCGGGCGCATCCTAATCGCACTTTCTGCGTGCGCTTTTCGCGCGCGCGGCTAGAGTTCGCTCATGAGCGATTCGGGAACGCACGGAGAGACGAAGAGCCTGGTCCTGGGCGGCGGGTGCTTCTGGTGCCTGGAGGCCGTCTTCGAACGGGTGGAGGGCGTCACGGACGTGACGTCGGGCTACGCGGGCGGTCGCACGCCTGACCCGGACTACGATTCCGTCTGCTCGGGCATGACCGGGCACGCGGAGGTCGTGCGGATCACGTTCGACTCTTCGCGTGTCAGCCTGGAGCAACTGCTCGATCTCTTCTGGGCCTGCCACGATCCCACGACCCCGGATCGCCAGGGCGCGGACGTGGGCTCGCAGTATCGATCCATCATCGTCGTGGCCGACGAGGAACAGAACCAGGCGGCCCTGGCCTCACGACTGCGGGCGCAAGCGAAGTTCTCGGCGCCCCTCGTCACGGAGATCGTTCCCCGAAAGCCGTTCTACCCGGCGGAGCCTTACCACCAGGATTACTATCGCCGCAACAAGGCCGCCCCCTATTGCCAGATGGTTATCGGCCCCAAGCTGGCGAAGATGGGGCCAGGCCGCTAGTTCCGCAGTTTTTATCCACAGGGGGCAGGATCATTGAGAATCTGGAATTGGACCATCCCGAGGTGCCGTGGGATGAAAGTCGCAAAGGTGCACCCTGACCCCGTATAGACTGACGGGATGCTGGTAACCAGGCCCGATCGCGTCGTCAGGGACGCCATGTTAATCGCCGCGGTCTTTGCCCTGTTTCCCGTAGCGCTTGCCTGGCCGGGGCTCGACAACTTCTTCTGGTGCGAGGAAGCAGCGACGATTCGGTGGGTCGGTGCCATTCTCGAGGACCCTTCGCGGCTCTTCGATTTCTACGGGATCGCGTTTTATCCCGTCACGATGGCGATCACGACCCTGCAGGTCATGCTCCTCGGCGCCACGCCCACGGCCATCCACGGCACCGACCTCGCTCTGCACGTGGCCAACGGCATCCTCCTTGCCGGGCTTTTCGCGAGGTGGCTCAAGGATCCCGTGGTGGCGGCGCTGGCCGCCCTGGCCTGGATGCTCTCCCGGCACACGGACGAGGCCATCTTCTGGATGGGCGCTCGCCAGCACGCCCTGGCCCTCTTCTTCGCCCTGCTCGCGTTTCACGCCGACGAGCTGGGAAGGAGACGCTGGTCGGTTGCCTGTGTCCTGGCCGCCGTCCTATGCAAGGAAGTCGGGCTCCTGGTCGTGCTCCTCTTGACGCTTCGGCATTATCATCTAGCGGAGGCGGGCTCGGTCGGGCAACGCATCGGGGATGCCCTCCGCCTGACCTGGCGACCCTGGGCACTGGCAGCGGTGTATCTTCTCTTTCGCGGCGCCGTGGTCTTGTATGGTCCACGCGAAGGCCAGGCCCTGGGGATCCCGGAGCTCCCGCTTCACAAGGTTGCCTACCTGCCCTTGCAGTATCTCGAGCTGAGTTTCCTGCCCTGGGACCGAACCACGACGCTCCTCGTGGCGGCCGTGGTCTATGCTCTCGCCTTCTGGCAGGGCTCCGCGATTTCAAGGTTCGGGCTCACCTGGATGCTCGTTTCTCTCCTTCCGTTTCAGCCGCTGACCCACTTTTCATCGCGTTACGCGCTCTTCCCCTTTGCCGGGTTCCTGCTGGCGGTAGCCGGAATCTGGAACTGCCTGTCTCCGGCGCGCAAGCTGGCTCTCCAGGTGCCCGCTCTCGCGCTGGCGATCGGCTACCTGCTCTTCCAAGGCTACATCGTCTTCCTGGATGAAAAGGACTATGGCATGCGGGCCGGTTTCGTCGCGCAGCTGGCGGGGGAGTATCACAGCGTGGCCCCGCAGATCCCGGACGGACCCGTGGCGGTCATGCCCGTCTCCGGGCTCGATGCTCAGCCCGTGGTCAACGAGCGGTGCTTCATTCCGAAATTGAATGCCCCGATCCTCCATGGTCTCTGGGGAATCATTCCCGCCGACGACCTGGTGGGCCTGGTGGAATTCTCGCGAGGCCGCGCGTGGATTCCAGCCGACACCGCGCCCCTGGGCTCGCCGCTTCTCGTGCATGGCGGCGACACGTTTGTCGTCACCACGTTGACCGAGAGCGAGACCCGCCCGCTCATCTTCGGAAGACTGGTGAAGCTGTAGGGGAGGGCTTCCCGGTCCCGGCGGGAACGTTCTATTTCCCCCGCCTCACGCAGGCCTTCTCCGTGCCTCCGCGTCTCTCGTAGCGATCTCCCTGGATTTTGGGGTTAGCGGAAGGAATTGAGATCGGCCGCGCCGGACCGCTTCATCTCCTCGAGAGCTCCCTGGTCGGATGCACGCGACGTCGCCGGGACCGGGACGTTCGGTTCCGGTGCCGGCCGCGCGGTGTCCGGAGCTTGCGGCGTGGCGAGCGCGCCGAGGTCGTGCGCCGCCTGCTGGTTCTGCCGGAGCTCCGAGGATGCCGAATCCCTCAAGGCCTGGAGCGATCGCTCGTTTGCCTGGGCGGTTCTGTCGGCGCGCGCCTGTCCCTCGTAGGCTACGCGCACGAGCGGCATGATCCTGTCCCAGTAGAAGACGAGTAACAGGAGCGGCACGAGAAGGACAACGATTCCGAACAGGGAGAAATTGAGGTGAGATTTTCCCCTGAGCTTCTCGTGGGATTCCTGCTGATGGCGCGGGCTGACCATGACGCGAGAATACAGCGTGAGCGGCCGTCAGGTATAGACGGTCTCGCGCTTGGTGATCGTCTCCTTACGCACGATGGCGAAGAAGGTGTTCGCCTGGAAATCGCGGCGAACCGTGTCGCCGAGCAATTCCCAGCCGTCCTTGGCCAGCACGTTCAGGCTGCTCTCGATGGCGTCGCGGGTGGTCTCCGCCGCTGTTTGGGCATCGACGACCTTGTATTGGAAGTAGCTCATGGAGGTCTCCTTCTGCCGCTACCGCGAGGCGCGAAGGCGCGCGAGGCGCGGCAGGGCGCTCCTGTATACCACGGTTTCGGGCTTGAGCACGAATATTCGGGCGGGGTCTCAGGCCAAGTTCCCAACAACTGACTTCATAAGGGCGACTTCCGGCCTGGAACCGCCGGGAAAGGGCCCTCGGTCGACCTTGTGAAGCCGGCAGGAGGCGACTGGCACCCTCCGCTGAGAACCCCGGACAGTTATCGTCCGAAGTTCTGACGGACCCAGGCGAGGTCGGAGGCGTCGACGTCGGAGTCGCCGTCGATGTCCGCGGGCGGCCAGAAGACGCCGCGGGCCGTGGCATCGTGGATGACCGAACCATCGAGCACGTTGATCCGGCCGTCGTCGTTGGCTTCGCCGGCGAGGAGAGCGGGCAGCGCGCCGAGATCGGTGTCGCCCACGAGCGTGAGCGTCGCCAGGGCGCGGAGGTGGCCGGGGCCTTCGCGACGGAGGGTCCAGTCGCCGGCCGGGACGTTCCAGAACGAGAAGGTATCCCCGGCCACCGTCGTGAATGTGCGCGTCTCGGTGCCGTTGGAGAGCGTGAGCGTGCAGCCGCCGGTGGCGGGGCGGGCCTGGAGGGGAGCGGTGCCGGAGACGGCAAAGTGGGCGACCATGGTCTCGGTGGCGCGGACGATCGAGTCCGAGTAGAACGACTCGTTCCGGGAGTCGAGGTTGTCGAAAGCGGTGACGCGGTAGGCATACGCGTCGAAGACCGGGAGTCCCACGTCGTCGAGGCTCCGCGCCAGGGCGTCGACGGTGGCGTGATGTACCCAATACGTGGTGTCGGAGGTTGGGGATCGGTAGATCCGGAACCCGGCGAGGTTCGTGGCCGGCTCGGCCTCCTCGGACCCGGTCGGCGTCGACCAGCTGAGGCGGATGCTCGTGGGCGAGAGCGCGAGTGCCGCGACGGAGTCGGGCGCGCGCGGGGCGACGGAGTCTGCGCCGAGCGTGGTGTCGATGGACGAGAGGCGGAACGGCAGGAAGCGGACGAGGGCGCGGGATTCGGCCGTCGCGCCGGAGATCCGCCGGTGAATGGCCGCGGAGTCCGTGGTGCCCCACCAGTTCCGAGCGAAGTCGATCGGGAGGCTGGCCTGGCTCCAGTTCCGCACACCGGAGTCGCGTATCGAGGCATACGGCGACGGGAGGATGTTGTTCTTCTCGAACGTATCGGCGCCGTAATCGGTGTACAACGCGATGGCCCAGTCCCCGTTCGAATCGATCGTATTTTGCGAGAAGAGGTTGTTGCTGCCGTTGTAGATCGCGACGCCCTCCTGGGCGTTCCCGGAGACGACATTGCGCAGGAGGATGCTCGAATCCATCGTGGAGCACGAGAGTCCCGCGCCGCCATTCCCGGTCACGATGTTGTCCGTGATGACGTTGTTGGAGATCGTCAGGCTCATTCCGTCGAAGTCCGAACCCGTGATCCGGTTGCCGACGATCTGCAAACGATCCGCGGTCCCGACGTAGAGGCCGGTGGACTGGTTGGAGGTGATCGTGTTGTTCCGGATCTCGCCGCCGACCAGGTCGAAGAGGAAGAGGGGATCGCTCGCGTTATTGGCGATGGTGCAGCCCCGGATGACCAGCCCCGTGCAGAGTCCGCCCATGATGCCTCCCCACGCGTGGTTGGTGAACCGGCAGTTCTCGATGAGCAGGCTGTCTGCGTATTCGAAGTACATCGCGTAGTTCTGGCTGCTGGTGAAGACGAGATCGACGAGCGTGTTGCTCTCGCTGGCGCGGATATCAGCGCTCACGAAGCTCGAGGAACTCATCCCGCAGAAGTAGGACGATTCGATCCGGTTGCCGTTGGATCCGGCCTCGAGCCCGATCGCCTGGTTGGTATGCGTATCGGAGCGCACCCGGCTCACCGTCGACGAATCCACGTTCCGGAAGACGATGCCGTCGTAACCGTTGGTGATGCGGAAATCGGCGATCCGGATACCGGCGACGTCTTGCGCGAGAAGAATTCGGTATGCGGGTCGCGTGCTGAGGTCGAACCGGATGACGGTCCTGCTGGAGTCCACGCCGAGGATCGCGACGCCGCTGTCGTCGAGCGTGATCGTGTCGGCCTCGTAGTACCAGCCGACGTCGAGAAGAACGGTGTCGCCGGGCGAGAGGAGAGGCTCGACGGCGTTGAGCGTCCGCAGGGGCTTGTCGGGCAGGAGCCCGTGGTTGCCGTCGTTGCCGACCGCGGAGGTGTACGAGTCGCCGACTGTCGACGTGTCGTTCACATACCAGGTGTTCGGCCCCGCGGTGTCGACGACGAGCGTGGTCGCGGAGGCGGTCGAGTCCGAGTAGAAGGACTGGTTCTCGCGGACGGCCGCGTCGAAGCCGGTCACGCGGTAGTAGTAGGCGGTCGAGATCGCGAGTCCGTTGTCCGTGTAGCTGGTCGTTCCGGCGCCGACCTGGCCGAGGAGCATCCAGTTCGTCGTCTCCGGCGTGGACGAACGGTAGACGCGGTATCCGGCCAGTCCGACGGCGCCGCCGAAGCCTTCTTCGTTCGTGCTGACGGGTGACCACTGGATCCTCAGCGACGATGACCCCAGTGGAGTCGCCGTGACCGAGTCGGGGCTGCGCGGGGCCGTGGTGTCGGCCGCGGGCGCCGTGTCGGCGGAGCCGAGCCGGTAGGGGACGGTGGCGAGGCGCGCGGTCGACTCGACGGTCGATCCGCCGACGAGCGCACGGACGGCGGCGGAGTCGGTGGTGCCCCACCAGTTTCGCGAAAGGTTGAAGGGTGTGGACGCGGTGGACACGTTGAAGGCGCCGGAGTCCCTCCAGGACGCGTAGGACGAGGTCGCGATGTTGTTGCGCGTGAACGTGTCGGCGGAGGAGGCGCCCGAGAGGTGGATGGCCCAGCCCGCGTTCGAGTCGAGCGTGTTCTGGGCAAAGTAGTTCCCGGAGGCTGTTTCGAGGAGGAATCCGGTCGTGTTGCCGGCGGCGAGATTCGAGAGGAACCGGTTCTCGTTCGATGAGGCGACGTGTATGCCGGCGCCCGCATTGCCGCGCGCCTCCACGCCGAGGACGAGCGCGCCCTGCGTGCCGCTCTCGATCGAGAGGCCGTGCGATCCGGCCGTATCGCATCGCAGCCGCAGGAGTTGGGCGGCGTCCGCGTTCTCGAGGAGGATCCCGTGCCATCCGCCGGTGACCGCGAGGTCCTGGACCAGGATGCCCGTGGTCTCGCGGAGATGGAGAGATCGTCGACCGGCCTGGGTTGCGTCGTCGAAGCGGATGATCGTCAACGTCGATTCCGCGCCCGCGAGGACGACGCCCGCGACCTGCACGGTGACCGTGTCGTTCTCGTAGTACCAACCCGCGTCCACGTACACGGTATCGCCGGCCGTAAGGCGGCCCTCCAGCGCGTTGAGCGTACGGAGCGGGGTCGCTCGGGCCAGGCCGTCGTTCGTGTCGGCGCCGATCGCGGTGGTGTACCGGTCGCCGGTCGTGGAGGAGTCGTTGACGTACCAGACGTTCGGGACGGACGTGTCCGTGACGGCGGGCGCGGCCGCGGTCGCAATGGAGTCCGAGTAGAAGCCTTCATTGACGGTCGTGGCGGCGTCGAGGCTCGTGATGCGGTACGCGTAGGTCTCACCGGCGGAGACCGCGTGATCGATGGTACTGTCGGCGGTCGCGTCCAGGGTGGCGAGAAGGAGCCAGTACGAGGTGTCGGCGGTCGGCGCGCGGTAGAGGCGGTATGCGGCGAGGGTGACGGCGCCACCGCTCGGTTCCTCGTTGGTCGTGGAGCGCGCCCAGCTGAGCGCGATGGCGTTGGATCCGAGCGGCGCGGCCGTGAGCGTGTCGGGCGACCGTGGCGCGACGGTGTCCGTCCCCAGGGCGGGATGGGGCACCCCGAGTCGATACGGCGAGAAGATCGCGAGCGCGATCGAGTCGGCGCTTCCGCCGATCCGCCCGCGGATCACGGCGGAGTCGGTGCTGCCCCACCAGTTTCGGGTCACGTCGACATTCTGCGAAAGCGTCGACCCCTGGAAGAGGGCCGAGTCCCGCCAGGTTGCGTAGGGGCTCGTGAGGAACGAGTTCTTGCGGAACGTGCAGCCGGAGACGGCGCCCGTCAGACGAAGCGCCCACCCCGCGTTGGAGTCCGCGATATTCTGGACAAAGACCGCGCTCTCGGTGGCGGCGAGATCGAAGCCGGAGGCGCCGTTGGAGCGGGCGGCATTTCCCGTGACGGTGGCATGGGGCGACGCATCGAGGGCAAATCCTGCGCCGCCGTTCCCGGTTGCCGCGCTCTGCGTCACGACGACGCCGGACGATCCGCTCTCGACGACGATCCCCGAACCGCCGTTCGAGTCGGCGCGGACGCGCGCGAGGACGGCCGTGTCCGCGTTCGCGAGCCTGATGCCGATCCAGCCGCCGCTGACGGCAATGTCGCGCAGGGCGAAGTGGGAGGCGTTTCGGACGTGGATGGCGCGGTAGGCGGGCGCGGTGGCGTCGTCGAACCTCACGAGGGTAAGCGTCGAGTCCGCGCCCTGGATCGTGATCGCGTTGGTCTCCACGACGAACGAGTCGTTCTCCGGGTAGACGCCGGCGTCGATGTAGACGGAGTCTCCCTCGGAGAGGAGGCCTTCCAGCGCGGAGAGCGTCCGGAGCGGCCTTCCCGGGGCCCGGCCCGTATTGGTGTCGTAGCCCCACCCGGTCGTGAATCGGTCGCCCGTCGAGGCGGTGTCGTTGAGATACCACGCGTTGGGACCGGTGGTGTCAAAGGCGGTGTTGAGCCCCGAGACGACGAGCGAATAGACCTGCGGGCCGTCGACGAGCGTGCCCTTGTGCGAGACGGTGATCGTGTAGTTGCCCGCGGGCGCCGACGGCACGAGGACCTGCTCGACGTTGTCGACGTCGTTGTCCGCCTGCGTGGCCGCGCTCGCGGGATTCTCGACGTCGAGGCGCCAGGGCAGGAAGATGGCGCCTCCGTCAAGGGAGACGCGGAGATCGAGATCGTTGACGAGCATCTTCGTCCGGGCATTGAGAGCGGCGGCGGGGACGGTCGGGACGGTGTCGGTCCAGCAGAGCGTGACGCGGATCGTGTCGCCGGACCCGGTGTACGCGAAGGTCTCGGTGGAGCTGTTCGCGAGCGTGCGTTCCACGAGTCTTCGCTCGGCGCCCCCGTCGTCGGCCGTGATGAGGGCGGCGGCGCCGACCCCGTCGAGGAGCCCCCAGCCGTAGATGTAGTCGGGGCCGTTGGCAGGTCCCGCCTCGAGCGTGGAGTTGAGAACGACGGCCTTGAGCGTCGAGGCCAGCATCGTCTCGCCGCCGTGCGTGTTCCGGTAATGCTGCACGAGCAGTCCCAGCGTGCCGGTAATGACGGGACTGGCCATCGAGGTTCCGCTCCAGAATATCTGCGCGTAGGCGTCGTCGGCGCTCGATACGGTCGAACGGACGTTGGACCCGTCGGCCACGAGGTCGGGCTTGATCCGGCCGTCGTCGGTGGGGCCGAAGTCGCTGAAGTTGGTAACGGCGACATCGGTGGGAGACGAGTAGCGCCCGACGATGCCGTAGACCGCGCCCACGACGAGTCCGTTCTTGGAAACCGCGGCGCCGTTCAGACAGTCGTAGCCGTCGGGTCCGCCGTCCGTGTCGCGGATCGTCGTGCTGTACACCCAGGTCTCGCCGCCCCAGATCCAGTGCCCGGTAGGGGGCACCGCTCGCCAGTCACTGCGGTCGTTACCCGCCGCCTTGACGATGAGGTAGTAGGGCGCATTCCAGGCGACGTTGTCCCAGGTCGCGGAGGTCGCGGTGTACAGCCCGAAAGCGTAGTCCTCGGTCTGGCTCAGGGTCGTATCGCCGTACCAGTAGTACGTGTCTGAGACGTACCAGCCGCGGACAAACCCGTAGGAGTGGTTGGAGGCCAGGATCGCACGATTGGCGGCGGCCGTGGCCATCTCCGCGGCGTCGTAGTTCCAGTCGTGGGCCAGGAGGTTGCCGGCATGGGACATGCCCTTCGCGCCGGCGTCGAGGCCGGAGGCGATCATGGTCCCGGCAACATGCGTGGCGTGATCGGAGAGCGTCGACACGGTATCCCCGAGCTCGACGCGGCCCCCGAACTCCTGGTGCGTGGTCCGGACCTTGCCTCCTTCCCAGATACCAAGGAGCACACCCGCTCCGCTCAGCGAGAGACCGGCGGATCCTCCGGGCCAGAGGAGGTCGATGTTCGACATCTCGGCCTCCGCGAGGTTGAGCGTGAGGTAGTACTCGGGGCGCCCGTTGACGAACTGCTGGAGCTCGCGGATCTGCCCATGCGGGCCCGTGTCCCGGGTGGCGAGTCCCAACTGGCGGGCCCGGCGGTAAGCGGTTTCCCGATCGCGCGCGGTGCGGAGGCGCAGGTCGGCCGCCAGGCTTCTGAGCGCGGCCTGGCGGGGCTGAAGAAAGGATCGGACGGACGCGCGGTCGCGTCGAGCGGACTCGCGCGCCTCCGCCCGGGACTGATCGGCATGGGAAGAGGAGCTGGGGAGCAGGAGGAGGAGAGGGAGAAGAAGGAGATACCGCATACCCTGGTGCAGAATAACCTCTGACGATAGGACCAGCAAGTGGACGCCATGGGACCGGCGCCGAACCGTGCGGTTACCGCGTGTCCGGCTATCGGGCCTCCGCCTCGTTCGGGATGCAACCCTCTCCGTTGGCACAGCAACGCGGTCCGGAGTAGGGGTTCGGGTCGCGGGCCGGATTCGTTCCTCGGGGGGCCTGCGCGGTGACGGGCTGGAGGATCCGGTCCACGTCCACGCGGGTATTCGATCCCGCGGCCAGCTCGCGATCGGCGCGTGACCGGAGACCGGCGAAGACCGGGGTGCCCTCGGGCATGATCTCGGCGGTGACCTCGCCGGTGGGAGCGACCGTGATCCGCCGCAGTTCCCCAGTGGGCGTCGTGAGGGGCTGGGCGTTGCCGGGCGCCAGTCCCAGCTTCGCAGCCTTACCGTCGACGAGCGCAGACGCGAGGATGACCGAGGGCTGATCGGCGGTCGGGCAGGTGGTGCGTTCGCCCCGCGGTCCCCGGGCCGAGCAGACACCGGCTCGGCAGGCACAGGGGCAGGCTCGCGGCCTGACGAGGTGCGCGATGTTGCGGTAGTTGCGCTCCCCGCCCGCCCCGCCTCTTCCGGGATAGAAGGCGTCGGTGCTCTCGCAGGACCAGAGCACGAACTTGCGGACGGGCCGGCCCTCCAGCATCTTGGGGAGATTCTCGATGAGCCCCCGGAAGGCGCCGGACTGCCCGCCGTGGAACATGAACATGACCTCCTCGAAGTAGCAGCAGTCGCGCCAGGTGGCGACGAGGTCGGGGAGGTTGCCATTGCGATCGCCGGAGCGATAGCGAGGCCAGATGTCGCTCGCTCGCGTCGGAACGAACCCGGCGGGCGGCGGGACATGCGGGATGCTCCAGGACGCGTCCTTGTTGGATCCGCCGGTCGGGTAGGCGAGCAGATGCAGGTGATGGTCGCGGGCCTGGAGCGTCTCGGCCCAGCGAAGCGAGGCCTGGATCGTGGGGTTGGCGAAGTCGCCGACGATGACGAGGAGCCGGCCTCCCTGGCAATGGTGCGCGGGCTCGGCGGGAGGATCGGCGATGTCGATGACCGTCGAGGGGAGCTCTTCGTCGATGGTGATCCTTACGCCGTCTATGACCTGACCGGAAGCCGTCGTGGTGGTTCCACCCGAGGAGGCGGCGATGAGGACGCCGACCGCGTCCTCGATGCGGGGTGTTCGTGAAGAACTCCCGGGAGAGGCGCTCGAACCGCTCGAGCCGCAGTTTGGATCGTTGCAGGTGACGCCGTCGTGGGAATGGGTGGCGCCGGAACTCTCGCGGCGTCCGGCGCCGGCGATCATGATGTCCGCGAGGAGTCGGCCGGCCGCATCCGAGCCCCCATCGCGGGTCACCTGGACCCGAATGTCGCGGGGGTTGCCCTCCAGGGTGAGGTAGCGCGAGGCCCGGCCGGCGAGCGTGGTCTGGGCGAGGACGCGTCCGTCGGACGAGCGGATGGTCACGGTGGCAGGAGCCGTTCGCGTGTTTTCGAGGCGGACGCCCTTGATCGTCTTGTGATCGACGGCGGCGGTGGACGAAGTCGCGAGGACCAGGAAGGCCAGGAAGAGGACGACGATTCGCCGTGACTGGAGATCTCGAAGCATGGTGGTTCCCCCCTTGGGTATATCGGGCGTCTAGTTCGCCGCCGCCGCCGCGTTGATGATCGAGCTGACGTTGGTGTACTGGGGCGGCAGGCCGGCATCGGTCGGGACGGTCATGTCCAACGTGGGACCGAAGGCGCCGTTGTTGTCTGTGAGGAAGCACCCATCGAGGTTGGTCGTCGCCGCGCCGCCGTCGACGGCGAAGCCCATGCTCATCTGGAAGTTGGCGTTCGTGAGGTTGAGCGTGCCGCTTGACCCGAGCGCGCCGACGACGTTGGCCGAGAAGTTCACGGCTGGTGCCGTGACATTGGCGGTGCCGCCGGAGACCTTGAGACCCGCCGTCATGTTCCCGCTCAACGAGATCGCCGAGATCGACGCGGTCCCGGAGACGACATCGATGCCGACGTCGTTCCCGTTCACGGCACCCAACGCCCCGTCGATCGTGGTGTTGGCGTTCACCTGGATCCCGGCGAATCCCGGGCCATGCGGGCCGACGGCGCAGTTCGTAATTGTGGCTCCTGCCGCGGAGGCGACGATGCCATGTCCGCTGTTGCCGCCGACCGCGACGCCCGTGAGCCCGACCGTGCCAGCCGAGAACGCGATGCCGTCGGTTCCGGAGTTCTGGACGATGCCACCGGTCATCGAGAGCGTGCCCACGGACGACCAGTCGACGCCGGGACCGCCTATCCCGCCCGTGATCGTGTTGTTGGTGAGCGTCAGGCTCCCGGCGCTGGTCGCGAAGCCGGCCGCGCTGGCGCCACTGACCGTGGAACCGGAGACCGTGAGCGTGCCTCCGGACTGGGCCACGTTGTTCGTGCCGCCGCCCGACAAGGTCGAGGTGGCGAACGTGGCGGTGCCGTTCGTGATCGCGACGTCCGCGGAGCTGTTCGATGCGATCGTGAAGCCCGAGACATTCACCGTGCCGCCAGAGATCGCGAAGCCGGTCGCCGCATTCGAGACGCCCGTCGTGCCCGAGGTCGTCTGGATGGTCCCGGCGTCGACCGAGAATCCGTTGGTCGAGGTGGCCGCGATGGAGTTTGCGCCGACCAGGCTGAGCGTCCCGCTCGCGGCGGCGGCCACGGCGATGCCCGTGGTCATCGTCCCGGACGTCGTGACGCTCGAGGCGATCACGTTGCCGTTGCCGGAGGTCATCGAGAGCCCGGCGGCGGGCGCGCCCGATCCGGTCAGGGTGACCGTCGTGAGAGTCAGGAGGCCGGTAAAAACCTGGAGGTCCACGACGGTCGCCGTCGAGGTGATCGTCGTGTTGGAGAGCGCGGCGACGCCGGAGTAGGTATTGAAGATGTGCGACCCCGTCGAGGTCCCCCCGGAGAGCGTGACCGGGCCGCTGCCGCTCCACGCCGCGGCCGTGCCGGTCGTCGAGGTCAGGGTGGTCGTGGTCAGGGTCGTGGCGCCGGTACTGGAGACGACAAGCGGGGTTCCGGACGCGCCCGAGAGGGTGCAGTTCGAGAGCGTGAGCGTGCCGCCGCCCGCACTGGAGACGCAGTTCGTGCCGCCGCCGTTCACGGTCGAGTTGGAGATCGTCAGCGAGCCGTTCGAGACCGCGGCCGAGGCCGAGGAGATGGCCGCGAAGGTCTGGTTCGAGAACGAGGCCGTGCCGCCGACCACGACGATGCCGTTCGTGGCGCCCGAGACCGAGCAGTTGGTCGCCGTCAGCGTTCCGCTCCCGACGACGTAGCCCGTGGTCGGGCTGGTGACCGACCAGCCCGTGATCGTCACCGTCGCGCCGCCGACGTGGAGACCGGTCGTCGCGCCCGCGATCGAGGTCGTGCCCGAGGACTGCAGGAGCGTGCCTCCGGCGGCGGAGACGCCCGTCGAGGCAATGCCGGTAATCGTGTTCGAGCCGGAGAGATTGACCGTGCCCGAGACCGCCGCCGTCATCGAGATCGGCGTCGTGATCGATCCGCCGATGCCCACGCTCGAGAGGTTGACCGAGCCCGAGCCCGAGACGTAGGCGAGGCCCGCGGTCGTTCCGCCGCTGGCGTTGAGCGTCGTGGATGTCACGTTCATCGTGCCCGTGAAGTTCTGGAGGTCGATGATGTTGCCGCCGGCGGTGATCGACGAGTTGGTGATGTTGGCGGTGCCCGAGTAGTTGTAGGTAAGCCCGCCGGTTACGGTGCTCCCGCCGATCGTGTTCGTGCCGCTCCCCGTGAACGTGGCCGCGGTCGCGCCCGACGTGGTGATCGTGGAGGACGAGATCGCGAGCGAGCCCGCGGACTCGAGGATGACGCCGGTGCCGGATGCGGAGACATTCGAGAGCGAGAGCGTGCCGCCCGAGGCGACCCGGACAGCGCGGCTCGTGAAGCCCGAGACCGTGAGCGCTCCGGATTGCGTGACCGTCGGAGCCGCGCCGGCGATGACGTCGACGCCGATGGAGGCTCCGGAGATCGTGGCCGCGCCCTGCTGGGTGAGCGTGCCGCCCTCGAGGACGAGCCCGGTCCAGCCCGCGCCGGTCAGCGTCGAGCCGCTGGCGAGCGTCAGGGTGCCGCCGGGCATCAGGCGGATCTTCGTGCCCGCGGCCATCGAGAGCGAGGCGGCGGAGGAGACCGTGACGGCCGTGTAGGTCTGGCCGGTGCCGATCAGCAGGTCTTCCGTCAGGGATGTGTTCCCCGAGACCGTGAGCGTGGTGTTCTGGTTGGTCGTGTAGATGTCGTTGGTGGGCGTCGTGGACCCGGGCTGCGAGGTCGAGATCCCGCCGGGTGCCGCCAGGCCAAACGCGGCGACCTGGCGCCAGGTCGTCAACATCAGCTTCGTGCCGTCGGCCCGGAAGACGAACGTCGAGGTCTTCTGCGCGCGCTGGATCTCGGTGCCTGCGGTAGAACCCGTGGACGGGGTGAGCCGTTCGTTCCAGAAGACGTCGGCCTCGACGACCCCGTTCTCGAAGTCGCGGCGCGCCATGAGCGTCCACTCGAACGAGATCCGCTCGTAGTTCCGGAAGTCCTCCTCGAGGCTGGAACGGATCGTGGAGCCGGTCAGGGCCACGTTGTTGTCTGCCGTGCCGGAGAAGGACGGATCGACCCTGTCCATGAATCCGTGCGCGTTCTCTTGAGCATAGCCGGAGAAGAGGACGGTGAGCGCGGCGTAGAGATCCTCGGGCGTGGGTTTCTCAGCCGCAGGTTGCGTCACGATGGGGGTTCCATCGGCGGCCTTGCCGGCAATCGTAAACGAAGCCGGTGGCGCTGTGGCCGGCGCCCCCTTCAGGAGGACCCTGGCCTCATACGTGCCCGCCGTCGCGCCCGTCGGGGCCGTCCAGGTGAAGACGATCCTCCCGGAGGAGGCGTTGTAGGATTCCATCGCGGGCGCGGGGGCGTCGGTGGTGGCCACGACGGGATTGCCCTGCGGGTCCTTGACCTGGACCGTGAGGTTCTGCCCGAGCTGGTCGGAGCCGCCCGCGTTCGTGACAAACCCGTCGAGGTTTCGCGGCACGAGCGTGAACTGGAAGCGGGAACGCCCGTCCTCGCGTGGTGCCACGGCGGTGCCGGTGAATGCGGCCTGGAGGCTCGCGGCGGCGTCCTGGATCGCCTGGAGCGTGCGGAGGAGCGCCGGGTCGGCCGGTGTCTGGCCGCCGGGCTTCTGGTTCTGCGTCACGTCCAGCTTGTTCCCAGGGGTGACCTCCTGCGTCCACCTCCGCCCCTGGTCGTCGGTGCCGGTGACCTGGACGTTCCCGCTTCCGACGACGACCTGGAGCGTGGGCAGGCGACGCGTCGTCGCCTCCGCGACCGTGAACGGCACGACGTTGGTGACGGGCCTGTCGGTCAGTCTTCCCTGGGCGTAGTAGGTTCCCGCCGCGAGATCCTGTGGAACCGTCCAGGACGTCGCCCTGAGCTCCGCATCACTCGAGAACGTACCACTATGAGTTGTCCCGACGACGGATTGACCGAAACCAGGATCGCTCGCCGCCGGTCCACGAACCTCGACGGACGCCACGCCCGTAGCCGTCGCTTCCGGGATCCGGGACGCCGTCTGCGTGAAGTCCTGGCGCAGTCCCGAACCCTGGAACGAGAAGTCCACGGATCCGCCGCGCTGCGCCGCCGTCGGCGAGACGACGAGCCGATAGTCGAAGCGGCCGGTTGAGGGGGTGGAGGTAGCCGCGCCCGGGATCGCGATGGCGTTGGAGGTAGCCGTGGGTGCCGGGGTCGGGAGCGAATAGGCTGGATTGGCGCTCAGAGGCTTAACGGTGCAGGTGATCGATTGGCCGGCGTCCTCGGCCGTCACCTTGTAGACCTGCGATGTCGCTCCCGAAATCGGAGCTCCACCGCGGTTCCACTGGTAGCCGAACTCTTCTACGTACGGCCATCGCGCTTCGCAGGTGAGGTCGGTCCCGACCGATGCCGCACCGGGCGAGACGGTGGCGGTGAGCGGCCCGGGCATGACGAACTGCATATCTGAGCCGGTGGCGAAGACGAAATTGTAAACATGCAGACCGGGCCTGGGAAGTTCGGCCGGCGCGGTATAAGAGTAGGTAACACGTTGGCGAGGCCGGCCGCCGATCTCCTTCTCCTCGGTGCCGGCGTCAGGTAGGAGCTTGGCAACATCCTGATCGCGAGTAGACACCTCCATAATGGAGATCTCGTTGCCGGGTTTACGCATCTCGTTCGCCACGATCGGAGGCAGCCAAACAGTGAAATTGAGCTTTGTGCCCGGCGGTGCGATCGGATTGGGGTAGTTCTCATAGATGTCCGGCGTGAACGAGACGGAATACTGGGGCGTGCTCGGTAGCGTGAAGGTCACTTCCTTTGTGACGGCCGGGAGGCTTCCGTGCTGGAACGAGAGTGTGTATCGCCCGACATGCGATACCTCCAGGTTGCTGAAGGTCGCCGCGCCGCCGGCCGACGCCGTCGCCGTGGTCGTGCCGTAGAGCTTGGCTCCTGACGGACCGGACGCGATCGTGGCGGTTACCTCACCCGTCAGCGCCTCGCCGGCGGAATTCCGGATCTCGACTTCCACCGGTCCTACCTGACCTACGGCATCCGTTCCGCGCTCCGACCAGTCCCGCTCGCGCACAAAGACGCTCGCCGCGCCCGGAGAGGTTGTGGAGGTGGCGGAGGAGGTTGGCGTGGCGGGCGTCACGGTGAGGGTCGGAGTATTCGCTATGGACGTAGCGACGCCGTTAATAAGAACGACCACGACACCATAAGACTTGGGCGCAAAGCCGGCTGGAATGGTAAAGGAGCCTTCCCACACGGGTCCCGGCTGGTCCTTACTTGCAGGGTTCGCGATATTGCTGGTGCCATTGTCGAGCATGAAAGCAAGTGCTCCGACTTGATACGCGAGTCCTGTCAGCCTGAACTTGACCGTTTCGCCCGCTTTCGCCGTCGAGGGAATGAATTCGAACCGGGGTTCCACGCTTGCTGCACCCGAAGTGGTGGAGGTCGAGCTTGCGGAGGAAGCCGCCGTGACGGTGAACGGGCGCGAGGAGCGGAAGCCCTGGTTTGCGTTCTGTGCATTCATCGCATACAGGTAGTACGTGCCGGGCTGCGTGACGGCCAGGTCGGAGAGCGTGACCGAGCTGCGGCCCTGCAGGGTCAAGGTCTTGCGTCCCGTCAGGACGGCCGCGTCCACGTTTGCGCCGTCGGCGGTCCGCAGGGAGAGCACCACATTTTGAGTGCGAGCGGAGTTGTTCCGAATCTCCCCGTTCGATCCGAAGGTCTGTCCGGCCGCGATGGAGACCGGCAGACGCGTGAAGCCCCAGAGCAAGTTGCCGATCGAGAGGCTCGTGGAGTTGTCGGCCGATGCATCGGAGGCTGCCGCCGCCGTGCCCCGATCAGTAAAGTCGGTCCACTGTGCGGAACCGGCACTGTTCCTGGCGGTGACGGTTACGAACAGAACGCGACCGAGGTCGGCCGAGGTCGGCACGTACGTGGCGCCGGTCGCGTTAGGAATCGCCTCACGCTGCGCCTCATTGACTCGCGCTCCGTAATTTTCGCCGACCGGACCACGCTTCCATTGGAGCGAGACGGAGATCGGCGCGGTGCCGCTCCAACCGCTCGCTTCGGCTCGAAGCTCCTCGCCGACCCTGGCCGTTCTCGACGAGAGCGTCACAATACCGCCGGACGGCTTCCGCGCCACGGCAACCGTCGCGTCAGCGGCCGTGACCGTGATGGTGGTAGAGGTGCCGAATGGTGTGTTGTTGAATACGTCCCTGACCTGTGCCGTCCACGTCCCGAGTGGAACAGTGCTGGATGGAGTCCAGGTAAATGTAATCGGGTCATCTTTTTTGGCGGTCGTCGCGGGATAATGAACTTCGCCAGCATCAATGGAAGTGGCGCCTTCCTTCGTCAGAACCAGCCTCGCCGTGAGATTGCCATCCATATCCCCCTGCGGGACTCCCAGACGTGTCGCAACTTCATTAATGACAATTGTGGGGCGCTGGTTGATTGTGAAGGTGACTGTCCCCCCGCGTTCGACCTCCGCCTTGCTGGCCGTGAGCCTCGCTGGCGGCGTCGCGCCGCCAGGCGTGGTCACGCCGCCCGTCACGGTGACCGTCGCGCTCGTGACGCCGACCCGCTGCCCGCCGACGAGAAGATTCGCGGTGTGGGCGCCATTGACGGCGCCCGCAGGAACGGTCCAGTCGAAGGTGATGCCGCCGAAGATCCCTGCGACGGAAACTCGCGGCGTGAGCGCGATCCCGTCCGGGCCAGCCATCTCGACCTCGAGCGAATGCCCGGCCGTGTTGATTCCGTTGAGATATGTTGCCAACTCCGTGGTGTTCTCCAGGAGGCTGAACGTCACCTTCTCGCCCGGCCGCGCAGTGGCGACGGAGGCCGAGAGCCTGGTCCCCGCCGGGGCGTTCGGGATCGTTGCCGCCGCCGCGGTCGTGGTGATGGAAATCTTGTTCGAGATCACGCCGGAGTTCTCGAGCGCGGCGTAGATGTCGTAGGACGTGCCGCCCGTGAGCCCGCTCACCGTCATCGCCTGGTCTGCGCCCGTCGTGGCGGCCTTGGCATCCGCGGTTCCCAGACCACCCGTGCCCGCGATGATCGCGGCCGCGTTGGGTGCCGTGGCCCCGGCCTGAACCGCCATCACGCGGACATTGTCGCCGGTCCCGCTCGCCTTGAAGCTGACCTGAACGTTGTTCTGAGTCGCGCTCAATCGTGTGGGCTGGGTCGTGAAGGTGAGATTGGCCGCCGCCTGCGTTCCGCCGCTCACGATCAGGTTCCTGGCGTTCGAGGTGCCGCCGCCGGGAGTCGGGTTCTTGACCTTCACCGCGAAAGTCCCGCTGGTGAGCGGTGATCCGGCGGGAACGGTTGCCGTTACCCGGGTGTTGTTGACGAACGTGGTCGGCCACTCGATATCGCCGACCGTGATCTTCGAGGCGGTCGTGAAGTTACGTCCGTTGACGGTGAGCGTGAGCGAGGTGGTTCCCGCAGTGGAGGAGGTCGGAGAGATCGACGAGATCGAGGGCGTCGGGTAGTTGACGTTTAAGGTCGCGGCCGTGGACGCGCCTCCGCCAGGAGCTGGGTTTGTAACGGTCACGTTCTTCGCGCCGCCCGTCGCGACGAGGCTCGCAGGCACGCTCGCTTTGAGCGTCCGGGCGCTCACAAAAGTCGTCGTCAGATCCGTGCCGCCGAACGAGACGACGGCATTGCGCGCGAACTTCCGACCGGACACGGTCAGCGTGAATCCGCTGGCTCCCGCGGCTATATTGGCGGGACTGAGCGAGCTGATGGTGGGCACCTGGTTCTCGGCCACGGTCACGGATGACTTCGAGAGCGTGATGGCGTTGCTTGAGCTCAGTGCAATGTCGCCGCCGGTCGTGTTGTACAGCGAAACATCGGGAGCGCTGCCGACCGTGAGGTTGCTCGTTCCGGCCGCGACCGGCGAGAAGCCAATCCGGGCCACGGTGAATCGCCCGGTCGGATTGTTCCCGACCTGGAAGGAGTTGACCGTGATCGATCCACCGACCTCGTCGATGCTGATGGAGGTCGGCGTTGCGGTAAACCCGGCGCCGGTGCCGCCGGAGACGTTGGCCTCCTCGACCGTGACGATATTCGGATCGAAGTTGATGACGGCTTGGTAGGCCCCGATGTTCGCGGTGGAGTTGATGATCACGTCCACCACGTCCGCCGAGCTCGACGGCACGCCGCCACCGGCCGCCGCAGCCGCCGTGGTCGCCGCGGTTACCTCAAAGCTGATTTCCGGCGCGTCAAACCCGTAGTTGCGGCCGTCCGTGCCCATCGCACTTACGGCTGCGAACTTAGCCCTGTGAGTGCCTATCGTGGCCGTGGTCGGCACATTCCACGTAGCGTTGCCCGCGGCGGCGTCCAGCTTTTGCGTTCCGTCGATCGTGACCGCGAGCGTCCCTGAGGCGGGTTTCGGAATGATCCCCGAGGCTACGGCGTTGTTGTATGCCGCGCGTTGTACCTCTCCTCCCTGCAACCGGAAGACGATCGTGCCGCCGACCGCGACCCGCGCGGGCTCGGCCACCAGCGTGACGCCCGAGGCGGAGGGAGTCGCCGCAACAACCTCGAAACTGATCTCCGGCGCGTCAAACCCATAGGTGCGACCATCCGAACCTGTCGCTGTGATGTTTGCGAACTTAGCCCTGTGAGTGCCGATCGTGGCGGTGGTCGGAACGTTCCACGTGGCGGAACCGGAGGAGGCGTCCAGCACATGCGTTCCATCGATCGTGAGCGAGGGGGTCCCCAGGGCGGGTTTCGGAATGATTCCCGAGGCTACGGCGTTGTTGTATGCCGCGCGTTGTACCTCTCCTCCCTGCAACCGGAAGACGATCGTGCCGCCGACCGCGACCCGCGCGGGCTCGGCCACCAGCGTGACTCCCGAGGAAGTGGAAGACGCCGCCGTGGCCGTAGTCGCCGTCACTTTGTTAGAGACCACGGCCGCGTTCTCGAGCGCCGCGTAGAGGTCATAGGTCGTGCCGGCCGTCAGTCCGGTGATCGTCACGGTCTGAGGCGTGCCTGTGGTGGCCGTTTTGGCGGGAGACGTCCCTTGCGCACCGATTGCAGTGATCACTTGTGCCGCGGTCGGCGCCGTGGAACCGCTCGGCAGCGCGATGACGCGCACGTTGTCCCCGGTTCCGCTTGCCTTGAAGGTAACCTCGATGCTCGTGGAGGTCGGGGTCCCCGAGAGAGCGGGCTGGGTCAAGAACGTGATGTTCTGTGCGGGCGCCGCCGCGATCGTGATCGCGTTCGAGGTCGCCGTGGGTACTGGGGTCGGGATCTCCAAGGCGTCGGTCGTGAGCTCGGGCGTCACCACGCACGTAATCGCCTGCCCCGCGTCCTCGGCCTGGATGGTGTACCTCGCTCGTGTGGCATTCGGAATATTCGTGCTTCCCCGCCGCCACTGGTATTGGAAGGAGCGGATGTTGTGGGTCCAGTACCCGTTGGTGACCTGGAGCGTGTTGCCGTCCCGAGTCAGGACGGGAGCGGTGGTGTTGGCGATTACGGGCGCGGCCACGCTGAACGCCGCCGACTGCCCCGTGATCGTGCTTGCCTCGACGCCCCGGCCCGTGGCGGTGATGACGTAGTTCTCACCGCCGGCCGATATCCGGAGATTGGAGACCGTCCCGACGCCGTTGATGAAGGTACGAATGTCGATACTGGCCGAGGTCAAACTCGTGTAGAGCCTTCCCGCGCGACCAGAGACCGTGGCTGTCGGCGTCGTGCCGCCCGAGAGTGTGAGCGTCACGGGGCCATCATGGTCCGTGACGGTGGCGGCATTCTCGCCGTCGCCCGCTTTGGCCGTGACCGTGAGCGCGAACTCCTTGCCCGCGGTCACGCCCGTCGGCGTCGAGACGATGAAGCGCGTCGCAACCCACGGCACGGTGACCGCGTTCGAGGTCGCCTGGGTCACTGGCGGCAGGGCGTAGCCCGGCATCGCCTCGGTGATCGTGACGACGCACTTGACCTCGGCGCCGGCGTCGGCGGGCGTGAGCGTGTAGTCCTCGCCATTAGCACCTGGAATCGGCGTCGTGCCGCGCATCCACTGGTACTGAATGCGCATGACGTTCTCCGCGTTCGCCTCGCACGTGAGCGCGTCGCCCACCTCGACTCTGGTGTTCGACAGTGTGGGTCTCCCCAACGTGGCCAGCGGCAATGCCGCCGCGACGGACACCACCGCTCGACCCGTCAGGCGACGACCCGTAGAGGTCTGCGCCGAGGTAAAGATGAGGCCGACCTCGCCGGCTTGATCCAGGGTCAGGTTCGAGAAGGTTGCGACGCCGTCCACGACGTTGGCCTCGGTCGTACCCGAGAGCGTGCCCTCTCCGGAGCCCTTGCTGACTGTGATCGCACCCGTGAAGCCAGTGAAGAGCCGGCTGGCCGCGTCCTGGACCTGGACCCGCAGAGGGCTAGTCGCGGTCGCGAAGGCGACTCCGGCCGTGGCCGCGATCTGAGCGGGGGTTACCGCGAGCTTCGTGGCTTCCGGTCTTTCCGTCAGAGTCAGGGTGATCGGGGTCGCCGGATTGGTCGTGCGCGTGATCGCGACGGGCTCGGAACGAAGAACCATTCCGCTTCCATCAGAGCCCTCGGCGACGACGTTGTAAGAGACCTGCGCGACGGTCGGAGCGGGGAGCGTGGCTCGACGGGACGTCGCTTCTGCGAGCAGATCGAGCGTTACCTTGGTTCCGCTCGCGTTCGTGTACGAGATCTGCGCCTTCGCATTCTGCGAACCGCTCGGGAAGACGAGGTTGAAGGTGAAGGGGGATGAGAGGAATCGGGCTTCCACGAGGTCGGCGTCAGCCGCCGCCGCAACCGTGATCGCGTTCGAGGTCTTGGCGGGAGGTGCAGGTGTCTCGGCCGGCACAATCGTCGGGATCGGCACGAGGTTCGGGACTTCCGCGCGAGCTTCGTTGACGAGGTTGTTCAGGTCGGTGATGTATCCGTTCAGCTTGTCGAGTGTCGAGTTCACATTGGAAAGAACCACGGAAATCTGGCCCTCGATGGCCGCGACGGTGGATGGAGACGCATTGGCAAGTTGATCCTGAAGGTTGGCCAACTGAAGTTGAAGTGTCTGTTTCTGTGTGCTGGAAGCATGGGAAGCACTGGTCGAGACGGTCGGGGTCACAACGCAGGTGATCGATTGGTCAACGTCGTCGGCCACAACGGTGTACGTGTTCGCGTTCGTGCCGATATTCGCCGTTCCGCGCTTCCATTGGTATTGGTACCCCGTGATCCCCGCGCCCTCGTCCCAAGTGCCGTTCGTGACGGAGAGCACGCTCCTGACGACGGCCGGGGTGGCCGAGGAGGTGAGGACGGGGTCGGCGGGGTCGATGGTCCTCGAGGTCGCCACCGTCTGCGTCGAACGAGTCGCCGTGGCGTCGTTCGTCGTCACCTCGACATTGGCCGAACGCATGCCCTCGGCCGCAAGGGTGATCCGACTCGCCACGTCGCCGTCGACGTCTTCGTCTCGGGCGCCCGTCACCGTGACCGTCTGCGGCGTGGAATAATTCGACGGGGTGAAGGTCAAGGTGGTCGGAGAGACCGTGGCCTCACCTGCGTCGGACGAAGCGATGGAGACGGTCGTGGCCGCGGCTGGCGCAAATGCGAGGCGAGCCGTAAAGGTGCCGGTCGAGCCTTCAGTGACCGAGAGATCGGTCGGGCGCGCATTGATCGCCTGGACGTCAACGTCGTTGACGGTGACGGCGATCTCTTTGCTCGTCATGCCGGACGCCGAAAGCGTGATCGTCACGGCTTCGTCCGCGACGTCGTCGTCCCGCACGCTCAACACCCTGACCAACCGCGCCGCGGAATTATCCTCCGGTGAGAGGGTCAGGGTGGTCGGAGTGACCGTGGCCGCGCCCGCGTCGGACGAGGCGATCGAGACTGTTGTGATGGTCCCGATCCCGGATGCCGAGACCGCGAAGGTGCCGAACGCGCCTTCAGTAATTTCGAGGGTGGTCGGAGACACGGTAAGTATCCCACCGCCCAACCCAGACGCCGCCATCCGGCCCCCGGCCCCCGCACTCGCCCCCGCAGCGCCTGCCGCCCCCGCAGCTCCTGCCGCCCCAAATCCGCCCGCACCGCCTGTCGCCCCAAATCCGCCCGCGCCGGCACCTGCACCCGCCCCTGCGCCCCCCGCGACGGCAGCGGCCGCGAGCTGGGCCGCCGTGGCCGTGATCGTCACCGTAGCCGTGGTCGTTGCCGTGATCGTGGCCGTCGCCGTTCCCAGGACGACGCCCGACTTCGTGGCCGTGGCTGTGACCGCGCCGAGGCCGACGTTGAGGCCCGCGGTCGAGAAAGCGCCGGTGGCGCTCGTCGTCACGGTGCCGAGCACGGCGCCCGCTGAGTTCGTGAGGGTCACCGTCACCCCCGCGATCGGACCCGAGGGGCCGCTGACCGTGCCAGACAGAACCCCAGCAATTGTCGAGATTGGCGCCGAAACCGTAAGCCTCGCCTCGGCGCTCGCCAGGTTGCTGGCTGTGGCCTCGAGGACATAGTCGACGCCCGCGAGATCGATCGAGAGCCCCGTGAACGTCGCGACTCCGTCCACGCTCGTCGCGGTCGCCGTGCCGAGGAGACGGGCGTTCGCTGTGCCCCCGGACTTGATCCTCAGCGTGACCTCGCGGTCGTAGGTCCGGTCCAGGGTCGCGTCGACGATGTTCACGAGCTTGACGACGGGCTGAATCCCGAAGGCTTGCCCCGTGATCGCGCCCGAGGGAGACGTCGCGAAGATGAGCTTGGAGCCCGGAGGCGGTGCCATTATGGTGGGCGCATCCGGCCGAGAGGTAACCTCGACCGCCTGCGTGGTCGAGATGGTTCCCCAGCTCGCCGAGACGGCGACGGCGGCCACGCCTGCCACGACCGAGACAGACGTGAGCGTGAACCGGAACTCGTATTCTCCGGCCTGGTCGACCGAGAGGCCGCTGAAGGTGGCCTCGCCGTTGCTGACCGCAACCTCGGTCGTTCCGGAGAGCGTTCCCGGTCCGGAGACCTTCTCGACCCTGACCTTGCCGGATGCGGCGCTGATCAAGTTGCCCCCCAACCCAACGACATCGCTGGAATTCGCGTCTACCAATTCCACCTTGAGATTGAACGGCTCGCTTGCGACCGGCGCGACAACATGAGCAGACGGCACAGCCAGGCGCGGCGCCGCGACCGTGATCGAGGCCTCGGCCATCGTGAGCGTTCCGGATGTAGCTCGAATCTTGAATGTACCCGGCCTGTCGATAGCGAGATCGGTGAATGATGCAGTGCCCCTGACGGCATCCGCTTCGGTCGTGCCCAGCAGTCTCCCGTCGCCCTCGGTGATGGTGAGAGTGACCCTGTTCGTCGCGGCGGTAACGCTTCCACCGCTCGCCGCGAGGATTGCGACCGCGGGTTGCCCGGTGAACGGCACACCCGCCGTCGCGCCCGTTGGATTGGTGCTGAACGAAAGTTTCGCCGCGACCAGGATCTGACCCGTCGCCGGAATTTCCATTCTTACTCCGCCTGATGTCGCCGCGCTCAGCGCGAAGGGAGATGAAACCTCATACTCCGTCAACGTCGACTGACTGATTGTTGCGACGCCATTGACGATACTGACGGGGATCTGAACGCCGTTGATTGTGACCGTGCCCATCCCTGAGGTGCGGGTCGCGCGGTTGCCATACGCATCCTGGAACTCGACCTGGAGCCCGCCCGCCTGGGCGATGAGCGATTGGAGGAGGACCGATGCGGCGGTGTGCGCGGACAGAGCGCCTACTGGCAGGCCGCCGCGAGGCGTCCTGCGATCGGGCACGTCGGAGGAAGGCGAGGGGAGGGTGGTCGGTGTGGCGGCGGCGACGAGGACCGGGAATCCCGGACCCGCGCCGCCCGCGGACGCCAGCGCGCCCGTGACGCCGGCATGCGGGGCCGAGGCCTGGTTGCTCGAGACAATGACGGCCCTCGTGGGAGCACCCGCCTGGACCTCGAACGAGGTCGAGATCACCTCGGTCAGACCGGTCGCCGCGAACTTGATCGTGTACGTGCCGGCCCGCTCGATCCGGAGTCCCGTGAAGGTGGCGACGCCGTTCGCGGCCGTGACGTTCGCGGTCCCGAGAAGGGCTCCCGGTCCCGAAGCGACCGAGGCCGTGATCTCGTTCGTCGCTGTCGCGACCTTGGCGCCGGCGGCGTTCCGGACCTCAACCGTGAAGACGGGCGAGAAGGCCTGGCCCGCGGTCGCCGAGGTCGGCTGGGCCGTGATCGCGAGCTTCGTGGCGCTGGTTGCCGTCGTGGTGGTCGATGCCGCGCTGGCGATCCGGTTGATGATGGCGAGCTTGGCGGCCGAGAGACCGGCGCGCTGGTTGGCTGTCAGGGCTGCGACTTGCTCAGCCGACATCGCCCGGAAGTGGTCTTCGGAGAGGGGCGAGAGCTGGGTGGGCTTCAAGAGCGCGATCTGCTCGGGACGGAACGCGGCGAACTGCGTGGCCGAGATCGTGTTCGCGAACCGGACGCTCGATTGAAGCTCCTGGAACTGAGCATTCGTCATGACCTTGATCTGAGCCGCGGTAAAGGCGCCGACCTGGGTCGCCGTGAAGCTGCCGAACGCGGCGGCCGGGATCTGCGCGAACTGCTCGGGGGTGAGCGCGCCGATCTGCGCGGCCGTCATCGCCGTCACCGCAGCTGCCGTGAGCGTGGTCGTCGTGGTGGACGTTGCCGCGGCCGGTGCGGCGGCAATCGTGAACTGCGCGCCGGAGGCCTCGAGTAGGCCCCCGCGGAACTTCGCCATCACGAAGTAGTCGCCGGTATCGGTCGTGGCAGGCACCGTCCAGCGGAACGGGATCGCGCCTCCTGACGGAGTCCCGGGCGTGAGCGTCGTTACGGACGTCAGTCCCTTGAAGACCGTGGCCTGGACCGTCGTCGCGACCTCCGAGGCGCCGCCGGCGCGGCGGACGAAGGCGTCGTAATCCTTCGGCCGGAGCGAGAACGCGATCGCGTTGCCGCGGGTCACCGTCGCGGGGTCGACCGTGATGGCGTTGACCCCGAGCGTCGTCGATGCACCGACCGTGATCGACTGCCGCATCTGGACGCCCTCGAGCCCCGGAGCGGAGGCCCGGAACTGGTAGCCGGCGCCCGGCCGGTCGAACGTGAGGCCACGGAAGGTCGCGACGCCCGCGACCGCGTTGACGGCGAGCGCCGAGGCGGGGCCCAGCACCGTGCCGCTCGTGCCGTACTGCGGATCGAGAGCGAGCGTGACGCGCGCAGTGGACGTCGTGACGCGCCGACCCTCCGCGTCCAGAACCTCGACCTGGACGTCCTGCGTCATCGGCGTCGCATCGACGACGCCCGTGAACTCCTCGCTGACGAACCCGAGCTTCGTGGCGACGACGGCCGCCACGGGGGTTACCGCGTTCGAGGTCGCGGTCGGGAGGGGTGACGGCAGCCTGTAGCCTGCCGCCGCCGTCTTCGGCGTTACGACGCACGTGATCGACTGGCCCGCGTCCGCGGCGACGGTGGTGTAAGAGGCCGAGGTCGCGCCGTCGATGTTAGCGGTTCCGCGCTTCCACTGGTACGAGAACGCGCTCACCCCGGTCCAGGTCACCGTGCCGCAGGTCAGCACCTGGCCTGTGGAAGCCGAGGTCGGCGTGATCGCGGGGGCGGCCGTGGGCGCGCTCGCGGCCGGGATTGCCGGCAGGAGTGCGCGCTTCTCGGCGGTGAGCGCGGCTCGCTGTTGCGCAGTGAGCGCGGCGGCTTGCTCGGCGGTCAGGGCCCGGAGCTGGTCGTTCGTGAGCTGACCGAACTTGGTCGG
>CAZJQD010000002.1:27481-29058 GCA_964548165.1 uncultured bacterium
CCCTTGAGTCCAATGTCGCCGCTCGCCGAGGCCAGCGTGACCTGTCGTGTCCGGTCGGCCTCGAGGCGCGCCAGCGCGCCGCCTGCGTCGACGATCTCGACGAGGAAGTCGCGGTCGGGCGGATCCTGGCCGGCGTTGAAGGCGGTGCGAGGCGTACCGTTGAAGCGGAGTTTCGCGGCTGCCGGGAGGGCCAGGGTGAAGGCACTCGAGGTCGCTTCGGTCAGGCCCGGCGACGAGAATTTCAGCGTGAAGGTCCCGGCGTTGTTGATCGCGAGGTTGCCGAACGTGGCGACGCCGCCCACGGCGTTGACCTTCGCCGTGCCTGAGAGCGTCCCGTCGCCGCTCGCGATGGAGGCTGTCACCTCGCCCGTGAATCCGGAGAAGGGGTTGCCGTTCTGGTCGAGGACCTGGACCTTGGGCTGGGTCGCGAGCGCGGCCGCGGCGCTTCCGCCAACCGGTTGCTGGGTCACGCTCAGTCGGGTCGCCCTCAGCGCCTCGATATTGAATTGGCCCCCGAACGACCGGATCAGGGCGCCCCCAGTCGGCGTCGTGGCGGCTCCCAGGAAGAATCCCGTGCCTCCCTGGGTGGCCTTGAGGCCGGTGAACGTCGCGACGCCGTTCGTCGCGTTCACCGACGCCGCGTTGTTGGTGACGTTCGGTCCCGTGATCGGGATGATGCGGGTCCCGAGTCGGAGCCAGGTCGAGACCGCACCGTTGTAATCAGCGACGGTCCGTCCTTGAGCGTCCTGGACCGTGACCGTGACCGCGAAGTCCTGGCCGACCCGCGGGTTCGCCGGGTTTGTCGCCGAAATGGCGAGCTTCGCGGGTCTCGGAATATCGGCAACCGTGAACGCCGCCGATGTGACGGTCAGCTGGGGGTTGTTCTCGTCGGTGAACTTCAGCGTGAACGTGCCGGCCCTGTCGATCCTTAGGTCCGAGAAGCTCGCAGCACCGTTCTCCGTCGTCACAGGACCGATGCGACCCGAACTCCGACTGAGGGTTCCGTTGCCCGACGCGATCTCAACCTTGACGTTGGCGAATGCGGCCGTCGGCGTGTTCCCGTAAGCGTCCACCACCCCGACCCGTGGCTGTGTGGTGAAGGTCTTGCCGGCTTCCGCTCCAGCGGGTTGCGTGAGCATCACGAGTTTCGCCGCATTGCCCGCTGTCACCTGGAGATCCATTTCGGCGGAGGTGAGCCCTGGCGAGGAGATGCGCAACTTGTAGGTGCCGGGCTTCTCGAAGCCGGTGAGCGTGGGGAAATTGCTGATCTCTCCATCCGAGCCCGTCTGCGCCCTGAATGTCGACGTCCTGAACGTCGCCCCGGCCGGGCCGCTAACCAGCGTAATCGTCACCTCACGCGTGGCGCTGGCGGGTATCGCCACGCCCCTGCCATTCGCGTCGAGCATCTTGACCACGAAAAAGAGTGCGCCCACCGAACCGGCCCGCGCGCCCTTGAGACCGGAGGCCTCGATCTTCGTCGGGGGGACAGCCGCGATGGTGAACTTCGCGCCGTAGGCGTCGATGTTGCGGCCACCGACGACCGTGCGCGCGCCGAAGTGGACGTCGGTCGCGGCGCT
>CAZJQD010000002.1:29158-44240 GCA_964548165.1 uncultured bacterium
CGCGCCCCGAAGTTGACCTCGGTTCCCTCGGCCGACGCCCTGATTCCCCGGAAGGTCGCGATGCCGTTAACGAAATTCACCGTCGCCGCGCCGTTCGTGACGCCCGTCCCGGCAAGCGGGATGTTCGTCGTACCCTTCCAGAGCCAGAGCGTCGCGGCCCCGTTGTAGCTCGTCACCGTCTGCCCGGCCGCGTTCTGCGCCGTGACCGTGACCGAGAAGTCCTGGCCCGCAGTCGGGGTCGCTGGGGTCGGCGCCGTGATCGCGAGCTTGGTGGGCAGGGCCGCCACGACGTTGAACTTCGCGCCGTAGACGTCCACGTTGCGGCCACCCGCCACCGTGCGCGCGCCGAAGTTGACCTGGTTTCCTGCGACAGATGCCCTGACGCCGGTGAAGGTCGCGACGCCGTTCACGAAATTGACCGTCGCGGCGCCGTTCGTGACGCCCGTCCCGGCGAGCGGGATGTTCGTCGTCCCCTTCCAGAGCCAGAGGGTGGCGGAGCCGTTATAGGTGCTGATCGTCTGCCCGGCTGCGTTCTGCGCCGTGACCGTGACCGAGAAGTCCTGGCCTTCCGTCGGATTCGCAGGCGTCGGCGCCGTGATCGCGAGCTTGGTGGGCAGAGGAGGAGGCGCGACCGTGAACTCGGCCGTGGTGGCCTCGACGACCTTGCCGTCCCAGGTATAGGTGAACTTCAGCTTGTAGCGACCTGGCGCGGAGAGGCTGAGATTGGTGAAGACGACGTCGCCGGAGGAATTAATACTGCCATTGGCCGTTCCCCCGAGCGTGGCGCCGGTCGGGCCGCTCGCGATGGAGGCGGTGAGCGTCAGACCGGGGTTGTCCCAGTGGTTTCCAAAGACGTCGAACGCACGCACCTTAGGCTGGGTGGTGAAGGCGACGCCCGCCGTAGCCCCCGCAGGCTCGGTCGTCACCCGCAGTGACCCCATGCGCGCCGAGTGCCGAACGATGAGCGGAACCTCCAGCGCTTCAAGACCTGTCGAGGTGAAGCGGATTTTGTAGGTGCCGGGTCTCGTCACCTTGAGATCGTCGAAGAGCGCCGACCCCGAGCCCGTCACCAAGTCCACGTAGTCCACTCCCGTGCGGAAGATCTTCGTCTTGGTTCCCTCGAGCGTTCCGCCTCCCACGAGCGCGACCGTCACCGAGCCGGAGTGATTGCTGACGGGAGACCCGTCCAGCGTCGCGTAGATCGAGAGGCCGAAGACCTCGTCCACGCGCGAGTTGAGTTCTTCATACCCGGAAACGACCCCGATCCCCGTCGCCGTCGCCGTCGCGGGCGCGACCGTGAAGTCAGCGCCGGCCGAGGCAGCTGTGCCGTTACGCGCGATGATCTTCGTCGCGCCCGCGGCAAGGCCGGATGGAACGGTGATGTAGCAACCGCTCGCGTCGCCATCGGAGTGGCGTTGAGTGACGGTCGCCGCGACACCGCCGATCGTGAACGTGGTCTGATCCGCTATGCCCGTTCCGATCACGTTGACCGTGGCGCCGGGCCGGGCCCTGGTTGGAGAGACGGTCGTTATGGTTGGAGCGGCGGCGGCGCCGCGCACCGTGAAGGTCGCGGCCGGCGTGGTCGCGGTCCCACGCTTGAGAACGACGTTCGTCGCGCCCGAGGCGGCGCCCAAGGGAACATTGAACGTGAAGCCGGTTGCGGTGACGTCATTAATCGTGACGCCGGTCGTTCCGAACGTGAGCGAGGGGCGGTTGGTAAAGCCCGTGCCGGTCGCCGTGACCCTTGTCCCCGGAGGACCGCTCGTCGGGGTGAGACTCGCGATCACGGGGCCCGCGCCGACCGTGAACGAGTTCGAGGTTATCGAGACGGTGGGGGCGTCCTCAAACGCGAACTTGAGCGTGTAGGTGCCGGCCCGATCGATCTCGAGATTATCGAAGGTGACGATCCCGTCTGAGGCTATCTCGGTGTGCACAGCCCGCCTATTACTCGTCAGCGTTCCATTCCCCGACGCGAGCGCAACGGTGACCTGCCGGATACGGCTGCCCGTGGCCCGATGCCCGAACTTGTCGAGGAGTTCGACCTGCGGCGCCGTCGTGAGCTCCAGGCCTGCCCCGGCGCCGACCGGCTGGGTGAGCATGCGGATCTGCGTCGCCGGACCGGGCCCGACATCGAGCGTGACGTCGGCCGAGGTGAGTCCCGGCGAGGTGAACCTGAGCTGATACCGCCCGACCTTCTCGACGATGAGATTGGTGAAGCGTGCCTCGCCATCCGAGACCCGCGCCGTCGTGACTCCCGAGAGAACGCCGGGTCCGCTGACGAGCGTGACCGTGACGTCGCGCGGGTTGTTGTCGCGAACAATCAGGGGAATCAGGCCGCCGGACGAAACTCCGGGCACGGTCACCTGTCGTCCGCGCGAGTCCTGGATCTCGACGACCAGGTAGGTCCCGAGGTTGGAGCCGACGGAGGCCCCCCGCAACCTCATCGCGGAGATCTGGGTCGGAATCGTGGGTTGCGCGCCCTGCGCCACCAGGCTTGCGGCCAGCGCGACGGCGACCTTGTGGGCGGGTGCCGACTTCACGCCACGGCGGGTTACGGACGAAACCCGGAGCGGCGCCGTTTCCCGGGCGCTCGAACGGGCTGCGGCCGCCGCTTCTTCAGCCGCCTCGGCGGCCGCCTCGGCGGCCTCGCCCTCGGGATCGTCGACGCGCGTGGAGAACGTGGTGCCGCGGACGCCGACCGTCGCCACGGGGGTCGTGATGCGATAGGCGGGGACGCGGGAGCCGCCGGGGCGCGTGAAGGACTGGTTGGTCTGGCCGCGGATGAGGTTAACGTCGACATTGTCCTCGGTGACCGGGCGCGTCATGAAGAGGAAGGCGCGCTGGATGGTCCGAACCTGCCTGAGGTCGCCGACCCGCACCAGGCTCCGCGGCGTGATCTCGAGCACGCCGACGTCTCCGACCTTGACCCGCGCTGTCGCGCTGGCCGCGGTCCGGATCTTGTCGCCGGTCTGGACGCGCCGTCCTACCTGTACCCGCTCCCAGGTCGTCTTCCCCGGCTCCTGGACCTCCACGACGCCCGAGACCCGGTCGACGACGGCCATCTGCTCGCCTACCACCGTGGACGGCGTCCCGATCGCGTAGACCTCGGGCGGGACGAGCGTGAAGAGGAAGGCGGCGAGCGTGAAGGCGGCGAGGATGCGGCGGGCGGCCTCGTAGCGGTGCGCGGCGGCGAGGGGTCGCTCGGACGCATAGCGGCAAGCGGCCGCCAATCGGAAACCCCAGTATCTCATCTTAGAACCTGTAGTCGACATGAGCCTTGGTCTCGATCTCCTTGTAGCTGTTGCCGGGGTTCTCTTCCTCTGCATGCTGGTGCCGGAACGAGAAGGTCATGTTGAGGTCGGGAATGAAGACGGGCCGGAACCCGAAACTTCCCGTGAACTGCCGGGTGAGCGCGTCCGCGGCCCGGAGGTTGCGATCCACGTCCGTGATCGTGTAGCCGGTCTGGATCAGGAACTCGCCAAAACCGATCCCGAGCCCGAAGTTGGTCGACTGGGTCTTCGTCAGGTTCTCGCCGCGAAGCGTCCGGTCGACCGAGTTGCGGTAGCCGAGGGATGGCGTCAGCCGCACCTCCCAGATGGACCACGTGATGGGACGAGAAACCCTGAGCCCCCACTCGGACATGCGCCGGTCCGTGAGCGCGTTGATGTCGTCGTCGCGGAGCTGCCACTTGTAGTCCGCGCCCAGGTTGATGCCCGCGATGCGGTGGTCCAGGGAGTGGCTGTAATCCTCGATCTTCTGGTTGGCGCTGTTGTTGGAGGCGTCCCGGTTATTGTAGCGGAACTCGGTCGTGTACCGGAGCTGACGCAGGTTCTCGGGCAGGGACGAGAGCCCGAGGAGCGCCAACGGCCTCATGTTCATCCGGATGCTGGACGTCCGGTTGATATTGATGATCGGTTCAACGCTCGTGGTCGCCCGCTCGGTGACGTTGTCTTCATTTCTCAGGTGCGAGACGGTCCAGTCGAGGTTCTCGTTCCAGCGGAAATCCGAGCTGGTGCCCCAGCGGAGCTGGTCCACGGAGGCGGATCCGAGGTCGGTCAGGAAGTCCGGGTCCACCCACTCGTAGTCGGCTCGGAAGCGGACGGGGAGGAGGCGGCGGAGACCGGCGGGGGCGCCCCACGCGGAGGGGCGGAACCAGTCGAGCGCGGTGTTGTGCGCGGTGCCGTAGCGCTGGAGCACGGGCCGGGTCCGGTCCCGGTTCCCGTCCGAGTAGGCGTTCTCGCCCCGCCAGGTGAAGCCGGCGGGGAGCCCGGCCTCGTAGCGGAAGGAATAGACGTCGACGTCGAGGCGCGGGATCAGCGTGCCGCCCGAGCTGCGGCGACTGCGGATGGACGAGCCGTCGTCGTGCGAGGAGGCTGCCTGGAGGCTGACCTGGAGCTTGCCCAGGGGGCCGGGCCCGTCCGCGCCCTCCCACGCCAGCGATCCACCGGACGCCCAGCGCCGATACTGTCCGGCCTCGCTACCGCCAGTGAATTCCTGCTCCCGGTTCGTGACGCCGGCCGCGCCCGTTACGCGAAACTGCCCGCTCCAGAGCGGGAGATTGTAGTAGCCGTGGACGCCGGTCCGCGCCGAGCGGCTGAAGGTGTAGGGCGAGAAGTTGGGGAAGATGTCGCCGAACCTGAGGCGCCAGGCGTCCTTGCGATCGAACTGCGCCGCGAAGCTCATCATCTTGTAGTCGCGGGTCCGCGTGATGGAGTTGTCGTTCGTCCAGCGGAGCGCGGTCTGGATATCCGCGTCCACCTCGCCATACCGATCCTTGTAGCCGATCGTGGCGTTATGGAGCTGGAAGGTGCTGGAGGGCCGGAACGCGCGCGCGAGGTTCCCGGAGGTGCGGGTCCGGTACCAGTCGATGCCGTACATCGCGTCGATCTTCTCGAGGACGGCCTTGAGCCGCTCCGCCGTGCTGTCGGACCGAAAGAGCGAGAAGGCGGGCCGGTCACCGGTCTCGGACGAGGTTCGTTCGCCGAGGTCCAGACCGGATCGCGACCAGGGTTCAGGGGCGGGAGCCGTGGCGCCGCCGCGAACGGCGGAGGCAGGTGAGGCGAGGGTGAGGGAGAGAGCGACAGTCGTCAGGCCTAGACTGATCGTCTTCAGACTTGTCTCTATCACGTCGCAGGATGCTATGTGCTGGCCTCGGTTCGCGGGGACCGTTCACGGTCCTGATGATGTTGGCAACGTAGCGGGCGACGAAGGCGGCGAGCATTTCATCCCGCGTAAAAATGTCAATAAATCTTTACAAATCAGACTATTACGTCCGATTACTTCGTGAAAAAAGGGGCAGAGGCAGGGGGTCAAGGGATGGGGGTCGGGCTCCTGATGGAGGACTCGGCGCTCCCAATCTGAGGTGAAAGTCATTCGGCGCGGACGGCGTGGATAGAAACGAGGAAACTAGCAGCCGGACACTGATACTTCATATGATGCTTCGGTGACTGGGGAGCAACCCGACGCCGCAGTGTCCCTGAAGCTCAGGCCCCGCTTGTACAGGGCCGTTCTCGTCCTGGCGACGATCACCTTCGTAACGTGGGGAGTCTCCTTCGCGGCCGGCGCGGGCGGTCATGTACCGTCTTTGGCCCCAAAGCCGGGACTGCTTGGCTCAGGGAATGATCGAGCTATGGCGAGGGAGTCAGTTCCGATCGCTTTCTGGCTTGCCCTGCATGATGAGATACTGTCCCGGAATCAACGCGACGGTGGAACTTTGGTGGATTGGTTTGCCGCGCGCCGACTTGCGGTCACGGTGGCCAGGGATAGCGCTGTGGGGGAACTTCCGGGTCATGACCCGGATGCGCTTGCGCTGTTCTGCCGCCTGAGGCTCGAGGATGAGCGCATGTCCTGGTCTCAGCGGGTGCGCTCGGTGGAGCCGATTCTCGACGGGGTCGTCGAGAATGCCTCCATGACCAATGACCTTGGGGTCGTGTTTCGACTCATGGCCGCCGCGGGGGAGACTGTGCTCTTCGATCGCGTCGTCGGCGTTTTGACACGGCGGCCGGATGCGTTCGACGTGGTGACGTCGCGCGGATGGTGCCTGGGACTGGGCCCGGGGAGATTCGATCCGGGCAGTCTCCTGGAGAAACTCTACGCGCTACCGCTTCACATGAGTCCTCAGGTCGTGCGCGAGGCGACCTCAGCCCCCGGCCACGGCGAGCCTGGAGGCATTATCTCCGTGCCCTTCTCACAGTATTCCCTGCTTGTGGAACCGGAGAATGCCACGTCGGTTCCGGAGGTTGTCATCGAGGCCGCGGGACGGCGCTATGAGGCCAGCTCCATGGCGATGGATTCGCGCCACGCGGGCGTCTTCATACCGGCGGATGTTCCGTCGGGCCTCCATCAGCTCCGCGTTCGGGGGCGCGTCGAGCGGGAGGTCCCCGTTTGGATGCTCCGGGTCGATCCCACGTTCATCACGACGACACCGCAGGGAATCCGGTTCGCAACGGTACCCCATGAGCAGCTCTACCGGGACGCGCTCGGTCCCGACCTGATGTCCGCCGCGACGCCCCAGCTTGAAGCCCTGGGGCTCCGGGCGCCTTCTGGAAGGCTTATTCTTCCCTTGATGGCATCCCACGAGGGCGCGGTGGAAATACCCGACGATCGAGTGGCGGCCGTGCGCCGTATCGAGAGAACGGTACCGTTCGCAGGAATGTACCGGACGACGCGCCGCGTGTCGGTGGAGCTCGTCGAGTCCGGGCTCATCAGGGTTCGTGCCGGGTTGAGCGAGGGAGTGTGCGTCGCGCCTCCGAGCGCGCCGGGCGGGACCGTGCATAGTCTCTTCAACGGGTTGATAGTCGGCGGAAAGCACCTGGAACTGCGCGTGAACGGTCTCTCGAGGGCCCTGGTTCACGTGGGCTCGCGAGAGGGGGGAGATGCCTGGCGCGTGCCATCGGATGTTCAGCCTGGCCTTCACGAGCTGGTGGTCGGCGAAGGTTCTGACCGTGTCCGCGTGCCGTATCGCATCGTTCCGGTTGCGGCGAATCTGCCGGTTCCCGAACCCGTGTCTTATCCCGGGGGCGCCATGCATGGCACCTTCAACGTGGAGCGGAATTTCCGTTCCTATCCTGGTCCCTCCCTGGACGCGTCGGGTCGCATGGACTCGGTCGTCTGCATCCTGGTGTATCTGGACGAGACGGTGCATGTGATTCCGGCGCGCGTCCAGGTGACCTATCCCGGGGGATTCACTCTGCTCGCGGATATGCACCCCTCCTGGGTTGGCAAGACCGCGTGGATGATGCCGATCTATCGAACCGATTACGGGTCGGCGGCGGCGGGCGAACCTTGGCATGGTGCCATCGAGCAAGTCGGCGTGGCGCTCCAGGAAGCGCCGTTTTGGAACTCCGAGCTGCGTGGGGAGACGGGCCGATACTTCGTGGTCCTGCACACGAATATGCCGAACGCGTCCGAGTACCGCATGGAGATCCTGGACGGGGAGCGCGTGATCGTCTCTAGCGGTCCGACCCGTGCCGACCCACCGGGTCAAAGCCCCGCTCATCGGAGCGTTGCCGAGTTTCGAGGCGATTCACCGTCAGCAGAGCGCGTGTTGGCCCGTCTCGTTCAGGTGGGAGACGCCTCGTCGCATACGCCCTGGTTTCCCGTGTACCCCCGCGATCCCGACCGCGATGTCAGGGCCGCTGAAGGCATCCATCACATGGAGTTGTATGACGCGGTCACCCGGCTGCTGAGGTCGCCACAGGAAGACACGGTCTTCGAGACCGGGGGACGGCGCTACAGGGCTGTTGCGTGTCATCAGTGGCATGGTCGGGGGTGTGTGGTCTATGACGATTCGGAGTTGCTCGTGGCGGGATACTGGCCGGATGAACGCTACGGCGGCTATCGGGAATACGGTAGAGGCAGTGCATGTCGTCCTCCCGCGCGGTCGGATAGGAACTACCTGGGCCATGACGATCTTCCACTCCTGGTGGCTACGGCGCTGAGGTCAGAGGCGGGCGCCGACTTTGGATTGGTGCCGCGCTCCGGAGTTCGCGGTCATCTTCCGCGTGGACCGCTTCATAGTTTGGACCTGGCACGAGCGCTTCCCTATTACGACCAGATCGTTGTTGTTGTGATGACTCCCGACGATCTTGCGGATGCTTGGCGCGTGGCCGAGGAAGCAGGGCTCGTGTTGGAGACGCCCCTTGGAGCCCGGCTGGATCAACCCGGCCTGGGACTGCCGACTGGCCGCTATTCGGTGGCGATGCCCGAGTACATGGTGGATGGCGAACGACTCGGGGGCGGGCGATTTCAGGATAGACCGCTTCTGGCAAAGCTCCCCCTGGATGTGGCCTCGGCGGTTCACCAGCACTTGATGCGGTTGAGCGCCGCGACCGCGGGCCGCTGATCCCTTCAGCAGCCGGAGAGGCCGCTGTGGATAAAACCCAGGAAACTAGGAGCCTGATACCTCAAGCCAGAGGTCCTCGGTCTCGCGGAGCTCTTTCTGGAGGCGGCCGAAGCGGATGGCGAGCTCGGCGGCCTTGAGGCCGTCGTCGGCCTCGATCTGGCGGGTCAGGTTGTCCTTCTGGAATCGCAACTGGTCGAGCTTCTTCTCGACCTCGGCGAGCCGCTTCTCGCGACGACGCTTGGCGGCCTCGGCTTCCTTCCTGGCGAGCCATGCGGAGCGACCGGCGGCTTCGTCCGTCGCCGCTGAGGGCGCCGTAGCGGGAGCGGGGGTCACTACCGGGCCGGGCCGGGCCGGTGTTGGCGCCGCGCCGGCGGCCGCGGCTACGGCGTCGCTGACGGTCTTGGGGCTGGCCTGAGGGACGGGGGCGGAAGGCCGCGGCTTGCTGGCGGCGCTGCCCGATTCGTTCTCCTTCTCTTCTTCTTCCGCTCGCTGCTGGAGCCGCCAGACATACTCATCATACGTTCCGGGGTAGCGGATGACCTTGCCCTCGGAGACCTCGAGGATCTCGGTCGCGACCATGTGCACGAACGTGCGGTCGTGGCTGACAAAAAAGAGCGTGCCCTGGAACGTCTTCAAGGCCTCACCCAGGGCCTCGACCGTCTCGAAGTCGAGATGGTTGGAGGGCTCGTCGAGGAGGAGCACCGGGGTGCGCGCGAGCAGGAGGCCCGCCAGCACCATCCGCGCGCGCTCGCCGCCCGAGAGGACGCCGATCTTCTTGTCGACGTCGGCGCCGCCAAAGAGGAAGGACCCGGCCATGTCGAGGATCTGCTGATCCTTGATCTCGTGATCGGCCTTCCTCTGGAGGTACTGCCGCACGCTGATCGTGGGATCGAGCGTGGCGTAGACGTGCTGGGCGTAGTAGCCGGGAGTGAGCATGTGCCCCCATCGGAAACTTCCCGCCTTCGGTTCGAGGTTGTCGGCGATCGTCCTGAGAAACGTGGTCTTGCCCTGGCCGTTATCGCCGAGGACGGCGACGCGCGCGCCCTGCGGAATCTCGAGGTCGATGCCGGTCGCGATCGTCTTCTCGGGGTAGCCGATGGAGAGGTCCGTGCAGCGGAGCGCCACGCCCTGGCGCTTGGGGACCTCCGGGATCCGGATGCGCACGTTCTTCATCGGGTGGTCGATGTCGATGGTCTTGAGCTTCTGGAGCTGCTTCAACTTGGACTTCGCCTGCGTGGCCTTGGAGGCCTTGGCCTTGAACCGGTCGACGAAGCGCTGGAGCTGCTTCTGCTTGATCTCGATGTTCCGGTTCGTTGCGATCGCCTGCTCGCGCTTGTCCTCCTTGAACTCCAGGTATTCCTCGACGGAGCCCGGGTAGAGCGTCATCTCGGCGTTCTCGATCTCGAGCGTGGACTCGCAGGTGCGGCGCAGGAACTCGCGGTCGTGCGAGACGACGATGAAGCCGCCCTCGTAGTCGAGGAGGAACCGCTCGAGGAGGATGAGCGTGCGGAGGTCGAGGTAGTTGGTGGGCTCGTCGAGGATGATGAAGTTGGGATCCTCGAGGAGCATGGCGGTCAGCTTGACGCGCGTGCGGTAGCCGCCCGAGAGCGAACCGATGGTGGCCTCGAGCAGCGGACCCTTGAGCCCGAAGCGCGCGGCCAGCTTGGCGCACTCCCACTCGGCCTTCCCGGTGTGCCTCTCGAGAAATCCCAGCACGGTCTCGTCCATGGTGTAGGGATCGTGCTGCTGGAGGTAGGCGAGGCGCAGTTCGGGCGCGAACCAGATCTTGCCCTTGTCGGCCTCTTCCTCGCCCGTGAGGATCCGGCAGAGCGTGGACTTGCCGGCGCCGTTACGGCCGATGATGGCGATCTTCTGGTTGTCGCTGATGGTGACCTCGGCGCCGTCGAGGATGGCGCGGTTGCCGTAGTGCTTGTGGAGGTCCTTGACCTCGATGAGGGTGGCCATGTCAGGTTTCCTTCGTGGTGTTCGCGTCGAGCGAATGGAGCGAGGCTAGCTCGGCGAGGAGCGCGGCGGAGGTGCGGATCCCGGCGTGATAATCGCCGAGGTGGAACTTCTCGTTGGGCGCGTGGAGGTTGTCGTCCGGACGGCCGAGCCCGATCATGAGCGTCTTGAGGCCGAGGATCTCCTCAAACATGCCGACGACCGGGATCGTGCCGCCCTCGCGGGTCAGGACCGGCTCCTTGCCGAATCCGATCGTAAGCGCGCGCCGTCCGGCCTCGACGACGGGGCCGGTGGGATCGAGGAGCGCGGGCGCGGACCCGGCATGACGCTTCACCTCGACGGAGACCGTTGGCGGAAGATTCGCGCGGAGGTGGCGCTCCAGCTTCTCGACGATCTCGGCGGGGTCCTGGTCCGGGACGAGCCTGCAGGAGATCTTGGCGTGAGCCTCGGCCGGAAGCACGGTCTTGGCGCCGGGGCCCGTATAGCCTCCCCAGATGCCATTGATGTCGCAGGTGGGTCGCGCCCAGCGTCGTTCGAGCGTGGAGAATCCGGTCTCCCCAAAGAGCGTGCCGCCGGTGTACTCGGCGAGCGTGGTCTCATCGAAGGGCAACCGCGCCCACTCGGCTCTCTCGGCGTCGGTCAGCGCGCGGACGCGGTCGTAGAAGCCGGGGATGAGGATGCGGCCGTCGGCGTCGTGGAGCGAGGCGAGGGCCTTGGCGAGCATGATGGCGGCGTTGGGAACGGTGCCGCCGTAGAAGCCCGAGTGGAGATCCTGCTTCGCGCCGCGGACGGTGATCTCGAGGTAGGAAAGTCCGCGGAGCCCGTAGCAGATCGTGGGGATGCCGGGAGCGAGCTGGGCGGTGTCGGAGAGGACGGCGGCGTCGGCGCGGAGCTCGTCCTTGTGATCACGGAGGAACTGCGCGAGGTTGGGGCTCCCAATCTCCTCCTCGCCCTCAATGACCCAGATCACGTTGACGGGAGAACTACCCGCGGACTTCGTCCACGCGGTCAGGGCAAGGAGGTGCGCGAGGAACTGCCCCTTGTCATCAGACGAGCCGCGCGCGTAGACGTTCTCCCCGCGGCGTGTGGGCTCGAATGGGGGAGAGTCCCAGAGTTCGAGCGGATCGGGCGGCTGGACGTCGTAGTGGCCGTAGAAGAGGACGGTGGGGCGGCCGGCAAGGTGCGGTGTCCGGGCGAGGATGATGGGGTGGCGCTTGGTGGGGTGGAGCTCGGCCGTCATGCCGGCGACCCTGCAGAGCGCGAGGACGCGGTCGGCACAGCGCGCGATGTCGGGTGCGTGCGCGGGGTCGGCGCTGACGGACGGGTAGCGCAGGACCTCCTCGAGGATGGCTTCGTGCTCGGCGCGGCCGGATTCGATGGCGGCGAGGACGTTAACAACAGCGGCGGAGTCGGCGCCGTTCTTCATCGGGTCATTCTCCGCGTTCTCTGCGTCTCTGCGGTGATTGTTTGTCTCATCGGCCAGCTCCCAGGAACGGCGCGAAAAGCTCGGCCACGCGTTCCTTGGCCCCCGTCTCCACGATGCTCCCATGCCCGGGGACGAGCCGGTCGAAGTCCCATGCGAGGATCTTCTTGAGGCTCGCGGCGAACGCAGGCTTCTCCTTCACGAAGAGGCGAAAGAGCCTCGAGACGGCCAGCTTCTTGTAGGTCCCGAAGAGGCGCGTGGTGATCTTCATGCCCAGGCCCTGGGGCTCGAGGATGTTGAAGAGGAGATCGGCGACGATGAGCGTGCGGCTGGGCTTGTGGAGGAAAACCAGCTCCTCGACCTTGGGCATCCCGGCGACCAGTCTCTGGTCGATGATCGACGACCATGCGGCGGGCGGTGTGTCGGCGAGCTCGTGGTGGAAGGCGATGTCGGGGCGCTTGGCGCGCAGGCCAGGGCAGGCCCAGGTGTGCGCCTGCGGCCAGAGCGCGGCGGCGGCCGGGAACTGGAGGTGGTGGAACTGGTTGGGCGCGACGATGTGCTTCACGGCGCCCAGCTCGTTGACCTGCGATGCGACCTCGTCAAACCGGACGGGCGACCAGATCCAGAGGCCCGCGTCCGGCAGCCGCGCGATGACGGAGCGGCAGGGGAGTACGGCGCCGCCGGGCATCGTGATCGAGCGCTCGACCTGCCAGAGGTCGGGGGCGATGGATGTGAGTGCCGAAGAAAACATGGGCGGAGATTCTAGCACAATGCCGGGATTCTGACACGCTCTCATGATGGTCCTCGTTCCCCGGAGTTTGATCAAACACGGAGACCACGGGGACCACGGAGAAGTCCAATACAGGGCATGATTCAAGTTTGTGGCGATACAGAACCATCTCTTCATCACAGATAAATCGAGATAGAGAAGTCGGCACTCATTCTTCGTTCGAATCTTTCATTTCGTCTTTCTCCGTGGTCCCGGTGGTCTCCGTGGTGTGAATTCATGAATAGATCAGGCTAGATGGCGCTTGGTGGGTACAATGACCGGGCCCACCGTGCCGATGACCCTTCCCCGAACCTTGCTCGTCGTCGCCGCCCTCGTGCTTCTGAGCCCGGCGGCGGGGGCGGATACGCTGCCTCAGGGCGCGCTGCCCCGCGTTGGCCGGATCAACGTCGTCGGGAACGCGGGGCTCTCCACGGGTCGCATCCTCGGCGCCATGACCCTGGCGAAGAAGCGCCTCTTCATCCTGCCCCGCGCCTTCGATGACCTCGATCTCGACAACGACCTGCGCCATGTCACGGACCTCTACCGGAGCAGCGGCTATATCCATGCCGAGGTCACCGCGGACTCGATCGCGAGGCGCGGAAACGCGGTCGACATCACGGTCGCGGTTCGGGAGGAGACGCGGCTGATCCTCCGGTCCGTCGCGGTCGAGGGCCCGACCGGGCGCGTCGACGCGCGCGAACTGGCGGCGCTCATCCGGATGAAGGCCGGCCGTCCGCTCAACCTCGCCGAGGTGAACGAGGCCCGCGGTCGCATCCTCCGGCGTCTTGCCGAGGATGGACACGCCTTCGTGGAACTGCGGCAGGTCCTCGTCGAGCACGGTGACCAGGCCGACCTGATCTTTCGCGTCGCCAGCGGGCCGGCGGTGACGCTCGGGAATGTGCGCGTCGTCGGGAACCAGGACGTGAGCGCCGAGGCGATCCGGCGCGAGGTCGATCTCCCGACGGGCGCGCTCCTTCGCCGCCGCGAGCTCCTGCGCATCCAGCGCGCGCTGACGAACCGGGATTGGTTCCGGACGGTCTCGGTGGCCCCCGTGCGCTCAACCGAGTCGCTGGCGCTTCCCGAGGCGACGACGACGCTGCCGGCCGACCTGAGTGTGGTGGTGGAGGAGAAGCCGCCGCGCTGGATCGCGGCGCGCGTCGGATACGGAACTGCTGATCTCTTTCATGGCGGCCTCGAATGGGGGCACCGGAACCTCAATGGCGAAGGCCGACGGATCGCGCTCGAGGGGTCGGCCTCCGCGACCCGCGTGACCGGAGGCGCCACCCTGAGCGAGCCGTGGCCGATTGCGGCGGTATCGACCGGGAGATTGAGCGCGCGGGTTACCGACGAGATCCGGCAGGCGTTCACGGAGCACAAGGAGGCCGTGCTCGTCGGCGCAGCGGTTCCCCTGGGCGACTACACCACGAGCGACTTCTCGATCGAGGCCGCGCGCACCACGATCCGAAAGACCCTGGCCGGAACGCTCGGCGAGATCAGCGGCGACCTCGACCGGGATCGCTACCAGGCCCTGACGACGGCGGGACTTGTCGAGCGGAACACGTACGACGACCGCAGTTTCCCGCGCTCGGGCTCGCACGGTCGCCTGCGCGCGGAGGTCACGCTCCTCGACCTCGAGGCGTGGAAGGTCGAGGCCTCCGTCGGGCGGGCGCAGAGCATGCATGAGAACCTGGTCGCGGCCGGGGCGATCGGGGCCGGACTCGTCCGCGGCTTCGGCCGCACCCGCGAGGTGCCCTCGACGATCCGCTTCTTCCTGGGCGGCCCGGACAGCATCCGAGGCTTCCGGAAGGACGAGGTCGGGCCCGTCGACGCCTTCGGCCAGCCCACGGGCGGCGCCTTCTACATCCTGGCTCAGGGCGAGCTCCGCGTCTTTCCCACGGACAAGGGGCACGCCGCCGTCTTCCTCGATATCGGTCAGGTGGTGCGCCGCGTGGGCGATCTCGACGTGGAGGATTTTGTTGCTTCTCCGGGCGTGGGCGTTCGCTACCACACGCCCTTCGGCCCCATCCGTCTCGATTACGCCTGGCCTTACGCCAACAGCCATTTTGGCGCCGGTCGGATCAACTTCGCGGTTGGGTATGCGTTCTAGGCGCGTCCTCGTCTGGGTCCTCGCCGCGATCAGCCTCATCGTCGCGGCCACGCTCGTCTCCCTCCCGCCCATCTTCGAGCGATTGGTCATCCACCTCGTGGAGAGACATGTCGCCGCCGACTTTTCGTACGCGAGCCTGCGCCCGAATGGTTGGAACGGACTGATCGTCGAGTCGCCGGCGCTGACCAGCGGTGGGCGCGTCGTCGTCGCGGCGGATCGCGTCGCGGTGGGATTCCGGGTTGTGGACGGGAGCTGGTCGCTGGCGTCGCTCCGGTTCGAGGCGCCGCGATTCGACCTCGACCGCGAGGTCCTGCCGCGCCTTCTGCGCCCCGCGTCCGGGTCGCGCGACTCCTGGTCGCTCGCGATCGAGGTGGCGAACGGATCGGGCACGCTCCTGGGAGAACGGATCGCCGGTCTCAAGGGCGCCGCCGAGTTGTCCGGAGCCGGAACGGGAGCCGGCGTCGGGTGGGAGGTTCG
>CAZJQD010000002.1:44340-125508 GCA_964548165.1 uncultured bacterium
CCCGTGAGGCTTCAGTGGCAGAACGCGCTGACCATCACGCTCGATCATCCGACGCCCGAGGGCCTGGCCCGGATCGCGCGATTGGTCGCGGAGCGCCTTCCCGTCCTCGACAGGGACTCCTGGTCGGTGACGGGCATTGAGTCCCTCGACCATCTCTCGTTGACGACCGATTTCGCCTCCGTCGAGTCCGGGCTCGTGACCGGCGTGAGGCATCGCTCCTTCGACGGCGAGGTCCGCCGGGTGGGATTCGCGGTCCGGGACGGAGTCGTCCGTCTTGATTCGATCGTGATCGTCGCGAGAGTGCGCGGCGACTCGATGCTCGTCGCGTCTCCTGGCGCCGTCATCGAGGGGGGAGAGTTTCACGCCGCGCGCATCATGGCGGAAGGTGGAGCGCTCTTCCTGGAGGGATCGGAGTTGCGCATCGCCGGGAGCGAGATGAGCGCGGAGGTGGATCGATTCGCGGCGCGGTTGATGGGCGCCGACGTCGAGGCGCGCGGAACCCTCTCGGGCGCGGCCGCGTCGCCCGCCTTCGACGGCGCGATCCGTCTCACGGGTTTGAGGTTTCCCGGAGGATCAGCGGAGGTCGACCTCAAGGTCGCGCTGACGGACCTCCTGGCGCAGGCGGTCGGATCGATGAATGTGACCGGCGGGAGGGTCGTCGTGGGGGACCGCATTCTACGTCCGTCGGCGTCGCGGATGCTCCTGGAGGCCGATCGTCTCCGCCTCGCCACGCCGCTCCGGCTGGAGGCGCCGGGGCTGACGGTCGTCCTGGAGGGCGCCGCCGCGCTCACCGGATCGCTGGCGGCGATGGCCGCGAACATCTCGTGGAGCGCGGTGGCCGAGGACTTTCTCCTCCCCGGTACCGGCGGCACCGCGGTCCGCGCCGGGCACCTGGAGGCGGGCGGGAGAGGGTTGAACACCTGGACCGTGGATGCGCGTGACCTCAGCGGGGAGGCGTTCACGGCGGGCCGCGTGGTGGCGCGCTCCCTGCCCGGAGCGCGGGCGCTCTCCAGCGAGGCGATCTCGGCGGAGGCGGAGGTCGAGGACGTCCGATTCGAGGAGATCGTCGTCAGCGTCGGGAGAGTCGTGATCCATGGTGGCAAGGAGATCCCCGAGCTTTCGCTCCGAGGAACGGCGATGAGCGAATCGATCCCTTACGCCGTCGTCGTTGGCGAGAGCGGCCTGGCGCTCACGGTCGACGAGCGAACCTGGAGCGGCCCGATCCGGATTGCGATGGATCGCGGACGCGTCGTCTTCGCGACCGAACGCATCGAGGGTCCGGGCGGATTCTTCACCCTGCAGGGGAGTGTCCTGGGGGAAGCGGGCCTGAGGGCGGCGGCCACGTTCGACGCGCGGGTCGAGGAGATCGTGCCGGCGGGCGTGTTGGAGCATTGGGAGCTGGCGAGCGTGGCCGGGCGCGTGCGCGGTGAGGCGTCCTGGGGCGAGACCGTCTTCGTTCGAGCGACGGTGAGCGAGGGCGCGGCGACGACGATCCGGGGGCCGCGGATCGCGAACCTCGGAGCCGAGATCACCTGGGTCACGGAGGGCCGCGATCCCGCGGAGGGTTCGGAGCTTCGCGTCGCGGCCCTGAGCGGGAGAACGGAGGGCGGAGAGTTCTCGGGGGGGGGCGTGGCGCGCTGGGCGCGGGCGCGGCCCGTCAGCATCGAGGCGCATTGGTCGAGCCATGACTTCGACCTGGCGGCGCTGGCCGGTTTCGACACGCGTCTCAGGGAACTCTCGGGATTCGTCGACGCGGAGGTCCAGGTGAGCGGCGAGTGGTCGGCGCCGGTGGTGAGCGGCCAGCTCGCCGTGAAGGCGCTCTCGGCCCCCGTTCCGGGGTTGGGCGTGATCCGTGACGCGACGGGTTCCGTCCTCTTCGAGAACGGCGGCGCGGTGGTCCAGGAGTTGAAGGGGAGGATCGGCGAGGGGACGTTTGTCGTCACGGGTCGCGTCGCCGAGACGGCCACCGATCTCCGCCTGGTTCTCGATGGGGCGCGCCTCAGGCCGACGGACGGCGTCGAGGCGGAATGCGCGGGCGAGCTCCGGTTGACGCGGGGACCGGGCGCCCTCTGGAGTTCTCATGTGGGGGTGGGAGGCCGTTGGCGGCTGGAGGGAGTCCTCGCGGCGCAGGGCGGCCGCGTGCTCCTCGATCAATTCAGTACGCCGAGATTCAGCGCGTTGGAGGAGGAAGTCGCGGTCGAGGCGCTTGTGGACCTGGCGCTCGATATCGACGTCGCCGCCGTCCAATTGATCGGCCGCGACCTGACGTTGGCAGGGAAGGGGAGATTGGCCGTGACGGGCACGGAGAAGGCACCGCAGGTGACAGGCCTGATCGTCTGCGACGCCGGCAGGCTCGTGACGAGGAACGCGACGTTCCGCGTTCGCGAGGCGCGGATCGTCCTCCCTGAGGACGGCGAGATCACGGTGACCGCTCACGCGGCCGCGCGGATCGATCGCGTGCGGATCTTCGCCGACGTGAGCGGACCGATCTCGGAGCCCCGGATCACGCTCACGTCGAACCCTGCGCGCAGCGAGGCCGAGATCGTGACGATGCTGGCCGTCGGTCAGGACGTCTCCGAGGGCGCGGTCGTGACCTCCATGACCGAGCAGGCCGTCGGGTCAGGCCTGGCGCTCCCGCTGGCGAACGTGGCCGGCGGCGGCCTGGGAAGCGGACTGGGCCTCGAGTCGCTGAGGTTCGAGAAGACCGAGGGCGATACAGGGAGCGCCATCTTCGATCGCGTCACCATCGGCGGCTACGTCTCTGACCGCGTCTACCTGGGGTATACGCAGCGCACGGGTAACGACGCGGAGAAGCAGATCGAGGTCGAGTACGAGATCAACCCGGAGCTCTTCGTCCGCTTCGAGGCCGGCGACCGTGGCACCGCCGGCGGCGGGCTGGAGTGGCGCCGGGATTACTGATCGGTTTACCGAACCACGTCGCCCGTCTCCTTCCGGGTCGTCGAAAAACGCCAAGAAGACCATTGACAATGCTAATGCGCTTTAGCAAGCTGTATGTAGGTGCTGGGCGACGGCGCTAATCCGGGCGGGGAGGGCGAGGCATGGCGAAACAGGCGATGGAACGGCGGGAGGCGCGGTTGGTGACGGAGCCGGTGGAGATCGAGCTCCGGCAGGGGGCGCGAACGTGGCGGGGGGATACGACGGGGTTGAATGCAAGGGGGTTGGGCGCCCGGTTGCGGCTGGTGGGAGGCTCGGGTATGCCGTCGGCGCCCGCTCCAGCTAGCGCTGCGACGGTCACGATACTCGGTCCCGGTCTCGCCCTGGAGGAGGTTGAAGGGGAGGTGCTCAGGCAGGAGCCCAGCTGGGTGCCCGGTCACGATGCGTTCGTGGCGGTGGGGTTCTCCAGGCTCGATCCGAAAGTGGCCGGCAGGATCGATCGGTTCGTCGCCGGGAGGCCTGCGGCTCGGAGCTCTGAACGGCCGATCCGCGAGTGGTTCGTTCATCGCCGGGGATCCACGGTGGGCCCGATGACGTCGGGAGAGGTTCGGGTCGCCATCTCCCGCGGGGATCTGGATCCCGGTGACCTGGCGTGGGATCTCATGACCAGCTCATGGGCGCCGCTCTCCTCGTTTCGGTCGTTTCACGCTTTCGCCGCGCCGCTCACCGCCCCGCCGCTGGAAGCCTTGCCGTCCCGGGTTAGGAGCCAGGATGCAGAACGACCGCATGCGAAGAAGAATACGACGGCCTGGCGATGGCTGGGGCCATGCCTGGCGTTGCTCCTGGGTGCCGGTCTCCTGTGGCTCTTATTGTCCCGTCTTCCGGTCTCGGCAAGTCAGTTTGACAGCGTGATACGGGAGAAAATCGTACCGCAGCTTCCAAGCTCGGTTCGCTGGCTGCTTCCGGCATCCTTTTCGGATGTGTACGCAGCAGAGGGTCCCGCAACTTTTGCCGCAGTCGATGGCGCACGCGGCGTCGGCGACGCGCCGAGTCATGCCCAAGGCGTTGCGGACGGGAGCGGGGTTAGTGCCACAGGGAGCGAGGGAGGTTCTCTTCCCGAGGATGTGCCCGTTGGACCGCCGGTGGCCCTTCCTTTTGCCGTCTTTGATCCAGGCGCAACGCCGGAGGCGGAGACCTGGAAGGAACTCTTCGGGCGCGTGCCGGGCGGAGCCTCCGTTCAGTTTGGGCGGACCATGACGGTGCGGGGCACCAACGATGCCGATATGTGGGGCCGGGTCTGGCGTCGCATTACCCTGGACATGGATCGTGAGCCTGTCCTGGAGATGACGGTGGAACGCGTGAGCCGCGAAGGATACGTGCTTCTCTCGGGCAACCGTTCACTTCCCGGCGGATTCGTCAGGCTCCGTCCGACCATCACGGGACCGGGTCGGGTTCGTATCAATCTCGCCGAGCAAACCGGACTCAAAGGCGTGCAGGCCTTTCAGCTTGAAGTCGGGGTGACTCATGAGGGCGCGCGAACCAACCGCGACGCCGTGCTGGAACTCTCCCAACTGACGATCACCGCATCGCGCTGAGGATCCTTCGGACCGCGAACGATCGTTCAGCGGGATCGGTACGCCGGCGGCGGGCTGGAGTGGAGCGGGGATTACTGGTAAATTCCCGCGCATGGCTGCGGCAATCTTCCTGGTCTCGGGTGTGCTCTTCCTCCTGGCGTATCGCTATTACGGGCGCTACATGGCGCGCGTCGTCGGCATGGACGATCGCAACCCGGTCCCTGCCGAACGGATGGCGGACGGCGTCGACTTCGTCTCCACGCGGCCCATCGTGCTCCTCGGGCATCACTTCTCCTCCATCGCGGGCGCGGGCCCGGTCGTGGGGCCGACGATCGCGGTGCTGGCCTTCGGGTGGGCGCCGACCCTGGCCTGGATCGTCCTGGGCGCCATCTTCATCGGCGGCGTCCACGATTTCGGCTCCATGATCGCCTCGATCCGCTACCGCGCCCGGTCGATCCCCGAGCTCTGTCGCACGTACATCTCCGAGCGCGCCTACCGGCTCTTCATGGCCTTCGTCTGGCTCGCGCTCGTCTACGTTGTCGTCGTCTTTCTTGACCTCACGGCCAAGACCTTCGCCGAGGATTCGGGCGTCGCGCTCTCCTCGGGGCTCGTGCTGCTCCTGGCGCTCGCGTTCGGGTTGGCCATCTACCGGGCGGGGGCGCCGTTCGGGGTCGCGACCGGCGTCGCGCTCGTGGGGCTCATGGGCTCCGTCTGGGCCGGCGACACGCCCTCGATCGTCGCGTCGGTGGCGGCGAGCGTACCGTTGGAGCAGGCGTATCCGATCGTCGGCGGAAAGCTCAATTTCTGGCGCGGGGCGCTTCTCGTGTACTGCTACTTCGCCGCCGTTCTCCCGGTCTGGCTCGTTCTCCAGCCCCGCGATTTCCTCTCGTCGTTTCTCCTCTACGCGTCGATCCTCGGCGGCGCACTCGGGCTTCTCATGGGCGCCGGCGATATCCAGTTCAACTACCCGGCCTTCGTCGGCTGGAACTCGCCCTTCGCCGCGGCCCCGGGTTTTCTCTTCCCCGTCCTCTTCATCACGGTCGCCTGCGGGGCCTGTTCGGGCTTCCACTGCATCGTCGCGTCCGGCACGAGCTCGAAGCAGGTCGCCCGCGAGTCGGACTGCCTGCGCGTCGGATACGGCGCGATGCTGATCGAGGGACTGTTGGCCGTCCTCTCGCTCATCGCCGCCGCGACCGTGGGCTACAACGCGCTGACGCCGGCGGGGCAGATCCGGACGCCCGTAGCCGTGTATGGAGACGGCATGGCCGGGTTCTTCGGCTACCTCGGCGTCGATCCGACGCTCGGCCGGCACCTCGCGCTCCTCGCGCTCTCGACCTTCCTCCTGACCACGCTCGACACCTGCACGCGCCTGGCGAGGTTCATCTTCGAGGAGTTCTTCGCCCTGGATCGGTCGAAGAAGAGCGCTCGCTGGGGAGCGACGATCGCGAGCGTGGTGCCGCCGGCCGTCATCGTCTTCATCCCGTTCCACGACGCGAGCGGGAAGGCGATCGCGGCCTGGCAGGCCATCTGGCCCGTCTTCGGCGCGACCAACCAGCTCCTCGCCGCCCTCGCCCTCCTGGCGATCGCGATCTGGCTCCGCCGGACCTCGCGCCCCTACGGACTCGCGCTCGCCCCCATGATCTTCATGCTCGTCATGACGACCACGGCCCTGGGCATGCTGATCGTGGAGCGCGGCGTGGGATCGCTCATCGGCGGCATCGCGTCGGTGCTCTTTGTCCTGGCGATGCTGCTCGTGGTAGAGGCCTTCCGCGCGATGAAGCTCGGTGTCCTCGATGAGAACGTGATCCTGGACCGCGAAGGCACGCGCTCGTTCCGCGCGATTCCTTCTTGAAGCGGGCGGCACGCTCTCGTAGTATCTCCCGCCGTTGGCGCTTCTGTCCGCGCCGCCTCGAGGACCGTTAGCTCAGTTGGTAGAGCAGGTGACTCTTAATCACCGGGCCGTAGGTTCGAATCCTACACGGTCCACCACGCGGTTTTTCTTCCTCGACTCCCCCTTCTCGACCCGGTCTGCTCAATGGTTGTACCATCGTGGCATGGACTGGATGACGATGGCTTTGGTTGGCGGTGCGGTGGGAGTTCTCCTTGGCCTCAAGAAGATGGGGCAGGTAAGCGCATCGCGGGCGCGGGAACTCTGCCAGCAGGGCGCGCGCGTCATCGATGTCCGGAGCTCGGGGGAATACCAGGCCCGTCACCTCGCGGTCGCCGAGAATATTCCGCTCGATGTCCTGGGCCGGCAGGTCGAGTCGTTGATCCCGGACAAGGACACCGTCCTCCTTCTTCACTGCCTCAGTGGAACGCGGAGCGGCATGGCGCGGCGAACGCTCCAGGGCATGGGCTACAATAACGTCCACAACCTGGGTTCGTATGCGCGCGCGGAGGGGATCCTCAATTCCTTCCACAAACCTTCCCAAACCCCGCCGCCCTCGCGCTAACGGCTCAATGCAGGAGCGGGGTTGAGCCGATAGAATACGTCAGATCCTGATGAACTTGACGGTCCGCAAAATTTTCGTGATTGGCGTCCTGGCCCTGGCGTGTCTTGGAGCCAGCTTCTTCGTCTTCGACCTGGCGTTCTCGAACGCGGCCGAGGCGATCACGCGGCTGAGGGCGGAAGCGGCGCCCCGCTCGCTCCTGGAGCAGGATTTCGCCGCGGTCTGCGCGGGGCCGGACTGGCGTCGGCCCATGAACCTCGCGCTCCTCGATCCGGACTACCCCGCGACGCCGGGGCGCGCCATCAACTGGACGATCGCGGAGAACCGAATTCGCTCCGTTCTCAGGGAGAGCCGTGGAATCCGCGTCGGCCTCTACCTGAAGGACCTCTCCACCGGCAAGACGTTCGAGCTCAACAGCCGATCGCGGTTCGCCTCGGCCTCGCTCGTCAAGATCCCCATCATCATCTCGCTCTACAAGGATCTCGCCGATCGCCGCCTGCAGCCCGACACGGGCCCGGTCTTCCGGGAGCGGCACCGGATCGGCGGCTCGGGCGTGTTGAAGGGCGAGCGGGCGGGGCTGAGGGTCAACCTGCGCGATCTCTCGTTCCTCATGCTCCAGCACAGCGACAACACCGCCACGAACATCCTCGCGGATCTCATCGGCATGCGCCGGATCACGGAGATGTGTCGTGCCATGGGCTGGCGACGCACGGACATGGTGAGGCCCGTGATGGCCCTGGAACTGCGCCGGCAGGGAATCGAGAACTGGACGACGCCCAGGGAGATGGGCGAGATGCTCGAGAAGATGCACCACGGCCAGCTCATCTCGCGCTCGGCCTCCGACGAGATGATCCGGCTGATGCTCAATCCCCCCATCGACGATCGCATTCCGCGGTACCTGCCGCGAGGGATCGACATCGTCCACAAGACGGGGCTCATCTACGACAACGCGCACGACGTCGGGATCATCTATCTGCCGAACCGCCAGCCGATCCTGATCTCCGCCTTTGTCGACGGCATCGGCTCCGACTACATGTCCGCCAAGATGCCCGTCGCGCGCATCGCCCGCATCCTCTACGAGGAAGCCACCGACCCCCAGCATTTCCAGCCAGGCCGCCGCCGCGACTGAGGTCGCGCTCCGGACGATCGAGGCCCCAGCTCGTTCTGCCTCTCTGCGGTCGAGGCGACAGTTCTGTGGTCCATGGAGATGATGCTGTGGACCCTTGTGCCGTTTGGGATTTCGAGATTCGCGCATAAGCCGGGATAGGACGCTTGTCCGGTCGTCTTCGCGAGGCTTCTTCGCGACCTCGGCGATCTCCGCGGTGGATTCCCTTTCCCGTTGCGCTCTCGACAAATGTCCAATATCCGTACAAATGTCCGGAACAATGGACACAGACTACCCTCGCCAATCCTGGAAAAGCGCCAGTTACGCGTTGGCACGCGAATCGCATTAGAGACGGCTACAGGACGCGCGTTCTCCGGGGCTTCTTCCGGCGAGCGGCGCGGACTGAATCCGTATCACGGGGTGCCGACCGGCAGACGGCGGCAGGAAGGAGTGGGAATCATGGCTAAGGAAGAGATGGTTCGCGATATCAAGGAGAACGGGGCGAAGGGCGAGGTGAAGGAGATCCGGGAGAAGATCGACGAGCGCAAGCAAAAGGCCCTTGCGGCCGCGATCGACCAGATCACGAAGGACTTCGGCAAGGGCGCGATCATGCAGCTTGGCGAGAAGGGTTCCAACATCGATGTCGAGTCGGTCTCGACCGGCATCCTTGCCGTCGACCTCGCGCTGGGCGTCGGCGGGCTCCCGCGCGGCCGCATCGTCGAGTGCTTCGGGCCGGAGTCGGGCGGCAAGACGACGCTCTGCCTTCACGCCATCGCCGCGCTCCAGAAGCAGGGCGGCACCGCCGCGTTCATCGACGCCGAGCATGCGCTCGATCCTGTCTACGCGGCGCGTCTCGGCGTCCAGATCGACAACCTGCTTGTCTCCCAGCCGGGCACGGGCGAGGAAGCCCTGGAGATCACCGACGCGCTGACGCGCTCGGGCGCCGTCGACATGATCGTCGTCGACTCGGTGGCCGCCCTCGTGCCGCGAGCGGAACTGGAAGGGGACATGGGCGACGCCGTCGTCGGTCTCCAGGCGCGCCTCATGAGCCAGGCGCTTCGCAAGCTCACCGCCAGCGTCTCGCGCTCCAAGACCATCTGCATCTTCATCAACCAGCTCCGCGAGAAGATCGGCGTGATGTTCGGCAATCCCGAGACGACGCCGGGAGGCAGGGCGCTGAAGTTCTATTCGTCGGTGCGCCTGGAGGTCCGGGGCGGAGAGACCCTGAAGAACAACGGCGAGATCTTCGGTCGGAAGATGAAGGTCAAGGTCGTCAAGAACAAGGTCGCCCCGCCCTTCCGCGAGGCGCTCCTCGATGTCATCTACGGTTACGGCGTCTCCACCGAGTCCTCGCTCATCGAGCTCGGGATCGCGAACGAGGTCCTCGAGACCAAGGGCACCTGGATCCGCTGGAACGAAGAGGGACTTGGGCAGGGCCGCGAGAAGGCGCGCGAGTGGCTGGTGCAGAACGCCGACAAGCGCCTGGAGCTGGAGGACCTGATCCGGACCGCGATCCTGGCCAAGAAGGCCGCCTGACCCCCGTGAGGACTTCCTAGTCCGCCAGGCGAGCTGTGTTTTCGAGCGCGGCCGGGGCCCTCGGGCCTCCGGCCGCGTTCATTTTTTATAGGAGGTGCGATCAAGCTGTGGGTGCGGAATTAGGAGCCCGCGCTTCAGACTACCAGGAGCCCACGTTCCATCTTGTTGAAGACCTCGACGCCGTCGGCGCATAGGACGCCGGCGTCCTCGATCCTTACGCCGCCCCAACCCGGGATGTAGGCGCCTGGTTCGATCGTGAAGACCATGTTCTCCTCCAGCCGGTCCTCGCCCAGCGGCGAGAGCCTGGGGTCTTCGTGGATCTCGAGGCCGATGCCGTGGCCAAGGCCGTGGCCGAAGCGTTCGCCCAGGTTCCGCGCCTCCAGGACGCCGTGGGCCAGGGCGTGAGCTTCGGCGCCGGTCATGCCGGCGCGGATGCCCTGCGCGGCGGTCCGGTTCGCCAGGTGCACGGCCTCGTGAACCTCGCGCATCCGGTCATCGGCGCTCCCGACAGCGACCGTGCGCGTCATGTCGGCCACGTAGCCGTCCAGCTCCAGACCGATATCCACGACGACGAGCTCGCCGCGCGCGATCGGCTTCTCGGACGCGATGCCGTGCGGCAGGGCGCCGCGCGGACCCGAGGCGATGATGGGCTCGAACGGGAGCGGCCGGCCGGTGGCCTTTCGCGCCGCGCTCTCGAAGGCAAGAGCAGCATCCAATTCCCGCATCCCGGGCCGCAGGGACTCGAGGACCCTCTGCATCAACTCCTCAAGGAGCGCGCAGGAAGCCGCGAGCCGCTCGATCTCCGCCGCGTCCTTGACGACGCGCAACTTCTCGACGAGATCCAGGCAGGGCACCCACTCGCGTTCGGACTGCGCCTTCCCCGACGCGGTCCGCAACCGGTCCATGAGGTCGAGCGTGACGTTCTGCGATTCGACCGCGCATCGCCGGCCGCCCTCCAGCCACTTCCCGAGCCCCTGCTCCAGGCCTCCTTCCCGCTTCGTGACCGGGCACGAGCACTGGGACTCGGCCTGCTCCGTGTAGCGGAAATCGACGATGAGGTGGGCGCGCTCGGGCGTCACCGCGAAGAGCCCGGCCGTGCCGGTGAAGCCGGTGAGGTAGCGGATGCTGGTGAGGTTGGTCAGGAGCGCGCTGTCGCAGTGCGCCTTTTCCAGGCGCTTCCGGAACCGGGCCAGTCGATCCTCGTACGGATCGCGTCCGCGGGCTGTCATCCGTAGATCCTTTCCAGGGAGAGGACGAGGATGGCGCCCAGCGCCAGGAAGGGCCCAAAGGCAATGGCGGATCGGAGCCCGACACGGCGTCCGGCCATCAGGACCAGCGAGACGGCGGCGCCCAGTACAGATGCGGCAAAGAGCGTGTACAGCGCGCCCGTGACGCCCATCCAGGCGCCGATGCACGCCAGGAGCTTGACGTCGCCGAGCCCCATCGCCTCCTGGTGATAAATTTTCTCGCCTACCCAGCGCAGGAGTCCCAGGATCCCGCCGCCGGCGATTGCTCCAGCCAGGGCCCGGATGAGCGCTGGGAAGCCTGCTGCATCCATGGCCCGGTCCGGCATCACGAACGAGAGGAGCGTCGCGCCGAAGGGGTCGTCCCCGGCGAGCGAGACCCACCAGGAGACGGCGAGTCCCAGGAAGGTGAACGTGTAGGAGATCTCGTCGGGGATGATGCGGTGGTCGTAGTCGACCCAGAAGGCGATGCAGAGCGCCCAGAAGAAGGCCGCCGCCGCCGCCGCCGTGGCGGAAGGGAAGGCCAGGCGCGCCGCGACGAAGGCGCCGCCCACCAGGAATTCGATGCCCGGGTAGCGGGGACTGATGGATCCGCGACAGGACCGGCATCGCCCCAGCAGAAGAATCCAGCTCACGACGGGAATGTTATCGTATCCGGCGATCAGGTGATCGCAGTGCGGACAGTGGGAGCGTCCCCGCATGACGCTCAGCTCGCGCGGCCACCGGTGGATGCAGGCGTTGGCGAAGGAACCGAGGAGGAGTCCCACGATCATCCAGAGAACGAGCTCGGGCAGTGAAGCCGACGAGGCCACGAATGGATCAGGAGGCCGCAGGCTGAAGGCGCTCAAGTGGAGATAGATCCCGTGGGGAAGACTTGGCGGCATGTTCCGGGCGAGCTCGTTTCGCTCGAGCTCGGCTCAGTCGCTGGTGGGGCGGGAGGGGTCGATGGCCGGAGCGTCGATGCTGGTATAGCCATCCGTGCTCTCGCCGCGAAGAAAGGCCTCGCGGGCACCAGCGACATCGGAATGGATGTCGAAGATCCGCGAGGCGCCCATCACGTCGAAGACGCGGCGGATGTCGGTGCTGAGCTCGGCGATCTTGATATCCCCGCCATGCATGCGGACGCGCCTGAGACGGCCGATGAGGATGCCGAGGGCGGTCGAGTTGATCTGGGCGACTTTTTCGAAGCGAATGATGAGGTGGGTCTTGTTGTCCTGGACGAGATCATTAATGACTTCACGAATTTTGGTGACGAGGAACGCGTCGACACGCCCTTCGACGTCGATCACGACGACGCCCCCCTCGTCGTGTGCCTCAACTTTGAAGTCGGTCATGACGCCTGATCCTGCGTCCCGAGGCGGCCTGATGACAACCCCAGTTCTTCCACGCAATAGGTCACGATGACGCGCTGATTCTGCGGGCTTTGGCTCGCCACGTCAAGCACCCAACCGGGAAAATCTCCGAGCTCGGGCAAAAGTCGCACAGGCTCAGGTTACCACGCTCAAGATCAGTGCGACCTCAGGCGCTGGCCGCCGCTGCAGCCAGTTCCACGAGCTTCGGCCCGTAGCGCTGGATCCGCCGTGATCCGAGATACGAGATGGCGGCCAGGTCGGAAACCTGCCGGGGAGGGCTGAAGACGAGGAGTTCCAGGAGGTGGTTGGGGAGAACGGCGATCGTCGCGACGCCTCGCGCAAGTGCCTCCGCGCGCCGCCAGTCCTTGAGCGCCGTCTCGTAGCGCTCCCTCACGTTTCGCGGAGGGGCATTGTCGAACTGCCGGACGGGTTGAGGCCGCGGGGAGCGCGTGGGCCGCGCTTCCGTGCGCGACAGCTTGAAGGCCTCGAGGATCGGGGCCAGGAGGGGCTTGACGTGGCGGCGATAGAGGAAGGATTCCTGCCTCAGGTCGCCCTGGCTCTTCTTGCCCGCCATCGAGACGAGGAGCGGATCGGGTATGACCTTGAAGGCGGGGCGATCGAGATCGCGGGCCAGTCGGTCGCGTATCGCGTAGAGCCTCTTGAGAAAGGCAAGGCCGACATCGTCCAACGTCTCGCTTCCCTTGATCCTCCAGAATCCGTCCGGATCGAACGCGGGCTGGAGAGCGACGATCTCCTCCTCGCGCCGGGACTCCAGTTGCGCTTCCTCCAGGAGGTCCGCGGTCTGCAGCTCCCCGAGAACGGCCTCGTACACCGGGATCAGGTGGAGGACGTCGTGCCGGAGGTAGTTGAACGCGTCGGCGTCGAGCGGTCGCTTGCCCCAGTTGGCCTTCTGAAGGACCTTCGACAGGACGAGGCCCTCGCAATGCTTCTCGACGAGCGACGAGAGGCCGATCTTCTCGTAGTTGAGCATCTGGGCGGCGACGTACGTGTCGAAGATGTTGCGGATGCCGCGGCCGTAATCCTCCTTGAGGCTCGCGATGTCATGGCTGGCCCCGTGCAGGATCTTGAGGATGGCCGGGTTCTCGAAGACGTCGAAGAGCCCCGCGAAAGCGGTTCCGGGAGTCCGGGCATCGCTGGGAGGGAAGGGCAGCGTGTCGATGATCCAGACGCGATCGCCGTCCGAGACCTGGATGAGGCAGACCCGGGAGCGGTAGGCGTGGAGCCCGTTGGTCTCGGTGTCGACGGCGAGTCGCGAGCACTGCGCCATGAGCGCCACGGCGGGCGCCAGTTCCTCCTCCGAGGCGATGATCACGACCTCACGCCCTTGGAGCCCGGGGAGTGTTCATGCGCCGCGATACACGGCGACGGAGTTCGGCGTTTCGTGAAAGCGCACCTCCGTGACGGGTAATCCCTCGCCCGTGGCATAGTCGTAGAGAAAGCGCGCGAAGGTCTCGGCCGTCGGGTTCTCGTCGAAGAGGAACATCGGCTCTTCCCGTCGCCGGTATTCCTCCACGAGGGGATCGTCCTTCCTCAGGAGCATCTTGTGATCCCAGTTCTCGTCGATGAAGGACTTGACGATCCGCTTGATGTCGCCGAAGTCCACGACCATGCCGCGCTCGTCGAGCTTGTCGGCCTGGCACATGATCTCGACGAGGCCGTTGTGCCCGTGGGGATAGCGACACTTGCCGGAGTAGTTCATCAGCCGATGCCCGTAGCAGAATTCGATCTGTTTGACGACGTACCACATGGATGCCATTGTACCGCCTTGTGAAGACGGGTTCAATCGACGTGGTCCCCAAGGGTGACGATCCGGGAGTCGCTTCCGGCGCGATCGATCATGTCCTGGGGGTTGGCGGGAGCGGCATGATGCCCCTGGCCCTGCTCCTGGCCGCCTCCGGGCGCGTGGTGAGCGGCGCGGACCGGGGGTTCGATCGCGACCCCGGCGACGACCGTGCCCTGGACCTCGCGCGGGCCGGTATCCGGCTCCTGCCGCAGAATGCCCTTCCCCCGATCGGCGCGCGCGTCGTCGTCTCGACGGCTATCGAACCCGATCACCCGGCGCTCGCCGGGGGCGCGCCGACCGCTCACCGATCCGTGGCGCTCAAGGAACTCCTGGACGACCGCCCGGTAGAGGACCGGATCCTCGTGGCCGGTTCCAGCGGCAAGACGACGACGACGGCCATGATCGCCTGGATCCTCGCCGTCCTGGGCCGCGATCCGCTCGTGTACGTGGGCGGCGAGGTCCCCGGGCTCGCTCCTCGCGGCGCGCGCTGGGGGAGCGGTCCATCGGTCGTGGAGGTGGACGAGTCGGACGGCTCGATCGAGCGATTCACCGCCGGAGTAGGGGTTGTTACGAGCGTCTCGGAGGATCACAAGCCCCTCGTCGAGATCGAGCGGCTCTTCCGCGAGTTCCTCGGTCGAGCCCGCTCTCGCCTCATGGTCCCGGCGGCCGCTCACCTCGCAGGTTCTGAAGCCACGGTCGTCGCACCCCTCCTCCAGGCCGCGTCCCCTCTCCTTGGCGCGTTCAACCGGGCGAACGAGGCCCTGGCCATCGCGGCGGCCGGCCAGGTCGGCGTTTCCGAGCCGGATGCGCGGCGGGCGTTGGCCTCGTTCCCCGGGGTCGGTCGCCGCCTGCAGATCGTACGCTCGGGCGATATCATGGTGGTCGATGACTTTGCTCACAATCCCGAGAAGGTTTCGGCTTCTCTTGCGGCCTTGAGGTCCCTGGAGCGCCCGATCGGCGTGATCTTCCAACCGCACGGCTATGGTCCGACGAGGATGCACGCCGCCGGGTTCGGGCGAACGTTCAAGGATGGGCTCGGCCCGGCCGACCGCCTCCTCCTGCTCCCCATCCACGACGCCGGCGGATCCGCCGACCGCAGTATCCGCGCGGAGGCCATCCTGGATAACGCGCCGGGATTGGCGGGTGACGCCGCCCGCGATCGCGACGAGGCGCTGGCATGGGCGCGCGATTTCGCCGCCGCCGCCGGGGATCGCGCCGTCATTGCCGTCATGGGCGCCCGCGACCCGAGTCTCTCGTCCTTTGCACGCGAGATTGCTCGCACGGTCTGAGCTCGGCGCCGCCCCCTCTCCTCTTTCCTCTCGTCACCCGGATCTTTCTTGGCGTCTTGGCGCCAGGGCGGAGACTCTTTGCCCGTGGCATGAGGAAATTGCCCGACGTTGACGCTCTTCCAATACATCCCGTACAATACTGGTCCAGATTCCAATTCCCGGAGGAACCCCATGGCTCATTCGCTTCCCGCTCTTTCCTACGACCCGGCCGCTCTCGAACCCCACATCGATTCCCAGACGATGCAGATCCACCACGGCAAGCATCACGCCGCCTACGTCAACAACCTCAACGCCGCGCTCGAGGCTCATCCCCAGCTCCAGAAGCTGACCGCGGAGCAACTGATCGCCGATATCAACGCCGTTCCCGAGCCTGTTCGCGCGGCGGTCCGCAACAATGGCGGCGGCCATGTCAACCACAGCATGTTCTGGGAGATCATGGCGCCCCAGGCGGGCGGGACCCCGACCGGCCCGCTCGGAACCGAGATCGAGAAGACGTTCGGGAGCTTCGCGAAGTTCCAGGAGGATTTTGCGAAGGCGGCCATGGGTCGCTTCGGCAGCGGTTGGGCCTGGCTCATCGTCGACAAGGGGCGCAAGCTCGCCATCGTCTCCACGCCCAACCAGGACAACCCGATCATGGAGGGCAATCGCCCCGTTCTCGGGTTGGACGTCTGGGAGCATGCCTACTACCTGAAGTACCAGAACCGTCGAGCCGATTACGTCGGCGCCTGGTGGAACGTGGTGAACTGGTCGAAGGTCGGGGAGCGGTACGCGGCCATCAAGGGCTGATCCGACGACGTCACTCTCGACAATCTTTGTCCGCGCGAGCGTGATGCGTGGGTGAGTGGCAGAGGCTGTTTCGGCGCCTTCGCGATCGCATCTCCCCACCCACGTACCCGGAATACCAGGAATACCGCGATGACGGGGATGCGACCCGCACCGGCGGGACCGGGGCCGGAGTTGGCGGCGCGGATGACGATGTCCTCAAGATGCGGCGCGTCCGCATGGTGGGCGTCCTGGCCGTCCTGCTCTCGCTGGGCGCGGGCGCCTGGCTCTACTTCGCCGACCGTTCGGATGCCGTGTCCGGCGGTCCGCGCCTTCGCGAGGCATTGACCTCCGAGATGCTCAAGGCGGACGGCGTGGATCCCCTGGCAGGGAATCCCCCGCAGGATTCCCTGGATAACATCAAGCGGTGGGCATCGGACCTCGAGCGGCGCATGGAACGGAGCATCGAGGACACGGCCGCGCCGATGGTGCCGCCGGGTGCTCGCCCCGCGGCCTCCTACTACGGCCAGGGTTACGATATGAACCAACCCCTCGTGTTTCCGGACGCGGAGGCGACCTACCGTGAAACCGACGCGGTGGGTGTATACGGGAGCGTTCCTGCGTCTCCACCGCGGGCTGTCGCCACGACCACGATCGCGGCCGCTCCCGTCGTCCCCGTGGCCCCCGCAGTGGCGCCGCCGCCCGCGTCCGGCACGCGCTCCGACTCCCCGGAAAATCCCTACCAGCGGCGCAATCTCGAGCCCGTCACGTATGAACCCCGTAACGTGGATCCGTACTGAGGGACAAGCGGGGCCGCGTCAGAAGCGGTAGTTGAGCCCTACCCTGTGATTGTTGCCGAAGTCGCCGAAGGGGATGAAGGCGTAATCGAGCTGTAGTCCGCTCGCGCGGAAGCCCGCGCCCACGGTGAAGCCCTGATCGACCTGGAGGCTCGCGTCGTAACCGGCGCGCAGGGCCAGCATTTCGGCGACGGTCAGTTCCGCGCCCACGTGAGCGTTCCAGCGCTCGCTGGCCACCTTCTCCAGGTCAGCGGTCACGAGGAGCCAGCGTGGGAGCGCACGCCAGGCGACGCCGCCCCGGAACGTGATCGGCAGGCGCTCGCTCTTGCGGTCGAACCGCAAGCTCGTTCCCAGGTTGTGCACGCTCATGCCCAGCGAGACCGGCGCCTGGTCGGCCTGCCAGCGAAGGCCAAAGTCGGCGGCGAACGCGGTCGCGGAGGCGTTATCGATGGTGGAACTGAAGAACTTGGCCGTCGCGCCGTAGCCCCAGTTTGCCAGGCGGCCACCGTAAGAGAGCGCGACGAGGGCATCCTGGCCGGTGAAAGTCCCCTGGTGAGCGCCCGCCGTTCCGCTCACGACGGTCCTCTGCGTCTGGCCGTAGTCGATGTACTGCGCCAGCACGCCCCAGGCGCCCGTTGGGGCCGCGCCGGAAGGACCAGTGGGGAACGCCGCGCCAATGGCGCCCTGCCCGACATCCAGGACCAGGCTCTGGTACATCAACTCGACCTCGCCGCGCTCGGTAAAGGCCAGGCCGGCCGGGTTGTAATGGATGGCGGCGACGCCGCGCGCCTCCGCCGAGAACGCATCGCCCATCGCGGCCCCCCGGGCCGATGGCGAGAAGCGGAGCGATGCCCCGCTGTTGGCCCCGGCGTAGTCCTGGGCAGCGCGCGCGGAGGGCGAGGGGTGAAGGATGAACGATGAAGCCAGGAGCGCCAGGGCGGCAGCCAGCCGATGGCGATGCTTCATCCGTCCGCCTTCATTCTGCATCCCTTTCATCGGATCACCGCCAGTTTGCCGGTGGCGCGCTGGTTGGTCGCCAGGTCGGTGACGACGTAGATGTACCAGCCGCTGGCGACCTCATGCCCACCCTCGTTGCGCCCGTTCCAGGTCACAAACCCGTCGTTGATCTGCGTCGTCCGCTCGAAGACGCGCTCTCCGCGGAGCGTGAAGACCTCGATCCGGACGCGGGCCGGGAGGAAGTCGAAGACGATGCCGGTCGTCCTGGGACTGGTCGGATCGTAGGGTGCGCCCGTAGCGACGACGCCTGCGTTGGGCCGCCAGGGATTCGGATAGACCATGAAGCGCGCCAGGCTCGCCTGGTTCCCGGGGCCGCCGCTGCCCGCGATCGGGACGACGAGGACGAACGAGGAGAACTTCGAGGTCAGGAAGCGCACGGTGCGCGACGCCGAGTCGTAGGCGAAGCGACTGAGTGACGGCGTATTGGTGGTCGAGTCAAACCGCCACTCTTGCGTCTCGCCGCCGCTATGAGCGGATCGCAGGACGAGGCTGTCGAGCGCGACTCCCGACGGACAGGTCATGGCGACCAAAGCCGTGTGGCCGGGCTGGAGCGCGGTGACGGCCGCTCCGGCCTTGTCGAAGATGTCGACGGAGAGGATGAGGCCGACCGGGGTATCTCTTCCGATGAGCGCGTTTACGGCGCTTGCTGAGACCGCCAGGGCTCCAGCGCCCGCGCCGGCGCCCGTCGCGCCGCGACCCGAGGAGCCTGCCACGCCGAGCCCGACGGTGAAGGAGTCCTCGGCATCGGGGTCCACGGCACCGCGCGCGAACGAGACGGTCGCCTGGCTGTCGTTGCCTCCCTGCAGGGCCACATCCATCCGCTGGCCTCCCAGGCCGCGTTGCCGCACCGAGTCTGAGCCGCCGGCGATATCGGCCAACGTATCGCTTGTCGTCGCGAGGATACCGATGACGCTCGAAAGACCCGGCGCGGAGTCGCGGTTAGCGGCCTGAGCGATGACGCGAAGCTCGACAACGGAGTCGTTACCGATGGCGTCTGCCAGGGCGTTCCAGTGGAGCCCATACACGGTGCGCGTCTCGCCGCCGACGCGCATCGGGTTGGTGGCGGTCGGCGTCGCGGCAGGGGTCATGCTCGTCCACGAGCCTCCGCCGCTTCGGCGATACTGGAAGATGAGCGTATCGGCCGCGGACCGCGCGCCGTTGAGGTCCACCTGGACCTGGATGCCGCCGGCCAACAGGACACGCTGGCCCGCCTTCGGCGTGACCAGGGACGTCCAGGCCTGGGTGGGCGCCGACGAACGGGCCGACGCGCCCGCCAAGGCGCCGCCGGCATCCTCGTTTCCGGATGCGTCCTGCGCATTCACCCGGAAGAGGTAGAAGGTGCCAGCCGTGAGAGAAGCGCGGCCAGTCGTCGACCAGGTGAAGCTCTCGCTGCCGTTGTCGGACAGCACGGCCAGGAGGGTGTCGGGCATGGCGCTGGAGAGGCCCTGGTTCCAGTAGATGTTGTACTGGCCCGCGCTCCGGACGTCGGGCGACGGCGAACCGAACCAGGTGAGCGTGATTCCCAGGGCGTCGTCGGCGAGCGCGACGAGGTCGAAGATGGGCGCGGGGAGCGTGTCGTCGTTGCCGGCGGGTCGCCGGAAGGAATCCGCCGCGGACCAGGCGGTCTGGTTGCCGACCGTATCGACCGCGGCGACGCGCCACCAGTAGGTGGTGTTCGAGTCGTTGAAGTTGAAGACCGGCACGAAGCGGGTGTCCTCGACGTATTGGGAAGTGAGGAGCACGGCGAAGGATTCCTGCCGTGACGCCTGGAAGAGGTAACGCACGCGCGTGCCGCCGGCGCCGGTATCCGAGGACCCGGCGATGGTGAATACGACGGCGGTCGCGCTGGTCTCCGCGCCCCCGCGGGGCGCCACGAGAGCGGGCACGGTGGCAGGCGGCGTGGAATCGAATCCGAAGGCCAGGCCTCCCGAATACGGGCTCCAGGCGCCCGCGTTGGTGCGCGCCCGGACGCGCGCCGTGAAGGACGTGTCCATGAAGCCGAGGATGTTCAGCGAACCCGACGTGAGGCTCGTGAGGACGGTGGTCTCCACGAAGGTCTCCCCGGTTGCCGTCGCGATCCAGAGCTGGTAGCCGGAGAGCCCGCTCGCCGGGATCGAACCCGTCTCCTGCCACGAGAAGGTGATGGGCACTGCGCGGGTCACGAGGCCGCCGGCGGGCGTGGTGAAGCCGGGGGCGGCGGGAGTCGCGGTCTCGAGCGTGAAGGAGGCAGAAGCCCAGGACGAGAGGTTGCCGAGCTGATCCTCGGCGACGACGCGCCAATGCCACGTGCCCGCGGCCAGAGACGGGGCCGTGAGCTGGCTCGTCGTGTCCGCGGTCTGCGTGTCGAGCGTTGTTGCGGCGAAGGTGGAATCCGTGCCGAGCTGGACGCGGTACCGACGAAGCGCGGCGGCGAAGGCGGTCGCGTCGGACCAATCGAGCGTGGGCGCGGTCGTGGCGATGAAGCCGCCGTTCGTGGGCGAGAGCACGGTAGGCGTCGTGGGCGGGCTCGTGAGGAGACGGAACGTATCCGCGATCCAGGTCGAGACATTGCCAGCCGTGTCGACGCTTTGCACGCGCCAGGTCCAGGTGCCCTGCGTGAATCCCGAGAGGGTTGTCTCGGTGGCGCTGGTGTAGGCGTCGTGCAGGGGAGATGCGAAGGTCCCGGCGGAGTCGGTCTGGAAGCGATACGCGCGCAATCCGCTCAGCGTATCGGAGCTTGCGGACCAACGAAGGGTGATGGATCCCGCGGCGGTGTCGGCGCCGGAGGAAGGAGCCAGCAGGGGAGCGGGGGCCGCGGGAGGAGTCGTGTCGATGATGAAGGCTCGAGTTGTCTGGGACGCCGCCTGGTTGCCTGCCGCGTCGGACGCGATGACGCGCCAGTAGAGGAGCGTGCTGGCGGGCAGGCCGAGAACGGCGAGGCTGTCGACGGCCGGCCCCACGGTCGTGTCGACGATGGTGACGGCGAACGTGGAATCCCCTGAGACCTGGAGCTTGTAGGCGGTGACGCCGCCGGGCGTGTCCGTGGTGAGGTTCCAGGTGAAGCCGGCCGGCAGGCCGCCCAGGTAGGCGCCATGAGCGGGCGTGACGAGGCTGAAGGTGGCGGGCGGCACGCTGTCGGCGGCGGGGGCGCCGCCGGTGTCGACGGCGAGGTGGAACCAGCCGGAGGCGACCGTGTTGCCGGAACGATCGACGGCGGTGACGCGCCAGAACCAGTCGCCGCCGGCCAGCGCCTGGGAGACGAGGTTCTTGACGGTGACGGTGCGCGTCTCGGCAGCAGCCAGGCCCGTGGTGTCCCGACCGATCTCCCAGGTCCAGGTGTCACCATCCGAGGTCCAGACGAAGGTGGGCTGGGTATCGGTTGTCGTGGTGCTGTCGGCGGGGGAGAAGAGCGCGACGGTGACGCTGGTGTCGATGACGAGCGTGCGCGAGGCGCTAGCCGTGGTGAAGCCAAGCGTGTTGGCGACGACGACGCGCCAGCTGTAGGAGGCGTTGGAGGGCAGCGTTGTCGATGAGGAGGTGGACAGGCCAGCGGAGGCGCTGACCAGCGGCGCGGCGAACGTGCCGGCGGTGTCGACCTGGAGCGTGTAGGAGGAGATGGTCGAGAGCGTCTCGGCGCTGGCGTTCCAGGAGAAGGTGATCGTGCGCGAACTGGTCTCGAGCGAGGCGGCGGGGTTCAGGAGCACGGGCGCCAGGGGGCCGGCGCTCACGATGGTCAGCTTCCTGGTGTCGGAGTAGGCCACGTTGCCGGCGTCGTCCGACGCGGCGATTCGCCAGTAGTGGACGGCGCCAGAGGCGAGGGCGAGAGAGGTCGTCGTGACATTGCCGACCGAGGTGTTGATGTCCAGCGTCCCGAACGCCGGGTCGTACGAGGTCTGAATGGAGTAGTCGGCGACCCCGGTGAAGGTGTCCGTGGACGCCGACCAGGCGAACGTGAAGGTGCTCGCCGACGTCTCGACGTTCGCGGCGGGCGCAATCAGCACGGGGGAGGAGGGAGGAACCTGGTCAACCGTGACCGTCCACGTCTCGGAACTGGCTCGGGCGTTGCCGTTGACGTCGTAAGCAATGACGCGCCAGTGCCAGGTCGTGTCCCCGGCCAGGCCGGGGGCGTAGGACGTGAGCTGTCCGACGTTGGTGTCGACGGCGAGGAGAGCGAAGGAGGAGGAGCGAGAGGCCTGGAGACGATAGTAGGACAGGCCGCTGCCGGCGTCGGTCGTGGCGTTCCACCCGAGCGTGACAGCGGGATTGGCGGTGAGCGTCCCGTCGGCGGGGGAAGCCAGCGAGAAGGCCGTGGGTGGGATGAGATCGTAGACGTAGAAGACGGCGGGAGCCGCCAGGTCGATGGAGGGGCCCGTATCCCTCATGGAGGTCTTCACCCCCAGGGCAGGGATGACGGCCAGCATGGTCTCGCCGGAGGGAGCGGTGTCCCGAACGGAGACGACGACGAGGAAGCTCTCGGCTCCGGTGGCTCCGAGCGACTGATTGAGCCCGGTCATGCCGTAGGTCTGGCTGCCGGAGTAGCCGAGCAGGCTGATCACGGGATCCGTTCCGGAGTCGACGTTGCCGTTCCGGTTGCTATCGCGGTAGAGCACGACGTAGTCCAGGCGGTTGACTTGCCCGGCGTTACCGGTCAGGCGGACGCTGAATTGCTTGAGCGTGTCGCCGGCATTTCCCGTGACCGTGAAGGACATGAGGCGCGTGACGTCGAGCGCAAGCGGGGCAATAGTTTCGGAGAGAGTGGCGTTGTTGACGGAGATCCCGGTGATCGACGATCCCGTGTCGACGTAGAGAGTGGCCGGGGAATACTCGGCGACAAGCGGGCGGGTGTCGCGCAGTGAAGTTCTCACGGCGAGGGCGGGCAGGTAGGCGCGAAGGGTGTCGCCCGTGGCGGCGGAGGTGGTGAGCGAGACAGCCACGACGAAGGAATCGGTGCCCGCGACGCCCAGGGAGACCGGTGATCCCAGGACGTAGGCACTCCCCTGGGCCGCCAGGATGGCAACGAGCGTGTCGGAGCTGCCCAGGGATCCGTCACGGTTTCCGTCGCGATACAGGGCGACCGAGTCGATCTTGCCCGCGCCCGCCGCATTGCCGGCGAACGAGACCCTCAGGACGGTCAAGGAATCGTTGGCCCCACCGCCGACGGTGAACGCCAGCACGCCGTTGGTGTTGGCAACCGCCGAATTGACGGTCGCGCTGAGGGGCTTGAGCGCGTTGACGACGAGGGTGACCCCGGCCCCCTGGACGGTGAAGACGCCGGGCGCTGCCTGCGATACCGCCGGGCCCGTATCCGCCAGTGTCGTCTTGACCGATGACGGCGGGATGGAGGCCTGCAGGGTCTCGTCCAGGGGAGCGGTGTCCGCGAGTCCGACCACGATGAGGAAAGAGTCGCCGGTGCCGAGAGCCTGGTTGAGAACCGCTGTCGTCCAGCGCGTGTCCGCCGTCGCGCTCAGGGAGGCCACGAGGACGTCGGTGCCGGAATCGAAGGCGGCGTTGGTATTGAGGTCCCGGTAGAGGCGGACGAATTCGAAGCGGTTCGCTACGCCAGCGGCGCCAGCGAAGGCGACGCCGGCCGTGGTCAGCGTGTCCGACAGGGCGCTCTTCAGGGAGAAGGCCAGGACGGCGGTCTGGTCAGTGCCGAGAGCGACGATGGCAGTGCTGGCAGGGAGCGTGGGATGCACTGTCAGGAGGAGAGGAGTGGAGCCCGTGTCGATGACAAGGAGCCGACTGTCGGAGATCGAGGCATTGCCCACCGAGTCATAGGCGATGACGCGCCAACGGTAGGTATCGGTGACCAGGGCCTGGGTGAACGACGTGAGCGTGGTGAGCGCGTTGACGAACGGCGAGAGGAAGGCCGTGGAGGTGTCGATCTGGAGGCGGTAACCGGCGAGGCCCGCGATGCTGTCCGTGGATGCCGACCAGGTGAAGAGGATCGTGGTGCCGGAGGTATCCGTCGCGTCCGCGGGCGCCGTGAGCAGGGGTTTGGTGGGCGGGGCGGTGTCGATGCGGAAGGTGTACGTGGTCGAGGTGGTCGTGTTGCCCGCGGAATCCCTGCTGATGATGCGGAGGCGGAAGGTCTCGTTCACGAGGGCGCTGTGCACGGTGAGCGTCGTCGCGGTGACCGTGGTGTCCAGGAGGAGCGAGGCGAAGGCGCCCGTGGTGTCGATCTGGACGCGGTAGGAGGCGACGCCGGAAATGCTGTCGGCCGCCGTCGTCCACGCGAAGGTCACGGTCGTGACGTTGGTGTCGGTGTAGGGGGCGACGGGCATCGTGAGCGTCACGGGCGTCGGCGCCGTGGTGTCGATCCGCACGCGGCGGACCACGGAGGTCGCCACGTTGCCCGCGCTATCCCTGGCCGTCACGCGGAGGAAGTAGGTGTCGTTAGCAGGGGCATTGACGATGGTCAACGTGGTCCCGGTCGTCGTGGTATCGATGAGGCTGGCCACGAAGGTGCCCGCGGTGTCGATCTGCAGGCGGTAGGCAGCGATGCCGGAGAAGCTGTCGAAGGCGGTGGTCCACGCCACGCCCAGGGTGGTGGCCGAGGTGTCTACGTCGGCCGAGGGCGAGGTGAGCGACGACGCGGTGGGCGCCTGGGTGTCGAGACGGAGCAGGCGGGAAAGGGAAGCCGTGGCGTTGCCGGCGGAGTCGACGGCGAGTATGCGCCAGTAGGTAGTCTCGTTGGCGCGGAGCCCCGACAGAATCGCGATGCTGGTCGAGAAGGTGAAGGTGTCGAGATACGGGGAACCGAAGGCTCCGCCCGCGGTGTCCAGCTGGAGGCGGTAGCCCTGGATGCCGGCGATGGAGTCCGGCGCCGCGCTCCAGGTGAAGGTGAGGCCGGATACGGAGGTGTCGTGCCCGTCAGCGGGCGAGAGGAGGGACGCGGCGCCGGGAGCGGTGGTGTCGATCCGGAGCCTTCTGATCGCGTAGAAGGTATTGTTAGCGACCGTGTCGAAGACGCGGATCGTCCAGTAGTAGGTGTCGTTGGGCGCGAGCGTGACGGTGGATTCGAGGGCTAGGCCGGTGCTGGAATCGACGGCGAGTGCGCCGGCAAACGACGAGTCGGTCGAGATGAGCAGCCGGTAGGCGAGGATGCCGGTGCCGGTGTCCACGGCCGCGGTCCAGGAGAACCGGATCGTCGTCGAGGCGGTATCGAGGCTTGCGGCCGGGGTGGATGGGGTTCCCGCCACGGGCGCCGCCGTGTCGATGCGCAGGACCCGGCCTGTCGAGGGCGTGACGCTCAGGCCGGAGTCGACGGCAACGACGCGCCAGTACCAAGTCTCGTTGGCCGCCAGGGTTCGGATCGCCGACGTCTCCGTGCCGGGAACGGCGGAGTCGATGTAGGTCGTCGTGAATCCGGGCGAGGTGTCGAACTGGAGCTGGTAGCGCAGGATGCCGGTGACGCTGTCGGTGGAGGGAGTCCACGCGAACCGGATGGTCAGCAGGTTGGTGTCCGTGGGATCCGAGGGTGCCTGGAGGGTGGGCTGGGTGGGCGTCGAGAGGTCGAGGCGGATGCGGCGCGTGTCGGAGACGGCCGTATTGCCGGCCGTGTCGACGGCGACGACGCGCCAGAACCGGGTGCCTTCCGTGAGCATGATCACGTTCAAGGACGTGCTGGTGGTCGCGGAGTCGCTGGTCAACGACGTGAAGGTCCCGTTGGTGTCGAACTGGAGCTTGTAGCGCGCCAGCCCCGAGAGCGTGTCGGACGAGGAGCTCCAGGCGAAGAGCACGGCGCCGTTCGACGTATCGTACCCGGCCTCGGGTGCCAGCAGGGCAGGCACCGTGGGGGCTACCGTGTCGATTCTCACGACGCGGAAGGTCGACGCGGTGGTGTTGCCGCTGTTGTCAGTCGCGATGACGCGCCACCAGTAGGTGTCGTTGGGAGCGAGCGTGCGGGTCCCCGAGAGCGCCGGGGTCACGGAATCCACGAGCGGGGATGCAAAGGAGGACGACGTGTCGATCTGCAGGCGATAGCCCGCGATGCCGTTGGAGTCGGTGGACGCGGACCAGGAGAAGGTGATCGTGGTGGAGGAGGTGTCCTGGTTGTCCGCCGGCGACTGGAGATTGGAGGCCGAGGGGGCGCCATTGTCGTATCGGAGCGCGCGGATCGAGGAGGTCTCGTGATTTGTCGCCGAGTCGTACGCGGCGACGCGCCAGTAATAGGTGTCGCTCGTGTTGAACACGTGGGTCGCGGAGAGCGCCGTGGTGTAGCTGTCCCTGACAAGGGTCAGGAACGCGACGCTATCCGAAATCTGGAGGCGGTAGCGGGCGACCCCGGCCATGGAGTCGGCGGAGGCCGACCACGTGAACGTGAAGGTGGCGGCCGCAGACTCGTAGTTGTTGACCGGTGAAACGAGCGTCGGCGCCGTCGGCGGAGCGGTGTCGACGCGGAGCACGAAATGGCCGACCGTGGCCGAATTGCCGGCGCTGTCGTAGACGACCACGCGCCAGGCATGGGTGTCCCTGGTGTTCAGGTTTGCCACGGTGACCGAATTGGCCGTGAGCGTGGTATCGACGTAGGGGGCGGTGAAGGCGCTGGAGGACGTATCCATCTGGAACCGGTAATGGGAAATGCCCGTCCCGGTGTCCGTGCCGATGGCCCAGGCGAAGGTCAATGTCGTGACGTTGGTGTCGTAGTTGTTCGGGATCCCGCTGTATCCGGGCGGAATGGGCGCGATCGTATCGGTTCGGATGCGCCGCGTGGCGGAGGTGGTCGTGTTGCCGGCAGAGTCGACGGCGACCATGCGCCAGTAGTAGGTGTCGTTGGGCGCGAGCGTGCGCTGGGCGTTGTTGCCGGAGGCGGCCACGATCGAGTCCACGTACAGGCTGGTGAAGGTGTTCGCGGTATCGACCTGGAGCCGGTAGTAGAGGAGCCCGGAGATCGAGTCTGCCGACGAGTTGAACCAGAAGTCGAAGGTGAGCCCGGAGGTGTCGGTGTTGTTCGCCGGAAGGTTGATGGCGAAGTTCATCGGGGTCGTCGTGTCCAGGCGGAAGGACCGCGACGCCGTGGCCGCGGTGTTGCCGGCGTCGTCGACCACGATTAGTCGCCAGTGGTAGGTGTCGTTGGCCGGCAGGGTGCGCGAAGCGGAGGTCGACGGGGTGAATGAATCCGCAACGAGGAGCGAGAAGGCGCCGGACGTGTCGACCTGCAAGCGGTAGCCGGCGATGCCGGAAAGGTTGTCCGAGGACGCCGTCCAGGAGAACGCGAGGGAGACCTGGTTCGTGTCCGTTCCGGCCGCCGGCGCGAGGAGCGTGACGATGCCGGTAGGCGCCATGGTGTCGACGAGGACGGAGCGCGTGGCCGAGATCGCGGCATTGGTCGCGCTGTCGGTCGCCGTGACGCGCCAGTACCAGGTCTCGTTGCCGCCCAGCGTCAACGTCACCGATGTCGTCGCGAGGGTCGTGTCGACCCAATTCACGGAGAAGGTGCCTGCCGTGTCGAGCTGGAAGCGATAGGAAGCGACGCCCGAGACGGTGTCGGTCGCGGGCGCCCAGCTGAAGAGCTGTGACACCAGGTTGGTCTCCAGGCTGGCCGCCGGGGTGGCAAGCGCAGGTGTCGTGGGTGGCGCCGTGTCGACCCGTAGGCGGCGTCCGCCCGCGACGGGTGTCGTGTTGCCGCTGTTGTCCACGGCGACGACTCTCCAGTAGTAGGTCTCGTTGGCGGGCAGTGTTCTCAGGGCCGTCGTGCCCGTGCCGGTCACCGAGTCCACGACGAGGTTCGCGAACGTGCCCGCGGTGTCGAACTGCAGGCGATAGGTGGCGATGCCGGCGGAATCGGTAGAAGCCGTCCACGCGAAGGCGAGCGTCGTGACATTGGTATCGGTGAGGTCAGGGGGGGCCACGAGCGTCGGGGCCGTGGGCGGCTGGGTGTCGGCCGTCATGCCGGTGGCGACCGATTCCGAGTAGAAGGACTGGTTCTCGAGGGCGGCGCCATCGAAGGCGGTCACGCGGTAGGAATGAGTCTCCAGCGCCTGCAATCCCGAATCGATAAAGGTCAGCGCAGCCGATGCCACCGAACCACGGAGAATCCAGGAACTGCTGTCCGGCGTGGCGGCGCGATAAACGCGGTAGCCCGAGAGGCCGAGTGCGTAGCCGGGTTCCTCCGTTGCCGTGACCGGCGCCCAGCTGATGCGCAGACTGCTGGCCCCGAGGACCGCGACGGCCACGGTGTCCGGGGCGCGGGGCGCGACCGTGTCGGCGCCGGGCGCGGTGTCGACCGCGCCGAGGCGGAAGGGGATGTAGATGACGGAGTCTTTGCCCGCGCCGTTGATGCGAAGCTTGACGACAGCGGAATCGACGGACCCCCACCAGCAACGCTCGAAGACCGCGCGTAGCAGGCTTCCTGCTGAGACGACCGAGTCGGGTTTAGTGGGATTGGGGGTGAAGTTGCATCGCTCAAAAGTGTCCCGGGCGCTGAGACCTGAGATCGAGACGGCCCAGGAATTGTTCGAATCGGAACTGCAGAGCACGAATCGGTTGTCGGCGGCGCTCGCGAGTGAGATTCCGGACCCGGCATTGTTGCGCGAGATGTGCTCGAAGACCTGGCTGCCTACGGCGGCCGTGGCGAGGGAGAGACCATCGCTCGCGTTGCTGTCGGTGATGTTGCGAACGAGCACGGTGCCGGTACAACCAACGATGGCCATGCCGTTGTTCATGTTCGCAAACGCGCGGTTGGCCACGTAGATATTCCAGGGCGCCGAGATTTGGAAACCGCCGAGTGTGTTGGACGACGCGACATTCGACTCGTGGAGGTTGCCCGTGCTGAGTGAATTCACGGAGAAACCGCGTTGCCCGTTCGACGCTGCCCTGTTCTCTCGGATCGTGTTGGAATCGCTGTTCGTGCCGAGAGAGAAACCGTCCGCCGCGTTCGTCTGGGCGACATTCCAAGCCAGCAGGTTACGGAGCGAGAACGAGAGGCTGATGCCGCTCGATCCGTTTCCGGCCGCCGCGATGTGCGTGAGGGTGTTGGAATCCGACTGTACCAGGTTCAAACCGTTCTGGCCCGCTCCCGACACCGTCAGGTGCGTGAATGTCGAGGTGTCCACGTTGAAGAGATTCAGCCCCTGGTAAGCCATCACAATCCGCAATCGGGAGATGGTCAGGTTGCTGACGCCCGATGCGGTTATGGCCTTCTTGTTGGCGCCCAAGGAGGTGTCGCCCGGGGAGAGAATCGTGCCGGTCGGCGAAGAATCGACGCCGAGGATCGCGATCCCGTTGGCCGGGATTGCGATCGTCTCGTAGTAGTAACCGGCGTCCACGAGGATCGTGTCGCCCGCGCTGGCCAGCGCGAGAACGGCGGCGATCGAGCGCTTTGGCGCCGAGGGTGTCAGGCCGAAGCTTGTGTCGTACCCGATCGAGGACGTGTAGGAGTCTCCTGCCGTGGATGTGTCATTGACATACCACGTGTTGGGGCCGCTGGTGTCCGGCACGGCCGAGGCGCTCGCGGTGGTGTCGGAGTAGAAGGCCTCGTTGCCGCCGAAGGAGCCCTGGAGGTCGAAGGCGGTGATCCGATAGCGGTAGGTCTGGTAGGGCGCCAGGCCGCTGTCGACGAATACCGCTGTGGGCGCGGCAATCGTGGCGACCAGGGTGGGCAGGGAGGGCGCCGTGGAGGTATCGCGATAGATGCGGTAGCCGACCAGGTTGTCCTGGGTCGAGCCATCCTCGTCGAGGAGAGAAGCGGACCAGGTGAGCGCGATCGCGGTCTCGCTGAGCGATGTGGCGAGGAACGTGTCGGGAGATCGGGGCGCCACCGTGTCCGCGCTCACGGCCGTATCCGCCTGGACGAGCCGGAACGGCGTGAAGCTGGTGACCGAGTCCGAGAAGGTCGCCAGGATGCCGATCGTATCCCGGGTTCCCCACCAGTTTCCTGTGGCGTATTGCGGCGAGGCAGCACCGGTCTTGTGCCAGCCGAAGTAGGTGTTCCCCACGACGTTGTTGGCGAGGAACCGGTTGTACTGCGAGGCGCCATACAGGCCGATCCCGGTGTCATTACCGCTGATGAGGTTCTGGACGAAGGCATTGGAGTCCGCGCCGTCGAGGACAACGCCCTTGCCGGTGGTCCCGGAAATTCTGTTGTGGGCGACGATATTGCTTGTCGCTCCGGCCGTGAGGTAGAGGCCGGATGAACCGCTGGAACCGATCGCGTTGTCGGCCACGACGTTGCCGCGGCTGCCGTTTATGAGGATGCCGCCCGATCCGTTCGTCAAGAGGACGTTGGAGGCCACCCGGTTGTTGTCGGACAGGTAAATGGAAATGCCTGCGCCCGAGTTGGTGATCCTGCTGCCCGCGATGAACGTCCGGTTCGAGGAATCCTCGATCGCGATTCCGTATGCCGTGTTCGTCAAGGCCTCGATCCCGAGCAGGGACGCGGATTCGGAGCCGGCCCTGAGCATGATACCGGCGTTGCCGCTATTGCTGACGTGGACCCCGATGACCGAGGAGGAATCGACATCGACGAAGTGGATGCCGTCATAGGCGTCGGTGACGCGCAGGCCGATGAGCCCGATGTGGACTTGGGTGTCCGCGAAGATGCCATAGAGACCCGGAGTGCCGGACAGGCCCGGAGGATTGATGATCGTGCTCTGGGAGTCCACGCCGATGAGAGCCACGAAGCTCGTCTCGATGACGACGGTCTCGGTGAAGACGCCCGAATCGATGTATACCGTGTCACCGGGCGTCAGGAACATCATGGCCCGGCTGATGGTGCGGAACGGGGTGGCCGCGGTCAGGCCGACGTTGGTGTCGTATCCGATCGCCGATGTGAATGAGTCGCCGATCGTCGAGGAGTCGTTGACGTACCAGGCGTTGGGCAGGGCGGTATCAGTCGTGGTGAGCCCGCCGATGATCGAGTCCGAGAAGAACGACTGGTTCTCGACCGCGGAATTGTCGAACGCGGTGACGCGGTAGTAGTAGGTCGTGAAGGGGGAGAGACCCGTGTCATCGACGAAGGTCTGCCCGGGGCCGGCGAGGACCACCGGGTTCCACGAGTCGGCGCCGGGAGTGGCGGCCCGGTAGACGCGGTAGCCGTTCAGACCGAGCGCGGCCTCGGGTTCCTCGGATGCCGAAGCGGCCGACCAGGAGACGCGCAGTGACGTGAGCCCCAGTGTCGAGACGGAGACGGTGTCGGGCGCCCGCGGAGCTACCGTGTCGGCGCCTACGGACGTGTCCACCCTGCCGAGGCGGTAGGGCGAGTACCGGGACTGGTCCGCGGTCGGCCCTCCGATACGCAGGCGGAGCAGCTGGGAGTCGGTGGTGCCCCACCAATTACGCTCGAAAGAGGCGCTGCCGCTGGCGTTGGTGAGGATCGAATCGGTGGTCGGAGAGGCGCGGAGGTTGTTCCGGGTGAACGTGTCGTTCGAGGCGCCCGCCTGGATGTTGATCGCGACGCCGTTCGAATCCAGCTCGTTCTGCGCGAAGAAGGAGCTCGAGAGCGCGGCCAGGCCGTAGATGCCGGCAATCCCGTTGTTCGTGATCAGGTTATGGCGGACGACATGAGCGGTTCCGTCGATGGAGAGTCCGTTCTGAATATTGGAGCTGAGGACGTTGGCGAGGATGGTTGCCGAATCCGCGCTCGTGTTGACGTCGATGCCGTGGTATCCCCAGCCCTGGATGACGTTGCTCTCCACGATCGCTTCATCGGCGTTCGTGATGACGATGCCGGAGAACAGCGCCCCGGAGCTGGTCGCCGTGTTGCCGGTGATGGTATTGCGATGTGCGTTATTGGCGATGATGCCGTGGTTGCCCGTTCCCGTTACCCGGTTACGGTCGATCCGGTTGAACGACGATGTGTTGAGGAGCTGGATGCCGTACTGGGCTGTAGTCTCGATGGCGCTGGCGACGAGGACGTTGGAGTCGGCCGTGTTCTGGAAGAGGACGCCATGCTGGGATACCTGGCCGACATACAGGCCCGAGAAGACGTTATAGGTGGATGCATCTACCTGCACCCCGGTCGAACCCACGGTCTCGATGTGAGTCCTCGTGAAGGTGTTGGAGTCCGACCCGGCCTGCACGTCGACGCCCAGGAGCCCCGCCAGTCTCACCTTGACGTTGAGGAACGTGTTGGAGTCGGCTCCGACGAGCTGGATACCACGGTAGACGTTGCGTACCTGCAGGTCGCTTACGACGACGTTGGTGCACTGGTTGAGCTTGATGCCGATGACATTCGGCCCGGGCGTGCTGTCCTGGTAATCGAGGATGGTGAGCGCCGAATCGGCGCCCGTGATCCAGAGGGAATAGAAGGTGGGCCCCAGGTCCAGCGAATCCCGGTAGGTTCCCGCGTCGATCCGGATCGTATCCCCGGGGGTGACGAACCTGAGGACCTGGCCCAGGGAGCGGACGGGGAAGGTAGGCGTGCGACCGTGGTTGGAATCACTGCCGATGCCGGAGGTAAAGCTGTCGCCCGCGGTCGACGTGTCGTTGACGTACCAGATGTTGGGGCCCGTCGTGTCCGGGGCCGCCGTGGTGCCGGCGATGGAATCGGAGTAGAAGGACTGGTTCTCCGGGGAATACGTGTCGAAGGCGGTGACGCGGTAGTAGCGCGTGGTGCCCGCGACGAGGTTGCTGTCGAGGAGCTCGACGTTGCCCGGGCCGAGCTGGGCCAGGAGGGTCCAGATCGAGGTGTCGCGCGTCGGCGCGTGGTAGACGCGCACCCCGGAGACGTCGAGCGCGGTTGCGCCGAGATCCTCGTTGGCGAGGATTCCCGACCATTGCACGCGGATGGCGGTGTCGCCGTTCGCGGTCGCCACGACCGAGTCTGGCGCCTGGGGCGCGATGGTGTCCGCGCCGGGACGCGTGTCGACCGTGCCAAGGCGGAAGGGCATGTAGAGCACCGCGTTCGGTGTGCCCATGATCTTGGCGTAGATGGCTTGGGAATCCACCGTGCCCCACCAGTTGCGGTGGAAGTTATTCGGCTGGCCTGAGTTGTTGTTGACGATGGAGTCCGGCCGGTCGGGGGAACCGACGAAGATGTTCCGTGTGAAGGTCTCGGCGAACGTGCCCACGCCGAGCGTGATGGCCCATCCTCCGTTGGAGTCGACGTGGTTCTGGACGAAGTGGTTGCCCGAGGCGGTGGCCGCGGCCTCGATGCCGCCGCCGACGTTGTCGTGGACAAGGTTCGACTGGATGAGTCCGCGTGTCGCCCCGATCGTGATGCCGAAGGATCCGTTTCTCGTGACGGAGTTGCTGAGAATGAGAATGGTATCGGATGTGTTGTTGGTCTGGATGCCGTGGCTGTTGTTACGCCGGCTCACGTTATGGCGAACAATCCCGTCCTTGGCCCCGAAGAAGTAGATGCCCGCGTTGAATGAACCCTCGACCGTGTTGCTCTCGATGATGGCGAAGTCGGAGGAGATGTAGATGCCGTCCGAGTTCGAGCCGCGGACGGTGTTGCCGCTGAAGGTCGAGTAGTTCGTGCCGACCGCGTGGATGCCCCCCGAGGCGTTGGTCTCCAGCACGTTGTCGGCTACCAGGTGATTGCCCCCGACGCTCGTGAGCTGAACGCCATAGGTGCCGTACTGGATGCGGTTTCCCCGGATCGTGGCATGATAGCTACCGGCCACGCTGATGCCGGAGGCGACCGAATCGCCCTGGATGTTCTCGACATGGCAGGAATCCGAGCCGCCGGCGAGGTCGACGGCCCAGTTGCCCAGGGCAAGCAGGTGGAGATTCAGGAACCGGCAGGTGTCGGCGTCATTGGTCTGGACGCCGTAGCGATAATCCATGAGGCGCAGGTCGCGAATGGTGACCTCGCTACAGGACGTCAGCGAGACGCCGGCCACACCCGACGGCGTCGAGTCAGACCCGCGGAGGATGGTCAGCGCCGAATCCACGCCGCGGATGAGGATGGCGAAGCGGTTATTGAGCGCCAGGGATTCTCCGTAGGTGCCGGCGTCGATGAGCACGGTGTCGCCGGGTGTCAACCGGTTGAGAACGGACGCCAGGGAGCGAAGCGGCGAAGACGGGGAAAGGCCATGGTGCGTGTCCGCCCCCTGGGTCGATGTGAATGAGTCCCCGACCGTCGACGTGTCGTTCACATACCAGGCATTGGGGCCGCTCGTGTCCACGCTCGGATAGGTAGTCGCCGTGCCGATCGATTCCGAGAAGAACGACTGGTTCTCCAGAAGGCCATTGTCGAACGCCGTGATGCGGTAGCAGTACAAGGTGTCCGGCAACAAGCCGCTGTCGGTGAACGCGGTGATTCCGGAAGCGACCGTGTCCACGGGATGCCAGCTCGTGGAATCCGCCCGTGACGCTCTCCAGATGCGATAACCGCTCAACACGAAGGCCACGCCCGAAATCTCCTCGTCGACGATGACGGCGCCCCAGGAGAGGGCGACGTGCGAGGAATCGAGCGGCACGGCGGTGACGGTGTCGGGGGCGCGAGGAGCCACCGTATCGGCGGCAATCGACGTATCGACAGGTCCCAGCCGGAACGGGTAATACGTGATCGAGTCCCGGGTGGAGCCGGCGATGCCGCCGCGGATCGCAGCGGAGTCCGTGACGCCCCACCAGTTCCGGCTCATGTCGATCCGGGACGGCAACGTGAGGCTCGAGAAGACGAGCGAGTCCGGGTTCGAAGGACCGCCGCGCAGGTGGTTCTTGGTGAACGTGTCGTTCGCGGAGTTGTTGCCGACATGCACGGCGTACCACCCGTTGGATTCCGCCTCGTTCTGCACGACCAGCATGTTCGTCGTGTTATCGAAGACGTATCCGTTGCGCGCGTTGCGGGATGCCGTGTTGTGGCGGAAATCGCCCGCGATGATCGCGGTGAGGCTGAACCCGTGCCCGATGCCCAGGTTGCCCGTGGACCGGTTTCCGATGAAGGTAGGGTTGTTCGACGAGGCGGAGAGTTCAAAACCGTCGCCCGTGTTTCCCAGGGCCGTGTTGTAGCGCGCCGTTCCGAAAGCGGCTCCAAGCGCCTGGAAGCCGCCGGAGCCGTTGGCCGAGGCCGTGTTGGAATCGGCGGTCCAGGAATCTCCCGACGAGTCGAACTTGAACCCGTAGGTCCCGTTCCCGGAGGCGATGTTCGTCGTGAGATAGCCGGAGGCGGCGTTGATCCAGAAACCCAGCTGGGAATTCCCGCTCGCCGAAGATGACGCGATCGTGCACCCATAGCTGGTATTGCCCACGACCATGCCATAGGTATTCGAATCCGAACGGCTCCCCTGGATGACGCTCGCGAAGCTCGCGTTGTCGATGGCGATGCCGATGTTCCCGTTACGGCGTGCGATCACTCCGGCGAGGAACGCGGTGGGCGAGCCTTGAACGGAAACACCGCTCATCGTGTTGGAATCCGCGGTCGCGTCGCGAACGGTCGCCGAGTCGCTGCCGTTCGCGATGGAGATGCCGACATTGCCGTTCGAGTCTGCGCGAACGCGCTGGATCGTAGCGCTATCCGCGTTGTTCAGCCAGATGCCGTTCCACGCGTGGAATACCGCGAGGTCGTGGATCTGCATGCCCTGGGACGCGAGCATGTAGATTCCGCGAGCCGAAGGCGCGGAGGAGTCGCCGAACGAGACGATCGTCGCCAGGGAATCGACTCCGCGGATCGTCACGAAGGGCGTGGCCATGATGACGGTGTCCGGCTCGTAGTAAGAGCCGGCGTCGACGAGCACGGTGTCCCCGCTCGAGAGAACGTTCTCCACGTCGTTGAGCGAGCGCTTGGGGAGGTGCGGGGAGAGGCCTGAGTTGGCGGGGTGGCCGACGGCGGAGCTGAAGCTGTCGCCGGCGGTGGAGGTGTCGTTGACATACCAGACGTTCGGCTGGCTCGTGTCGAGTATGGTGAAGTAGAAGTCGGCGTAGCGAGGAGTCAGCGGGCCGGAGTCCTCGTCTGCCGTCTTCACCCACCCGGTATCCACGAATGGGTGGAAGGTATCCTTGTGTGGGCCTGCGGTTGTCCGCAGGGTGACGACCACGTGAATGCCGGTCTCGGGGAGCGTGTAGGCGAAGGTCGATTCCCACCTTGCCGGCGGTCCCGCGAAGTAGGTGAGAAGGGCGATCGGGGTGTCGCCCGCGGAGTATCGGTAGTTCTGATCGGCGTCGTGCCAGAGCGTGACGTCCGCGACGCTGCCGGAGGGCAACAGGCCGGCGTTGCCGATCCCGAAGTTCGTCAGGGTGTCCGTGGCTCCCGAGGGGCCCGCGGTGTCGCCCAGGATCAGGAACGCCGCAATCGTGATCGACTCCTGGCTGACGGACACGTTCGTGGCGGGAATGGTGTCAGCGAAGACGACCGTGACGGTGTCGACGAGACCTTCGCCCGGGAAGAAGTGCGTGAAGTGGTTGACGGCAATGGAGAAGGACTCGGCGGTCCGGACATAGGTCGCTGACGTCATCCCTGACTCGGGATGAGTGACGTCGTACCACTTGCTGTCGGCCGTGTTGAGCCAGTAGAGGAAGGACCGGTGCGTGTCGATGCCCGACGTGCCGTAGTGGAACGTCAGGACGATCGACTCGCCGACCTGGGCCCAGTAGGCGTCCGTCCGTCGCGCACCATTAGAGTCGTAGACGTCGACCTCGAACCGATGCGGGAAGCCGCGGGAGTAGCCATGGATGAACCCGGTGTCCGATGCTGAGAGAACGGCAGCGGGCACCAGTCGGACACGGACGGCGTTGCCCGTGTCGGAGAACGGCATCCGGATCATCCACGTTTCTGTGCCGCCCGCGGAGGGAAGTGTCAGCGTCAGCGTGTCGACGTTGGACTGGCCCATCGAGACCCCGGTCTCGGACGAAGTGGCGCCACTGACGACGGTGTCGTAAGCGCCGGTGATCCCGGGAGGAATGCTCGTGTCCTGCGAACCGGCCGTGGCGAGGTGGAAGACCACGGAGTCCGAGTAGAAGGACTCGTTTGGGAACAGGGCCGAGTCCATGGACGTGATCCGGTAGTACTGGGTCTCGACGGTGGAGACGCCGGAGTCCACAAACGAGGTCGTTCCCGCAGCCACTTCGCCACGAAGCGCCCACGAGCTGGAATCGGGTGCCGAGGACCGGTAGATGCGGTAGCGGTCGAGCCCGAAGAGCGTGGTGCCCGATTCCTCGTCGGTCGCTGAGGTCGCCCACGTGATCTCGACCGAGGAGCCACCCAGGGGCGTCAGCGCGACGGTGTCCGGGGCCCGGGGGGCCACGGTGTCCGCGCCGGGCGCGGTATCGACGAGCCCGAGCCGGTAGGGGATGTACACATCGCTCGAACCTCCGGGGCCGAAGACGCGGGTCGCGATGATCGCGGAGTCTGTCGTGCCCCACCAGTTATGGCGAAGGTCCATGTCGTTGGATGCGACCGATACGCCCGACTCCACGTTGTTCTTCCGGAAGATGCACGGCACGGCGAGTTCAGGCCGCTCTGCGACCGGCGTAAAGGTGTTCTGAATGAACGTGTTGCCCTGACCCGAGCCGGCGATGAGGTAGACCTGGTAGGTGGAGCAGATGTCAAAGAGGTTTCCGTCGACGAGGTTCGAGTCCGCGCCGTTTGAGATCTCGAGCAGCACCGAACCCCCCGTCGCGAACGAACGGGTGATGCGGTTGAACGAGCTCGCGTTCAATCCAAACCCCAGGCTCGTGCTGTTGATGACCTGGACGCCTCGCAGCAGGTTGTCGTTTGAACCCGCGTCGAGGACGACGCCCCGGATCGAACTCAGGTAGGACATGAAGGTGTCGATGACGTTGCCGCGCGACCCCAGGAGTTCGATCCCGGTCTCGGCGGGGCTCTGCGCCCGGCAGTTCTCGACGACGTTCGTGTCGGAGGTGAAGAGAGCGAAGCCTCCTCGGCTGCCCTGGGCCTCGACATTCTCGATACGCGAGTTCGTGACGTTCAGGAACTCGACGCCGCGTTTCGTGTCCATGACCCTGAGATTCGCGATCCGGATCCCTGCCCTCGATTCGGCGTAGATCGCGGTCAGTCCGTTGTTGTTGGTGCCAGGCGGATCGATCACGGTGTTCTGGGTGTCCACTCCGAGGATCGTCACCGAGTCGGCCGTGAACGCGAACGTCTCGGTCCAGGTGCCCCCGTCGATGTAGACCGAGTCTCCGGCCGTCAGGCGCCCCATCACGGCGGAGAGTGTCCGGAGCGGCCGATCCGGATAGACACCGAGGTTCGTGTCCGCGCCGGGGGCTGATGTAAAGGAGTCGTTGGTCGGCAAGTCGTCGTTCACGTACCAGGCGTTCGGGCCGGCGGTGTTCAGAACCACGAAGGATTCGGTCGCGGACCACGCGGATCGGCGCATGCCTCCGTCCACGGCCTGCACGGACCAGTAATACGTGCCTGGAGTCAACCGCGTGGAACTCCGGAGCCAGTGCGCGGTGTCGTGCTGGACATTGCCGAGAAGCCGCGTGTTGAGACCGTGCGCGGAATTGGTGTCCGCCGAGAGGATCTCGCCGCCGCCGGGAGTCGTGCCTACGCGGAGGTTATACGTGAGCGCCGCGACTGGAGTGGTGTCGCCGCCGGCAGCGCCCCAGCGGAACGTGACGGCCGAGCCCGGGAGGTATTCGGCGCCCTTGGGTTGCACGGCCGTCGGCGACAGAGGCGGAGAGCTATTGGTATCGCCGTTAGCGAAGGCTCGCAGGACCATTAGCCTCCGCTGCGCGCCCTCGCTGCCGGACACGAGGAGGTCCGGCCAGCCGTCGCCGTTAAAGTCGGCCCAGGCGATCGAAGCGTTCGTCAGGCCCCTCGTCTCGCCGAAGGGTTCCACGGCCTGCACGAACGTATCGCCCGATCCTGCCTGGTTGCGGAAGACGATCAGACGCCGCGCAAATAAGCCATCTTCGCCTGCCGCCGCGATATCGAGGCGGCCGTCGCCGTTGTAATCGCACCAGGCAACGGCTCCATAGCGAAGTCCGTCCACGGGATTAGGCAGTGGCTGCTCCGCCAGCGAGAAGCCTGCCCCATTGTTCCTGTAGACCTGCAACTTGTTGGGGCTGGCGAATCCGGCCACGGCGAGGTCGAGCCTGCCGTCGTTGTCGTAATCGCCCCAGTCCAGGCTCGCATCCATCATGCCCTGGCCGCCGCCCAGCGGCTCAAAAGCCAGTGGGAACGTCGTATCCCCGGTGTTCTGGAGGACCACGAAGGCCTTCACGCCGCCCTTGTCGCCGACCACGGCGAGGTCGAGGTCGCTATCGCCGTCGTAGTCGCCCCAGCGGACAGCACCCCGGTCCACGCCGTTACCGCCGCCCATCGGCCTATTGATCTCGACGAAGGAGTCCGAGCCGCGGTTCTCGAAGAGGATGACCTGGCGCGAACCGCCGTCGTTACCGCACGCGACGAGGTCGACGTCGCCGTCGTTGTCGAAGTCGCCCCAGTCGAGCGCGGCGTAATCGAGGCCCTGGTTGACTCCCATGGGTTCGGCGGCGAGGTTGAACGTGTTGTTGTCGTTGCGGTACACGATCAACCGGCGGTTTGCGGAGAAACCTGCGACCACGAGGTCGAGATCGCCGTCGTTATCGTAGTCGGCCCAGGCGAGCGCCGAGTATCGAAGCCCGCTGCCTCCGCCCATCGGCTCGCTCGGGATGTAAGCGCCGGGCCCGACATTGCGGTAGATGATGAGGCGATCATTGTTCTGCATGTCGATGCCGGTCGCGGCAAAGTCCAGTTCCCCGTCCAGGTTGAAGTCCGCCCAGGCGACGTCGCCATCCTCGAGGCCGGTCTCTATCCCCGTCAGTGGTTCGTAGTAGGGGAAGAAGCCATAGGTCTGACTTCGCCCCGGGGTGTCCGCGAAGCCCGAGGTGTTCGGAAGCGTGTTGGTGTCCTCAGCAGAGACCCAGTAATAGAAGGACTGCCCGATCGCCAGGTTGGAGTCGATCCAGGAGGTAAGGTTCGGCGCCACGAACGCCACCGGGTTCACCGGCGCCGTCTCCGCCCCGTCGGCGCGGAAGACGCGGTATCCAGCCAGTGAGAGGGATGGTTCCGGCTCCTGGGACTGGATGACCGCGGTCCAGCTGACGCTGATGGTAGTCTCCGAGAGAGCCCTCACCGTCACGGTCTCGGGCCTCTGCGGCGCGATCGTGTCGGCGCCCGGGGTGGTATCCGTCGGTCCCGTGCGGAACGGCTGGAAGCTGACCAGGTTGCGACCCGAACCCTGGATCATGTTCCGGATGGAAGATGGCGACAGCGTGCCCCAGTACACACTGGTGCAGCTGACAGGCTGGCCGCTGGTAGTGAAGAGGCCCGAATCCGGGAAGGCGGGGCCGGGGTAGATCATCGATCGGCGGATGGTGGCGTTCGTCGCTCCAGCACCGACATAGACCTGGTAGGTCGCGTTGGAGTCGGCGGTGCAGAGATCCATGATGGGGAAGGCCGCTTCGATGTAGTAGCCGTAAACGCTGTTGTTCGTGGCATTGTTGCGGCGAAGTTCGCCCGAGTTTCCCGTCAGCGAGAAGCCGAACTGCTGGTTGTTCCTGGCGGTGTTTCCTTCCGCGAGAATCTGGGTCATCTGGAGCTCGAAGCCGCCGGCGCCGTTGGACTCCGCGACGCAATGGGTGACCCAGTGAGCATTGCCGCCGCCGAAGATGCGGAATCCGACCTGCCCGTTGGCGATGGCCGCTGAGGATTCAATGCGGGTCTGCGAACTCGTGCCTTCGATCCTTACACCGTGCTGGTTGCAATGCTCGACGAGGACGGCCGAGATCGTGCATGAGTTCGCGTTGGTCAAGTCGATCCCGTAGTAGGCGTTGCGGACCCTGAGTTGTGCCAGGGTGAAGTTGCTGAATCCGGTGGCGTAAATTCCCGTGTAGCTTGCGTTGAGGCTGTCGCCGGCGTCGAGAACGGTCAGCGCCGAGTCGACGCCCTGGATCGTGATGCTGGAGATCGGGACCGTGAGGCGTTCGTAGAAGGTGCCGGCATCGACGAAGATCGAGTCGCCGGCCGATAAGAGCGCCAGGACCTGCGTGATAGACTCCGCGGGGAATCCGGGGGAGAGGCCGTTGTTATTCCGGTGACCGATGGCCTGAGTGTAGGAGTCTCCCGACAGACTCGTGTCGTTGACATACCAGGCGTTGGGCTGATTCAGGTCCAGGACCACGACCGGATAAGGAGCGGTGACCGCCGCCACGGGGCCGCTCTCCTCGTCCGCCGTCTTCACGCCCCCGGCGCCGATCCTGGCGAGGAAGGTGTCGCCGGTTCCGCCCGTGGCGCGGAACGTCGCCACGACATTCAGGCCGCTCGCGGGGATCGGATACGAGAGGTTGGTTTCCCAGCGCGGAGGCGTAGCAGCCACGTAGTAAAGCTGGCTGATCAGCGTGTCGCCGATCGAGTAGCGGCGGTTTGTGTCGGCGTCGAGCCAGAGCGAGACCTCGGTGATGTTGGCCGGGATCAGCGTGCCGACGTTCTCCACGCTGAAGAAGGTCAGCGTGTCGCTCGCCTCCGCCGGTCCGGCGGTATCTCCGAGGATGTACAGCGCCATCACGGTGACGGTCTCGTTGAGCGACGAGGCGGTTGCCTGGAACGGGATCGTGTCCGCAAGCACGACGGTGACGGTGTCGACGAGGCCCTCGCCGGGGAAGAAGTGCGTGAAGTGGTTGACCGCGATGGTGAAGGAGTCGGGGTAGCGCTGGTACGAGGCCGAGGTCATCCCGGACTCGGGGTGCGTGACGTCGTACCACTTGCTGTCTCGGGTATTCAACCAGTAGAGAACGGCACGGTGCGTCTCGATGCCGGACTGACCGAAGTTGAACGAAAGCACGATCGATTCGCCGACCTGTTGCCAGTAGGAGTCCGTGCGCCTGGCTCCGCTCGAGTCATAGACGTTGATCTCAAAGCGGTGCTGGACACCCCGGGTGAAGCCGTGGATGAGCCCCGTGTCGGAGGCATTGAGGATGGTCTCGGGCACGAGCCGGACCTGGACGCTGTTCCCCGTGTCCGAGAAGGGCATCCGGACATTCCAGGTTTCGGTTCCGGACGACGACGGGAGCGTCAGGGTGAAGGTGTCGACGTTGGACTGGCCGATCGTGGCCCCGGTCTCGCTGGCCGTCGCGCCGGTCACGACCGTGTCGTAGGAGCCCGTGATCGTCGGCGGCACGCTCGTGTCCGGCGGCACCGTATTGAGGACGACGGCGACCAGGGAGTCCGAGAGCCAGGACTCGTTGGGATAGGGCGCCGCGTTATCGCGCGCCGTGACCCGGTAGTAGCGCGTCTCGCCATTTCCCAGGCCCGTGTCGATGAAGACCTGCTGGCCGGCTCCGACGACACCCCGAACCTGCCAGGCCGGCGTCTCAGCGGAAGCGGATCGCCAGATGGTGTACGCGGCCACCGAGACCGTGTAGGGCGAGGATTCCTCGTTGACCGTCGTGGCCATCCAGGTGATCTCGGCATCCCCTGCGCCGAGGGGCCGCGCGGCTACCGTGTCGGGAGCTCGTGGCGCGATGGTATCGCCCGATGCCGCCGTGTCGGCGATGCCGAATCGGTAGGGGGTCGCGAGGATCGAATCCTGGCCGCCACCGCCGAGGTGCGATCGAATGACCGTCTCGCTCCGACTTCCCCACCAGTTGCGCCGGGCATCCTGGACCTGGAACGTGCCGTTCCAGAAGGCGGAATCGGGCAGGTTGTTCCGGGTGAACATGTTGTTCTGGCTGGTTCCGCTGACGTGAATGGCCCAGTTCGATGAGCCATTCACCTGGTTCTGGGCGTAGTAGCCGTTGTCGGTGTTGAAGAGCTGGATCGCGGTGCCGTTGCCGGCTTGGAAGGTGTTACGCACGGCGTGGACAGAGGAGCAATTACTGAGGTTGACGGCGGTGCTGAATGCGCTGGCGAAGACGTTGTCGGCGACCTGGAGGGACGAAACCCCCGAGGCCTGTATCCCCGACGCGGCGGCGCCGGTGAAGCGGGATCCCGTGATGGCGGCCTGCCCGGCATTGAGAAGGCTGATGGCGAAATTGTAATTGCCGAGGAACTGCCCATCAATGACGCGGTGACCGCTCCCGCCGCTGATGTCGAGACCGACCCCGGCGTTGTCGGCAATCACCACCGAGGAGAACTGCGTGGACTCCGTGCCGAACTGGAGGATGACGCCGCCGCCGAGGCCGTTCGTGGAGACGGAGACCCTGTCGAACGTGAGCTGGTCGGCGTTGCTGCCGACGAAGCCCCGGTAGCCGCGGCGCAAGGCGAGCTTGCGGACGGTGAGACCGGGGACCGTGTCGACGCGGAGCACGGTGATGTCGCCGATGGCCGTGGTGTCCGCCGGATCGATGAGCGTGGCGGAGGGGCCCGCGGAATCGCGGCCTTCGATCGTGATGCCGGGAGTCTTGACGGAGAGGGTTTCCGGGTAGGTTCCTGCGTCAATGAGAACGGTGTCGCCTGGAGTGACGCGATCGAGGGCGGACTGGACGCGCGCGAAAGGAAAGAGGGGGTTGAGACCGGAGTAATGGGTACTGCCCCTTCGGGACGTCAACAGGTCGCCCGCGACCGAGTCGTCATTGACGAAGTAGGCATTGGGGCCGCTCGTGTCCACGACGGTCAGGGAACCCGCCAGCAGGACCGGGTTGAACGGGCCGGACTCGGCACTGAGGAACCCCAGATTCCTGGAAGCTACTCTCAGCTGGAAGGAGTCGCCGAGTGGAGCGCCTGCGGCTACGTTCGCCATGACGACGAGGGGTAGGCCGTTGGCCGGGACAGAGCGAAAGAGGCCCCAGGTCTCCCAACCGCCGCCATTCGGGACCAGGCTGGCGAGGACGGTATCGCCCGGAGTGAACGTGGAGTCCTCGTCGGCATCGATGGCCACGCTCACCGCCGACAAGCCCGCAAGAGAGGCTCCCGTGACATTCTCCACGCGAAAGACCATCAGGGTGTCGCCGCCCAACCCCGTGTTTCCGTAGACGCGAAGAGCTCCCAGGGTTTGCGACGTCTCGGAACGTCCTGCCGTGTTGCCCAGGGAGGGACCGGTGGTGACGAAACCCTGCGGGAGGGGAAGTTGCAGGCGCCAGACTTCGCCGCCCGACGCCGTGTTCTCACCGCCCCAGATGAGCGTGTCCGGCGAAGCGGCCAGGACAGGCAGACCAAGGCGATTGTTCGCGATGCCGAAACCCGCGTTGGGGATGGAAGAGACGAAGTTGACGCCGTCCCAACTGCGATAGACCTGGGCCGACGCCGGATTGACGGACCGCACCGCGGCCCAGAGGGCGCCTTGGAAGACGACGAGATCCGTGATGGCCTCGTTCTGTACCTGCCCGAAGCCGTTCTGCAATACGGGCTGCCAGTTGATTCCGTCCTGGCTTCTCCAGACCTCGGCGCCGTTCAGGGGGTTATTGGTTCCGGCGTACAACTTGCCCTGGAAGGTGGCGAGAGCGGTGACCGCGATGTTGTTGGCGGAGCCGAACCCGGGAAGGCCCACTTGCTGCCAGGTGGCGGAGTCTCCGCGTGGGGAGGCGAAGAGCCGCCCGCCGAGGCTGGAACCCGCCTGAGTATCGTCGGTCGCCACGTAGATGGTGTCGAGGAAGTACGCCACATCGTGGATCTCGCGGACGCGGTTGTTGACCTGGCCGAAATCCACCACTTTCTGCCAGCCCGTGGTTTCCGCGGCCGGAAGGCGCCAGATCTGGGCCCCAGACGCGTTGTCGAAGGTCGCGATCAGGCTGTCCGCAAAGGGAAAGAGCGTCGATACGGACGCATTGCCAAAGTCGCTGAATCCGGACCCCGGTCCATTCAGGAGACTGAAGTTCGACCCATCCGTCGTGCGATAGACGCGGGCCCCGTTCGAGACTGAATCGACGCCGACATAGACCATGGCGCCGGTATCGGCGATGGCATGAATCACCCGGTTCATGCCGGTGATTCCCGGTGTGAAGAGGCTGGAGGAGCCCCACGTTCCCGAATCGGCGGTCGGGGACTGGAGCAACTGGGCCGCGGTGGCGATTCGCTCCGTGCCGGCGAAGAACCCGAAGGTCGTGAAGGCGGCTGACCGAATGCCGATGTTGGCCGAATTGCCGAAACCGCCTACGGAGGACGAGATCCACGTATCCGCTGATGCGCCATTTGCGCATGTGAGGAGTGCGAAAAGAGAGAGGGCGGCGGTGCAAGAACGCACGCGATGGCGAGGGGATCGGCTGGGATGCTTTTCTGGCGTGGAACTGTCCCCCTGATCGCGCAAACGGTGGAAAATGAGGCCCATGAACTATTTCAAGAATAGACAAACCTGACCGTTTACGCTATCGAAAATGGGGTCAAACACAGTGAAGAATTATACTTGTGAATAGCTGATTGTTCGTGGGTTACGACTAGGGCCTCCTTTACGACTGGCTGGCGGGGCGGGTCTGGCGCCCCCCAGGAGGGGCCTTAGCGGGTGAAAGTGCGAAGCAGGCCGAGGTCGCGGGTGACGGTCGGGGGTTGCCCGAAGCGGCCGGAGACGGTTCCCGCCGTTCTCAGGACCCCGCCATCGCCCTCGACGGCAAAAAGTCGCCCGATCTGAAGCGAGGTCATGACGTTACCGACGAGGCCCGCGGCGAGGCCGCAGGCGTAATTAAAGGCGTAATCACCCTCCAAAGAGGAGTAGCCGCGGGCCTGGAGGGTGTAATTCCTGCCGAGGAGCAGGAAGTGGTCGGGCTCGATGGTCCGGACAACGCCCTTCTCGATGACGAAGTTTCCCCGCGCCGTTTCGTAGGTGCCTCGCGAGAAGAAGTCGAGGCGAAGGGTGCGCGATATGCCGTCGACGGGCTGAAGGGGCTCGAAGCGAGCCTGCGTCATCTTGACCCAGCCGGCGCCATTGATCGAGGCCAGGTCGCCCGAGCGACCAGCGAACGTGAGGTCGGCATCCACCCTGCCGGCATAGCCGCGGCTGTTGAGCCCTGCCTGGATCATGGCCTCCGTGAGGTCGATACCGCGCACCTGGGCCTTCGCCTCGTAGCTCCAGGGCGTCGTCCCGAGGTTGAGACGGATGCTGCCGTCATCGGCTCTGCCGCCCGCCCACGCTCCGGCGAGCTCGGTCAGGAAGAGAAGCCCGGCGGCGCCGTCGTAGCGGAATGCGCCGGCCACGTCCGAGAATGGCATGCCCAGGGCTTCGGCTTGCGCGTCGGAGAGGTGGCCGGTGACGAGCATGCGCCGTCCGTTATAGTCGAGGGTCGTGGCGATGGTGCCGTTTCCCTTGAGGTCGATGCGGGCGGCGGCATCAGACTTCGGGAGGGCCGCGAAGAGATCGCCGAGATCGGCGTCCCGCACGGCGAGACGCACCACCATCTTGTAGGGGTCCGCGAGTTCCATCTCGCCTTCCAGCCGGGCGTCCGCGGCGCCGAGCTTGCCGGCCAGCGAGGTCGCCCGGACCCTGCCTTCCCCGAAGACGAGTCGTCCCGTGACCGCGGTGAGCCCCCGGCGAAGGCCGGGGAGTTGAGCGCCGCCGCCCTTCAGAACGATGGCCCCGCTCCACTCGGCGCGATCGATCGGACCGTGTATCGAGAGCTGGTCGATGTCGACGGCGCCGGTCAGCGCTGCTCCACGCGGCAGGGGGCGATCGGATTCGTGCAGGAGTCCCAGGAGATCGGCAATCTGGGCGTCGGGAGCATGGACCGTCACGCGCCGAAAGACCGGTTGCGCGAACTTCTCCACGCTCCCGGAGACCCGTACCGCCGAGTTCCCGGTGCGGAACGTGAGCTCGCGGGCGACGAAGGAGTCCGGACTGAAGGCGGCCTCGCCGCGGACATCGGCGAGCGCGGCCGCCAGGAACGGGAGCCGCAGCGTGGCTCCGGTCAGCCGCGCGGTGCCGCCGGCGTCCGGGTTCTTGCGGGCACCGCGCAGGGTGAGCGCGAGGTCTTCGGCCGTGCCTGCGGCGGTGTAGCCCTCCGGGAGAAATTCAGCATAGGCTTCGAGCCGCGCCTTGCCGAGGGCGAGCGCCAGGGCCCACGGGACGCTGTCAGCCAGGGGTATCGTTCCGTGAATGCGCATGGGGGCGCCGAGGTGAGCGGCCGTGAGCTCGTGCGCCACGAGGCGGTCGGCGGCGACGGTGAGCCTCCCGGCAAGATCGCTGACCGCCAGTCGTTCACCCTTGGTGAGCGCCGCGCCGAGGAAGACCACCTCGCCCTCGGTCGTGTCGATTCGGCCTCGTCGCCCCCTGACCGAGACCTGGCCGTCGAGCGATCCCGCGGAGACGCTGATGCCTTGTGACGCAAGGTATTTGCCTCCGAGCGCGGCCATCGCTACAAGCTCCGCTTTCCGCAACTCCACGGAGAGATCCAGGGATTCGTCGGGCGCGACCGATCCGGAGACTGCGGCCCGACCTGCCCCGGCCGCGATCGCGACCTCGTGGAGCGTGATCCGGCGATCGCGCGCAATGTCCATCGTTCCCCCGACGAGGCGGACAGGTCCCGAAAAGGCCGCGTGCACGAGCGAGGCGTCCCGGAACGCGACCGTGCCCCAGGCGCCTCGCGGCTGGATCCGCACGGTCGCGCCCACCCGGCCCTTCAGACCGACGCCCTCGGGCAAGAGGGCCGCGAGGCGGTCGACGAGAAAGGACGGCGTGCTGATCGTGAGGTCGTAGGGTTCGCGGCTGGTGGCACGATGGGCCGGGGCCGATACGGTGTCCGCCCCCCCGGTCGCCGGGTCCTCGCTGGCAGGCGAACGGGAGGTGAGCGACGCCAGGCCGTCATCGCCGCCTATCGCCGGCGCTCCCGCCGATCGCCGCGACGCGTTCACGGGCCGCCAGGTGCCCGAGACCGCGACGGCGTCACCGTCCCAGGTGAAGGCGACCGTGTCGACCTTGACCTCTCCGCCGGAAACCTGGATTCGCCCTCGGATCTCGGCCAGCTCGGCGACCTCGGCGGGGAGCCGCGTCCCGGCCGCCGCGACGATACCGGCCGGCACGGTGATCGCCATGCCGCGAGCCAGCGCCGTGAGCTCGACGCGGTCCGGGAAGCGGTCCTGCCAGACGAGGCGACCCGCTGACGGGCCCCGGGGTCGAAACTTCTGGAGGTCCGCGACGATTGAGGCCGGGGCGAGGGCCAGGAGACGGTCGACGGGCCCGTCCCACTCCACCCGCGCTGTCGACGCCGAGGAGTTTCTGCCGGTCACGGTTGCCGTGACACGCAACGGGTGGTCGCCGCTTCCCAGTCGCAGGTCTTCCACCAGGACGCTCCAATCCTCCATCCTGGGCGACCATTGCCCCTCGATCCGGTTCGTGCGAAATTCCTGGGTGATCACCTGGCCGCGGCCAGGGAGCTTGAGGGTGAGGCGGCGGCCGGAGAGAGACCCGCGAATTTCCAGGGTATCGGGGAGAGCCTGCGCCCACGCGCGGCTGTCCCTGTCTCCGCTCGCTGGCATCGGACCCGCCCATGTCAGGCGAAGTTCGCCGCCGAGTCCCTCGGCGCGATGGGGCAGGCCAGCGGCTGCCAGCCATTCCGCCGGCAGGTCGACGGCGCTCAGCTCGGCCGTGGATTCCGCGAGTTTGACGAGCGCACGCACCGTCACGGGCCGGCCCGAGAATTGGTCGAGCTCGGCCTCGAACCGCGTGGCCGCTCCGGTCAGGGCGAGCCGGCGGAATCCGGCCGTCCAGCCGTGCACCGGTCGGCGCGGCGCCAGGACGTGGAGATAGGTATTGGCGGAGAGGAACGCGGGCACGGGCGCCGTGGTCGGCTGGGCGGCCAATTCCGCGTGCAAGTCCATCCAGTTCCAGCCGCCCCTTCGCTCGCGCAGGTACACGTCCGCGTCGACGAGTCGAATGCTGGCAACCTCGAATTGCCCGCGAACCAGCTTCCACCAGCTCGGGCGTACCCGCACGGTGGAGGCCCTGAGCATGAGGCCGGCGTCCTGGCCGGTCTCACCACGGTCCCAGATCCGGACATTGCGAAGGACGAGCCCGTAGAGGGCCGAGACCTCCACGCTCTCGGCATCGAGCGGGCGTGCGAGCGCCTCCGAGGCCACGCGCTCCACCTGGTCGACCTGCACGGATCGCTCGATGAGCAGTCGCATGGTGACGCTGACGGCCAGGAGCAGGAGGGCGAAGGCGGCCAGGGTGACGAGGACGGATCGCGGAACGCGCCCGGCGATATTCCTCGGATTGACAAACCTGTGCACGCGCCCTATTCCTCTCGTCGATGGACCCCTATTCCCTCGTCCGCCGGATCCTCGACGCCGGCCTGGTCCCGGCCATCGTCGGACCCACCGCCTCCGGCAAGACCGCGTGTGCGATCCGGCTCGCGGCACATTTCGGGGGGGCTCTGGAAGTAGTATCGGCAGACGCTTTCCAGGTGTATAGGGGGATGGAGATCGGAACCGCGAAACCGACCAGGGCCGAGCGCGAGGCCGTGCGTCATCACCTCGTGGACATCTGCGATCCCGGCGATTCCTACGCGGCTGGCCGGTTCATGCAGGAGGCCGCCCGTGCCCTGGATGACATCAAGGAACGGGGCCGGATACCCCTCGTCGTGGGAGGTAGCGGACTCTACCTCTCGGCGCTCCTCTACGGCCTGCACGCCGCTCAGGGTCCCGATGCCGGTGCCGACGCCGGCGTCGATTCCTCCGCCGATCCCGTCGCCGTGCCGGATGCGGAGCAGGACGCCCGGGCCATGGACCGCAACAGTCTCCTCCAGGCGCTTGTCGCCCTGGACCCCGCCGCGGCCGCCGCGCTCGTGGCCGCTCCCCGCCCGCGGATCCTGCGAGCGGTGGAACTGGTCCGGGAAGCAGGCCGGCCCCTCGCCGAGATCCGACAGGGTCGGCGCCAGGTCTCCGCGCACAGGTTTCGCATCATCCGGCTGGTGACCGACCGCCGTGGCGTTCTCTATCCGCGGATCAACGAGCGCGCCCGCGACATGTTCGCGCGCGGGCTCGTGGAGGAGGTCGAGGGCTTGAGGCGAGCGGGGATCGGCCGCGACGCGCCCTCCCAGCGCGCCATCGGTTACCGGGAGGCGCATCGAGTCCTGGACGGCGAGCTGACGAGCGCCGAGGCCATCGCGCTGACGCAGAGGAACACGCGGCGTTACGCGAAGAGGCAGGAGACCTGGTTCCGCACCCAGTTTCCCGGGGACGATGTCGTCACGCTGGCTGTCGACTAGAGCACGTGACGAAAGGTTCCCACGGTTTGCCATTCCCGCGCAGGCGGGAATCCGCGTCGAGACAGTGCCGTTGGGCCTGGAACCCCGCCATCGCGGGAATGACAGAAAACGGAACGGGAAGATTCCTTAGCCCATCGCTCTAGCCGCCGCCTATCTGCTGACCAGGTCTGATCAGATATTGAGGCGTTTGAAGACGACTTCCGGGATCGACTTGATGACCGTCATGATCGGTCGCCACCACCAGGGGAGGTAGACGACGTCCTTGTGGCTTCGGATCGCGTGGTAAATCCCGTCGCCGACGGTCTCGGGGGCGGCGAAGAGCGCGTTCTTGGGCAGGCTCGCGGTCATCGGGGTGTCGACGAAGCCGGGCTTGATGGTGACGACGTGGACGCCGGACGACGCCAGGCTATTACGCAGGCCCCCGAGAAAGACGTCGAGCCCCCCCTTGGCGGCGCCGTAGACGTAGTTCTTCCGCCGGCCGCGATCGCCAGCCACGGATCCGATCACCGCGATGGTTCCGCGCCCTGATCGCGCCAGCCGGGGCGCGATCAGCGTGAGAAGCGCCACGACGCTCGTGAAGTTCACCTGGATGCTTTCCAGCGCCGCGGTCACATCTTCCGCGGCCGTCTCCTGGTCGACGAGCGCGCCGTGCGCGATGAGCACCAGGTCGAGATCGGGAAGGGCCTCGAAGGAGGCATCGACGATCCCGGCGTGGAGGTCGGTGCGCCGGACGTCAAGGGTGAGGGTCGCGACCGACCGCGCGCCGCGCACCCGGAGATCCGAAGCGAGCGTGGCCAGCTTCTCCCCGTCGCGGGCGACGAGGACGAGCGGCATGCCGTCCGCGGCGAACCGCCGGGCCGCGGCGACCGCGATCGCCGAGGTGGCTCCGATGATGAGGGCTCCGTTCATGTCAGGACCTTTCGTGCACGCGACGCCAGAAGCTGGAGGAGCATGCCGGATCGATGTGGGGCTCGAAGTCGCGCGCCTGCGGGAAGAAGGCCGCGAACGATGCGGCGCTCATGCGCGCATCCTTCGCGGGATAGACGGCGCCGCCCGCGGCCCTGGTGATCGCGTCGAGCCTCTCGCAGAGGTCAAGGACGGGCGCGCCGTTCATCGGGAAGTCCAGGGCGATCGTGATGCCGCGGCGCGGGAACGAGAGCAGGCCGGCCGGCGCGGCGGAGCCGAAGGTCTTGAGCACGGTGAGGTAGGATCCCGTCGTCGAGCCGATGACCTCGTGGAAGATGGCGCGAAAGGCGTCCTGGGGATCTTCCCCCGGGAGCACGCACTGGTACTGGAGGAAACCGGCGGCGCCGTAGAGACGGTTCCAGTGGTCGACGCCGTCAAGCGGGAAGAAGTAGGAGCGATAATCCTGGAGTTCGCGACGCGTGCGGCCGGCGGTGCGGTGGGCCTGCCACGAGTTGAAGATGCGGAGGCTGGCGTCGTTGAGAAACAGCCCCGGCATGCGGCCGGGAACACCCAGCGCGCGTCGACGGGGCGGCATCGCGGGTCGCCCGTGCGGGGGAGACGGCGCGTGATTGGCGCGCAGAAAGAGCCCTCGCCCGCGCGCATCGCGCCGGGCTCTCCAGTCCGCCCAGGCGACGGTGTATTCCCAGTCGCGCTCGGACGCGGCCGAGAGGGCGATGAAGTCCTCGAGCGTGGCAAAGGGGATCGTCTCGACTTCCATCCACGCCGACGGAATGCGGCGCATCCGGATCGTGACGTCGAGAATGAGCCCGGTCAGGCCGAGCCCGCCGATGGTGGCGCGGAAGAGCTCGGGCTCCTGGTCGCGCCGGCAAGCGAGCGTTCGGCCATCGGAGCGGGCCAGGGTGAACGCCTCGACGTGGTCGCCGAAGGACCCGGTGCGGTGGTGGTTCTTCCCGTGGATATCGTTGGCGACGGCGCCGCCCGCCGATATGAGCTCGGTGCCGGGAACGACCGGCAGAAACCACCCCCTGGGCGCAAAGGCGTCCAGGATGCTTGCCAGCGTCATGCCGCTCTCGACGGTCAAGAGGCCCGCGGCCTCGTCAAAGGACCGGAAGTGATCCAGGCGGCGGGTGTCGAGGAGGGTGCCATCGGCGTTGAGGCATGTGTCCCCGTAACTGCGTCCGCGCCCGCGCGGCAGCCACGGACGCTCCGGTTGGAAATCGAGCGTGGCGCGTTCCAACACGTGAACGCGCTGATGGCCAGGCCGGGGCCAGCGGCCCCAGCTCTCGTAGAGCTCCTCGCTCATCGCCGCGCGGCCGTTGTGATGCGCGGCGCGCCGGGCGCGGCTTCACCCTGGCGGACATCGCGAAGGGGGATCGAGGGCGCGACGAGGATGCCGGGCGCCGATGTGCCTCGCGGTCGGATGACGAAGCGGTGGAGTCCCGCTGGAACGGGGATGAGCACCCGATCCGCCACGCTCGGGACGCGTCCCGTTCTCGAACGTGATGGCCGCCGATAGGTGGTGATGTCGGAGCGACGGGTTCGAAAGGTCACGGCAAGCAGGGCGGCGCCGTTTCGGCGCACGTCCACGAGGTAGCGCTGATCGCCGCGGAGCGAGGGGGTGAACTCCAGGCGCGTGCTGAGTGCGAGCGTGGTGGGACCGTGCAGTTCGATCTCGACCGGGGTGTCGCGGGTTGCCCGGTACGTGGAAATCTCCCGCTCCCGGCTGATCAACTCCACAGCGCCCGCGTGAAGGGCGGGCATGAGCCCCACGGTGCGGACTGGCCGCGAGGCCCGAACTCGCGGTTCAGCGCTCGCACCCGCGCGAGGCCCGTTGATCGCCGCCGCCGGCGTCGCGCTCTCGGCCATGGCAGGCGGCGGAAGGGAAATCGTCGTGAACGAGACGCTTGCGAGGAACAGGACTGCGGCGCGAAGGGTGCATCTCAGTCGGACGATGGTTATCACGTCTCTACTGTACGACATCGTCGGCAGGCTGGCACTCTTGCCGCGACGATCACGGCAGTGAGGAGAACGAGGAGGGCGGCCGCCGAGGACCACGGATCGTAGCGGATTTCCGCAAACGCGGGCCCCCTGGCAACGGCGCCGAACAAGCCGGGATCCATCGGCAATCGCTGGTGGCGCGCGACTTGTTCCATTTCCAGGAGGTGTAGGATCGGCAGTCCGCGATCCGCGAAGCGGATGAGCGTACCCCGCGCGGGGAAGTTCTGCCGGGCCAGGCGCGTGACAAGTCCCGAGGGAATGACGCGCCCGTTGACGGTGGCTCCCAGGGAAGCGAGCCCTCCGCCCACGTTGATGGCGGCCCGGACCTGTCGACCGGGCAACGTGGATGCTACCGAGTCGTAGATCGCCATGCGCCTGGCGATGGCCTCGTCCAGCGTCTCGGGTTCGATGAGGGGGACGTGGTGACGGAGGGCGGCATCCTTGAGCATCGCGCGCCCCTCTTCGGAAAGGCCCCTGCCGCGATCCTTGCCACCTCCGTAGGTCGCGGCCACCGAGCGCACGCGGGTCAGGCCCGACTCCCTCAGCACCGCCTCCATGTCCAGCCAGGTCCACTCCGGATTCGTGGCGCCGAACGAGGAGGCGCCCAGCGACGTGATGACGATCGGTTCGAGCTCCAGCACCTCGCAGGCCGCGAGGACGGCGACATTGGCGCCCGGGAAGGAACCCGTGAAGGCGACGGCGATCGGATCGCCCTTCCGGAGGTTAGCCTCCTTGAGCATGTCGACGATCGCGGCGGCGAAGTTGGGATTGGTTACCGCAAGCTTGGACGCGAGGACACCGCGATCGGTGGAGATGGCGGAGAATTCCGGGCCGACGATGCCGGTCGCGAGCGGATCATTGAGCGGATCGAGGGGGATGCCGAGGCTCGCGGCGGCCTGCGCGAGCGCCTGGAGGGATCGATCCGCGCGCGCGGCCGCGGCCACTTTCTCGTCCCGCCAGGGCGTCGGGATCTCCTGCCGCCGGGCCTGGGCCCACGCGAAGAGGGCGACTGCCAGGAGCGCCAGGAATACGAGCCGGCCGCGGGTGATGGCGGTCACGGCAGGATCACGCCTCCCGACACGATCTGCAGGGCGAGGCGGACGATCACGGCGCCGATGAGGAGCAGGGAAGTCGTGGCGACGACGCCCTGGCGCTCCATCCAGTTGGCGACGAGGCCGGGGATGACGAACCCGATCGCGGCGGCGTCGACGACCGTGCCGATGTATCGGGACGCGACCCCGGCTCCCGCGGGGACGGGGAAGATCAGCCAGCGGTCGGCGAACCAGCCGGCAACGAATCCGACGAGCACGGTGACGACAAAGCGCCTTCGCCCATACAAGAAGACCGCTCGCCCGAGGACGCGCACGACGATGAGCGTGGCGAGAGCCACGAGAAGGGTGCCGAGGACGCGGCCCGGGTGATGGAGCTCCAGCGCGATGTATCCGGGAACGATGAGGCCTCCGGCCGCCAGGCCGAAGATCTCGGAGAAGGCCAGCGAGAGCACGAGGCCGAGCGCGATGGCGGGATAGATGAGTTCCGCCGGCACGAGGAGCGGGTTCATGCCGCGGGCCTTCCCGCGTCCGTCGCGCGCGTCGCCGCGATGGCCGCCAGGCGTGCGCCGGTTCCGGCGATGTTGCCGCAACCGAAGACGAGCGCGTCGGCGATCGCCAGGCTCTCGATCCGAAGCCATACAGCCTCGGCAGGAGCGTCGCCCAGGTCCTCGATGACGAGGCTACTCAGATCGGCGCCGCGGATCCGGTCGAGGACCCGGGCGGAGAGCGGGCCGGTCACCAGCACGTGATCGGCGGCGAGGAGCGGGAGGGCGTCTCCGAATTGGAATGCTCGCTCGACGCGATCGGCGCGCGTGGCGATGACGACTATGCTGCGGGAGGCGGGATTCGTCTCCCGGAGGCGTTCCCAGAGCAGGATCGTGGACTCGGGGTCGTTCGCGGCGAAGGCGCTCGCGAAGCGGAAGACTCCCGTGGCGATCGGGATCTCCTGGACACGAAGGGCGCCGCTGTCGGGCGTCGCGGCCTGCATGCCGCCGAGAGCGACGCGGCGGTCGACCCCGAGCTCGGCGCAGACGGCCAGAGCCAGCGCGACGTTCTCCTCGTGCTCGCAGTAGCCGAAGCCCTCGGCCCAACCGCGCGGGACGGGACGGTCCACTACCTTCAAGGAGCTTCCTCGACGACGACATGCCTCGTCGAGGAGGCGCCGCAGTCCGGGATCGCGTTCGGCCGTGAAGCAGATTCCGCCGCGAGGCGACGTTCTCGCGAGGTTGCGCGCGACCTCGGCAACGGTGGGTCCCATGAGGTCGAGGTGATCGGGGCGCACGTTGGTCACGACGCCGAGCGTGGACTGGATGAATCCGTCCTCGGAGACCGAGAGCGTTTCCGGCTGGAGGGCCATGCACTCGATGACGATCCCCGCGGCGCCATCCCTGGCGGCTCGGATCAGCGTGTCTCCCTGCTCTCGTATGGCCACCCCCGCCGGTCTCGCGACGACTTCCTCGCGGCCGTCGGGCGCGATGTAGCGGGGCGACGTGCCCGTCGTCTTGGCCGCGACGCGGACTCCGCCCGCCCTGAGCCCGGCGGCGATGAGGCGCGTGACCGAGGACTTGCCCCGAGTCCCGTTCACGTGGATGCGCAGGGGAAGCAGGCGTCGAGCCCGCCTCGCTCGGAAGCGTTCGCAGGCGCCGGCGACCAGGAGGAGGAGAATGAGCGACAGGACCGTGGACATGGGGAGAAGACGGGGGCAATGTTACCTTACAAATGGAGGGGCTTGCAGTTATCTTGTCCGCGCAGATGGACGCCTACCTTTCATCCCTCGGCGCTCGCCCGGATCGCGCTCGCCCGGATCGGGTCCCGGCGAGATGAAGCCGCGTGTCCTGCATATCCTGACGCGCCTGGAGCTGGGCGGCGCGCAATGGAATACGGTGCTCTCGGTCGAGGACCAATGCCGGCGCGGCTACGACGCCTGGCTCCTGGCGGGGGAGGGAGAACTCTCGGACGAGGCCCGCCGCCGTCTCGGCAATCGCTGGATCTCCTGCGGAGCACTCGTTCGCGAGATCGTGCCCACCCGCGACGCCCAGGCCCTGGGCGTGGTGAGCGAGCACCTGCGGCGCTTGCGTCCGCACCTCGTTCACACGCATTCCTCCAAGGCGGGCATCGTCGGGCGATGGGCGGCCTGGAGGGCGGAGGTTCCCGTGATCGTCCATACCGCCCATGGCTGGGGGTTCCATCGCGGTCAGGGACGGGCTTCCTACGAGGCGTTCCGGTGGATCGAGAAATTGACGGCGGCCAAGACGGACCGCATCGTCGTCGTCGCCGATTCGGATCGCGTGCAGGCGTTGGCCCAGGGAGTGGGGATGCCGGAGCAGTATGTGCTGATTCGCTCGGGGATCGCGGCGCCGAAGGTGCCGTGCGCGCCGGACCTCCGGCGCGAGCGCCGCGCTGCATGGGGGGTCCCGGACGACGGGATCCTGGTGGCCTGGATCGGGAACTTCAAGCCCCAGAAAGATCCGCTCGTCATGGCCTCGGTCGTGCAACAGGCGCTCGCGCGCGACGCAAGACTGCGCTTCCTCATCGTCGGGGACGGTCCGATGCGCGACGCCGTGACGCGCCTTTTGGGCGCCGAACCGCGCGCGACGATCTGCGGGTGGAGGCGGGATACCGGGGAGATCCTCGAAGCCGCCGATATGCTCCTTCACACGGCCCTACACGAGGGCCTGCCGCGCGTGATCCTGGAGGCCGCGGTTCGCGGCGTGCCGTCCGTGTCCACCAACGTCGACGGCATTCCCGAGATACTCACGGATGGCGTGACGGGCGTGCTTACGGAACCGGGCGACGTGAACGGCCTGGTGGCAGGCGTCTGCCGGTTGGCCGGCGATCCGGACCTGAGGGCACGGTGCGGGGCCGCGTCCCGGGCCGCGTTCCGGGACGAGTTTCGCGTCGAGACGATGCTCGAACAGCTCGATGCCCTCTACCGGGAACGCCTGGCGGCCAAGGGCATACCTTGGACACAGCTCGCGTCGAAATGAAGCGCGATCCCTCGCTCCTCGTGTTCGTCGCCGTCCTGATCGGGTTGGCGGCCTCGCACGGGGGACTCTGGCCCGGCGACCGCTTGCTCTCGCTGGGGTTCTGGACGCTGGCCGCGCTGGCGTGCGCGGCGGAGAGTTCGCGCCTGGCGCTCCGGCCGGCGCTTCTGCTTCCCGTCGCGGCCTCCGCGCTCTCGTTGGCGCTCGCGCCGATCCCGATCCTCGGCGCCGACCTGGTGCTGACCACGCTCGCGCTCACGATCCTGGCCATCGCCTGCGCCGATTACATGGAGCGTGACCTGGTGCTGGCCGGCGTTCTCCTGGCATCCCTGGTCGGGGCGGTTGTCGTGGTCCTGGAGGTGGTCGAGGCCGTCGGGATGATCGGTCGCCCGGGCCTGGGTGCCGGCGCTCCTGGTCTCATGGGGGGAGCCAACGTCAGCGGCGTCGCCATCGCGCTGGGAATTCCAGCTGTCCTGACCCTGGCCGATCGTGGCCGGATATCCTGGGGCGCGGGAATTCCGGTCGCCCTTCTGTTACTCATGGCCGTGCTCTTGACGGGCTCGCGCACGGCCGCCCTGGCCTCGTTGGCGGCGATCATCACGGCCGCTCCGTTGTTGCCGCCGCGATGGCGCGGCGGGCTCGTGGCAGGTGGCGCCTTCCTGGCGGTCGCCAGCGCGTTCCTCTACCTCCCGAAGTTCCTCGCTCGTCTTGACCCCGAGTTCCTCACCAACGCGCAACGACTCTCGATGATCCGCGGCGTCTTCAACGCCTTCCTGGAACGCCCGTTCTTCGGACATGGCCCCTGGAGCTTTCCCGTGATGGGGCAGGCATGGCTGACGTGGCCCAAGTGGGAGCTCCATCCACACTCGTTTCCGCTGAGGATTCTCTTCGAGAGCGGCATGGCGGGACTCGCGGCCTGGAGCCTCGTGGCGATCTCGGTGATGCCTCGGCGCGCGGGGCGAGCGGACACGCCGGGGCGCGGCTTCTCTCGCGGTTTGCGTCCAGCCGCGTCGATGGCGCTTGTCATCGGCGTGGGTTCCCTGACCGACGACGTGCTCTGGTTGCCGGCTCTGTCCGCGTTTTTCCTGGCGTGCCTCGCGGCCCTGCTTCCGCCGCGCGGAACGCTTCCCCGCTGGGCGGGCCTCGTTCTCGTGGCAACGACGGGCATGCTCGCCTCCAGCGGGCCCCTGTTTGTGACCCTCGGTTCACCCGGCTTGTGGCCTGATCCGGTGGGCGCGATCGATCGCGCCATCCGTGAGGGGAGCGCGCCGGATTACCGGGGAGCGGAGCGGGACCCGGTCGCATTGAGGGTTCGCGCCTGGCAGTCCTGGGATCGTGGAGAGAGCCGCGCGGCGGAACAGGATCTGCTGAGGGCCGAGAGGATCGATCCGCGCATGGTGTTGGGGCCGCACCTGCTCGACCTGGCCTGGATAACGCGCGCGCGCGGCGATGACACGGCCGCTCGATCCTGGGAGGCGCGGTCACGGGAGTTGGCGCCGGTGCTGACCGCTCGCTTTCTCGGCGAGAGCGCATACGTCCGACCCTCGCCCCTGGACTGGCACTACGGGATCGAGTTTCCCCGGGCGGAAGAGGTGGGCTTCGCCGCGATCCCGCAGTGGGATGATCCGCTGGACTGGAGACATTGGCGCCATCGTGCCGTCCGGGCGTTCCTGGCCGGGGATCGGGTCTCGGCCCGTGCCGCTCTGGCCGTCGCAGAGACCCTGGTGATTTCTCAATACGGTCGCGATCCCCAGCTGGCGCGGATCGAGCTGGCCCTGGGATCTCCGGCCGGAGGGGATGCGGCCGCGATCGCGTCTTGGGAGGCCGACCTCCGGGCGCAAGTGGCGGCTCGCGACGGAGCGGCGTATCCCTGGCGCGTCTTCGGGCCGCTGATTCATCGCCAGCCGTTGAACAGCACCGGCGAGAATTCACCCTGGTGGAGGACGCGATGCGGGCCTCTGCCGAACGCGCGTTCGCTCGCAACGCACCGGTCTTCGGCCGGGGACGAAACGGCGGATACGGGGGCGGCGGGAAGGTGAAGATACTCACCGTGATCGGCTCCGCCGACGAGGCCGGCGCCGAGCGGCACGTGGAATCCGTTCTGCGCGCCGTGCCGGGCGACCACGCGGTTGTCTCCCTGGCGCAGGGCCCCATGGTCGAAGCCTGGCGGTCGGCGGGCGCCGAGGTTCACCTCTGTCCCGCTCCCGGAAAGTTTCCCATCGCGTCCCTGCCCGCGCTTCGTCGCCTCATCCTCGAAATCGCGCCGGACCTCGTGCACGCGCACACGCCCAAGGCCAACCTCCTGGCATCCCTGGCTCTTGCCCGTGGCGGTCCCAAGCGAGCTTGTCCCAGGCGCGCTTGTCCGCCGTTCGTGATGACCGTTCACGGGAGCCATCGGCAATTTGCCGCCGCGCGATGGATCCCCTCGGCCGCCTACCTCTGGGCGGACCGGAGAGCGTCGCGGACGGCGCGGGCCGTCCTCTGTGTCTGCGCATCGGATCGGCGAGAACTGGCGGCGGCCGGTTTCCCATCCGATCGCCTCGAGCTCGTGCCGAACGGCGTGCCCGACCACGAGGGGTGGCCGCTGGGACGAGCGGAGGATGGGCCACGGACGGTCGCGTGGGCGGGCAGGTTCTCGGCCGAGAAGCGACCCGGCCTGGCTCTTGCCGTAGCCTCGCGGCTACGCGGGCATCCGCGCCTCGCCGGATTCCGGATGATCGGCGACGGGCCGCTCCGCCCCTCGCTGGCCCGGCGCGCCTCGATGATCGGCGTCCGGCTGGAGCCGGCGCGCCCGGGCCTCGCCTCGCTCTGGCCCGAGGCCGACATATTCCTGAATACCTCGTCATCCGAGGGTTTATCGCTGGCCATCCTGGAGGCCCTGGCGGCGGGCGTACCTGTCGTGGCGACGGCCGTCGGTGGCAATCCCGAGGCCGTGGGAAATGGGGGCATCGTGGTCCCCGCCGGCGGGCGAGACGGGGAAATCATTGCCCAGCTTGCCGCCGCCGTGCGCTCGCTCATCGACGATCCGGCAGCCTGGCGCGCGGCCTCGATCGCGGCCCGCGCGCGCTACGAGGCAGAATTCCGGGTGGAGATCATGGGCAAGCGCCTCCTCGAGGTCTACCGCGCGGCACTTCAGCGGGGGTGATTTCCCTCAGCGCGCGCCTCGCGCTCGCTTCGCGCGGGTGGCAGGCAGGGCCTGGCGGCATCGCGCATGAGCCTTGCGCGTTCGACGCGCGAGAGGCATCATTTTTCGCATGAGCTTTCGTGCGTCATGCTACTCCGTTGCCTTCTTGGGCGTTCTGGTCCTGGCATCGGCCCTGCCCGCCTCGGCGTCTCCTGACCCCGTCCTCGTTGGTCTCCTGAGCGGAGATCGGATACTCCTGGCTGGAGGATGGAGCCCGGAGAGGGGCTGGATGCCCGCCGACTCGGTGGCCACATCGTTTCGCGCGGGCACTCGCTTTACCGTTTACGGCCTTGCGGGAAGGGCACGCGAGGTCGTCCTCGGGGATACGGGTTTCGAGGAGGTGGTCTCCTCGTGGTGGGGATCGGTGGACCGCCCCCTGCCCCGGGGACGGAATGCCGTCGCTGTCGCGCGCGCCGTTGCCGGTCCCGTTCCGCGCTTACCGCGCGCCCAGTCGCTGACCCTTCCCGTGTACCGCCGCGCGGGCGCCGCTGTTCTTCGCTCGGTCGGCCTGGATATCGGGATCGCCCGGATCGTGCAGTCCCAGCGCGTCGACCTCGATGGCAACGGCACCGACGAAGTGCTCCTCACCCTCCGTTCAAGAAACGGCATAGGAGCCCGGCCCGAGACCAGGCGCGGCGATTACGCCGGCGTCCTGTTGCGCTACCTGCCAGCGAAGTCCGCGACCGCGTCGGCGGTGACTGACACGCCGCTGATCCTAGGCGCATGGCCCGACGGCGAGGAGTTTGCCGCACCGGAGGATTGCGAGTTGCTGGCGTGCGCGGACATCGACGGCGACGGTCGACTCGAGATATTCGTCCGCACCTGGTACTACGAGGGAGAAGCCCTCACGGTGCTGTCCTTCGACGGATCACAAGTTGCGGAGGCCCTGGTGGCCGGGTGGGGACTCTAGATGCCGTCTGACACCGCGGCGGGCTCCGTGATATGCTCGGGGCGTGCTCGTCGATCTCGTCCTGGTCAATTTCCACAGCGCGACGGAGGCCCGGGAGGCCATCCGTTCGGCGCGACACGAACTGCATCCCGTCCTCAATCGCATCATCGTTGTTGAGAACGGTTCCGGCGAGGCGGATCGGTTCGCGGGATCCGGCGCCGAAGTGCTCGTCTTCGCCGAGAACCGCGGGTTCGCGGCGGGGGTTAACGCCGGCGTCGCCCGGTCCCTGGCTCCCCCGCGCGGGACCCGCAGGGCAGGCGCCACGCTCGTACTTAATCCGGACGCCTGGCTGGAGGCCGGTTCCTGGCTGGCCGCCATCGGCGCGATCTCGCCCGATGTCGCCGCGCTCGGGCCCGCCGTCGTCTCGCCCGACGGCACGCTGCAGTCATCGGTCTACACCGAGCCTCGGCCCTCCCGGGTTCTCATGGAGTCGCTGGGCGTGCAGAGATTCGCGCGACTCTTGGGCATCCGCCGGATCATGCCGGGCACGCGGACCGAGGTGGACGCGGTCCAGGGCTCCTGCATCTTCATCAACCACCGCGCGTGGCGCATGATCGGCCCCTTCGACGAGGACTTCTTCCTCTACCACGAGGAGCTGGATTGGTGCTTGCGGGCGCGCGACGCGGGTTTCTCGGTCCTGTACGAGCCGGCCGTGAGGGTCGTGCATGGCGGCGGAGTGGACGTGCCGGCGGGACGCGAGCTCGTCTACTATCGCGGCGCGCTCCGGCTCGTCGAGAAGAGGCGCGGCCTGGCGGAAGCGTCGAGACTGCGCCGGCACCTGCGCCGCTCGGCTCTTCTTGGCGCGATGCTGGCGGGCAATCGCGAGCGGTCGCGCGGACTGCGCCGGCTGGCGGACGAGCTGTGAGGCCCGTTCACATCCTCGCTGGCGCGGCCGCGGTGGCGGCCGCCTGGAATCTCGTTGGCTATCCGTTCTGGCTCTTGCAGCGAGCGCGATGCATGCCGCCCCCGGATTGGAAGAAAGGGTCGCCGCGATCGATCGCGGTGATCGTGGCCGCTCATGACGAGGCCGATGTGATAGGCGGCCGCGTCGCCAATCTCAGGGCGCAGGAGGATCCGGGAGCGCCCGTGGAGATCGTGGTCGTCGCCGACGGGTGCACGGACGAGACGGCTGCCGTGGCCCGGGCGGCGGGCGCAACCGTGATTGAGCAGGAGCGGCGCGGCAAGGTGGCGGCTCTTCATGCCGCGGTCGCCGCGACCGATGGAGAGCTGCTTGTTCTCACGGACGCCAACACCCGCTTCGCCCCGTCTGCGCTCCGCGAGCTCGTGGCTCCGCTGGCCGATCCCCGCGTCGGGATCGCGGCGGGCGATCTGCGCTACGAGGACGCGAAGGAGGCCGCCGCCGGGGGAGAGGCTCTTTACTGGCGCTACGAGACGGCCATCAAGGAGGCGGCGTCGCGGTGCGGCCTCTTGCTGATGGGCGCCGGCGGTATCTACGCGGTCAGACGCTCGGACTGGCCCCTGGACCTTGCCCCCGATCTCGCCGACGATTCCTACGTGCCCCTCAAGCTCCACCGCGAAGGTCGCGTCCATGCCTACGTTCCCGAGGCCGTGGCGTGGGAACGCGCGGGAGCGAAGATGAGCGAAGAGTGGCGTCGACGCGTCCGGATGGTCGCGCAGGACGTGCGCGTCGCGCAGGCGCTCTCGTTCGGCTGGCCGAATCGCAACACGGCCTTTGCCCTGGTATCCCAGAAGGCCTTGAGGTGGTGCCTCTTTCCCCTCGGCCTCTGCATCGCCGCGGCGTTCCCGGCGCGGCTCGTCCTGCCTGCCGCCGCCGGTCTTGCCCTCGGGGGCGTCGCGCGCGTGCCCGGGATCGCGCCTGCGGCCTATCTCGTCGGCGCGACGGCAGCCGCCTTTCTCGGCGCCGTGAAGGGGCTCTGCGGCCTCTCCTCGGCGACCTGGCGTCGCGCCGAGACCACGCGCCGTCCTTCGCCGTCGGCTTCCGTTGAGGGATCATGAGCGCCACTGAACCATCGGGCAAGCCGACCGCGCACGGCACGGATGAGCGATGGGAGAAGGTGCAGGACCTGACCTTCGGTGAGCTCGACCGATCCGCCGCGCTCGACCTGGCCGCGCTGACCCTGGGTGCGTTCCTGCTGTATCTGATCTTTCTCCTGCCTGGCGTGGGGTGGGGCGCCGGCGCTGAGATCCAGGCGAGAGCCGCGCTCTATGGGGCATCCGCGGAGGCGTCCACGCCACCGGAGCTGGGGGACGGCCCCGGTGTGGGCGTCGCGCGGCGCGTGGTCCAGGACATCTTTCTCTGGCCTTCCGGCGTCTTCGTCCACCTCCTGCCATTCGGCTCTCCGGCCTGGCGGTTCAACGTCCTGATGGTCGTTCTCTCGGTGATGACGCTCGCCATTCTCTATCTCACGATGCGCCTTCTCGTCGTGCGGCGTCTCGCCGCGGTCCTCGCCGCGACCGCCGTCATCTTCTCACACGCCTTCTTCCTCCAGGCCGTGCGTCCCTCGCCCTGGCCGTTTCTTGCCCTGCTGTACGCGGCGCAACAGCACCAGGCCGTGCGTCACCTCCTCCTTGGCGAGACCTTCCCCCTGATCTCGGTCTGGGTCTTCTCCCTGACCGGCGTGGTCCTCGCGCCCGAGCTCGCACTTGCCTTCCTCGCGCCCGCGTTCTTCGTCACGATGCGCGGGTGGACGCGCGGCCCGTGGATATTCTGGTTGCTACTCCTGGTCACGATCTTCACGACATCCGCGGCCTCCGCGCTCCAATCCTCCGCCTATCCCGTGCTCGCCGGATACCTCGCCCTGCAATACCCCGTGTTGGGATGGCTCCTGGCCGGGTGGGGAATCCAGGGCCTGGCCCGCAGGCTTCGCCCCGTCGGCGAACTTGCCGCCGTGGCCCTCGCCGGCTCCGCCCCTCTGGCCGTTCCTGCCTTCCTTCCCGACGCTCTCGGCGCGCTTCTTCCCGGTTCCCTCGTGATCGCCCTCCTGCTGGCCGTCGGGGCCGAGTACCTGATCGATCGACTCAAGCCGCGCCGCGAGCTGGCCACCTATGCCTTGCCCATGCTCTTTGCCGCCGTCGCCGCGTTGCCGCTCGTCTCCACGATCGTCCTGGCGACGACCGTGCGCGCCGGCGGCATCGATCGCCGCGTCGCGGTCGAACGTCCCTTCGGGATCGCGCTAAGAGACACGCCGTGGTGCGATGCCGTGTGGTACGCGCTCTGGCCACCGAAATACGGCCAGGGAGGCGAGCGGTTCCTGGTGGAGGCCGAGGCGAACCTGCCGGAGAATGCGTTTCTCCTCGCGGATCCCGAGATACTCCCGGTGATTGCGTACGCACAACGCGTCGAGAAGCGTCTCCTCGGACTGACGGCCGCGGGCCTCGATACAACGGGGCAGGCGGACCAGCTGCTCCTTCTGGCGCGCGCCGGGCGCCCCATCTTCCTGGCGGGCATGGACCCTGCCTATTACGACGGCGCCACGCTGGGACAGATGGGGGAGTTGGAAGCGGTGGGGAACTTCTACCGGTGGCGGCCCCGACCCTCGCTGCTTGAAACCGACACGCCCGCGGTGACTGGAACCGCAGGAAAGGCGCCCTCGCGATGAAGCGACTGCTCGTGGCTCTCGTCGACGCCCTGGGCATCATGGGTGCGCTCTTCCTGGCGACCGGCGTCCGGTTCGAAGGCGATGTTCCCGCCGATGAGCTCGTGCTGATCCTCCTCTCCCTGCCCGCCGTCGTCGGCGGCAAGCTCGTCGCGCTCTGGCTCTTCGAGTGCGATCGCTGGTCCTTCCGCTACGCGGGCGCCAGCGAACTGCGCCGACTCCTTGCCGCGCTCTCGCTGGGCACGCTCCTCGGCTGGGCGTTCACCTATCTGGTCGGACCGGCCGGAACCTCCCGAGCCGCCCTTCTCCTCGAGCCGCTCTTCTCGCTCTTCATCCTCGGCGCCTACCGCTTCGGTTTCCGCGTGCTCCCCGATCGCTTCTCGCGGCCCCTGCCTGCGGCGACCGCGGGCCATCGGGTGCTCATCATCGGCGCCGGCGACGCGGGCGTCATGACGCTGAAGGAGATTCGCAAGAACCCGCGCTCCGACATGAACGTCGTCGGGTTCATCGATGACGATGTGGCCAAGAAGGGGCATTGGATCGACGGCGTGCGCGTCATCGGCGGCAGGACCGATATCCCCGAGGCGGTGAAGGCGCTGGAGGTGGACGAACTGCTGATCGCGATCCCGTCGGCGGGCGGCGAGACGATCCGGGAACTCGTCGCGGCGTGCCGCGAGGTCAAGACGCGGTTTCGCGTCGTGCCCGGACTACTCTCCATCATCCAGGGCCGCGTCCCCTTCGAGCGGATTCGCGAGCTTCGCGCCGAGGATCTTCTCGGGCGGGAGACGGTCGCGGTCGAGCCGGGGCAGTTCGCCGACGAGCTCCGGGGGCGCCGCGTCCTGGTGACCGGGGCGGGTGGATCCATCGGCAGTGAACTCTGCCGCCAGCTCTGCCTTGCCGGCGCGCACGTGACCCTCGTCGATCACTCCGAGACCGCCGTCTACATGGTGACCCAGGAACTCTCCGCGCTCGTCCCGCGTCCCGCGATCAGCGCGCACATCGCCGACCTGCGCGATCGCGATCGGCTCCGCCAGGTCCTCCAGGACGCGCGGCCCGAGTTCGTCTACCATGCCGCCGCGTTCAAGCACGTTCCGCTCATGGAGGAGAACGTCATCGAGGCGTTGACGACGAACGTCCTGGGAACGCGCAACCTCGCCGAGCTCTGCCGCGAGCTGGGTGTTCGGCGATTCACGTTCATCTCCACGGACAAGGCGGTGCGACCGACGAGCGTGATGGGGGCTTCGAAGCGGGCCGCCGAGCAGTGGCTCTTCGATCGGGCCGCGGCGGCGGCGGCCGACGGCGGCGAACCCATGATCACGGCCGCCGTCCGGTTCGGAAACGTCTTCGGGTCCTCGGGCTCGGCCCCGCTCCTCTTTCGCCGCCAGATCGAGTCCGGGGGGCCGGTGACCGTGACCCATCCGCATGTCGTCCGCTTCTTCATGACCATTCCGGAAGCGGTCTTCCTCGTCATCCACGCCTCGCTCCTGGCCGAGCGCGCCGAGCTCTTCGTCCTGGAGATGGGGCAGCCGATCCGCATCCTCGATCTCGCCCGGAACATGATTACGCTCTCGGGGCTCCGCCCGGAGATCGACATCCCGATCATCTTCACGGGCCTGAGACCGGGCGAGAAGCTGTACGAGGAGGTGCTCACCGAGGGCGAGCATGTCGAGCCGACTACCGTGCCGAGGGTCTTTCGCGTCACGCGCGACCTGGTCTCGGCCGCCACGTTCCGCGCGGACTGGGAGGCGCTGGAAGCGAGCATCCGCGAGGGCGACGAGAATGCGCGGCGGGCCGCGTTGCGGCGAGTCGTCCCCGAGTATACCCAGGATCACTGATCGTGGGACGAGCGGGCGGGGTGAGCGGCCGAACACGGATCGGCGGTGGCGTGGAGGCGCTCCTGGCCATCGTATTGGATACCGGCGTGGTCCTGGCCGCCCTCGAGGCCGCGACAAGGCTCAGGTTCGGCCCCGTCGTTCCGCTCGTCGATGCGCGCGAGCTCCAGGCGCTGGTGCCGCTACTCCTCTTGAGCCGCCTCGGCACGCTCTACGCCTCGGGGATCTACCGCCGATCCTTTCGTTACCCGCGCGGATTCGACTACGCCGATGTCGTGCAGGCCTGGGCGGCGGGCACGGTCATCCTCGCCGCGTCCGTCTTCTTCGGGCGCATCCTCGAGGCCTCGCGCCTCGTTCTCCTGACCGAGGCCGTCCTGGCGGGCGTCGGCCTGCTGGCGTGGCGAGCGCTCCTCGCCGCCTCGGCGCCGGCCTGGTCCCCGCCCCGCGACGCGGTGCTCCTGGGCGACGCCTCAGGCGTCGAGCGCCTCAACCAGTTTCTCACGGCGGAACGATGGGAGTGGCGCGTGAAGGAGGCGGTCTCGGTCGACGCGCTGGAGTCGACGGAGGCCGGTGCTGTCTTCGTCGATGGCGCGCACCTCGAGGCCGGCATGCTGGCGCGAGCTCGGGGGCGAAGGCTCTTCGTGATCGCGGATATGCGCGAGGTCTGGTTGAGCGGCGCCGCCGCGTCGCACCTCGGCGGCTACGTGATCCTCGATACCGCCGGCGTCCGCCAGTCGCGGCACTATCTCCTTGCCAAGCGCCTCCTCGATCTCGCCGTCGGCCTGTCTGCGCTGACGCTCGCGCTCCCCGTCGGTCTGCTGGTGGCGCTGGGCATCAAGGCGAGCTCGCCGGGCCCGGTCTTCTTCACGCAGGCTCGCGCCGGCCGTCGGGGGCGCCCGTTCCCCATCCTGAAGTTCCGCACCATGCACGCCGCGGCCGCGGGTCCCGCCACCACGCGGGTCGGCGACGATCGGATCTTTCCGTTCGGAGGTTTCTTGCGACGCTGGTCGCTCGACGAACTGCCCCAGCTCGTGAACGTCATCGCGGGGCAGATGTCGCTCGTGGGGCCGCGCCCCGAGCTTCCCGAGCTCGCCGACGCCTGGCCCGAGAGCCGTCGCGTCGTCCTGGATGTCCAGCCCGGCCTGACCGGGCTCGTCCAGGTGATGGGACGCGATGACCTGGCCGAGGACGAGAAGGCGCGACTCGATGTCTTCTACGCGCTTAATCGATCGTTCGAGATGGACATGGCGATCCTGCTTCGCACGGGTCGCGCGATCTTTCGCTATGGGGGCAGAGTTTAGGGTCGTGCGTTCGGTTCGCTGTTTCGGTATGCTCCGCACGCGTCCCATGAATCGGTCCTTTCTGCATCATGCGTTCACCGCGCGCGTCCCGTCTCTCCTGGCGGCCCTGGCGCTCGCGCTGGCGCTGTCGGCGGCTCCTGCATTCGCGCAGGCCGACGATCTCTACGCGCGTGCCGAATCCCTGGCGGCCGTGGGGCAATACCTCGACGCGGCCGCGGTGTATGCGAGGTTTGCGGCGGGACTGAGGCCGAACCAGGCCCCGTGGAGGCTGGCCGCGATGACGGGGCGGGCATGGGCGTTGGCCGAGGCCGGGTTCCGGGACAGCGCCGTGCCGCTCATCGTCCGCCTCAACGCCATCGCCGAGGACTCCCCGGAGCTGGCTTCGCGCCTGCCGGCCTCGGTCGAGGAGGACTACCTGCTACGCAAGGCGGCCCTCGAGCGGATGGTCGGCCTGCCGGCACGGCCCACGCTGGAGCGGTATCGCCTGCGCTATCCTCAGGGCAAGGGGATCGCGGGCGTCTATCGCGACCTGGCCCGCGAGGCGGCGGGCATGGACGAATGGCGCGAGTTCCTGCGGAGTTGCGTGCGGCTCGGTGGTCGCGACGCCCGGATCGCCACGTGGCGGCTGGAGCTGGCCGAGGGTGAACTCACGCTCGGGGACACCCGTGCCGCCATCCGGCTCTGGAAGACCGTCATCGTGAGACACACCCGGACCCCCGCGGCCATGGAGGCCGTGGAGCGGCTCGTCGCCATCACGGGACGCCTCCCGATCGGCGATCCGGTCTTCGTGGCCGACCTCGCCGAACTGGTTTCCTCGCGGCGGAGCGAGTTTGCCGCTCGAGGGAGCCTTGCCGGCGCCGAGGCGCTCCTCGCGCGAACACGCGCCTTGATGGAGGGTGCGGATCCGGACCTGGCGCCCGTCGCATCTGTTCCTCGCGGGACTCCCGCCGCCAATCCGGATCCCGCGCCCTCCCCACATAGCGCGGCCCCGACGACCCCGGTCGGCGCCCCGACGACCCCGGTCGGCGCCCCGACGACTGTGGGCACGGCCTCTCCGGCCCCTGCTTCCAGCGAGCCGTCACCCGCGTCGCACTCCGCGCAAACAGGTTCATCGACGCCACCGGCGGGGTCTCCTGCAGGCGCGGTCGTACCCGCGTCCGGGTCGCGACTTCCGGAGCCGACCGCGCCACCGCCCGTAGCGGTGAAGCGGCTCCTGACCGCGCCGCTCCCGGTGCGCGCCGGTCTCGAGGATTACCTCAAGCCGCTCGTCTTTCGCCTGCGGGGGGTCGCCGAGGAGCGGGGCCTCCGGATCATCCCGGAGCGCTGGTACTATCGCTATGCGTCCGGCGCCCGCGACCTCACGGACGCCGTGGTCGGGCTTGATATCGCCCGCTCCGAGGAGGGCATGATCCTGACTGTCTCCATCATCTATCCCGCGGCCAACGTCACCGATGTCTTCACGATCCCCTGGCGGGAACGTCCGCTCGACGAGGACTACACCTCCACCGCGCGCGACATCATCAAGCTCGTCCTGCGCGATTAATTGCGCGGCCGGGACTGACAGGGCCCACGGTTTCGATTAATATCCGCGCATGAGCGATGACATTGTTTCCCTTTTCAGGGGCTTCTCGACCGTAGACAAGTTCACCGTGGAGCAGTTCTTTCCGCGCCGCCGATTCGCGGCAGGCGAGACCGTCTGCAAGTACGGCGATCCGGGGGACGGCATGTACGTCGTCCTGACGGGCCACGCCGAGGTGCGCCGTCCGCAGAGGCGCGAGGGCGAGTTCGAGGTCGTGGCGCGGCTCGAGCACGGCCAGGTGATCGGCGAGACGTCGCTCGTGGGCGACCACAAGCGCAATGCGACCGTCGTCGCGCTCGATGACCTCGGCGTGCTCGTGGTCTCGCGCGAGGACATGGCGCGCCTCAAGGCGGAGAAACCCATGCTCGCGTTCGCGCTCTACGAGGCCCTCATCGAGCAGATCCTCGTGCGTTTCCGCTCGCTCACCGACAAGAAGGACATGCTCAAGTTCTGGCTCGGCTGACGCCGGAGTCTCGGATAGCCTTCACGTCGAAGGCGGACGCTCCCCGTTCTTGCGGTCGGATTGGCTCAGCGTGGATCGGGATCGCGGCATGACAGCCGTGATGAGCGCCAGGCCGCTCGCGATCGCGCCGGCCACGCCGATGGTCCACAGCCCGTGCGCCAGGGCCGTCATCGGATCGCCGCGGACCGCTCCGACCATGGTCTCGAAGATGCCACGCCCCGGCACGAGGGGAATGATCGCGCAGGTGGCAAAGATCGTCGCGGGCCGCCGCGTCAGCCGCGCCATGACCTCGCCGTATCCCCCGACCCAGGTTGCCGCGACGAGCGTGGCGAAGATCACGGAGCCTGCCAGGGCGTGAGCCTCCAGGTAGACCCACCACGCGATCCCGCCGCCGGCACCGACCACCAGGAGAAGCGAGGCAGGAACGCGGAAGAGGACCGCGAAGCCGACGGTGGCCGCGAACGCGTAGAGGGGAGCGGTATCGAGGATCATCGTGCCCACCCGGAGAGGATATCGGCGAGCTTCAGGGCGGAGCCGGCGCCGACGGCCAGGGCCGCCGCGAGGAGAAAGGCCTCGATCCCTCTTGCCAGTCCCGAGACAAGGTCGCCCTCGATCGTATCGCGGACCGAGTTGGTGATCGCGATGCCGGGAACGAGGAGCATGAGGGGGCCGGCGGTGAGGGCCTCGAGCGCGGCGCCGGGGACGAGGGCGACGCCCGCCGACGCCAGGGCCACGACCAGCGCCGCCCCGGCCATGTTCGCAAAATAGGGCGGAACGCCGCCGCGATCCAGGACATACGAGAGCAGGACGACGATGGGGCCGACTACAAGGCCGATCACGAAGTCGATGTCGCCGCCGCCGAAGAGGAGGGCGAAGGAGGCGGCGATGAAGGCGCCGGAGGTCAGCTTGATGGCGAGCTCGAAACGCCTGGGCGCGGTGCGCGGGCTCAGCTGTCGCTCGAAATCCGAGCGCGTCAGGACGCCGCGTTCGAGGAGCCGCACCAGGTCCTCGATGCGGCAGATGGCGCCAAGATCGAGCGAACGGCGCTCGATGCGCCGCACGAGGGAACGTTCCGTGCCGCCGCCGGCTCCACCCTCGCCGGACGTGGCCGGGCGTTCACGTCCACTGGCGATGATGCCGGTCGGCGTCACGAATCCGTCCGCGTCGCCGATCTCCAGGACCCGGGCCGTCCGAAGGAGCAGTTCCTCGGCGCGGTAGGTCTCGCCGCCATTCTCGATGACGCGCCTCGCGACATCGACGGCGAGCCTCAGGGAGTCGGGAGCCGTGTCCTGTGTCATGGGAAGAGCATAGCGGTCGGGAGGGGACAGCGAAATGGTGAGAGGAGCCGGGCTCTCACTTCAGCGGTGGCGAACGAAACGAATCAGGTCGCGGGAGCCGCGTATTTCTTCGCGAGGTATTCCTCGGCCGGCTTGGGGAAGAGGAGGAAGAGCAGCTGGTCGCGGATCGTCTTCGCCCACTTCGTCTTCTTCGCGACGTCGTTGACGACGTCGATGGGCTTGAGGTACTGGCCCGGCCGCATCGTCAGGGGCTCGGCCGTCGGTCCGCAGATCTTGCGCACGGTCTCGATGTCGATGGGCCCGGGTGTCTTGCCGTATTTCCCCAGCACCAGGTCCTTGAACTCCTGGCTCGAGATCTTGTACGGCGTTCCGCAGGTGACGTTGAACGTCGCCTGAGTGCCCACGATCTGGCTGGTGGGCGTGACGAGCGGGACGTAGCCGGCGTCCTTACGGACGCGCGGGATCTCGTCGAGGATTCTAGGGAGCTGGTCGAGCTGGTTGATGTCCTTGAGCTGGTTGTAGAGGTTCGAGATCATGCCGCCGGGGACCTGGGCGTCGAGCTGCCCCTCCTCGGCCGGCGGGTAGTTGAACGACTGCACGATCTCCTTCTCGATCATGAGCCGCGCCTTCTCGATCGAGTCGTGATCGCCGTTGGCGATGAGCGACGCGGCCTTCGCGACGATGGGCCGGAGGTTCTTCGGGCAGGTCGCCGGGAGAGGCTTGGGGAGGTTGCCTGCGTACTTGTCGAGCTTGGCGAGCTCGGTGCGGATCTTGGCCAACTCCTCCTGGATCTTCGGGTAGAGATCGCGCGTGGCGACCTGGACCTCGAAGCCCATCTCGTCGGCGAACCACCCGAGGATCTCGATAGGCGGCTGGCTGGTGGCCCCCGCCATCGGCCCGAACGCGGTGTCGATCCGCTCGACCCCCGCCTCCATCGCGGCCACGGCGGCCGTGATCGCCAGGCCGTTGGTGCAGTGCGAGTGGAAGTTGATCTCGAGCTTGGACTGGGCCTTGATGCCCTTGACGAGGTCGTAGGCGACCTTCGGGTGGCAGATCCCGGCCATGTCCTTGATGGCGAGGCAGTCCGCGCCGTCGTCCTCGAAGAGCCTGGCGAGGTTGAGGAAGTACTCGAGGCTGTGGACGGGCGAGGTCGTGTACGAGAGCGCGGCCTCGGCGACGCCGTTGAAGGTCTTCGTGGCCATCGTGGCGACGATGAGGTTGCGGCTGTCGTTGAGGGCGTCGAAGATGCGCATCTTCGAGACGCCGCCGCGGACCGCCTGCTTCATGAAGGTGAAGACGACGTTGTCGGGGTAGGGGGAGTAGGCGAAGAGGTTCTGGCCGCGGCAGAGCGCGCGGATGTGGATGCCGTCGCCCAGGAACTCGCGGAACCGGTCGAGGCGATCGAAGGGATCCTCGCCCGTGAACCGGAGGCACGAATCCAGCACGGCGCCGCCCCAGAGCTCGAGTTCCTTGAACCCGGAGTTCTTCAGCATCGGTAGGACGCGCATCGCCTGCGGCGTCGTCATGCGGGTCGCGAGGAGGGACTGGTGCCCGTCGCGGAGCGAACAATCGACGAACTGGATCTTCTTTGCGGTCATGATGGGGTTACCTCGATACGGGGGCTCATGGCCCGACGAAAAATTTCACCACGGAGACCACAGAGACCAGGGAGGAAATCAAGGCGAGTTTCAAAAATTAATGAACAATCCCACAATGCCGACATTGCGAATCGTCGCGTCGGACTGATGTTTTGATTTCGCCTCGTTGCTGATCCTCTCCGTGGTCCCCGTGGTCTCTGTGGTTCCAATTGCGTTTCCAAATTCCTACTCCCACTTCACGTCGTGCATGTCGCCGGTCTGCATGAACTGCTGGTGCATGCGGAAGGCCAGCGCCAGCGTGTGGGGCGTGTGCGCGGGGCCGGCGACGTTGAGGTAACCTTCCAGCTCCGCGCGGAACGACGGGTGGACGCAGTGCTCGAGGAGGATATGGGCGCGCTCGGCCGGCGACTTGCCGCGGAGGTCGGCGACGCCGTGCTCGGTCACGACGACGTGGACGGAGTGCTCGCTGTGATCGAGGTGCGTGCACAACGGGACGATGGCCGAGATCTTGCCGGCCTTGGCCGCGGAGGGGCAGGTGAAGATCGAGAGGTAGGCGTTCCGGGTGAAGTCGCCGGATCCGCCGATCCCGTTCATCATCTGCTTGCCGAGGACGTGCGTGGAGTTGACGTTGCCGAAGAGGTCGACCTCGAGGGCGGTGTTGATCGAGACGAGCCCGAGGCGGCGGACGATCTCCGGGTTGTTGGCGATCTCCTGCGGCCGGAGGACCACCTTGGAGCGATAGGACTCCAGGTCGCGGCGGAACGCGGCCATGCCGTCGGGGGAGAGCGTGAGGGAGACGCCGCTGGCGAAGGTGCAGCGGTCGTTCTGGAGGAGCGCGAGGACGGAGTCCTGGATGACCTCCGTGTACATCTGGAACGCGGGAATGTCGGGATGGCGCCCGAGAGCGCCGAGCACCGCGTTGGCCACGTTGCCGACGCCGGACTGGAGCGGCAGGAACTCGCGAGGGATCCGGCCGGCGGCGAGTTCGGCGGCGAGGAACTCGGCGACGTGGTTGCCGATGGCGGTCGTGACGTCCGTCGCCGGATCGAAGCCGCCCAGCTCGTCGGGTTCGTTGGTGCGGACGACGCCGCGGATGCGCGCGGGATCGACTTTTACTCCGACGGTGCCGATGCGATCGGACGGAGTGTAGACGGGGATCTCGCGGCGGCGCGGCGGATCGAGCGGCTGGTAGCAATCGTGGAATCCCCGGAGGGCGGCCGGCTGGTCGGCGTTCAGCTCGACGAGGATGTTCTCGGCGAGGGCGAGGACGGTGGGGGAGATACCGACGGAGGTCGTGAGGATGATCTCGCCGTCGTCGGTGATCTCGGAGGCCTCGACGACGGCCCAGTGAACGGGGCCGAGGAAGCCGTAGCGGAGGTACTGCGCGACCTGGGAGAGGTGGAGGTCGAAGAAGCGCGTGTCGCCGCGGTTGATGCTCTTTCGGAGGTGAGCATCGGACTGGTAGGGCGTCCGAAAGAGGACGGCGTCGGCCTGGGCGAGGGCGCCGTCAAGCGAGGGGCCGGTGGAGGCGCCGGTGATGACGCCGACGCGATAGGCGCGGCCCGCGGCGTGCTCGGCGGTGGCCCGAGCGGCGATGGCGCGCGGAACGGCCTTGGCGGCGCCGGCGGCGGTGAAGCCGCTGAAACCGATCGAGGCGCCGTCGGGGATGAGAGCCGCGGCTTCCTCGGGTGAAAGAACGGGGTAGCGCATCAGCGGATCCGGTGGGAGGCGAAGATGTCGTGGCGACCGGCGGTGCGCCAGGCGCCGCCCTGGTCCTCGCCGATGACGAGCGCGTAGTGCAGGACGACGGGCTTGCCGATCGCGGCGTAAGCGGCGGCGGTCAGGAGCGCGACGAGCTCGGCGGGGAGGATGGAGGCGGGCTGAGCCGCGGGTGCGACAGCGGCCGACACAGAGGGGAGAGCGGGAGCGGACGCGAGGCGATCGCGGAGCTCGGTGAGCGCCGTCGAATCGGCGGACGAACGGGTCTCGAGTTCCTCCAGTCGCGCTTCGAGACGCGCGATATGAGCGCGCAGGGCCGCAGCCATGCGACGACTTGCGACCCAGGCGATCGTGAAGAGGGCCAGGAGGAGGACGAGCCCGAGGACCTGGAGCGCGACGGCGGCGCCGATCACGTAGAGGACTCCCTTCCCCCGCGCCGAGGAGCGACGATCACGCCAGTTTCACCACCGGGTGGCCTTCACCGACCACGTCGCCGACGGCGCAATTGATGGCGTCGACCTTGCCGCTCGAGGGAGCACAGACGTCGACGAACATCTTCATGGCTTCCATGGTGATGAGCTTGTCCCCGACGGCGACGGTGGCGCCGACCGTCACGTGGATGGTCGTGACCTTGCCGGCCACGGGGGCCCCGACGTCACCGGGGGCCACGGATGGCGCCGCGGCCACGGGGGCGGCGGCGGTTTGCTCCGCCGCGGGCGCGCCCACGGGAGGCGGCGTGTAGGCCGGGCGCTGGGCGAAGACGGGTTGCCCGACGTTGTCCACGTCGTCGAGGATCTCGACGACCATGTCGTAGGTCTTGCCTTCGAGGGTGACGCGAAGCTTCCGGATCTTGGTCATAGAGGTATATTCCCATGTTTCTTCGGCGGGCGCGTGACCCGCTTCGAGAGATGTTTGCGGAGCGAGAGCGCCACGGCGGCGCGCGTCTCCGCGGGTTCGATGACGTCGGTGACCATGGCCGCGCCGGCGGCCTGGTAGGGCGAGGCGAACCGTTCCCGGTACTCGGCGGCCAGTTCCGCGTGGCGCGCCTTCGGGTCCTTCGCTTCCTTCAGTTCCTTCTTGTAGAGGATGTTGACGGCGCCCTCCGCGCCCATCACGGCGATCTCGGAGGTGGGCCAGGCGTAGACGATGTCGGCCTCCATGTCCTTGGAACACATCGCGAGGTAGGCGCCCCCGTAGGCCTTGCGCATGATGACCGTGATCTTGGGAACCGAGGCGCTGGCGTAGGCGAAGAGCATCTTGGCGCCGTGCCGGATGATGCCCCCGCGCTCCTGCTGGAGCCCCGGCAGGAAGCCCGGGGTGTCGACGAGCGTGACGAGCGGGATGTTGAAGGCGTTGCAGAACCGGATGAAGCGCGCGCCCTTGTCGGAGCTGTCGATGTCGAGAGTGCCCGCCTTCACGGAGGGCTGGTTGGCGATGATGCCCACGACCACGCCGCAGATGCGGGCGAAGCCGACGACGAGGTTCGGGGCGAAGAGCGCGTGAACCTCCAGGAAGCGTCCGCCGTCGACGAGCCGGTGGATGACGCGCTTCACGTCGTAGGCGGCGTTCGACTTGTCCGGGACGATCGCGTCCATCTCCTCGTCGCGGGCCATGTCGACCTGCTGGGCAAGGTCGTGCGGGGGATCGAGGAGGTTGTTGGCAGGGAGATAAGAGAGGAGTTCCTGGACGAGCATGACGGCCTCGCCGTCGTTGGCCGCGAGGAAATGGGCGTTGCCGCTGACGCCGGCGTGGACCTCGGGATCGCCGATATCCTTCATGGTCACCGTCTGGCCGGTCGCGGCCTTGATGACGTCGGGGCCGCAGATGAACATGTTCGAACTGCCGCGGACCATGATGACCCAGTCGCAGAGCGCGGGGCTGTAGGCGGCGCCGCCCGCGCACGGGCCGGCGATGACGGCGATCTGGGGGACGACGCCCGAGAGCTGGACGTTCATGTTGAAGACGCGGCCGTAACCAGAGAGCGAGTCGACGCCCTCCTGGATGCGGGCTCCGCCGGAGTCGTTGAAGCAGACGACGGGCGTGCCGAGCCGGAGGGCATTCTCCATGGCGTCGACGATCTTCTGGGCATGGATGCGCCCGAGCGATCCCCCCGCCACGGTGAAGTCCTGGCTGAACGAGGTGACCGGACGGCCGTGCACGTAGCCGAGCCCGACGACGACGGCGTCGGCGGGGAGGTGCTTCTCGGGCATGCCGAAATCATGGCACTGGTGCTGGGCGTGGAGCCCGGACTCCTGGAACGTGCCGGGATCGAAGAGCGCCAGCGCGCGGTCGCGGGCCGTCATGAGGCCCTTGGCACGCCGCTCGGCCTGCTTGTCCTCGCCACCACCCGCGAGGGCGGTCGCCCGTCGCTTGGCCAGCTCCTTCTTCATCGCCTTCGGGGTGGCCATCAGTGATCGTCCTTCGTGCCGGTCGATGCTGGCGCGCCGGTTGATGCCGGCTGGCAGAATTCCGTCAGGACCCCGAAGGTGGACTTGGGGTGCAGGAAAGCCACCTGCATCCCGTGCGCACCCGCGAAGGGCTTCTCGTGGATGAGCTTCACGCCGGCGGCGGAGGCCTGGGACAATTGGGCGGCAATCTCATCGGTCTGGAACGCGACATGGTGGATACCTTCGCCGTTCTTCTCGATGAACTTGGCGATCGTGCTCTCGGGGGAGGTGGGCTCGAGGAGTTCGAGCGTGACCTCGCCGATGGGCAGGAAGGCGACCCGGACCTGCTGGGATTCGACCGTCTCACGCCGTGAACAGACCAGGCCGAGGGCCTTCTGGTAATAGGGGAGGACGGCGTCGATGGAGCGGACGGCGATGCCGATATGGTTGATCCGTTTCAAGCTCATTCTTTCACCTTCATCCAGCCAAGATTATGGCCCGATACCTGCGCCCGACGCTAGGATACCCGAGCCCGAAGCTAGATTGTGAAAAGTATAACTCTATGGGAAACTTTTCTCAATATCTCTGTTTCAGATTTAATCTGTAGGCGAACGGGTCGAAAATTCGTCTCGTAACGGTCATTAAATCAACGCTTTATAGTTTACTGTCGTGAACGGTGCGGCGTCCGGTGGTCCTCGTGGCCCTTGTGAGGCGAACCTATCTCAGGCTTCGCGGTTGCGGGGATTGAGGGGCGGGATTCGAAGGGGCAGGATTATTGGATTGCGCATTTTGCAGCATGAGCTCGCGTCGGGTCTTCTCGTCGAGCTCGCGCTCGGGTCGAGCAAAGTCCTGCGCAGGTCTCGCGGCGTTCTCCAACTCCGGTTCACTTGTTCCTGCCTGGGTCGTGTGATCGGGTAGGCCGGGTTCGCGTGGCGGTGGCTGGTAGGCCGGTGTTGGCGGGAGGTCCCAAGGGGTGGAGGGCACTGAGGAGAGGCCGGTCATGACGGGCGGTTGCGCTTCATCCACGATGGCCGTCTGCCCGGGCATCAAGATGACGGGATTCCCCACCAGACCCGTAACCTCGACGCTCCCTTCCTCGACGGTGACCGTCGTGCGCTGGCGCTCGTCAAGGGCGACGCTGAACTGCGTCCCGCGCACGCCGGCGACGGCCTGGGCCGTGCGGACCGCAAACGCCTCGCTATGGCTCAGGGCGCGCACTCTCGCCGTGACTCGTCCTCTCTGCAGGGTGACCTCCCGATCGGCCAGCCGGCCTGTCCGTGGCAACACGACCTGTCCTCCGGCGTCGACCGTCAGTCGGGAGGGGCCGTACGTGATCTCCAGCGGACGGTCCGCGGGCGCCGAGACGACCTCGAAGTCGGGCGGCTGAGGTTCGGCCACGCGAGAATACCTGGTGAACCAGACGATTCCGATGAGGCCCAGGAGCAGGACGAGCGCCGACCAGCGTAGCACGTCACCCGTGCTCATGGTGAACCGGCGCGGTTGCCGTCGGGATTTGGACTTCAACTCACCCACGACGCCATGCTAGCACTGTTGGCCCGTGGGCCGCTACCCCGTCACGCGGCGAAGAAGATGAGCGTGATGAGAGCGAAGAGCGGCAGGAGAACGAGCGTCGACCATGCCATGTAGCCAAAGAAGCTGGGCATCTTCACGCCCGAGGACTCCGCGATGGCCTTGACCATGAAGTTCGGCGCGTTGCCGATGTACGAATTCGCTCCCATCATGACGGCGCCACAGGAGATGGCTGCCAGGAATTGCGCGGCGGACTTGCCGATCTCGGGGAGAACCTGGTCGCTCATGAGGGCATGGGCGGCAGCCGTCGCCGCGTCGGGCGCGCTGGCGATTGCGGCGGCGAAGGTGGGCGACGCCGCGGTGAGGTAGCCGACCCCTGTCGACATGAAGGTGAGGTAGGTCGGCGCGTTGTCGAGGAATGAAGAGAGCATGCCCGTGACCCAGAAGAAGTGCCAGGGCTGGGAGAGCCCCAGCTCCCCGCCGCGGGCCTCCAGGATTGCCAGCGCCGGGATCATCGCCGCGAAGATGCCGGCGAAGAGGATGGCCACCTCCTGGATGGGGCCCCAGGAAAAGTGATTGGCGGCCCGGGGACCGTCCGGCGCGAGCTTCAGCGAGAGGCCAATCATGGCCAGCATGATGAGCTCGCGGAGGAACGGGAAATGAATGCTGTGTCCTGCCGCCATCAGGGGCTTGGAGGCCAGGACGGCGCCGATCACGCCGGCCAGGAAGAGGAAGTTGATTTTCCCTGCGACGCCGACGGGCACGTAATCCGCCAGGTCCTCCTTGAGGTGCTGGAGGGATTCCTTGCGGTAGTAGTGCACCTCGAGGAGCAGGTAGATGCCGATGACTCCCAGGTTGACGATCAACCATTCCTTGGTCAGTTGCATCGTCCAGAAGAAGTCGACGCCCCGCAGGAAGCCCAGGAAGAGCGGCGGATCGCCCAGCGGGGTCAGGAGCCCTCCGCAATTGCAGACGATGAAGATGAAGAAGATGACCGAGTGCACCTTGTGCTTCCGCTCGGAGTTGGCCCGCAGGAAGGGGCGGATGAGCACCATGGCGGCGCCGGTCGTGCCGATCAGGTTGGCCAGCACCGCGCCGATGGCATAGAAGGCCACGTTCGTGCCCGGGGTGCCCAGGAGATTGCCCGTGATGTAGATACCGCCCGAGATCGTGTAGAGGGCCGCGAGCAGGCAGATGAAGGAGATGTACTCCTCGGTCGTGTGAAGGATCAGGGTTCCGCCGGCGCCTCCGAACTTCATGAGCAGGTACGCGAGGACCGGCGCGCCGAATCCCGCGGCCACGATGATGCGGTTGCGGTTCTGCTCGAACCAGTGGTGAGCGGTCAGCGGCAGGATGGCGATGCAGAGGAGCAGGCCGACGAAGGGCAGGACGGACCAGATCGGGAGGTCATGTCCGATGGATGCCTGCGCATTGCTGGATGCGCTCGCGGCCAGCGCCGTGCCTGCCAGCGCGACGACCTGGAGAGCGATTCTCTTGACGGTGCTCGGGTACATGAATTCCTCCTCGACCAGCCTCTGCCCCTACGCGTCCGATTGCATCCCCTGCCCGGTCACGCTACGCTCGGCGGTCGGCCGCGTCAAGTCGAGCCCGCTTCACCGGAATGCTGGTCAACGGGAAGCAACGCGGCCCTGAAAGGGTTCATTCCATGGATATGGGTATCGTTGGTCTGCCGAACGTCGGAAAGTCCACGCTCTTCAACGCCATCACCTCCGCCGGCATCCCGGCCGAGAATTTTCCGTTCTGCACTATCGAGCCCAACGTCGGCGTCACCACGCTCCCCGATACGCGGCTGGCCCGACTCAACGAGCTCTTCAAGCCGACCTCCGCGGTCATCCCAGCGACCGTTCGCTTCGTGGACATCGCCGGGCTCGTCAAGGGCGCTCACGAGGGCCAGGGTCTCGGGAACAAGTTTCTCTCCCACATCCGCGAGTGCGACGCGATCGCTCACGTCGTGCGGTGCTTCGAGGATCCGGATGTCGTGCACGTCGACGGTACCGTCGACCCGATCCGCGATATCGAGACGATCGAACTGGAGCTCATCTTCGCCGACCTCGACACGGTGAAGAAGCGGATCGCGCGGACCGAGAAGGCCGCCAAGACCGATCCCAAGCAGCGTCCGGAGCTTGAGTTCCTCAAGCGCCTCGAGGTCGATCTCGATGCCGGCAAGCCCGCCCGCCTCACGGCGATTCCCGAGGAGATGAGCGGGGTCATGAAGGAACTCTGTCTCCTCTCGCATAAACCCTGCGTGTACGTCTGCAATGTACCGGAATCCGAGGTCGTCACGGGAAATGCCTGGGTGACCGAGGTGGGGAAACGCGGGGAGACCGTCATGATCTCGGCCCGGATCGAGTCGGAGGTCTCCCAGCTCGACCCTGCCGAGCGGCAGGAATTTCTCCAGTCGCTGGGCCTCGAGGCCTCGGGGCTCGATCGCGTCGTCCGCGCCGCGTTCCACGCCCTGGGCCTGGCGACGTTCCTGACGGCAGGGGAGAAAGAAGTGCGCGCCTGGACGTTCCACCGCGGGATGAAGGCGCCCCAGTGCGCGGGCGTCATCCACTCGGACTTTGAGAAGCACTTCATCCGCGCCGAGGTCTGCTCGTTCGCCGACCTCGATCGTCTCGGCAGCATGGCGAAGGTGCGCGAGGACGGGTTACTGCGGATCGAGGGCAAGGAGTATGTCATGCAGGACGGCGATGTCGTCTACTTCCGGGTCGGCGCCTGACGCCGGTCCGCGCTGGTCGAGCACGGTCGTCGCTGTGGAGACGAGCGCGTGACGCTCCTTCGCGGCGGCACCGTCGTGACGGCCGCAGGGACCGCGCGCGCCGATGTGCGCTGGGAGGGAGAGACGATCCTCGCCGTGGGGCCGGACCTGGCTCCCGATCCGGGCGAGGAGGTCGTCGACGCGGGCGGGGCGTTCATCCTGCCCGGGCTCGTCGACCCGCACCTGCACATACAGCTCGACACGGGCCTCTACAAGACCCCCGATGACTGGCAGATCGGGACGCGCA
>CAZJQD010000003.1:0-4431 GCA_964548165.1 uncultured bacterium
GCCGTCCACTGCCTCGACCCATCCATGTATCCTCCCATCACGGACAACCCGTCGACGAGTTCGTAGGCGACCGCGCCACGAAGCTCCGCGGACTGATCCTCTTCCTTGGCGATGGCGCCCGCGAGTGTGAGGCGGTTGAAGAACCGCCAGTCCGCCTGCCCCTCCACGACCCACGGCAGCGCGTCCGCGCTGTTGCCGTTCGCGCCCAGGTTGCGAAGCGTGACCCGGAACGCCCCGGGCCCCTGGTTGAACTGCCCGCCGAGATCCAGGCCCGCCCGTCCCGTGGTCCGGCCGTCAATCGACGCGTTGAAGTAGTTCACCTGCGCGCCGGCGGACCACTGTTCGCCGAAGGGTCTTGCGAGCGTCAGGCGGAACATGTCGAAGCGCGACGTGAAGGTCCGGCCCGTCAGCGCCGTGGTCGTCGCCTCGCGGATCCCGCCGACCTGGAACGCGTTGTAGCTGGCGCCGATCCGGACGGCGCGGTACGTCGTCGCAAAATCAAAGGAACCGAGGTTCAGATCGTCGAGCTGCGTGAACGGCCGGGAATACGTCACCGCGATGTGTGAACGCTCGTCGCGCGCCGAGGCGCTCGGGGAGAGGTAGAGCCGCGAGGCGTCGTCCAAGGCAATCGTCCGCGCGCCCGCGAACCAGCCGGCGGGTCCCATCGCCTTAGAGAAGGCGCCGAATCCGCCGCCGCCCGCCGCGGCGGCATGGGCGGCGGAGGACAGCAGAACGCCGAGGGTGAACGCCGCGCAGAGTCTCGACGCGCGACTCATCGGATCACCGCCAGCTTGTCCACGATCCGCGAACTCGTTGTCGGGGACTTGTAATCGAGGATGTATACGTAGACGCCGGTGCCGATCCGGCGACCCGCGTCATTGCGCAGGTCCCACGCATATTCCGTCGGGTTCGCGCCAAGGTCGATCACCCGGTCGATGACGCGTACGCCGGCGAGGTCGAGGACCGTCAGGCGGAGCGTCCCGGTGACCGCGGCCGTGTATTTGAAGCGCACCAGCCCGTCCGGGCCGGGGCCGGGATTCGGCGCGACGAAGGTGTTCGCCGTGGTCAGGGAGAGCGCGAAGAGCCGCCTCGCGGCATCCTCCTGTCCCACCACGATCTGGAGGGTGCGCGCCGAACTCGCCGAGAACGCATACGTGGGAGAGGACGCGGACAGCTTCACCGGCGCATTCGCCGCGGGATCGACGATGTACGCGCTGAACCCTTCCGGAAGGGCGGCGAGGCCTCCGAAGGTCAGGGTCATCGTCGCGTTGCCGTCGCCCGGCACCACGGTGTAGAACCACTGCTGGGCGTCGGTGAACGGCGCCTTGAGGTCCTGGGCCAGGCCGGCCGATCCGACACCGAATCCGCTGGCGGTCATGCCCTGGAGGACCGGCGGGTTCGAGACATCCGCGCCGAAATCGACGCCGTTCGTGGCCTGGGGCGAGACCCCGAGCGTGCTCGTCGCGCCGGAGGAGGCGGTGCCCGCCGCGGTGACGGTGAGCGTCCATTGGTCCGTGGAGGACGCCGCCGCCGCGACGCCGAGCGCGCCCCCGCCGGTCGTGCTATTCGTGTCCGCGTAGTAGAAATAGGGCGAGAACCGAAGGGTCGCCGACTGGGCCGCCTTGATCCAGAACCCCCTCCAGGGCCGAAGGAGCGGATCGGGAACGGAGGAACTGGGCCCCCAGGTGTAGCTGTTGTCGAGATACGCGAAGATCGCGTTGGTGATGATCCCCTGGGTCTGCGCTTCGGCAGGCGTAAGCACCGCGCCGCCCGAGGTCACGATCCGCGCGTTCGCCCATCGCGTGATGTAGGCATACGGGGACCCGAGCATGTTCCATCCCGCGACGAGCGGGACATCGACCGTGTCCGACGGGACATCCGTGCCGTTCACGCTGAGCGTCTTCGCGGACACTTCACGCATGAAGTAGCCCTGACCGCGCACCAGCGAGGTGGGAATCTCGTAGCGCTGATTCAGGGGATGCTCGGCCAGGGAAGGCTTCCAATGGAAGATGTTTGTCGGCGTGAAACTGGAGAACGCGCTGGAGAGCGCGCCGCTGGTCGGGGGACGATTCAGAGCGATCAGCGCCCACTTCGATGCGTCGAGGCTGAATTCATCCGTGTGGAACGCAAGGAAGACCGGCGTCAGGTTCCCCGTCGTCGCCTTGACGATGTATTCGCCCTTCTTCGATCCCACCGTGAAGCTGACGGCACTGATCCCGCTCGCGTCCGTCACCGGACCCGTGACGGCCTCGCCCGTCGATCCCGAAGGCTTCGAGACAATCGTGTACGTGATGGCCTGCCCCGGGATCCCGTTCCCGTTCACGTCGGTGACGAGGAGCCGGGGACTGCCGCCGACAGAACCGCCCGAGACGAGGTACGCGCCCGGGAACAAGGTGGTGATACCACCCGACATCACGCTCAGGCGCGTCGGCGACGTCGGGATCAGCGCATTGTAGCCGTAGGAGATCGTGTCGCTCAAAACCGAGGTGTAGACCTGTCCGTTCCTGGCATCCTGTGTCTTGAAGGTGAACCGGGAGGTATCGGTCGCGGTGTCGAGGGTTACCGTGAAGGCGACCGTCGTGGCGAGCGAAGCGATCGTGTCGACCGGCACTCCGCCGCGGAAGACGAGGATGGTGTCGGTGCCCGCCCCCTTGGTCATCGTCACGAGCACGGTCGCGCTCCCGGTGCAGGTATTGTTGGCGGGCGAGACGAGGACCGGCGGCGCGGGCACCAGGGGCGTCAGCGTGATCGCGAGGGACTGCGTCACGGTCTCCTTGTTGTCCGAGAGCCTTAGCGTCACGGTCTCCGTGCCGATCTGGCCGGCGACCGGAGCGATGCTCAGCGTACGGGAGTCGGCCATCGTGACGGTCACGACCGAGCCCGCGCCGGTCACTGTCCAGAAGAGCGTGCGCGTGTCGCCGGCGTCGGAATCGCTTCCGTACCCGGTCAGCGCTACGGTCCAGGCCGTCGTGTCCTCCGTCCGCGTCTGCGCCGGGACGGTCCCGACGAAGAACGGCGTATCCTCCACCGAGGTCAGCGTGACCGCGACGGACCGCACGATCGTGCACTGGCGATCGGAGACCGAGAGCGTCACGGTCTCGGTGCCATTCTGTTCCGCGCGCGGCGTGATGAGGAGCGTTCGCGAGTCGGACATCGAGGCGGTGAAGACCGAACCGCCGCCAGTCACCGTCCAGTAGAGAAGCAGCGTGTCGCCCGCGTCCGAGTCCGTCGCGTATCCGGCGAGCGATACGGTCCAGGCGGATGTGTCCTCCGTCCGCGTCTGAGCAGGCACCGTTCCCACGAAAGTGGGCGTGTCGTTGACGCCGGCGAGCGTCACCGCCAGGGGCTGGGTCGTGGTGCCGCGGTTGTCCGAGACCCGGAGCGTCACGGTCTCGGTGCCGTTCCGGTCCGCGATCGGGGTAATGAGAAGCGTCCGGGAATCCTGCATCGAGACCGTCACCACGGTGCCGCCGCCCGTGACGCTCCAGAACAGCACAAGCGAGTCGCCCGCGTCCGAGTCCGTCGCGTAACCGGCGAGCGCCACGGTCCAGGCGGACGTGTCCTCGATCCGCGACTGCGCGGGTACGACCGGCGAGATGACGGGCGCGTAGTTCAACGTGACCGCGATGATCGAGTCGGAGTAGAAGGACTGGTTCTCGACCGCGTGATTGTCGAACGCGGTGACGCGGAAGTAATAGACAATTCCCGGGCTCATGCCGCTGTCCGTGAAGCTATTCGTCCCGGAGGCGACTGAACCTGACGGCGCCCAGAACGACGTGTCCGCGGTGCGCGAACGGTAGACGCGGTATCCTCCGAGTCCGACCGCGCCGCCCGCGTCCTCCTCGTTCGCCGTGGGCGTTGACCAGGTGACCAGGGCGGCCGTATCGGTCAGCCCCGAGGCCGCAACGGTGTCCGGCGCTTTCGGCGCGATGGTGTCGGCGCCCGGCGTCGTATCGACGCGGCCGAGGCGGAAGGGGAAGAAGTCGATCGAATCGCCCTGCGAGGTGCCGGGCCCAGCTAAGTAAGGCAGTATCATCCCGCGGATGAGCGCCGAATCGGTCGTCGGCGTACCGCCGCGAATCCAGTAGTTGCGCTCGAAATTGAAACGATGGCCGTTGTAATCGTGCCGGATACCCGAGTCCGGACGCGTCGGCGATGTCCCGATGACGTTCTTCACGACCGTGTCGACCTTGGATGACAGGATGTAGACAGCCCACCAGCCATTCGAGTCGATCGTGTTCTGCGTCACGATGTTCCGCGTCACGAGGCTGGTCCCATTCAAGTAGAGGATCATGCCTTGACGCTCGTTCCCCGATATCGTGTTCGATACAAGCGTGTTGTTCGAGGCATTCTCGAGCCAGACGCCATTCTGGGTGTTGCCCGAGAACGTGTTCGATAGGAACCTGTTGGTGTCCGAGAAATTCTCGAGCT
>CAZJQD010000003.1:4531-55394 GCA_964548165.1 uncultured bacterium
TTGCCCGAGAACGTGTTCGATAGGAACCTGTTGGTGTCCGAGAAATTCTCGAGCTGGATGCCATTTAGGTTCCCCGTCGCCACGTTCGATGTGAGAGTGTTGTTCGAGGAACCGCTGAGGAAGAAGCCGTTGCCCCCACTGTTCCCCGTCGACACGTTTAATGCCAGCGTGCAACGCGAGGCACCGTTCAGGTAGAACCCGCTGTTATTATTCGCGGATGCCGTGTTCGATGTGAGCGTATTGTTGTGTGAGGTATTATCGAGGTAGATGCCGTACTCGTTGTTCGATGACGTCGTGTCCGACGTCAGCGTGTTGTTCGAGGAACCGATGAGGTAGATGCCGCCGCGGTACACGTTCCCCGTGCACGTATTCGATGCCAGAACGTTGTTTGCGGAACCATTGAGGTGGATGCCGGCACCGCCATTCCCCGACGCCGTGTTCCATGTCAGCGTGCAGTTCGAGGAATTGGTGAGGAAGATCCCATGACGGTTGGTCGCCCCCGTATTACCCGACGACGTGTTCGATGTCAGCGTGTTGTTCGAGGAATTATCGAGGTAGATGCCCGCGTTACCCGTGGAGCCCCCCGCCGTGTTCGACGTGAGTGTATTGCTGTCCGAGGAACTCGAGAGGTAGAAGCCCCTTTGGTTCCCCGACGACACGTTCGATGTAAGCGTGTTGTGGGTGGCTTCGCTCAGCTCGAAGCCGAACGAGCTCCCAGACACCGTGTTCGACGTGAGCGTGTTGAACGAGCAACTTTGGATGTAGATGGCCTCTTCTTCCGCCGAGCACGAGTTCGATGTGAGCGTATTGTAGTTGCAGGCATCGTAGAGGTAGATGCCATACCACCAGTTCGCCGTCGTCCTGTTCGAAGAAAGCGTGTTCCCGGTCGAGCCCGTCTGGAGATAGATGCCCATGCGGTTGTTATCCACCTGGACGCGCTCGATGGCGGAAGAATCGACATTCTCAAAAAAGACGCCGGTATACCCTCCCGTGACGCGCAGATCACGGATCGTGATCCGCGTCTTCGCGCTGGCGTAAATCGACCGGAATTCTGCCTGGCTGTTGACGCTGAATTTGATGATCGTCGAGACCGAATCCTTGCCGATGATCCAGACGGACGAAACGGGGATCGTGATCGTGTCGGCCTCGGAAAAGACCCCGGAATCGATGTAGACCGTGTCTCCGGCCACCAGCAGGTGATCGATCGATGCCAGCGTCCGGCGCGGTGACGCGATGCTCGTCCCGGAATTCAGATCATTTCCGATAGCCGCCGTGAACGAGTCCCCGACCGTCGAGGTGTCGTTGACGTAATACACGGCCGCCCGCGCCGGCACGGAGAAGAGGAGCAAAGCCAGGAGAACGATGGGGAGTAGAAAGGCGGAGCTTTGAACCCGCCACAAGGGCTTGGAATGGAATTCATTCATGAAATTCTAATCGCATGCCCCCCGTGGTATTTTGGGGAAAATACAGGTTCACGTTGGTGCGAGCAAGAAATTGTATCCACCTTTTGACCTGAAGTTCCCGGCACACCAGCCCCGGTTCCATTTCAGGGAAGGCATCGAACTTGTCAGGTCACCGCGAAAGCCGGCAGATGCCATCCGTGAATCCAAGTGCCACTCGGACGGTTCGCAAGGTGTCCAGTTTGGGACCCCATTCGTGCCAAACGGCTTTCCGGGAAGCGACCACGGGGAGGACGATCGTAGCGGTTATGGGGAAATATCGCGAGAGTTGGCCGCAAGGTAGCGGCCCGTCAGCGATGACGGCGAGGCCGCCAGTGACGCCGGCGGGCCCTCGAAGACCACCTCTCCTCCCCTGTTGCCGCCTTCCGGACCGAGGTCGATGATCCAGTCGGCGCTGCGGATGACGTCGACGTTGTGCTCGATGACGATCACCGTGTTCCCGCCGTCGACGATCCGATCGAGGATGGCCAGGAGGTGCCCGGTGTCGGACATGTGCAGGCCCGTCGTGGGTTCGTCCAGGACGTAGAGCGTTCCCTCCTTGTGGAGTTCGCCGGCGAGCTTGAGGCGCTGGCATTCGCCGCCCGAGAGCGTGGAGAGCGGCTGGCCCAGGGTGAGGTAGTCGAGGCCGACGTCACTGAGGGCCTGGAGCTTGCGGACGATCTCGCGCCGCTTGAAGAAGCCGAGCGCCTCGACAACGGTCAGGCCGAGCACGTCGTCGATGTTCCTGCCGTCCAGACGATAGGCTAGAACCTCGTCCTTGAAGCGTCGGCCCTGGCAGTCCTCGCACGGCGACTCGAAGGCGTCCATGAACGAGAGCTCGGTCGTGATCACGCCCGACCCCTTGCAGGTCTCGCATGCCCCCTTCGAATTGAAACTGAAGAGCCCGGCCTCGACTCCGTTCGCCTCCGCGAAAGCCTTGCGGACGTGATCCATGATGCCCGTATAGGTCGCGGGATTGGATCGCGTGGACGTCCCGACCGCGGACTGGTCGATGACGATCGCCTCCGGGTGCTCGGGCAGGAAGACCTGCTCGATGAGCGAACTCTTGCCCGAACCCGCCACGCCGGTGATGGCCACCAGGACGCCCGTCGGAATATCCACGTCGATGCCCTTGAGGTTGTTCGCGCGGGCATTGCGGATCGCGAGGTGACCCGACGGTTTCCGGGGATGAGCCTTCAACGGCAGGACCCGCTTCAGGTGCCGACCGGTCACGGTCTCGGCGCCAAGGAGCGCCTCATAGGAGCCCTCGAAGACGATGGTGCCGCCAGCCGTTCCCGCCCCCGGGCCGACGTCGACAACGTGATCGGCCACGCGGATGACGTCCGGGTCGTGCTCGACGACGATCACGGTGTTGCCCTTGTCCCTCAGCTTCTGCAGGAGCTCGTTGAGGCGGTGAACGTCGCGCGGGTGGAGCCCGATGCTGGGCTCGTCGAAGATGTACATCACGTCGACGAGGCTCGACCCGAGCTGTCGGACCATCTTGATCCGCTGCGATTCCCCTCCGGAGAGCGTGTCGGTCTCGCGGTCGAGGCTGAGGTATTCCAGGCCGATCTCCACGAGGTGCCGCAGGCGCTCGACGAGCGCCTCGACGATCGGCGCGGCTACCGGATCCGCGATCGCTTCCAGGACCGGGATCAGATCGTCCACCTCCATCGCCGCCAGCTCGGCGATGTTGTGCCCGTCGATGCGGCAGGCCAGCGCGGCCTGGCTGAGCCTGGCCCCCTTGCAGAGCGGGCACGGTCGCGGCTTGAGGTAGGGTTCGACGGCCTTCCGCGTCCTCGCCGAGAGCGTCTTCACGTCGCGGCGCACGTAGGCCTTCTCGAACTTCTCCAGGACGCCCAGGTAGCTCACGTTGATTGTCCCCCCACCGAAGGCCATCTTGAACTTCCGGTCCTTGCCGCGAAGCAGGAGATCCATCTCGTCGGGTGTGAAGTCGGCGAGCTTCTTGTCGTTATCGAAGAAACCCGAGGCCGCATAGCTCCCGAGCTCCCACGCCGCGAAGACCGGCACCTGGACCGCGCCCTCGTTGAGGGACTTGGAGAGGTCGAGGAAGTCGTCGGAGACGACGCCGATCTTCTGCCCGAGGCCGCCACACTCGGGGCAGGCCCCGCGCGGATCGTTGAAGGAGAACGCGCTCGAGTCCCGCGCCCGCTCGACCTCGCCGGACTTGGCCCGTTCATTCACCAGGTCCTTCACCGCAAACGACATCCGGGTGCCGACCGGCGGCGAGCCCACGCGCGAGAAGAGGAGCCTGAGGAGGGTATAGATATCGGTGACGGTACCGACGGTGGAGTGCGAGCCCCCGCCGAGGCGTTTCTGGTCCACGATAACGGCCATGCTGAGATTCTCGATCGAATCGGCGTCGGGCTGGGGATACCGCGGCAGGAAGCTCCGGATGAACATGCTGAAGTTCTCGTAGAGCTGGCGCTGGGCCTCGGTGGCCAGGGTATCGAAGACGATGGAGGACTTTCCCGAGCCGGAGACCCCGGTGAAGATCGTGATCGTGCGCTTGGGAATGCGAAGCGAGACGTCCTTGAGGTTGTTCTCACGGGCCCCGCGGATCTCGATGAATTCCTGCATGACCGCAGATTAGCTCACGTCCACGGGCAGGCAAGGGCAAGGTGAGGCGCTCACAGGCAGAGTTCCCGCGAGCACAGAACACGCCAGGAGCCACCCGCTGCTCCCTGACAGGTCAATATTCCATCGATGCCCGCTGGAAATTGCCCGCCAGATGCGAGCTATAATGGGGCACGAGGTGAGGGGATGCGAACGAAAGTCAGGAAGTCCGGTTGGGAGCAGTGCGCGGTCCGGACCGTGGGCGCGGTCGTTACGTTCCTCATCACAGCCGGTCTCGCGAGTTGTACCCCCATGCAACGCGTCCAGTATCGGCCGTCAGCCCAGGCCGTCTCCACGGCCCAACTGCGCGCGGCTATTGGCGGCATCTTCGCGGCGTACGAGCGCGAGGATATCGCCACATTCATGTCGCTCGTATCTCGCGACTTCCGATCTTCAGATAACGGAGGGCACTCGTATACCACCCCCTACTTCGAGAACGCTGTGCGCGAGGATTTCAGCAACTTGTCGCATGTATCCTTCGACGTCTTCGTTAACGCCGTGACGCACTACTCGGGTCAATCCCTGTGTCGTACTCCGATCACGTGGTTCCGGCGGACTCGCGTCCCGTTCGGGAACGAGGAGTGGATCGTGAGGGGCCGGTCGTCGGCTCTGGTGTGGCGCCGCGAAGATGAGGAGTGGCGGCTCTATGGCATCGAGGAAGAGGCCGTCTTCGGCCTCTCGAGCCCTTCCGGAGTGATCCTCGTGCGCGAGGGAGAAGTGAACGGCGCTCCACCCGCGGCTGGAGCGCGGATCGAGAACGGCGACTACCGGTAGAGAACCATCACCGGCGCCGCACGAGCGCCGGCCGGTGACCGCCTGTCCGCGCTACTTTCCGGCGTTGTTGTAGCCCTCTGAGAATTTCACCGCGCTGTCCGAGTCATCCATGATCTCCTCGACCACCCTGCGAAAGCTCGTTTCGTCATGACCCGCCTTCGCCAGGAGCCGATCGGCCTCTTCTGGAGAAGCCTTCTCCACGGCGGCAGCCAGGGTTCCCAGCTTCTCCGGGTCCTTGGTCGTGGCGACATCGCTGCCGCAGGCCACCGAGAACCCCAGGACCACCATGAGCACGAAGCCTCGCAGGAATTTCGCGTACCCGATCATCGATTTCCCCTGTTCCGATTTCCCATGTTTCCGTTTCCCGGACGTCCCCGGGAACCTCGGCCGCGTTCGCGGTCCAGTCCCGTATCCCGGCGGTTGTCCGTATCACTGCGGTTTTCGTAATTGGCGTCATGGTCGCCGGCGGGGCGGCCCCTGCCCCGCCGTGCCTGCTCGGCGTGGATCGCCGCGGCCAACTCCCTCCCGGTCAATCCTCGCGCATGCGCCGCCTGCACAAAGGCGCCCATGCCGCGGCCCCTGCCGCTATACATCCTGCTGTCGGAATTGTCATTTGACGCGACCGCTGGCGAGACGCCGGGAACCGTAGGAACGGATGTGTCCACCAGCACCTTGAAGATATCCCAGATCTCGCCGTTCGAGAGCTTATCCTTCCGGAAGAGCGCGACGATCTGAGAGGCCGCGTCGGGGGTCAGTTCGCCGGTAGTGACCGCCATGCCGATGGCCGCTGCGCTTCCAATCGCGTCGATGGTGTCCTGCGTCAGGGCCCAGGCCATGGTGCCGATCACGAGTATGACTCCGAGGGCCGTGGTTATCCGTCGCAACTGATTCATTATCATATGGCGTCATCATGACCCGCGCGCGCGGTCGCAGGCCATGGGGTATTACCCTACCCGGAAATTCAGGCCGTTTCGTCGAGACAGATGCCGACCTCTCCGAGAAGATCGTTGATCAGGCGCGTAATCTCGTCGTGCTCGATGATGCGAAGGCGCTTCACGACCGGTTCGTCCTTGACACGATGATCGGCGATCTCGAGGTGAATCGATCCGTCATCCTCGACGGTCAGGCCCAGACTGATAGCGGTTCCGTTGCGCTGCAGCAGCTTGTTCACCAGGATGATCCTGGCCTCGAGCTGGTCGACGGTTCCATCCACGACGGCGGGCTGCTTCCGAGGCTGGAGCGGCCCGGGATCATGCAGTGGCCGATCGGCCAGGTTCGGGGTGTCGTCCGCGCTGATGGCATGAACCTCCGCAACCGCGGCCGTCGGCTCCACGCGCGCCACCGACGGCACCACGTGCCCCGGCGTGATGTTGAGTCTCACGGAATCGTCTGGCATCCATCACCCCCGTGCCCATTATAGTCACCCGGCTTCCAACTTGCGGCGAAACTCGTATGATCGGCCCTCCAGGAGGAGATGACTCATGGTTTCGAAGGCTGCGCGCAAGGCCCAAGGTGGCCGTGGCAAGAGGCCAGGCGCCTCGAGCAGGAATGACCTGCCGGATCTGGAGACCGTGCTGGCACGGGTTCACGCGATGACGGCGCGGAAAGAATCCAGCCTGGCCATCTTCGATCTCGATGGCACGCTCTTCGATAATCGCACCCGCACGGTCTTCATCCTTCGCGAGATCTCAGAAAAGTTCTCCTCCCGCGCCCGATCACTCTACGCGGCCTTCGAACGGGATCTGGACTTGTCGACCGTCGACTACAGCCTCGACGTGACCCTCAAGCGCATGGGCGTGAGAAACTTCGCCGAGGTCGTTTTCATCAAGCGGGAATGGACGAAGCGCTTCTTCAGCGACGAATACCAGAAATACGACATGCCGATCCCGGGCGCCAAGGCATACGTCGAACGCGTCCACGAGGCGGGTGCGACCGTCATCTACCTCACGGGCCGCGACGTCGGCAGGATGCTGGTGGGAACGACGGAGGTCCTGCGCCTATACGGCTTCCCCGTCGGCGTGGCCGGGACCATGACGATCGTGAAGAAGGAATTCGAGCAATCAGACGAGATCTTCAAGCACGAGGTCAGTGACTACATCGATCGCCTCGGCGAGGTCGTGGCCGTCTTCGAGAACGAGCCCGCCAACTCGAACCTCCTCCAGGACCGCTTTCCCCATGCCGCTCACTTCTTCGTCATGACCCAGCATCGCCCAGACGCGCCGGTACTGCATGGCGGCATCCGCTCGATCCGGAACTTCCGCCCCGCCGGTCGGTAACAGCCCGAGGCAGGCCCGGATATTTGTCCCATCCTAACTGCAGTTTTTACAGTGTTTAACATATTAGTTGCCGAAAATATGTGGACAACTTCCGTGGAGGCGCCCACAATTCAGCCCAGCTTTTGATCAGGGAACCATCGGGGGTTCCGGCGTCGCCAACGCGACCGTCGTCATCTCCGCGCACCGCAGCACAGAAATGTCTCGGTATGTGAACTCCTTGAGCAAAGAAAGGAGGAACATATCACATGGCAATTGGTACGGTTAAGTGGTTCAACGCTCAGAAGGGCTTTGGATTCATCAAGCAGGAGAACGGCGAAGACGTTTTCGTGCACTTCTCCGCTCTGAAGATGGACGGCTACAAGTCCATCGACGAGGGCGCGAAGGTTCAGTTCGATGTCGTGCAGGGAGAAAAAGGCCTGCAGGCAGCGAACGTTACGATGGCCTAACGCTTCGTTCGCGAAGACTGACCCCGCCGGGTAACACCGGCGGGGTTTTTCGTTTTAACCCCGCGACGACGACGCCCGGGCAATCATTTCACCTCGTAACGCGAGGTAAATGGCCGCGCTGACTTTTTCCGCTCAGCGTCTGGTCAGATTTCACCGGATGGCTATACTGGCCTCATGAGCATTCCCAACACGATGTTGAAGATCATCAGCAAGCAGGGCCAGGTTGTCGATTTCGAGATCGAGCGCATCATCCGATCCATCCGCGACGCCATCGTCGACGTGACCGGCAGCCGCTGGTCGCCCGAGCTGCGCGCGCGCCAGTACGCGCGCAAGGTCGCGGAGCGCGTCTACCGCGAGTTCTACTCCCTTTCCTGGCTCAAGTCCGACTTCATCGTGAAGTTCCTGAACTACAAGCCCGAGGAGCGCCAGGAGCGGCTTCGCGGGGCCAAGGTCACCGAGCGACTGACGTTTGTCCTCGCGGAGACGTACAAGGAGAACATCAACCACGGCGATATCCGCGCGCACGCGGACGGCCTCAAGAGCTACGTCGCCCAGGAGATCCGCACTGCCAAGGTCGACCCGCACTACAGCGAGGGACTCTTCCCCCGGCTCAACGACGAGGAGATCGCCGAGATCATCGAGTTCCTGGCGGCGCTCACCCTCGAGTTCTCCGGGCGTCCCGAGACCCCCGAGCTCCTCTACCCGCACCGCGAATACGTGCAGGACATGATCGAGAAGGAACTCAAGGACCTGGGCGAGATCGACGTCGCCGAGCACTACATGATCTTCCGGGAAGGGCGCCGCAAGGTGCACGCCGGGGAGATCTCCGAGCTGCAGTTCACCAATAACGGCATCCACCGCGAGCGCGTCGGCGGCACCCTCGAGTGGAACCTCGCCCACGAGTGCGACACGCTCTTTGCGCTGAATGACTGGATCTACGGCCGCCACGGCAAGAAGCTGCCGGATCTCATCGAGGCCTGCGAGGCGCGCTACCACGCGGATGTTCGCAAGACCGCCCAGGACATCCTCTCCCGCCGCGACGATATCAAGGTCGTCATCATCGCGGGGCCCTCGTGCTCCAACAAGACAACGACCACCGTCATCATCGGCCAGGAACTCGAAAAGGCCGGCCTCAAGCTCAAGCAGCTCAACATCGACAACTACTTCTACGACCTTACCCAGCAGCCCAAGGACGAGTTCGGCGACTACGACTTCGAGATGCCCGAGGCCATCGACATCCCGATGCTCAACGACCACCTCGAGGCCCTGACCCAGGGGCGTCCCATCCAGATGCCGCACTACAACTTCAAGCTGGGATGCCGCGACCGCTACGACGAGTTCCGCGCCGAAAAGGACGAGATCATCCTCATCGATTGTCTCCACGGCCTCTACAACCAGCTCACCCGCAGCGTTCCTCGAAAGAACAAGTTCAAGATCTTCATCGAGTCGGCCAACGTCGTCCGCAACATCAATGGCGACTACACCCGCTGGGCGGACGTGCGGATGCTCAAGCGCATGATCCGCGACAGCCAGCACCGGGGCTATGGCGCCACCCACACGCTCGCCCATTGGGCGTACGTGCGCAAGGGCGAGCTCAAGCACATCATCCCCTACATCTTCTCGACCGACGCCGTCCTGAATTCCGGCCTCCCCTACGAGTTGCCGGTCCTCAAGTCCGTCCTGAAGGGCCATTTCCCCACGCGCGAGTTCATCGAGCAGCTGCGGTTGCAGGGGCGGCTGGACCCGTACATCCGCGGGATCCGCGTCGCCAATCTCCTGGAGACGGTCGCCGACTGGCCGGACATGGACCTCATCCCGTCGACCTCGCCCATCCGCGAGTTCATCGGCGGGTCGAGCTATATCATCCCGCACAACGACTAGAGACGGTTTCATGAGGTAGGCCGAAGGCCCTCTCCCCGAGGTTCTGGGCCGGCGGACGACCTTATGAAACCACTACTGGTCCCGGAGACCGGACACCGGTCCCGGCTTTTTCCTTGAGGCGCGCGGACGTGGAACGCATAATGTCCCGCTGCAACCTTTAGACACTCTCGCGGAGGATTTCCATGCCTGACTTCAAGCACGTCTCAGTCCCGGCCGGTGACCTGATCACCATGAAGGACGGCAAGCCCGTCGTCGGCGATCGCCCGATCATCGGGCTCCTCCGGGGCGACGGCATCGGCCTCGACATCACCCCCGTCATGACCATGGTCGTCGATGCCGCGGTGAAGAAGGCGTTCGGCGGGAAGAAGTCGATCGCCTGGTGCCCCGTCTACATCGGCCTCGAGGGCCTGCAGAAGTACGGCGAGGTCTTCCCGAAGGAGGCCGTCGACGCGATCAAGCACCTCAAGATCGCGATCAAGGGCCCGTTCACGACGCCGATCGGCGAGGAGACGCACGTCTGCCTCCACTGCGCCCACCAGCAGATGCAGGCTGGGAAGTGCGAGGAGTGCGGCAAGGACGATGGCGTCGCCCCGCGCTTCCGCTCGATCAACGTCGCCCTCCGCCAGGCCATGGACCTCTACGCCTGCGTCCGCCCCATCCGCTACTTCCCAGGCGTACCCGCCCCCAACAAGACCGCGGACAAGGTCAACTTCATGATCTTCCGGGAGAACACCGAGGACGTGTACGCGGGGCACGACTTCGAGCGCGGTAGCGAGGTCGCCAAGGCCATCATCGCGCTCATCAGGGAGAAGACGGGTCGGGTCATCCGCGAGGACTCCGGGATCGGCGTCAAGCCCATCTCCGAGACCGGCACCAAGCGCCTGGTGCGCTCCGCCTGCCTCTGGGCCATCAACAACAAGCTCCCGTCGGTGACGCTCGTTCACAAGGGCAACATCATGAAGTTCACCGAGGGCTCGTTCGCGAAGTGGGGATACGAGGTCGCCACGCAGGAGTTCCGGGACCAGTTCGTGACCGAGAAGGAACTCTGGGACGCGCACAAGGGCAAGATGCCCGCGGGCAAGATCCTGATGAAGGACCGGATCGCGGACTCCATCTTCCAGCAGATCCAGACGCGCCCGGAGGAATACTCCGTCCTCGCGCTCCCGAACCTCAACGGCGACTACCTCTCGGACGCCGCCATCGCGCTGGTCGGCGGACTGGGCCTGGGGCCGGGCGCCAACATCGGCGCCGACGTGGCCGTTTTCGAGGCCACGCACGGAACCGCGCCGAAGTACACGGGCCTCGACAAGGTGAACCCCGGCTCGATCATCCTCTCGGGCGTCATGATGCTCGACCACATGGGCTGGCACGAAGCCGGCGAGCTGATCATGAAGGGCCTGGCGAAGTCGATCGTCGACGGCCACGTCACGTATGACCTGGAGCGGATGATGAAGGGCGAGGGCCGCAAGGACGTCACGCTCGTCTCCTGCTCGGGCTTCGGCAAGGCCATCATCGACCGGATGTAATCCATTCGCGAACACAGGGCCGGCTCCCGCGAGGGGGCCGGCCTTTTTCGCGTCCTACCGGTGCCGCTAGCGCCGGCCCGGTTTCCGCCTCATGTCGAAGGCCTCATCCATCCAACATCATATTTTGGCGGCGTTCTTCCCGCCGATATAGAGGAGCACCGCGCCGGCGATCACCAATGCTCCGCCGACGATAGGAGGGATCGGAACGGTCTCTTCCTTCTCGGCTGTCGCGTGAATGGGACCGATATCGATGACGGTTTCACGGGTTGTATACGTGTACCCCTGATAAACCAGCGCCATGATGCCCAGCGCGAGAAGCAATACCCCGAGGTTCTTCATCTCAATTCAACACCTTGCGGCCCTGGATAACGCGAATGAGAACCACCGCAACAGCCAGAAAGAGAAGAACATGCAGAATGCCGCCCAACGTGTACGACGTGGCCATTCCCAGAATCCACAGGATGAGCAGGATTGACACAATTGTTGTCAGCAATGTTGACGCTCCTTTATTGACGATTTCGAAATCGCGTTCGATAGCCTATTTATAGTCGGCGTGATTCAAAGGGAGCTATGGGGCATTCACCCCAACGAACAACCATTGCTAAACCTCTACGCCCGCGACGGACCCCCACTTTTCGCGGCGACCTCATGGGAAATCCGGGAGAACGGCGGTATGATCTCCTCACACCCATCTTCGAGGAGATCCCCATGACGACAGCACATTTCTCAAGGCTCAGGTTCTTTGCCACGACGAGCATGGCGGCGCTGAGCTTGCTCACCGCCGGATGCATGGCGCCGCAGACCGCGGTCACGACGACGGCCACGGTGACGCCGGTGACTCGCGCCGTGGCCGTGGTCCACTCCGTCGGTGAGTCAAACGTCCGTGGGACCGTCATCTTCACCCCCCTGGGCTCGGATGTCCGCGTCCGTGCCGACATCACCGGACTGACACCTGGACCCCACGGATTCCACGTCCACGAGTTCGGAGACGCCTCTTCCACGGACGGCATGAGCGCAGGCGGGCACTGGAATCCTGCCCAGCACGTTCACGCCGATCCCGCATCCCCGATGCGCCATGCCGGCGACCTCGGAAATCTCGTGGCCGACAATTCCGGCCGCGCCACGCTCGACTACGTCGACCCGGTTCTGAAGCTGGAAGGGTCCACGAGCATCATCGGCCGGGCCGTCATCATTCACGCCAACGCCGATGACATGACAACCCAGCCGACGGGTAACGCGGGCGGGCGCGTCGCGATCGGCGTGATCGGGATCGCCAAGCCCTGAAGTCGCTGGCTGTGCGCCCACGCGGAGTATTCAACGGGGGCCTGCTGGTGAATATTTACCGGTAGCGACCACCGTGCCACTCGCCCGGAGCCCCATGGTATCCGCTGTTCTCGAATAGCATGCGGTTCTGACGGCGCAGGTTGCGCAGGTACTGCTGATGCTGCAGTTCGTTCTGGTACTCCAGGTAGCTCAGGTACTGCTCATCCCGCCGGACCGCATCCAGGTAGGTCAACTGCATGAAATCGATCACGGCAGACGGGACGCTGTCCCGCTCCAAGGCGCTCAATTGGCTGGCTCGCAACGGATAGACGGTCCCGGAAGCCTGGATCTTCTGGATGATCTCATCCGCCGGAACGCCCTGGTGGCTGAGCGCGACGATCTGCGTCACGGTCACGGGTTCCACGCGCGCCTGCCGGGTCGAGGTGCAGGAGACGGGGCCAAGGAGTAGCAGCGGGACAAAGAATAAAAGTCCGAGACGATTCATCGCTTCAATTCTGCATGCCCAGACCGCGTGCGCGGTATGGGGTGAAGTTCTACCTGGGGCTATCGTCCCGGCCGTCATGCAACGCCCGATCGCTCGGACCTACCACCTGCCGCTCGCGCCCCCGCCGCCGAACGAGCCGCCGCCGCCGGAAAAACTGCTGCCGGAGGAACTTCCGCCAGAGTAGCTCGAGCCGCTGTAGTAGGTCTCGCGTCCGTCGCCGCTCGAACCTTTGGCGCGTCTATTCCGCCTATCCTCGATCAGGGCGGCGATTCGCACATCCAGTTTCGCCACGAGCGCATACAGTCGACGGCGATAGACTAGCAGAGCGACCCCGGAAGCGCACAAGGCTATCGCGGACAAGTATGGTGGCAGGGACCGCCCTACTAGTGAGAATAGAAAAGCTAGAACCAGAAATGGCGCCGCCAGGAATGGCGCCATAAACATTCCCACCATAAAGGACAGCAAAAGCCCGATGGCATACTCATACGGGCGCATCGTTGTGGTATCGAAACTATCGAGCAACAGGATCTGGTAAGCAAGAGTAACGAAAGTCGCAATAACCATCACGCCGATATGCATATAACAAGCTACGATCAGTAGCAGCACGCCCGCGATGGCCCAGGGGCGCGTTGGAGCAAATCCACCCCACAAAGGTTTTGCTCGATAAAGCCTCCAATTGAGGATGGCGTAGCACAGGAAACATAGAGATAGCGCCAGCTTCATTCCGAGTTGCGCGCTTCGGTACTCCGCAAGAACGCGCTCACTGGCAGCGCGCTCGCCGGGCTGCCCGGCGATTATGCGAGCCACGGCCGCCTTCAGCCCGCCCGCGTAGTCCTGCTCTCGGAACCGCGGCGTGATCTCCTCGTCGATGATGCGCTTGCAGAGCACGTCCGGGAGGGCGTCTTCCAGGCCATAGCCGACCTCGATCCGGATCTTCCGGTCCTGCATGAAGACGGAGATGATGACGCCGTTGTCTTTACCGGCCTGCCCGATCTTCCAGGCCTCGGCCAGCCGCATCGAAAAATCCTCGAGGCTTTCTCCCTCGAGCGACGGAAAGATAGCGATGACGATCTGATTGGTGGTGGCTCGCTCGTGCGCGGCCAGCATCGCATCGAGCGATCGCCGTTCTTCAATCGAGAGGACGCCTGCGTAGTCGTTGACCCGCAGGCTGGGTGGGGGAGGAACGTCCAAGGCGTAGGCGCTAAACGCGAGGAGAAAGAGAGCGAGGACGAGGACGGCCCGTTTCATCACCACCCCCCGCTCGCGCCCCCGCCGCCGAACGAGCCGCCGCCACCGGAACTCCCACCCGACGAGGAGGAACTTCCGGATGACCAATCGCCGGATGAACCGGAACTGCCGCCTCCGCCCTGGCTCGGCGGAAATAGTACAGGCGGGTCGTGCTTGAGCTTATCCCACACCATCAGATAGATGGTCGCCGCGCCGGACCCTATGAGGCAGCCGAAAAGAGATGACATCAACAGAGCCAGCGGTAAACCCAGGACGCCTTCGACCCGCATGCTGGCGACACTTGATGCGATGACTGCTCCAAGGACGGCGCAAGATAGCCAGACACGACGGGCAATTCGCCGTGCGTCTCTGGTCCGGCTCAACACCCTGTTGTGCATCCAGTCATCCTGCTTGTCTATAATCCAGCCTGCGAACGCGGCAATACCCACGGCACCGAACATTCCGGACACCGCCAAGCCGATCACCAATACGAATATCGCGACTCCGCCAATTTCCACGCCCGGCGAGGACGCGGAGCGCGGCAGTTCTGCAGCGGCCGGTCGCACCGGTTCACCCGAGGCCATCCGCGCCACAGCCGCCCGCAATCCGCCCGCGTAGTCCTGCTCTCGGAACCGCGGCGTGATCTCCTCGTCGATGATGCGCTTGCAGAGCACGTCCGGGAGGGCGCCTTCCAGGCCATAGCCGACCTCGATCCGAACCTTTCGGTCTTCGAGGAAGACGGAGATGATGACGCCGTTGTCCTTGCCGGCCTGCCCGACCTTCCAGGCCTCCGCAAGACGCATCGAGTAGGCCTCGAGGTTCTCACCGCCGAGCGTGGGGAAGATCGCGATCACGACCTGGTTCGTGGTGGCTCGCTCGTGCTCGGCCAGCATCGCGTCGAGCGATCGCCCATCCTCGACCGAGAGAACGCCCGCGTAGTCGTTGACGCGCAGGGGGGGTGTGGGAGGAACATCCAGGGCATGCACGGTAAGCGCGCAGAGCAGAACCACGGCCCATATCGGTAGTAATCGCATCACCACCCTCCGCTCGCTCCCCCGCCGCCGAAGCGACCTCCACCACCTCGATATCCCCTAGATGAGGACCGCGATGAACGGTAGCGGCGGCTCCCGCCCGACGACCAACCTCGTCCGCGCCGAGCCGAGCGGAGGATGAAGAACGGAATGAGGATAACCGCGAGGATGAAGGCAATCATGATCGCCGTGAACATGACCGCTTCGAAGACGGTCTCCCGGGGACGAAGACGCGGCGGAGACACCGCCCGGGACGCCGGTTCAGGCAGAGGACGCGGCATCGCGATCGCCAGGGCCGGTGGTCCGATCGTCGCGCCGATCCGAACCAGGGCCGCGCTCAGCCCCCCGAAGTAGTCCTGCTGGCGGAACCGCGGAGCGATCTCCTCATCGATAATCCGCTTGCAGACAGCGTCGGGAAGGGCACCCTCGAGCCCGTAGCCGACCTCGATCCGGATCTTCCGGTCCTGGAGGAAGACCACGACGATGACGCCGTTGTCCTTGCCGGCCTGCCCGACCTTCCAGGCCTCCGCAAGACGCATCGAGTAGGCCTCGAGATTCTCCACCTCGAGAGAGGGGAAGATCGCGACCACGATCTGGTGCGAGGTGGCCTTTTCATAGGCGGCCAGCCCGGAATCGATCGCGCGCCGTTGTTCGATCGTGAGCACGCGGGCGTAATCATTGACGCGCAGCGGCGAAGCCAAAGGAACATCCAAGGCAATTACAGGTAGCGCGAATATCAGGACCGCGAGGACGAGCCCGATGCTTGTGAGCGATCTCATCACCACCCCCCGCTCGCCCCCCCGCCGCCGAACGACCCACCACCGGGAGAAAATGGCGTCTCGGACGAGCTAAACTCGGTGGAAGTTCCCGCATCGTAAGGCTCCGGCGGTGGATACAGTTTTTCATGCCCGAGTCGCGCGCGGACCAGGACGAACAGTCCCCCGAGAAGCAGACCACCGAATACGAAAAGTTCCAGTTGCTCGTGCCAGGGAAGCGAGGACACGATCGCCCTACCCCTCCGTCACCTCGTTCTTCAGCTCGTCGGTATCGTCGTGCTTGCGGGGGAAGTGCTCGGCGAGGCGGCGGCCGATCTCGGTGACGGCGTTAGCTAGTCCGTCACCGTAGCGCTCTTCCTTGAAGGCGGCGACGACCTGGTCGACGATACCGTGCCAGTACGAGTCGCCCACCCTCTCGTGGATGCCGGCGTCGCCGAGGACGGCAAGCTTATGGTCCTTCCAGGCGACGTAGAGGAGGACGCCGGAGCGATCGCGCGTGGCCGTCAGACCCTGTTCCTCGAAGACCACGCGCGCCCGTTCCATGGGCTCGCCCTTGCAGTTCGGTTCCACGTGCACGCGGATCTCGCCGCTCGTTCCGGCCTCCGCGGCCGCGATCGCGGCCTTGATCCGTTCCTTGTCCGTGTCGGCCAGAATTCCCTTCATCGTCCCCTCCTCGCGTCGTTCATGTGTCTCACCAGCCACCGCTCGCGCCGCCGCCGCCGAAGGATCCGCCACCTCCGGAGAAGCCGCCGCCTGAGAAATGGCCTCTACCCGCCCGCCCGCCCGACGACCAGGCGCCCCGCCGCCCCCCGCGACGTCCGGCCCAGACCATCAGGACAAACATCAACAGGAAGAACATGATGAATATCATGGCGGGAAGAGACATAGGCTCGTTCCCTCCTCGTCCTGCCGGAGACCTCGGCGCCTCGGCCGCCAGCATCGTGTCGCCGAGCACGGCGCCAATCCGACCGACAGCCGCCCTGAGGCCGCCGGCATAATCGCTCTCGCGGAACCGCGGCGTCAGTTCCTCGTCGAGGATTCGCCTGCAGACGACGTCCGGGAGAGCCCCTTCCAGGCCGTAGCCAACCTCGATCCGCGCCTTGCGGTCCTGCATGAAGACGCTGAGGATGACGCCGTTGTCCTTGCCGGCCTGCCCGATCTTCCAGGCCTCGGCCAGCCGCATCGAGAAATCCTCGAGGCTCTCGCCTTCGAGAGATGGAAAGATAGCAATGACAACCTGGTTCGTCGTGGCCTGCTCGTGCGCGGCGAGGATGGTCTCAAGGGCCTGGCGATCGGCCGCCGAGAGAATGGTGGCGAAATCGTTGACGCGCTGGGTGGGACGCGCGGGAACCTGGAGTCCCAGCGCTGGCAGGACGAGCGATCCGATAAGCGCAATTGCGGGAAGAAGACGGCAAAGCGTCATCGTCGCCGCGCCTAGAAGGTCACCTTGGGCGCCTGGTCTGCGCCCTCGTCGGCCTCGAAGTAGGCGAGCGGCGTCATCCCCATGGATCCGGCCACCATCGACTTCGGGAACATCTGGATGGACGTGTTGAAGCCCTGGACCTGGTCGTTCCAGCGCTTGCGCTCCACGGTAATTCGATTTTCGGTGCCCTCAAGCTGGGCCATGAGATCGCGAAAGAGCCCGTCCGCCTTCAACTGGGGATACGATTCGCTGACTGCAAGCAGACGCGAGAGCGACGACGAGAGCTCGCCCTGGGCGCGCGAGTACGCCGCGACGCTGGAGGCGTCGCCCGGGTCGACGCGGATCGTGCCGATCTTGGCGCGGGCCTCGGTGACGGCCAGGAGCACCCCGGACTCGTGGGCCGCATAGCCCTTCACGGTGGAGACGAGATTGGGAATGAGGTCAGCGCGGCGCTGGTAGACGTTCTCGACCTGGCCCCAGGCGCCCTTGACCGACTCGCGCTGAGCAATCAGCCCATTCCGAGCCGAGATGTACCAGAGCGCAGCCACCACGATGAGCGCTACGATGACGGCAACGCCGACGCCCAGTGCCGCCATCACACTTCCGCGCCTTGTCGAACTGAATGATCTCATGCCGGCTTCACCTCCCGAAGATGAAACACATTCTCAGCAATTAGGATGCCTCTGTCCAGTATGGGAACCTGCGCATGAAGACCGAAGTCGCGTAATCCCAGGTCCGCATTTCCGCAGTCTGACACCGCATCAAATGAGAAAGCTCGTGACCAGGTTGGTGGCTCTCAGGGTCACGAACGTCCACCCGGCGCGGCGATGAGCGTTGCGCGAGAGCTCGCGGCCACCGAAGAGCTTCGTTCCGGAGACGATCTGAACGACGTAGAGAACCAGCGTCAGGGTCGAGACGGCGATATGGAACGCGAGGAGCGGCCCGGGGATGGGACGCGAGCCGAGCGCGAGCGAAGTCTCCACGGCGCCGCGGGTCAGCTCGATCCAGAGGACAAGCCCGAGATCGAGGGTAAACGCAGCTCCCATGCAGGCGCGATGGCGAATGCGGTCGCGGCGGTTCATCAGCCCGCAAGCGATGATTACGCAGGCGACGAGCGATAGGACGTGCGTGATCTTCAAGCCGGTACTCCCGGCGCGAAGTCTACCTCAGGCGGCTGAGAAAGGTGATGCCTTCCTGGGCGCTCGTGTTATCCGGTGAGACTTCCAGGACCTTCTGGAAGGCCTGCTGAGCGAAGACTTTTCGGCCGGAGAGGGCGTGGGACCAACCGCGCATCACCAGGACGTCGAGGTCGAGGGGATAGAGCTGGGAGACCTTCGTGTACTCGGCGGCCGCTTCCGCGTAGCGCTGCTGGCTGTAATACGCATAGGCGAGTCGCGTCCGGGAGTTGTAGTGATTGGAATCGAGCTGGAGAGCGGAGGAACAGGCCTCGATGAGCTTCGTCCAGTCCTGGAGCACCAGGTATTGGTACTGGAGGTACAGGAGCGGCTCGATCGCGCGCGGTTGGAGAGTCGCGGCCTGCGCATAGAGCTGGGCGGCCTCGGCCGGCTTCTGCATGAGCCCCTTGAGGTAGGCCAGGCGCATGACACCTGGATAGGACGATCGATCCCGACCAAGCGCCTCGTTCATGACGCGCCAGGCCTCATCGTAATTTCCGGCGGCCTCGGCCGCATACGACGCCTTGAAGGCCGCGCCGAGATCCTGGGCCGCGGCAGGCACGACGAGGGAACCACAGAGAACGCCAAGAGCCACGACTACGACGAGAGAAACGGAAAGACGAGCGGCCACGCGGGCACCTCCAAGGATCATCTTTTTCCAGCCTAAGGATTTGACGGCGGATTGCAAGACGACGACGAGGTCAAACTGCGCGAACAATTTTACAAAAAAAACACCCTGACTTCGGACAGGCGAATTCTGCCCCCGCCCGTATACTCAACTCCAGAAACCATGAATGACACCCAGAAACGCCTCCGCGGCCTCGCCCTTGCTGAGACAGGATTCCTCTTCGACCCCGCCACCGGCCACACCTACACGCTGAACCGCACTGGCGCCGCGCTCCTCTGCATGCTGCGCGATGGCGCGGCGGTTGCCGATCTGCCGTCCCTGATGGCGGAAAGCCACGACGTCACGGCGGCGGCGGCCGAGGCGGATGTCACCGCCTTCCTCAAGCAGCTCCAGGAATACCGCCTCCTCGGATGACATTCCGGTCCGCGAAAAGCCCGCGATTCACCCGCGACGCGAAGGCCGCCGCTGCATTAACGCCTTCGCGTGACCCTCGGCCCTTCACAGTCGCGGTCACGGGGTTGAACGCGGGAGAGAGCCCCCAGCCCGGCCCGGCGCTGGCTCGCAGCCTGCGCTGTGAACCTGACTTCACGGAACGCGGCGGCCGGATCATCGGCCTCCTGTACGACGCCATGGAGAGCGGCGTCTACGCGGACGGGCTCATCGACGAGGCTTTTCTCGTGCCCTACCCGTCGGCGGGCACCGACTCCCTCCGCGCCCGTCTTGACGACGTCTTCGCGCGCTGTCCCTGCGACGTGCTGATCCCCACGCTCGACGCGGAGCTTCCCGCCTACATCAAGCTGGCGCCGCACCTCAAGACGCTGGGCGTTCACGTCTTTCTCCCCACGGAGTCCCAGCTCGAGGCCCGCAGCAAGGCGCGACTCGCCGATCTCTGCGCCTCCGTCGGCATTCCCGCTCCACGCCAGACGCTCGTGTGGAGCCTCGACCAGTTGCCGCTGCTGCTCGCGGAGTACGGCGGGACCGGCGTCGTGAAAGGCGTCTACTACGAGGCCGGCACCGTTCACTCGGCCGCGGACGCCGCCAAGGTCGGTCACAAGATCAGCGCCAAGTGGGGGCTCCCCATCATCCTGCAGGAACGGATCACGGGGGAAGAATACGATCTCGCGCTCGTCGGGGACGGTCGCGGGAACGTGCTCGGCGCCGTAGGCATCAAGAAGATGGCGCTCACCGAGAAGGGCAAGGCGTTCGGCGGGATGACGATCAGCGATGAGCGCCTCTTCGCCATCGGCCGCCAGTTCATCAAGCACACCAAGTGGCGGGGGCCGCTGGAGCTGGAGTTCGTGAAGCCTCCGGACGGTGACTATCACCTGATCGAGGTCAACCCGCGATTCCCGGCCTGGATCTACCTCGCCTGCCAGGTCGGCCAGAACCTGCCGTGGGCGGTCACACGCCTCGCGCTGGGTGAGTCCGTCGACCCGTTTCCCGCCTATGTTCCCGGGCGGTTCTTTGTCCGGCATGCCATCGACATCGTCGCCGACCTGGCCCGTCTGGAACAACTCACCGTCACAGGAGAACTTCGATCATGACCGTCAAGCTTCCCTACGAGCGTCCGTCCATCGTCCGCCAGCAGGAGGGCCTCATGAACAAGGTCGGTCGCCCCGCGCCTCCGGGCGCCACCGACACCCTCGACGGCATCCCCGTCGACGCCCTCGTCGCCCAGCACGGCTCTCCGCTCTTCGTCTTCTCGGAGAGAACGTTGCGAGCGCGACTCCGAGAGGCCCGGCAGGCCTTCACGGTGCGTTACCCGCGCGTCCAGTTCTGCTGGTCCTACAAGACCAACTACCTCGACGCCATCTGCCGCGTCTGCCACCAGGAGGGATGGTGGGCCGAGGTCGTCTCCGAGATGGAATACCAGAAGGCGCGGCGCAACGGCGTTCCCGGGGACAAGATCATCTTCAACGGCCCGTGGAAGACGCAGGAGGCTCTCCAGGTCGCCGTCCGCGAGCGCGCGATGGTTCAGATCGATAACGGCGAGGAGATCGCGGCGCTCGAGGCCTGCGTTCCGGAGGGCCAGACGGTCGAGGTCGGCATCCGGATCAACCTCGACGCGGCCATCTATCCGCAGTGGGATCGGTTCGGCTTCAATCTCGAGGGTGGCCACGCCTACCAGGCGTTGAAGCGCATCGCCACCGGCGGGCGACTGCGCGTGACGACGCTTCACTGTCACCTCGGCACGTTCATCCTCGATCCCCTCGCGTACGGCCGTGCCGTCGCCAAGCTGCTCGACTTCGCGCGCGTCGCGCGCGCCGAGTTCCTGATGCCCGTTCGCCAGCTCAACCTCGGCGGCGGCTTTGCCTCCGCCAACACGCTCCACACGCAGTACCTGCCCGGCGACCAGGTATCGCCGAGCCTGGCGCAGTACGCCGACGCGATCACCGGCCCCTTGCTGGCCTCGAGCGCCAGCGACGGATTCAGCCTGCTCCTGGAGACCGGCAGAGCGCTCATCGACGACGCCGGTTCCATCATCGCGACCGTCCGCTCGACCAAGCGCCTCGCATCGGGTCGCCGCGCCATCGTCCTCGACGCCGGCGTCAACGTGCTCTTCACCGCCTGGTGGTACCGCCTGCAGATCCTGCCGGCGCAGGCCTTCTCCGGGATCGCCGAGGACACGACCGTGTACGGCCCCTTGTGCATGAACATCGACTGCGTCCGCGACGGCGTGACGCTTCCCGATCTCCAGGCCGGCGACCGCGTGGTCATCCGCCCCGCGGGCGCCTACTGCTTCACGCAATCGATGCAGTTCATTCACCTGCGCCCCGCCTGCGTCCTGATTGGCCCGGAGGGTCAGGTCGACCGCATCCGCCGCGCCGAAGTCCTCGAGGACCTCGTGGGACCCGAAGAGATGCCGGCCCGGATGGCGGACCGCTCCGGGTTCTAACCAGCGCTCGTGATCGAACCGCATGCCTGAGACATCCACCAACCGCAATCGCGCGTGGGAAGCGGGACGCGACTTCGCCGAGGCCGTCTTCCAGTCCTATGCCTCGCTGCTCTTTCTCGGCAACGTCCGGGCGGGCATTCTCATCGCCGCCCTGACCTGGATCGACCCCATCAGCGCGACCGGCGGACTCCTCGGCGTCACCATCGCGACACTGGCCGCACTCGTCTTCGGCTTTCCCCGCGAGCTGGTGCGCACCGGTCTCTACGGTGTCGCTCCTCTTTTAGCCGGGATGGCGATCACGAGCTTTCGCGGACTGGCCCCGAACACCATGGCGGTGGCCGGAGTCGCGGCACTCTTGACGCTCCTCCTGGCGACGCTACTCAACGATCATCTCAACCGTCGCTACGGACTCGGCTCGATGTCCCTGGCGTTCGCGCTGGTCTCGACCCTCATCCTCTACCACGCCCCTCACCCGTGGCTGGGCCCGTTTCCCTCCACGGCGGCGCGCGCCTTCGAACCCTTGGACGCCTTCTTCTCATCCCTGGGAGCGATCGTCTTTCTTCCCATTCCCCTGGCCGGCGCTCTTCTCTTCGCCCTCATCGCCGCGGGTTCACGAGCCCTGGCGATGCTGGCTGTCATCGGCTTCGCGGCCGGCGTCGGGCTCTTTCGCCTGATGGGCGGCGAGGATGCCTCGATCACCACGGGCATGGTGGGCTTCAACTTCATGCTGACGGCGATGGCCGTGGGGGGCATCTTCCTCGTTCCCGGGCCTCTCGCGACGCTCCATGCCATCGGCGCCGTCGCCGTCACCGCCGTCCTCGCCCTCGCCGCGGAGCGATTGCTCTCGCCGTCCCAGCTTCCCGTCTTCGCCTGGCCGTTCAACCTGGCCACGCTCTGCTGGCTGGCCGTCCTGAGCCTGAGGGGTTTCGACGCCTTCCCGCGGCTCTCGCGCCCGCTCGCCGGAACACCGGAATCGATCGCCACCCAACGAGTCCTGCTCGATCGGCTTCCCAGCGGCGCCGGGGCGGCATCGTTTCTTCCGCGGCTTCCGGTACTGGGTGAGTGGACGATCACGCAGGGCATCGACGGCGAGCCCACGCACCGGCCGCCCTGGCAGCATGCGTGGGATTTCGAGGTACTCGACGAGGAGGGATTTCCGTTTCGCGTGGCTACGGCGCCGGGATCCGCCCATGCTGGAACAGCGAGCCCTACCGCTCCGGGGGCCCTGCTGACCGACTACCACTGCTTCGGGGCCCCCGTCATCGCCGTCGCGGATGGGACCGTGCATAGCGTCGTGGACGGCGTTCACGATAATCCCCCGGGCAAGGCCAACATGGCGGCCAACTACGGCAACGTCGTGATCCTCCAGCATGGCCCCAGCCTCTTTAGCGTCTACGCCCACCTCCGCCACGGTTCCGTCCGCGTTCGCGTCGGCGACACCGTCCCGGTGGGACACCTGCTCGGGCAGTGCGGAGCCTCCGGCCGCTCGCCGCGACCGCACCTGCACTTTCACGTCCAGATCGGCCCCCATATCGGATCCCCGACCCTGGCCGTTCAGTTCGCCGAGTATCGCGTTCGCAGTCAGGGGTCCCAGGAGGCCTCCTATCGCGAACGAGGGGAACCGCGCGTCCATGACCGTGTGCAGGCCATCGCGACCGTGTCGGGGGCCCGCCCCTCGCCACCCCTCGTGGCCGGACTGAGGTGGCGATGGGCCATGCGCGCGGGTTCGAAGACCTGGACAGAGACGTGGACGACCGACCACGACCTCTGGGGAGGCATCCGCATCCAATCGACGATCGAGAAGACCACTCACGCGCCTGGTTCCCTGGTGACGGGCGAGGACGCTGATCGCGTGGAGGCCTACTGGAGCGTGGGAACGCGTGGCCGGACGGCCACTGCCTGGAAAGGACAGCGCGGGGATGGCCTGCACGCCTTCTTCATCGCCACGTCGCGCATCCCCGCTCACGTCGTCCCCGGCCTGACCTGGACCGATCGACCCGGCGCCGACCTGCTGAGCCCAACCTGGCGGCGCGTGGCAGACGGCCTGCTCCTGCCTCTGACCGGCCCGCGCCCTGCGCTTATTCGCTTCACCGTCACGGAAGACAGGGATCAACTCGTCATCGACGGGCGCACCTCGAACACGGTCTACCGGACGTGCTGGTCGAGTTCATCTCAGCCCCTATCCTTCTCCGTTATCCGAGGCGACCGCGAGGTTCTTCGCGCGGAAGCGATTCATGGCTAACTGATGTAATCGTGAGTTCGCACCACAGAGATCGCAGAGAACGCAGAGGAAGGCAGGAGATAAGAATCCTGACCAACAAACAGCACCTACCTTTCTGCCATAGTTTGTTGCTGATTCCGCGGCGGATTAAATCGGTGCTATTTTGAATCTTTCCTCCCGTATTGGCTTGCTCCGTGTTCTCTGTGTTCTCTGTGGTGGAACTGTAAGAAAGATTGGAGCTAGAAGCGACTTCTTGCGAACGTCCATTTGAAACCACCTGCCGTCATCGAATCTCATCCCGTAGGATAGCGCCATGCGCCCGCTCATCCTCGCGATCGACCAGGGTTCCTCGGGCACGAAGGCCGCGATCGTGGATCCGGATTCAGGCGTTCCGATCGCGTCGGCCCGGACATCCGTGGAGACCTTCACGCCGTCCCACCTCATCGCCTCGGTCCGGATCACCCTGCGTAAGCTCCAACAGCAGAGCCCCGAGATGAGCACGCGGCCACTCGTTGTCGGGATCGCCAACCAGCGCTCGACCCTGGTCTTTCTCCGAACCGATGGATCCCCGGCGCGCACGATCGTGCCCTGGTGGGAGCAGACGGGGATCGATCCGCAATCCGTCAGCAGCAGCGACCGCTCGGAGTTCAGGCTTCTGACGGGCCTTCCTCTCCTTTCCAACTGGTGGGCGGGCAAGCTGGCTCGACGCCTCCGTGCCGGCGGCCAGGCGCGCGCCCTGCGCCCCGCCACCGTCGACACGATGATCCTCGCCTGGCTCACCGGCGGACGCGCGTACGCGACCGACCTCTCGAACGCGGCCCGCGCCGGGCTCGTCGATGTCTCGACGCGCCGACGAAGCCCGCGCTTGTTAAAGCTCTTCGGGATTCCGTCAGGAACGCCGCTGGCCCGCATCCGGCCGAGCCGCTCGCCCTTCGGAACCGTCGCCATCGGCATCGTCCCTCGCATCCCGGCGCGCCCGCCCCGGATCACCGCGATCTGCGGCGACGCCGCCGCGGCCCTGCTCGGCGGAACCGGCGGCGTTCCGGGCACGATGATGATGACCCTGGGCACCGGCGGCTTTCTGCAGATGCCGTGCACGCCTCGAACGCGGCCTCCCGAGGGACTCTACCTGGCGCCCGCCTGGTCCACGGAGAAACGCGTCCACTGGACGCTCGAGGCCGCCATCCCGGGCATGGCGCGCGCGTTCAAGACGGGACTGCAGGAAGCGGGCGTCACGCGCGAGGCTTCCCGCACACTGGCGCCGCGACGTCCTCGCCCCTCGCTAGCGGCGATCCTGGCGCCGGACGGCCTGGGCGCGCTGGGGCCCGAGGGCGTGCGCGGCATCTTCCTCATGGGGCCGTGGAAGAGTGCCGGCCCCGAGGAAAAGCTGGGCGCCCTCCTGGAATACCTCGCGCTCATCCTGGCGCGAAGTATCACGCGGTTTCCGACACGACCGCGCCGCATCATCGCGGGCGGAGGACTGGCCGCCGATCGCCACCTGCTCCAGCGCATCGCGGACCTCACGAGAATTCCCGTCGTCCCCCTGGCCTCGCCGGACGCCACCCTGAGAGGCGCGGCCATGCTGGCGGGCCTGGCCATCGGGGCTCGGCTCGCTCCCCTCTCGTGCGCCGACCCACTCAAGCCGCGGGGCGCCGCCCGCGAGAACGCCGCCGCCCTCGTTCGGTACGAGGCGCTTCTTCGCGCCCGGCAGCGCGTCTAGCCCGTCACCTTGCGGAACCGGATCGAGGCCAGCGCGAGAAAGCCGACGCCGAGAACGGCCAGGGCCAGGTACTGATCCCAGAGCACGTCGAATCCCACTCCCTTCAGGAAGATCCCGCGGATGATGGTGATGCAGTAGCGGAGCGGGTTGACGAAGGTGAGGGCCTGGATGGCCGGCGGCATGTTGGCGATCGGATACATGAACCCGGAGAGGAGCGTAGCCGGTAGGTTGAAGAAGAACGCGGTCATCATCGCCTGCTGCTGCGTGCGGGAGACGGTGGAGATCAGGAGCCCGACGCCCAGGGTGCTCAAAAGGAAGAGCCCCGCCGCCAGGTAAAGGAGGAGAATGTTCCCGCGGATGGGGACGTCGAACTTCCAGTATGCCACCGCGGCAATGAGCGTCACGTCGAGAAAACCCACGATGGCGAAGGGGATCATCTTCCCGAGGACGTACTCGACCTTCCGGATCGGGGTCACCATGATCTGCTCGATCGTGCCGATCTCCTTCTCGCGGACGATGGCCATGGCCGAGAGCATCAGGGTCACGATCATGACGATCTGGGCCACGACGGGCGGCAGGTAGAAGTTGCGGCTCTCGAGGTTCTCGTTGAACCAGGCCCGGGTGCGCATTTCCACGCCGCCGACGGCGGCCGGTCCATGCTCGCCGCGCCGGGCCGTGTTGAACTGTTCCGTGATCCGCATGGCATAGTTGAGCACGATGCCGGCCGTGTTCGGGTCCGTGCCATCGAGGATCAGCTGGAACGGCGCCGTCCGCCCTCCGCGGACCGTCTCCCCGAACCCGCTGTTGATCCGGAGGACGACGCGGGCCGTCCCGTGATCGATCCGGTCGCGCATCGTCTCGTCGTCCCCGATCCAGGCCACGGCGGCGAAGTGCTCGGAGGAGAGAAAGCGCGCCACCAGGTCCCGGCTCTCGGGGCTGGCGTCGAGATCGTAGATCGCGGTCCGCACGTTGTTCACGTCCGTCGTGACCGCGTAGCCGAAGACGAGGATCTGGATGATCGGGGCCACGAAGAGTACGCCGCGCATGCGGGGATCGTTGAGCATCTGGATGAATTCCTTGATGAGCATGCAGCGGAGGCGCGTGATCATCCGATCTTCTTCCGGAGGTTATGGCGGGCCAGGGCCAGCATCAGGAGGCCGAATCCCAGGAGGAAGACACCCTCGACCCGCAGCACGTCGACGCCGACCCCCTTGAGGTAGATCCCGCGCAGGAGGCGGATGAAGTAGCGGGCGGGGATGAAGTAGGTCACGGTCTGGAGCGCCGGGGGCATGTTCTCGATCTCGAACATGAATCCCGAGAGGAGGAACGCCGGCAGGAAGGTGCCCACGAGCGCCAGCTGGCTGGCGACGAGCTGGTTCTTCGTCACGATGCTGATGAGCATGCCGAGCGACAGCGCGCCGACGAGGAAGACGCTCGACATCACGAGGAGCAGCGGCACGCTGCCGCGAAGGGGCACGCCGAAGACGTACCGTCCCATCACCACGCTGATGACGACATCGAGGAACCCGATCGCGAAGTAGGGCACGAGCTTGCCCGCGATGATCTCGCCGGGGGTCAGCGGCGTGGAGATGAGCTGTTCCATCGTTCCCGTCTCCCACTCCCGGGCCACGGTCAGGGACGTCAGGAGCGCGGTGATGATCATCATGATGACGGCCACCAGCCCGGGCACGATGAAGTTCCTGGACTCCATGTCGGCGTTGAACCAGATCCGCGGCCTCAGCTCGGCCGCCGGGAGGGGCGCAGGCAGTCCGGCGCGGTCCCGGCGCTCCACCAGGGCGGACTGCGACCAGGCCCGCGCAATCGCCTCCGCGTAGCCGATCGCGAGCGTGGCCGTGTTCGCGTCGCTCCCGTCCACGATCAACTGCACGGGAACCGGCCGGCCGGCAGCCATCAGCCGATCGAGGTCAGGCGGGATCACGAGGCCCATCAGGGCGCTGCGATCGTCGAGCGCGCGCTCGATCGTGCGATGTGTCTCAGCTCGCCCGACGATCGTGAAGTAGCGCGACCCTTCGAACCGGCTGACGAGGTCACGACTCTGGACGCTCTCGGCCTGGTCCCAGACCAGGATCGGCACGTTGTCGACGTCGAGCGTCAGCGCGTAGCCGAAGAGGAAGAGCATGAACATCGGGAGCACAATCCCGATGCCCAGAGCCCGCGGATCCCGGAGGACGTGGAGGGATTCCTTGCGCGCCACCGCGCGCACGCGGTGCCACTTCATGCGCTCTCCCCGTTCCCGCCATTCGCTCGCCGGTCGTACTCCTCGATGAGCGAGACGAAGACGTCCTCGAGCGTGGGCGCGATCTCCTCGATGCGCGCGTGTCCGGCTCCCAGCTCGGATAGCCGGGCCCGGATCCGGGTAGTCGCCGCTGCCCCGTCCTCCACCACGGCGTGGAGCCCTCTCCCGAAGAGCGCGGCCTCGCGAACTCCCGGGATATCCTCGACCTCGTCGAGGTAATCCTGCGGGCGATCGCAGAGGACCTCGACGATCTCCTCCTTCATGTGATCGCGCTTGAGCTCCGCCGGCGTCCCCGACGCGATGATGTCGCCGCGGTAGATGAGCGCCAGCCGGTCGCAATACTCGGCCTCCTCCATGTAATGCGTGGTCACGAAGACGGTCGTGCCGCGGCCCGAGAGGTCGTAGATGAGGTCCCAGAAGCCGCGGCGGGAGAGCGGGTCCACGCCCGAGGTGGGCTCGTCGAGGAAGAGGATCGGCGGGTCGTGCAGGATGGCGGCCCCGAGCGCGAGACGCTGCTTCCACCCGCCGGCCAATGTCCCGGTGCGCGCATCCCGGTGCGTCTCGAGCCCCGCCATCGCGATCGCCCGGGCCTTCCGCTCGACGAGGCGGTCCGACGGGATCCGGTAGATGCCCCCGAAGAAGTCGAGGTTCTGCTCCACGGTCAGGTCCTCGTACAGCGAGAACTTCTGGCTCATGTACCCGATGTTCTCCTTGATCCGCTCGGGCTCGCGCACCACGTCGAACCCGCTGACGGTGCCCGTTCCCGAGGTGGGCGCCAGCAGGCCGCAGAGCATCCGGATCGTCGTGGACTTTCCCGCCCCGTTGGGGCCGAGAAACCCGAAGATCTCGCCGCGCTTCACGTCGAGGCTGATCCCGTTCACGGCCGTGAAGGCGCCGAACCGCTTCACCAGGTCACGGATCGTCACGGCCCATTCCACCGGCTCATTCCTCTCGGGGTCAGGGGATGCACTCACGGCGCGCACGCCGTCCTCACGCGCGCTCAAGTCGGGTTCCCGCGGGACAGGACCGAGATGAAGACGTCCTCGAGCGTGGGTTCAACCTCGCGGATGCCCTCCACCGGGAACGTCTCCGGGCCGGCCAGCGACCGGATCGTCCGCTCCGTGTCCGCGACTTGCTCGGTCACCACGTGCACGCGATCGCCGAAGAGGCCGATCGTGCAGGCGGGGAGAGCCTCGCGAAGGAGGGCCGCGGCGTGGCGCGCCATGGGGGAGCGCACCTGGAGGATGGTCCCGCGCATGAGGGCCTTCACGCGGTCGGGCGTGTCGCAGGCCAGGAGCCTCCCCTCGTTGATGAGGCCCACGCGCGTGCAACGTTCTGCCTCGTCGAGGTAGGCCGTGGAGACGAAGATCGTCACGCCCTCCTTCACGAGCTGGTACAGGATCCGCCAGAAGTCGCGGCGCGAGACAGGATCGACGCCGTTGGTGGGCTCGTCGAGGAAGAGCACGCGGGGCGTATGGATGAGCGCGCAGGCCAGGCCCAGCTTCTGCTTCATGCCGCCGGAGAGCCGATCGGCAAGGCGCGTCCGGAAGGGCGCGAGGTTCGAGAACGCCAGGAGACGATCCTTCTTCTCGGCGCGTTCCCGGCGGGAGACGCCGTAGACATCGGCGTAGAAGTCGATGTTCTCCTCGACCGTCAGGTCGGGATAGAGGCCGAACTTCTGGCTCATGTAGCCGATCTCGTCCTGGATGGCCGCGGCCTCGCTGGCGACGTGGTGGCCGGCGACCCAGGCCTCGCCCTCCGTGGGATCGAGGATCGTGGTCAGGAGACGCATCGTGGTGGTCTTGCCCGCGCCGTCCGGACCCACGAGCCCGAAGATCTCGCCGGCTTCCACCTCGAAGGAGAGTCCGTCCACGGCGCGGTTCGCGCCGAAGACGCGCGTGAGCTTCTCGGCTCTAATGACCGCCATGGGCGGAATCGGTCCTGTCGTCCAGAACGATCGAGGCCTCGGCCGGCATGCCGGGCTTGAGTTCCATCCGCGGATTGGCAATCGCGATCTTGATGCGGTAGACGAGCTTCACCCGCTCCTTCTCGGTCTGCACGGTGCGCGGGGTGAACTCGGCCTCCGGGGAGATGAACGAGAGCGTCCCCTCGTACTCGCGATCCCGGAATGTATCGGACCGAACACGCGCGCGCTGGCCGACCCGGATGCGGCCGAGATCGGTCTCATCCACGTATGCGCGCAGCCAGACCTGTTCGAGGTCACCGATCGCGAGGATCGTCGCCCCGGGGGCCGCGTACTCGCCGGGCTCGGCGGACCGCGAGAGCACGACGCCCGAGATCGGCGCGCGAACGACCGTATAGGCCAGGCGCGTCCGCGAGAGCGCCACGGCCTCCATCGCCTGGTGCAGGCGGGCGCGGGCGAGCTCGAGCCGCTCGGCGCGGGGACCCTGCCGCACGAGCGACAGGCGCTCGCGGGCCTCGCGAACCCGCGCGCGCGCCATCTCGGCCGCCGCCTGGCCGGCGTCGTAGTCGCGGCGCGCGATGACATTCTGATCCACGAGGCTCCGGAGGCGCACGAGGTCATCGGCGGCGCGCTTCTCGTCGGCCACGGCGGCCTGGAGGATGGCCTGGGACGCGGCCACTTCCTGCGGGAGGCTCCCGGCCTCCAGCTCCTTCAACTGCGCGCCCAGGGCCTCGACATCCGCCTCCTGGACGGCGACCTGGCGCCTCAGTTCCGCGTCATCGAGGATCGCGATCGTGTCGCCCTGCCGCACGAGTTCGCCCTCGTCGGCCAGCACCGTGACGATACGGCCCGCCACCTGGAAGCTGACCGTGACATCCGTGACCTCGATATTGCCGGAGAGCGCGAGGATGCCGTCATCGTGGGCGGCGTTGGTAGCGTGATAGGCGTAGAAGGCAGCCGCAGCCCCCAGGAGCACCACGACGAGAACGATCGCCTTCCTCATCGGAGCGTGAACCTCATTTCCTTGAACGCCGGCAGCAACGGGGACGCGAGCGACAAAGGACTCCGCGCAACATCACCCCAAGACACCCGTAAACCCGACAACCTCATGACAAATAGTAAGGCGGCGTGTCGAACGGCGTCAATGCGCCCAGGGATTGCGTATCCCGCCCCCAGGAACGTAGCGCGCGGCCTATCGGGCGCGAAAGCCTACCGCGTAGAGGCTCATCGGGACCGCGCGCTTCTCGTACCGGCTCGTCACGTCGTAGACCGGATCGCACCCGGCCTCGCGCAGGCACTGGATGAGCGTCGCGCGATCGAACATGTGGAAGTGGAAATTTCCCGGGTAGGTCTGGTCTCCATACAAGCGACCGGTCACCTCCCCGATGGGCATCGTGCCCTTCGCGTAGCCGTCGGCGATGTACGCGAGGTTGGGCGTGACGACCGTGAGCGAGCCGCCGATCTCCAGGAGCTCGACCCAGCGGCGGACCACGCCGGCCAACTCGCCGCGCGGAAAATGCTCGATGATGTGCTGGGCGTGGAGCTGGCGCAGGACTCCGGACCGCAGCGGAGGCGTCGCGACATCCCCGAGGATCTCGACATCGTCGACGGCGCGCCGGTCGAGGTGCCAGTAGCCGGCTTGCGGCCGTTCCCCGGACGCCAGCTCCAGGGCCCGCATCGTCCGGCGCGGCATCGGGGGCAACCCCGGCCACCTCCGCTCGATCGCATCGAGCACGTCCTCGACCGTCAACTGCCGCATGCAGACCGGGTCGTCGCAGCCCGACGGCGAGCAGGGGTAGCAGTCGAGGCCGTCGACGTGGAGCGCGACCTCGACCTCCGGACCGACGGGCGCCCATTCTTTCGGATCGGATGGGCCCCAGAGAACGAGCGTTCGCCGGCCGAGCTGGCCGGCGAGGTGCGCGGGCCCGGAGTTGTTGCCGATGACGAGATCGCTCTGCTCCATGAGGAGCGCCAGGACACGCGTGTTATCGCGACCGGCCGCGGATCGATGGCGAACGCGACAGCGCGCCAGGATGCCCTCGACCTCGTCCACCTCCTCCTCGCCCCTCTGCTTCGCGATGATGCTCATCTGGTTCGTTCGTCCGCCGAGGAACATCACCTCGGCGTGGTAGCGCGTCGCCAACCGATCCGCGAGCTCGGCCACCCGCTCCACCGGCCACCTCCGCGCGGCCACACCCGCCCCGGGATGGATCAGGATGCGGCGGACCCCCGGAGTGAAGGACGACATCAGTTCGCGCGCCGTGGTGAAATCATCGCCGCGAACCACGAGTTGGAGGGGCGGTGGTGAGGCGGGGCGCGGGACGTCGAGCCGATCCAGGATGCGCCAGGTCTCGGACATGATGCCCGCGTGCTGGTGGCGCTCGATCCGCTCGATCCCGGGGCGCAGGATCTCCGAGGACATGATCTGGAGCTTCACCGGCGCGCCCGTCGCCTCGGAGATCACAGCCGATCGCGGGGGAAAAGCGAGATCGATCGAGACGTCATAGGGCCCGGAGGCAGCCACCTCCGCGCAGAGCCTCGCGAATCCCTCCTCGCTCCGATACTCCTCGTTCCAGACCACCAGGCGATCGAGAAACGGCAAGGCGCGGCCCAGGTCCTCGAGGTAGTACCAGAGCAGGACCGTGATCTGGGCGTCCCGCTCGTTCTTCAACTGCCGCAGCGTCGGCATCGTGAGAAGGAAGTCGCCGAGCCCGTTCATGGCGTTGACGAAGACGCGCGCGCCGCGCGGCAGGGCACTCACGGCCGGCGAAACCCTGTCGGCCACCAATGGGAGAGGGCTGTCCGTCACGGGGTCTCTTCACCGCCCGGACTCGAGGGATTTCGCGCCCTGGCCGCCATGCGATCCCGGGCCGCGCCCTCCGGGCCGTATCCATACGGGCAATGAAGGCATCCACTGCGGCAGCACGTCCCGCGACGGCGCAGGTACGACTCCGTCAGGACCATCAGGCCCTCGGCATTGAAGTAGGAATCGCCGGGACGGATTCGAGGGTTGCAGGACTCCTCTGCCATGGTGAAAGAATAACAGTCCGCGACCCGATCGCGAAGCCGCGACCCTCGTGCGAAGCCTGAGCTACGGGGCCGCCAATTCCACCTGGACCGGGCCCTGCCAGAGGCCTCCGCCGTAGAGGCCGTCATAGACGCGAACCGCCAGGGAATTAGTGGCGCCTGCTTCCACCGCGGCGGCCGGGACCCGGTACTGCCTCTTCTGGTTCCAGACCGTGGTATGACCGATCGCCACGCCGTTCCAATAGGTCCAATCCTCGTCGTCGACGGCGCCGAGCGTAACCACGAGATCGCGCCCTCGCCAGGCCGCCGGAACGTTCACAGAGCTCCGATACCAGGCGTGGCCGTCATAGTCAGGATATCCGGCCGCCTCCCAATTCTTCGGGACGAGGATGGAGGACCAACCCGCCGTATCCACCACGCGTCCCGCCCACCGCGAATCGTCGCCGGTTCGAAACATCCAGGAACCCGCGAGATCGATCGAGACCGCGTGCGGCACCACCACCAGCGCCGTCTCCTCGTTGCCGCGCGTCCCGGGGCGAGCGAAGGCATAGAAGCGAAACTTGTAGAAGCCCGGCGTGAGATCGGCGCCGGGTCGCGCCCGCCAGGACCAGCTCTTTCCAGCGGAGTCCCTGCCCAGGGCCGTCATGGTCCACCCGATCGGCGGGATCAAGACGACTCTTTCGGGCGGCGACGCCAACGGCGTGCTCACGGTGATGATCTGATCGCCGCTGGGAGCGCCCGCGCCAACGCTGGGTACCTGGACCGCGGACGCATATCGAGCGCGGACGTTCACGAGCCCGGTTCTCGAAGCGCGAATCGCCTGCCCCTGGACCAGGCCCTCGGCCGTGACCCGCCAGGAGGCGGAGTAAGGCGCACTCCCCTCGCGAAACTCAAGCGGTACCCGGACCACCACGGAGCTTCCCGCGCGCGCCGGAACGACGGTCCGCCGGTACCGTCGATTCCCGTCCAACCACTCGATCGTTGCCTTCCGCCACCGCGTGCCGGACGGGCCCGAAAGTTCGACTCTCACCTCGTGCGGCTCGCCCATGACCGCGGTATCCGGGCCGCTGGCCTCCATGTCCAGGCCGGCCAGGTTCCACGCGAGGCGATCGAACGTCGGGCGGAGGGAGCGAACCAGGAGCCCGACGTCTTCGCGCCATCCCGATGCGGCCGTCGGACGGGAGGCGGCCCGTGCGGAAACAGGCGCAGGCCGCGACGGCTCCGTCCAGGCCGCCACGCGCTCGACGGCATTCAGCGCCTTCTGGATGGCAGCCACGCGCGAACCCCACGCCTGCGGCGCCGCACATGCCGCGAGGGCCGGCGTCAGCGCGGCCGCGAGAGCGCGCGTCGAGGAGGCCTCCACGCCCGCGTCCGCCAATCCCGCCAGCACGCGCCGGAGCGCGGCCAGGTCCCTTCCCAGCGACAACCACGGGTATTCCGAACCCCCGCTGCGATCTGGACCAGCCAGGAACCCGGGTGTGCCGACGCGCGCGGCCGTCAGGACCGCCGCCGCGAACTCGCCGTTGCACCACGAGAGCGGCGATGCGGGGCTCACGTCCGCACCGTCGGGAGACAGCACGCGCTCGGGCATCATCCCGTACTCGTTCGATCGATCCATCATCCAGCGGACCTGCCCGAGCCCGAGGGATGCATCGTCGGCCACGAGGTGATACTGGGCGGAGGCGCCCGTCGTGAACCCGAAGAGGTCGGAACCGTAGCCGTCCGCCTCGAAGTACTGAACCCCGCCGGCATCTCGGTTGTGGAGTCTCCACGTGTTCTTCCGGTACCACGCATTCGTCAGGGCCAGCTCCAGGTGATCGGGATACCCCCAGATGAACCCGAAGTTCGCCGAGGTGTTGAACTGCTCGCGACCGTCACGCTGGTCCATGTAGGCCCCGCGAGCCGGCGAGAAGAGCTTCTCGAGGCCCCGCTCCATCCGGCGCGCGGCCGAGCGCCACCGGTGCGCCGAAGCTCGATCGCCATCCAGTTCCGCCAGGATCGCGCCGTGCCGAAGTCCTGCCGCGACATTCATGGCCGTCGCCGGAAGACGGCCCTCCCACTCGATGATGCCGCCTTCCGACAGGAGGCCATCGCTGTCCTGGTGAGCGACGACGAAATCGAGGAGTCGGCGAAGGAGCGCCGAGTCATCGACGCGACGACCGGTCAACGCGTAGAGGCGCAGCGCCAGCGAGGCGTAATAGCCATTCGCATCCCACTCCGGCAGATCAAACGGAGCGCCGCTGCCCCCCGCCGTCGCCCTGGCCTCCGCATCGTACCGGGCATACCACTCGCCCGGTGTTTTCTCGGGAATACCCGTGTTCCAGAAGCGTAAGATCTGCTCGGCCGCTTCCTCGTGCCCAGCCTCGGCCAGGGCCCGCGCCGTCATCAGGGCGTCGCGCGGATAGAGCTGGGGACGCCCCTCCGTCACGAACTGCCCCGTCATGTCGGCGGGAACGGCCCCGCGTAGCGACGTCGCCGCCAGGGACGAGAGCGTCGCCTCGTAGGCCGACAAGAGCGGCGTGTCCACGAGAGGCGGATGGATCCCGGATCGGAACCAGCGCCTCCAGAGGCCCCGCGCCGTCGCCAGGTCCCCGAGTTGCTCTTCCGACGGGTGCCGTTCGGATGAAGGGAGGGCATAGAGCAGCAGGCGGGCATGCACGATCGTGCGGGCGCCGACGGTCAGTTGCCTGCGTAGCGCCGGAAAACCGCCGGAGGTGCGCGAGACGCTGGAGATATTCTGATCGTCGTTGAAGCCGACAACCACGCTCGCGTGGGCAAAGGAGGCGATGGTGAAGAGGTTCCCACCCGCCGCATGCGCCCGGACGGCCACCGGCTCCTGGCGAAATCGCACCACGGGAACAATGGCCATCTCGCGAGGCGTCGATCCCGAATTGTGGATCTCGATATCCCACGTCAGGACCCCGTCCGGATTCGCGAAGGTGCGGTAATGGATCCGCACCGAGGAATCGATCATCGATACGAACGAGGTCGTCGCCGAGATCGCGTCGGCCGAGATCTCCGGCTCACCGGCCGGGCGCCGTGTGCTGGCGCCGTCGCCGCGCGCGGACCGCTCGCCCGGAACCGGGACAAGACCGCGCGCAGTCTCGCGCTGACCGGCCATGTGGAACTCGGGGTAGGCGGCCCGGATGTAATCCTGTTCATAGCCTCCGACGTAGTAGTGCACGACGCCGAAATCCGTATCCGTGCGCGCCGGCGACTCCGAATAGACCGCGCAGACGTCGTTGCCGCCGAAGATGCGGGAACCGGCGTAGGGCCCGGGCCAGGCGCCCGCGGGAAGGGCGCCGATCCAGGAGGCGCCAAGGAGTCCGATCGACAGGGCGAAGGAGAACGGGCGATTCATGGCGATTCGATCATCCTCCGGCGGCGGCGGCGAGGCAATGGGAAAGGGCGCTTGCCAGCGCCCTGCGGGCAGTCGATGATCGCGCTCATGGATTGGCTTTCCGCCGAACCCGAACCCTGCCCGTATCTCAAGGACCAGACCGCCCGGCTGGTGTATGGCTTCGCGGGCGCCGCAAGTCCCCTCGAATTCGAGGAGCTCCTCGATACCGGCTGCCGCACCATGACGTTTCTCGTCTACCGCCCGGTCTGCGCCGCGTGCACGGCCTGTCGATCCCTGCGCGTCGACGCCGCGGCGTTCCGGCCGAACCGCGCCCAGCGCCGCGCGGGGCGGCGCAACGCCGACCTACGCATCCGGCATGGCCACCCGGCCTTCACGACCGCGCGCCTCAGGCTCCTCCAGCGCTACCACGCCGGCCGGGAAGCGTCGCGCGGCTGGCGCAACCTGGACTGGAACCCGGCCTCGTATCGCAGCGTCTTCCTCGCCCGCGTCTCGCGGGCGCCGTCCGAGGAGCTGACGATCTGGGCCGGACCGAAGCTCGTGGGCGTCCTCTTCGCCCACGTCACCCCGAACGTCTACTCCCTGACCTACCATTTCCATGATCCCGAGCTCGCGGAGCGCAGCCTCGGGACGACGCTCATCCTGGTCGCCATCGCGAGAGCGCGCGAACTCGGTCGCCGCTGGGTGCACCTCGGCTACTACGTCGCGGCCTGCAAGAGCCTCCAGTACAAAGCCGGCTTTCACCCCTGCGAGGCGCTCTGCCCGGACGGTACCTGGCGCCCCTGGCCCGAGGCCCGCCCCGGCGGCGAACCACCGTCGTAATCAGCGAAAGGTGTCAGGCTGCCACTTTGCGTCTTACGCAAAGGGATTCCGCTTCGGCGTGGGTGGAGCGGAACTTAGGCGCAGGCCGATGGACGATGCCGAGTCCTTCCGCGGAATCCACGCCGAGGCGGAATCTCGGAGTGTTCGTGATTGATCCGGGCTATCGGGGCTGGCGCCCCGCCATGTGTCGCTGGCGATCCGAGATGTAGTTCCGACCGATCGCATCCTTCACGGTCGCCAGCCACGGATCGAACGGCCGTCGTCCCGTGGGCGGCGCGGTGCTTACCAGGAGGCCCTCGGCGAGCCCGTCGATCTCCTCGGGCGTCAATACGGTATCGCCGAGGAAGGGCGCGATCGCGGCGCAGGAAGCGGCCACGACGCTTCGAGGCATTCCCATGAGGAGCGCGCGACTACCGACCGCACGTCTCAGCCTCAGGACGAGATCCCGGAACGACATCGTCTCCGGGCCGACGGCGTCGAAAACCCGGCTCTCGTCGCGCGCCCCCTCCGCCACGCAGAGATCCACCACGTCACGAATATCCACGGGCTGGACCGGGTAGTCGCCGCTTCCGGGAAGGCCGAAGACCGGGAAGCGTCGGAGGAACCAGGCGATGTTATTGAGTAGCAGCGCCTCCTCGGGGCCGTTGCCGAAGATGAGCGTCGGGCGCACGACCGCGAACGAGATCCCGGACTCCGAGAGCAATCGCTCGACGCGCGCCTTGCCGGCAAAGTACGGCAACGGCGAGTCCTCGCGCGGATTCGAGACGCTGACGTGGACGATCCTTCTGACTCCCGCACGACGCGCCGCGCGAAAGAGACGCCCCGAGTCCTCGACCGTCCGCTCGAACGTGAACCCCGCCGCCGGGAAGCGGATCCAGAGCGTGTTGTAGAGCACGTCGGCGCCCTCGAGCTCGCGCACCAGCGCGTCCTCGTCCCCGAAGCACGACGCCCTCACCCGGAATCGATCCCCAAACCGCCCGCCGAACGGGTCCGGCAGCCACGGCCGACCCGTGAGCGTCACGACCGTCTCCCCTCCCTCGAGGATCCGCTCCGCGATGTGACGCCCCGTGTACCCCAACGCTCCCGTGACAACCTGCATGGGAGGAGCTTATCCCAAGAACGTCCGCCGCGCCCAGAGCCGGTAACCCATACCCCCTTGACACTGTGCTAGATTACATGACACAGTTACAAAGCGTGTCGCCCGACCTTTCGCAGAACCTGCCGTCTTACAAGCGGATCGCCGAACGCTTGAAGCAGGGCATCCTGCGAGGAGATTACCGCCCCGGAGATGCCCTGCCCTCCTTTCGAGCGCTGGCCGTCGAAGAACGCGTCAACCCGAACACGGCCCGTCACGTGTACGACCTCCTCGAATCCGAAGGTTGGATCGAGATTCGTCACGGCGCCGGGACCTTTGTGCGACCCCCGCCGCGCCCCAGCGCGGACGAACGCCGGGACGCGCTCAAGGAAAGCCTGCGGGAGGCGCGCCTCCAGGCCCGCCGCGAAGGCGTAACGGAAAGGGAATGGGCCAGCATTCACGATCGCGTAGTCCGCGAATTCCCTCTGTCGCCATCGCATCGGCTCGGCCTGGTTGCGGGCGGGCGATGAAGAGAGTCGCGCCGGAGTCGCCCACAGCGCTCATCACGTTCGACAGGCTCTGGCGCGCTTACGGACCGAACGTTGTTCTCAAGAACTTCTCGCTGGCCGTATCGCCGGGCGAAGTCGTCGCCCTCCTGGGACGCAATGGCGTCGGGAAGACAACAGCGCTCAAGACTCTGCTGGGCCTTCAACGCCCGACCAGCGGGCGATGCACTCTTTTGGGGCATGACTCATGGTCGGCGCCAGTCAGCCTGCGTCAACGCGTGGGATACATGGCGGAGAACAATCCCTTGGAGCCATGGATGCGCATCCGCGACCTCGTGGCTTTCACGAGCGGCTTCTACCCCCGGTGGCGAACCGACCTGGTCGATGGACTCTTGAAAAGCTTTGGTCTCGACCCCTTCCGGCGGGTCTCGGAACTCTCGAACGGACAACGGGGCCAACTGGCGCTGACCCTCGTCCTGGCTCAGGATCCGGACCTTCTCATTCTCGACGATCCCATGCTGGGCCTCGATGCCGTGGTCCGGCACGAGTTCATGACCACGCTCGCCGATCTGCTGTCGGACGAGCGCCGCGCCGTGCTCTTCTCCTCGCACATCCTCTCGGACGTCGAGAGGCTGGCCGATCGCATCGTCATCCTGGCCGACGGCGAAGTCCGCGCCTCCGGAGCGCTTGCCGAGTTGCAGTCGGCAGTCCAATTGGTTCATGTCACGGGCTCGGACCTGTTCGAGTCCATCGCGACTCTTCCTGGAATACTCTCGCTCAAGAAGCGCGGACGCGGGTTGGACGTCGTCACTACTGAACCCCATCGCCTGGCCATTGCCGGCATCTCCTTCGAGCCTCAGGAACCTCTCTCCCTGGAGGACATCTTCATTGCGCTCACCGCGACCGTTCCTGTTATCGCGGTCCCGAAGGTGACGACATGATCCGCGCCCTCCTCGGACGCGAGTATGAGGCCCGATGGGGATTTCCTCTCGCCGCGAGCGTGATATCCGGATTTCTCTGCCTGAGTTCCCTTGGAGGAGTCCTCTTCCCGGCACCCTATCGCAGCGAACCCTTTACCCTCCTGAATTCCATCCTCCTCAGCGGCCTGTATTGGCAGAGCATGGTCCTGGCTGGACTCCTCGGACTTCAACAGGTTCGCGCGGAAACCCAGGCTCGGACCGAGAGCCTGCTCTTTCATCGTCCGGTCACGCGTCTTCATCTCTTCGCGTCCAAGATGCTGTTCGGAATTCTCGTCATCCTGCTGGCCCCGCTCGTCCCCTTCCTGGTCCTGGTCACGGCGACAGCTCTTCCCGGATATCACGTAGGTCCCTTTCGTTGGGAGATGGCGTATCCCGGGATCGCGCAGATCGCCTCTTCTCTCCCCTTCTACGCGGCCGTCTTCTGGGCCGCTTGCGGTCAAGGACGCGAGCGATGGGCCGGCATCGCCGCTGCCCTGATCACGCTCGTCTGGTCACTGGCCTACGCGGCCTGGGGAGCGCCACCTCTCTCCGAGGCGGCGCACGGGGTTCTCTTCGTCATCATGCTCCTCGGGGCCCTGAATGCGTATCGAGGGCGCGAAGCGTGAGACTCCCGTGGTCGCGGCTTCCCGCCTATCTCGTCATCCTGTTCCTCACCGCGACGCTGACATGCGTGGTTGGTTTCATCCTGCTCTTTCTGCAATACCAAGACCGACCAGGCCGCCCAACCTCGTCCCGCGTCGAACCCCGAACCAGAACGGCGCAGGCCCTTTCTCCACTCGACCAACTGCACGAGGTTGGCGCTTTGCATCATTCCAAGCCGGCCCGAAGTCTCCCGTTCCTCAAGCGCTACGGCTTTCGATGGGCCACGAATGAATTCTGGTTCCTGCGAGAGATGTCGGCCAGGGTGCAGGAGGAAATCTATTTCCTGCCCGACGAACGCGTGTTTGCATTCTACCGAGAGGGAGACCGCCTGCAGGGAAAGCTGGGCCCCGGCGGGTACCGCGAGGGTGAGGCGACCATGGAAGGTTTTTCCGAGCCCATGGAACCGCTCTGGTATCTCGATTCGCCGGCCGGGGATCGAGACGCCACGTTCTGGCTCCATACCGACTCCTACTTCGCCCTCGTCAACCTCAGCGCACGCACCGTTCAGCTTCATGATGGAGACGATGTGCTTCACATAGCGGACTTCGAACAATGGTCCGCGGAAGGGCCGGCGGGGTCATCTTCCCCGTACGGGCAGGTGCTGGCCACGGCCCGAGCGTTCCAGGTCAGAACGATGAGTAGAGGAATGAGCAACGAGCAATCGGTCCGCGGAACATTCCCCGACTCCTTCTCGGCTCGTCCCACGCGAGTCCGTATCTCCACGCACGGCGAAACCATCGCCTTCGCGATTCCGCGGGACAGCAGCCACGTCACCTGGCTCATCTACAACCACCTGGGCCTCCTGCAAGAGAGTATTCATGAGACAACGACCAGGACGACGAGCGCGCCCGTCACGCCCGCTCCCAGCACGGGCGCCTCTCTTTGGTCGATAGTCGGATGGTATGCCTTTTTGCCGTGCCCTCTGCCCATTGCCGCTATCGTGTACGGCTATTTAAGCGCGACAGGAACGGTTGTTCACGGAATGAATGGCGAACTCCCGCCATCCCTCCAGCTCGTTCTCGCGCTCCTGACCCTCGGTCACCTCGCGGGCGGCGGCGCCGGGTGGCTGGCCGCGCGACTCTGCGCGCGAGCCCGACCGCATGCAGTCGGGTGGGGGGGTGCCGGCATCGTCGTCGGCGTTCCCATCCTGGCTCTCATGGCCTATGACCTCGCCAAGTCTGAGGGCATCCCCTGCCCGAGGTGTCGTCGCCTGCGGCGCTCCCCCCCCGAGTGCTCCCACTGCGGACACGTGGAATCCCTTGCCGTACCCCTGATCGGAGTTTCCAGGACGCAGGCTTGAATCGAGATCTTGGCCTCGGCGGGAACGAGGCAAACCGCCCAGGCGCACGCGCTCATACGGTTATCCATCGACGAATGGATTCCGACTCGTTGCGGCTTCTCCTCGTGTTTCTTCGCGGGGACGTGTCTTTGTGGTGAACCCTGCCCTACCGGCAGGCCGGGTTGGTGCATCCGGCGCCGTGGACGGGACACACCCACGCGTTCTCGCTGGAGCCGCCGGTCGAGGTTCCACCCGTGGAGCCCGTGGATGTGCCACCCGTGCTCTCGCCGGAGCCCCCGGTCGTGGTGCCCCCGGTGGACGTCCCTCCCGTCGAACCTCTTCCGGTTCGCGGGATCCCGATGCGGAATCCGCCGAGGTCGATCGAGACGCCGCCGCCGTCCTCGACGCGGACCGCGGGAGCCAGCTTGAACTCGATCTCGAACTTCACCTCGCGAAGCGTCTGGTTGAATCGCGGCGACCAGATGTAGACGCTGACCCGGGCCCGGCCCGGCGTCGTTCGCCGGACCTGGAACTGGTAGCGACCGGCCGGGTCCGTCTTGAGGTTCGCGAACCAGCTCCCCTCCCGGTTCTGGCGGATATCACCCCGGCGTTCGGCGGGGGCCACCTCGAGCGTTCCGTGCTCGACCATGACCCGGAGCTCGGCCTGCGTGTCGGCGCCGTACGTGCCCAGGGACCAGTTTCCCGAGACCGTCGACCGCTCCGTCGTTCGCAGGTCCACGGGATTCGGGCTGGCGGTTCCCGCGAGCTGGACGGTCTGCCCGGGATCCATGGCCGTCGCCTGGTCCGAGCCCAGGCCGAAGATCCGGAAGGTGACCTTGTTGGCGGCGTCGGGCGACGTCACCTCGATGAGGTTCTCGCCGGGCCTCAGCACCGTGTGCCAGGCCGGGACCTTGCCGCCGGAGCGGAAGATGCCGTCGCCGCCCGTGGCCGGAGCCGCGTTGTTCACCATCATCACCGAGCCGACCGTGTTGCGGAAATGAGCCGTGGCGCGCGACGCGGGCGTGTCCGCCAGCCGCGGCACGTAGGCCTCGACAGCCATCTCCCTGGGCGGATCGACGAGTCGCCCGACCTCGACCGAGCCGAGGTCGACAAACCAATTGCCGGCCGTATCGGGTTGCATGCGGGAATCGCGGCGAGCGCCGGCCGGCCGGATCAGGCAGTCCCAGGCCGCGGCCCAGGACCGATCCTCGCCGAGAAACTCCACCCATGTCGGGGGCGCGAACGTCCCGGTGAAGACGATCCCCGCCCTCGTCGCCTCCGGCGTCGCGTTCACGGCCTCCCTGCCCGGGAACCGACCGCGAGCCGTCACGTCGAACCAGCCGTCCTCCGCCGTCGAGGCCACGAGGATCCGGCCCGCGGCCTCCTGCCCGTTCCACGTCCAGCGAACCGAAGGGGCGGCCGCGACGCGCACTCCCTTGAGATGGTCGTTGGGCACGGTCACGCCCCACGTCAGGCGATGCCCCTCGTGCGTGACGATGTCCCGGACCACGCGCGACGTGATCGTGACGGGATCGAGATAGTTGGCGCGCCCCTTGCGGGTATCGGGCGCGTAGCGCACCCACTCCATCCGGTAGCGAAAACTTCCGATCGCGCGCGGCGGTTCGAGGTAGAACGCGGTGGAAGGCCGGGCCAGCGCGATCGAGATCGTGTGCACGGCCGGATCCGCGGCCGCCGTGAACGAGACGGTCGCGCGACCGTCCCGGTCCGTGGAGACCGTCTTGCGCTCGCCCGTCGGCTGGCACTCGACGACGAGCCCGAGGTTGGGGATGGGCAGGGAGGGGCCGCCGCGCACCACGGGAGCCCAACCGGTGGCCTGGAGGACCACCTCGAAGCGGTTCCCGCAGAGAACCTCCATCGGCGCCAACCGCCACCGGACGGCCGCGCCTCCGCCGTCGGTCACCTGCTGCTCGGTCACCGCGGTCCGGAACTCGACGCGCGCGGGTTCGCCCGAGGCCGCCTCCCGCCACTCGCCGATCCCGAGGGAGGAGAACGCGGCCGCCAGGATGAGAAAGACCGAGAGCTTCCTCACTGGCCCATCACCTCCCGCGTGAGAGCCTCCGGGTCGTAGGTCTGTCCCGTCGTCGGGTTGAACTCGGTCACGCCGTTCCCGCCGCCAATCCCGCGAAGACCACCCGCGGATCCCTGGAAGCGGATCAGGTACCCCTTCCTCTGCCCGGATCCCGCCGGGAGCGGATCGCAGATCATGAGGATGGAGCCGCGCCCGGTCACCAGCCACTGCACGCCGTACACGCGGATCCGGTGGCGCCGGCCCTGGACCGTCATCTCGTAGTCGTCGGTGTAGGCCTTGAAGTAGTCGGCCGAGAGCCCGCGGCGTTCCATCTCCGCCTGCGCCTCGGCCGCGGCGTCCTGGACCTTCTGCGAGAGCGCCTCGGCCTGCCGCTGGAACTCCGGATGCGGCTGGGCGCCCGCGGCGTCGTAGACGCCGTCCGTCACGGCGTCGCCGATCTTCCCGTAGAGGAAATTCGGCATCGTCCGCTTGAGGTCGCCGATGAGCGCCTTGCCGCCCTCGCCCACGCCCGCGCCGATGAAACCGTTGATGAAGTCCTTCCCGATCTCGCGCGGCACGTCGGCCATGATGAACCGCCCGTTCGTGATGATCTCGGTGAGGACCGCCTTGAAAAAGTTCCAGATCGCTCCCTCGATCGCCTGGACGATGTACTCGCGGAGCCATCTCCGCAGCGCCGAGGCTCCGGCCCTGGCCTCCCAGAGATGCTTCGTCGCGTCGGCGATCGGTCCGCCGCCCATGGTCGCGAGCGCGAGGTCGACGAGGTTGGTGGCGACGTTGACGCCGACCTTGCGGAAGAACCGGCCCACCCAGCGCGCGGTGAAGTACTTCTCCATCGCCTCGCAGCAGGAGCAACCGGGGCGCGAGGACGTGGCCGTCGACGACTGGTGATCGTGGATGAGCTGGCGAAGCCCGTTGGCGCCCGAGAGCGTGAGGCCGATCTCGGGATCGAAGGGCGAGTCGTCGGGGTTGGGCGTCACGACGCGCGGCTTGACGTTCACGCGGTAGCCGACCTTCACCTTCCGGTTGGGGCCCACCGTGATCTGCGCGCGGAACGTGGTGCGACCGACGCCGTCCTCGCGCGAGACCGGGGTGGCGGCGCCGTCAAAGGTGATCTGCGCCGAGACCCGCTCGAGCCCGTCGTGGGCGACGACGAGGACGGCCTGGAGCGTGTTGGAGGGATAACCGCCGAAGACGTAGTCGACGAACCGATCCCGACCGAGCGGCGGGACGACCTCGTCGCCGTTCGCCAGGACGCGGAACGACTCCACGCGCACCATGTAAGGCGCCTCGACCGGACGGAGCGTGTCGGCTTGAGCGGGCGGGTGCCCCATGACGGTGGCCAATACGGCCAGGACGAAGATGAGCGCCACGATCCCCCGCGTCTTCATAGAAACATCATATTTGCCCTGCGTGATGGAACAAGGGGGTCAGGGGCTATTTTCTAGGATTCCTGATCGTTCGGGTCGAGGGACGTCTCCCCGCCTCACCGCGCCGCGCGGGCGGCTCGTTCCAGGTCGCGAACCGGGAAGACCTGGATGGTCGCGAGCGGTTCGGCGCCCGCGCCGCCCGCGCTGATGGCCCGACCCGCACCGGCGTTCCCGCCGATGACAAAGACCTGGTTCCCCAAGAGCGCCGCAGCGCCCTGGCGGGAAGGCTGCATGCGGAGCGCCAGCTTCGCCCACCTCCGCGTCTTGAAGTCGTAGACGCCGATCTGCGTCATCTCGACGTAGTCGCCGAACGAGTAAAGGAGGTCGCCAACGACGACCGACCGTTGCGCGCTCGTCGGAAACGGCAGGTCCGGAAGGCGCGTCCATCGGTTCGTGGCCGGGTCATACTCCTCGAACGCCGTGACGGCCCGTCTCCCGTCGAATCCCGCCACCGCGTACAGCTTGCCTCCGTAGGCGACAAGCTCGCACTGGCGCGCGACCTCCATCGAGGCCCCCTCGCTCCAGCGATCCGACGCGATGTCGTAGATGAAGAGCCGGTTGTCGGGCCGCGTGTTGGCGTTCGAGAGGTAGGAGCGGCTGTCGGGTTCCCGCCGCGCATCCGCGCGGGGCGGACTGCCGCCCAGAACGTAGATCCGGCCGTCGAGGATCTCCGACGCGGCCAGGTACCGCGAGGACGGCAGTGGGGCGCCCTTTGTGATCACGCCGGTCGCGAGATCGTAGATCTCGAGATCGTCCGGAAAGACCTTTCTCCAATCCCAGTTTCCCGATGCCGTGGTCATGCCGGAGACGATGTAGATCTTCCCCTGGTATGCCTCCGCGACCTGGTAGCGTCGACGTATCAGCCCCGTCTTCACGCGTTCTACTCGCACCCGGGAATCGATCAGCTCCAGGTCGCTCCGAAAGATCGCCTGGGTCTGGCCGGGCCCATGACCGCCAATTACGACGATGCGATCGTTGACGACGACGGCCGCCATCCCCGTCCTCGGGACGACCAGCTGGCCCACGGCCTGCATCGCATCCGTCTCCCACTCGGTCCGGTCGTTGAAGTAGCGCGGCAATCCCTCCGGCGGATACGGCGCGCGTGTCGCAGGCTCATACTCCGGCGCCACCGTGACCACCTCTTCCCCGGACTCCGGATCACCCCCGGTCCCGGCCGGGTACTCGTCCTCAAGCCGAGCGATCCGCGCCTCGATCGCGTCGAGCCGCTCTCCCAATGGGACGTCCCCGCATCCCGCGACGAGGGCCAGGATCAGGGCGCCGCCGCCGGCCCATCCACGACGCACACCAAGCCACACGTTCATTCGACCTTGAAGGCGGCTTGGCTTCGGTGAAACTCCGGGGAGCGCGACAACTCGTCGCCTCGCGCATTGAACGCGGTGACCGACCACGAGTAGACCTTGCCCGCGCTGAGGGCGACGCGATCCGGAACCAGGAGGAACGTGTCGGACGTCCTGAGCGGCGGCTGGTTCACCAGGCCCCGGGAACTCCTCCCCCGCTCATCGCTCTCCATCAGCGACACCTCGTACTCCGCCGCCCCGGGATACGGCTCCCACGCGAGGCGCACCCGGTTCCGGGCGAGTGTCTCCCGCCCCAGGGGAGAAAGCGCCGTCACGGCGGCGACGAAGGCGAACTCCGGTCCCACGCCCGGCTTCTCTGGCGACGCCTCCACGTAGGGAAGCACCGGCAGATCGTGAGTGTTCTGTTGCAGCATGCCCGAGAGCGCGCTGTCGGCCACGGCATGATCGAGCTCGAATCCCTGGTAGCGGTACTTCCCGGGCGGGACGCGGACGACGTAGAACCCCTGGGAATCGGAGGTTGTCCAGGCGGAGCGGATGCCCGAGAGGAGGAGTCGGAGCCGGACGCCGGCGCGCGGACGGGCGTCGGCCAAGACCTTGCCGCGAATGGTCGCGGCGCCCTCGGCGAGCACCTGGCGCGTCTGCCAATCGAAGTCGGACCCGAACGACATGCCCGTGGTCCCGAGGAAGCCCACGCGGACGCCCGCATAGACCGGAGCCGTCTCGACCACGGTCGGCGCGGCGGACTCCATCCGCATCGCCTCCATCGCCAGCTTCCATTCGGCCTGCGTGGCCTGGATGCGCTCATCCACCGCCGCGAGCCGCGCCTCCAGCTCTGCGACGCGCCGCGCCTCCTCCGACTGTCCGCATCCACCGAGGCACATCGCAGCCAGGACGCTCCCCGCCAACCACCCTCTTCGGATCATTCTTCCTCCCATGGGAATCCCTCGACGGACACCTGGCCCCGCTACACCATCGCCGTGGCGGCGCGTTCGTCTTCGACGATGCGGAAGGGGAAGTCGGCGGCCAGCATGAGGATCTGGTCGCGGACGGCGCCCCTGGCCACCAGGACGAGAACGCCGCCGGCGGCGCGACAACGCCACGAGAGGCGTAGAAGAAGCCATATCCCGCCGTCGGTGAGCTTCTCGACCTCGAGAAGACTGATGACGACCTTCTTGCCGTCCTGCTTCATCCACTCCACGGCGCGCGCCAGGACCGCGCGGCCCGCTTCCAGGGTGAGGTGGCCGCCCAGATCAAACCAGAGGGCGGCGCCCACGCGGCGATCGGCCATGCGGTACCCGCTCTCGCTCTCCTCCAGTCCCAGCGTCTCAATAAAGAGCGAGACGAGGTAGGGGTTGAACTGCGAGCCGGACGCGGCGCGCAAGCGCGCCATGGCCTCGGCGCCCGAGAGACCCTTGCGGTAGGGACGGTCCGTCGTCATCGCGTCGTAGGCGTCGGCAATCGCCACGATCTGGGCGGCGACCGGGATCTCGGTCCCCTTCAGCGAATCCGGGTAGCCAGTCCCGTCCCACCGCTCGTGGTGGTGCCGGACGATCTCGCGCGCCGCCTTCAGGAACCGCGCGCCCGAGAGGATCTCGTACCCGACCATGGGGTGACGCTTCACCTCCTCGAACTCCTCGCGCGTCAGCGCGCCCGTCTTCTGGAGGCTGGAGTCGGCCATCGCGACCTTCCCGATGTCATGGAGGATCGCGCCGATCCGGATCCCCTCGATGTCCTCCTCCGAGAGCCCGACGGCGCGCGCCAGCGCCGTGGAATAGGCCAGGACGTTCTCGGTGTGCATGCCCGTGTAGGCGTCGCGCTTCTCGATGACGCCCGCGAGCGCCGAGAGCACGTCGATGTAGGCCTCGCGCGCCTCCGCCGCGGTACGCGCCTCGAGGATGGCGAGGGCCACGAGGTGCGCAAAGGCCTCGACGGTCGCCAGCATCCCCGCGTCGAGCGCGGAGGGCGGCGCCACGATCGCGACGACGCCGATCGTGTGGCCGTGTCCGCGCAGGGGGATGCAGGCGAACGCGGCATCGGGCGCGACGGGAACCGCTCTCGCGGCCTCCGCGATCACCGGGCCGCTCTCCGCGACCCCCGCCGCCGCGGAGCGCGCTCCGTGAGAAGCCTCGCCCATCCCATCGGCAAGAGAGACGGCGCCAAGTCCTCGGCCGGTCTCGGTCTTGCCATGAACCGCGCACCGCACGATAGCCGCGGTCATTCCGGGCCCGCTCTGGTCCTCAAGCGGATAATCCTGCCCGCGCACCCACGCGGCGTTGACGCCGGCCGCCGCCACGCCCTCCACGCGCTTCTCCTCGTGATTCACCAGGTGGACGGCGACGCGGTGAGCCTTCACGTGCAGGCGGATCTCCTCGCAGACCGCGTGCGCCTGGGCCTCGAAGCCGTGAACGGCCAGGACGTTTCGGCACATGTTGATCGCGAGCTGAACGCGCGCCTTCTCCTCCTCGAGCAGAAGTCCTCGCTCGGCGAGACGTTTCCGGCTCTCTTCCAGGGAGCCGGCCATCGCGTTGAAGTCGCGGGCGAGGTCTCCGAGCTCATCGGCGCGACCCGGCGGCAGACGGGCGCCCAGGTCGCCTCCGGAGAAGGCGTGCGTCAGCCGGACGAGCGCAGAGACGGGACGCACGATTCCCGCGGCGAAGATCATCGCGGCCAGGGATACGCCCAGGAACGTCAGGACACCCACAAGGAAGGCGGCGGTTCGGAGGCGGCGGACGGGTTCGAGGTAGGCGTCCTCGGAGAGCGCGACACCGGCCACCAGCGGCAGGTCGCCGACACCGCCCGCGGCCGCGACCTTCTCTCCCTCGTGAATCCACTCGGCCGTCCCGGAGTGCGGGGGCGGCAACGCCGCGGGGACGGCGTCGGGCCTCGTGGAGAAGACGCGGCCGTCCAGGGCGAAGAAGCCGGTCATGGGCGAGGTCTCGTCGAGACCGACGCGGAGGACGGCGTCACCGAGCAGGGCCGGGCGGACGTAGATGTGCAGGACAGCCTTCGCGGTGTCGTGGCTCACGGTGCGCGTGAAGCAGAAGAGGTCGTCGCCGACGAAGGTGATGGGCCGATCCTCGGCCAGGGAGAGTTCCGTCATTCCCGGCTTCAGGACGACGAATCGATCGCCGCCCTGGAACGTGGCGATGATGCCGAGGTATCGGTCGTCGCGCTGGAGGTGAAACTGAAAGGTCTGCTCGAGGACGTCCCGGAGCATGCTGACGTCCTGCCGGCCGACATGGCGGGCATAGACCCGGAAACTGTAGTCCTCGCCGATGGCGGCCGCGACGGCATCAACCTCCGCGAAGACGGCGTTCAGCTCGCGCCGCAGATCGTCGCTGACGCGCGTGAGGCGGGACTTGACCTCCGTCTCCACGGCATCGCGCGCGAGGTAGTAGCTGACCGTGCCGAGGACGAGAAGCGGGATGAGCGCGAGGGCGAGGAGAAGGAGGAAGAGCTTGGAACGGATCCTCATCCGGGCGGCCTCGCCGCGCCCGGGCCTTGGAACGCAACCAGGGCCGATCGCGCCGCATCCTCGGGAGCGACGCGATCCAGGAAGACCTTGTCCAGGCACCCGTGCCGCATGGTACCTGCCTCCGTCATCATCACCTTCCAGACGCGAGCCATGGCCGGAATGGAGGGCATGGGCACGCTCCAGACCAGTTGCTCCTTGAAGACATCGGTCCGGCGATCGGCGGCGACGAGGGCATGGCGATACGCGCCGGAATGTGCCGGAAGAGAGCCGGCGAGGATATGAAAGACGGTGCCCGCGTACCCCGACGTCAGCGCGGCGGCGACCTGGGAAGCGGCCTCGGGATTGGTCGTTCGTGCGCTCACGAAGGCGCCCTTCACCCCGAGAAACGGCCTGCTGGCGTTGCCGGCCTCCGCGATGAACGGCAGAATGGCCATGCCCACCGGGATCGAGTCGCGATCGAGCGAGCCCCAGGCCCAGGGGCCGCTGATGAGCATGCCGGCGCGGCCCGCGTTGAAGAGCGCGATCTGCAGGTCCCAGTTGACGGTATCCGGCACGGCATGATGAACGGCCGCCAGGTCACGAGCGAAAACCAGCGACTGGAGCATGGGCTGGGAGAGCGCGTCGAAATTTCCCTCGGCGTCGAAGACGCGGCCGCCGAAGCCGTGGAGCCACATGGCGTGGAGATAGAAGTTCGCGCGGTCGTAGACGAGAGGCCAGATGCCCTTTCGTTGTAGCGACGGCGCTATTGCGAGGAGCGCCTCGGTGCTGGCGGGCGGGTTCGGCACGAGGCTCTTGTTGTAGTAGAGGATGAGCGTCTCGAAGGCGAGCGGGAGCCCGCGCAGGCGATGATCGTACTCCATCGCCGCCAGGCAGTTCGC
>CAZJQD010000003.1:55494-106619 GCA_964548165.1 uncultured bacterium
GAGTGCCAGACGCGGATGACCGTGGGGGAGTGAGGAGAAGACGTGGCAGGGCGGGGTTCACTCGCGTCCAGGCCGGGTCCAGGCACGCGCGCGGGAACCCATTCCGGCTTAGCCGCGGGAACGGGAGGCACAGCGGCGGGCGCTACCAGGGCGACGGCAGGACCCGCAAAAAGGTCGGCGCGGCTGACAAGGACTCCCCCGCGCGCCAGGACCGGGACGCTCAAGACCGCCGCGGCGCAGAACAAGCCGGTCATCCAAGAGCGACCGTTCACCGGCCCATCCCAGGGGACAGCGGCCTCCAAGCCCGGTTTGCGCGCCTGTTCATCGCTCCCCAGTATACCGCGTCGATCGGCGCTCCCAAGGCGACTTTTCAGGTGAATACCCATAGGCAGGGCTGAATTGAACCGTTATAGTTCGGGGCAGTTAAGTGCCGGGAAACACCCGGTCGGGGGATTCCTTCGTCCGGAAACGTCGGTCCGCTGTCTCGGATCGACCGCACGGCTCAGCCTGCTGAGCTCTGCGCAGTCATTTTCCCGGGCAAAAGAGGAGGTTCGTATTATGGCTACCGGTCGCGTCAAGTGGTTCAACGCTCAGAAGGGTTTCGGGTTCATCACTCAGGAGGGCGGCGAGGATGTCTTCGCGCATTTCTCCGCCATCAAGTCCGACGGATACAAGTCGCTCAACGAGGGTGATGCCGTCGAGTTCGAGGTCAAGAAGGGTGACAAGGGCCTCCAGGCGGAGAACATCCGGGTCATCAAAGCCTGATTTAGTCCGTAGACAAAAGCCCACGGCGGAAACGCCGTGGGCTTTATCATTGGCGATGCAATCATCGAGCAGGCGCCCCCTGCGCGGGGGCTCCTGCCCTTCCGATTCAGGCCGGCCGCACGTTGATCTTCCGTGCCCGCGCCGCCGTTTCCCTCGGCAGAAATACCTCCAGCACCCCCCACTGCACGCGCGCCTCGATGGCGTCACGATCCACGTCGCGCCCCAGGAGGAACGTGCGCTCGTAGTCCACGGGTTCATACTCGCGGTAGATCGCCTGCAATCCCGTCGGCGCCTCCGAGGCATTCCGCCCCCTCAGTGTCAGGACGTCGCGATCCACGACGACCTCGACCCCGTCCGATTTCACCCCCGGTAGATCCGCGCGGATCAGGATTCCCTCTTCCCGCTCGAGAATGTCGACCACGGGCGTGGTGACGCGCCTTCGGGCAAATCGCTCCGCGCCCTGCCCGCTTCCCCGCGTCAGCTCCGTCGACTCGCCCGGGCTCACCGCCAGGCTCTCCTTCTTGCTCGTCATCTTCGCACCTCCTCTCGCGTTCCCGCTCACGCCGCCTTCACCGTGATCCGACGCGGCCGATCCTCCTTGGCGCGGGGGAAGGTCAACGTCAACACGCCATCCGTCGTAACCGCCGCCACGTGCTCGGCATCCACGCGGTATGGGAGCGTCAGCGACCGCACGGCCGCGCCGCGGGCGCGCTCGCGCCGGAGCCAGGTCGTATTCGCCTGCCCCTTCTTCGCCTTCTCCTTGCTCTCCACGTCCTCCTCGGTCCGGGCAATCTTTAGCACCAGGGTGTCGCCCGTCACCGAGACCTCGATGGCGTCCGGGTCCACGCCGGGAACCTCGGCCGTCACCACCAGTCGCTCGTCGTCGGCCCAGACATTCATGGGCACCGACGCGTGCCGCGACTCGTGGAAGACCGTCCGAAACGTGTCGTCAAGCTCGCGCCGAAACCTGTCGAGTAGCCAATCCTCCGTCCTCATGGCCCACCTCCTGGAATCGTGATGCGGGACTTCGTCCCACTACGCGGACACAGCAACGGGTATGCCGTTGACGTCGTAACAGTCTATCTCTAATATTTTCAGCATTCGATGGCGTCATCACTCTGCCGAAATGTCAATTGCCGCCAATGAAAGTGTCAATCAGGCAATGGCCGGGAGTAGGGCTCTACCGGCGAGGATTGCTAAGTGAGCGCGGAGCCCGCCGTATTCCGGATGAACTCCTCCACCAGGCGTGGATCCTTGACGCCCGGCGACGACTCCACGCCCGAAGCGACATCGACGGCCCAGGGATGGAATCTTGCGACAATGGCTCCCACGGTCGAGGGCTTGAGGCCCCCGGCCAAAAGGTAGAGGCGAGCGATATGGTCGAGGAGCGAGGCGGGGACCGCGCGACCCGTCCCGCCGTGCATGCCCTCGACCTTGGCGTCAACGAGCACGAGTTCGCCCGGCCACGCCGAGATCTCTTTCAGATCCTCTTCGTCACCCAGGCCGAAGCCGCGGATGACAGGAACGCCGTCGATGAGCCCCTCTTCTCCCCAGGCCCCGTGAATCTGGACGAAATCCGGGCGCACGCGATCGATGGCGGTCGCCAGGTCGGTGACATCCGGCAGGACCACCACGAGAACGATGCGCGGGGGATCCGGGAGCGCGCGGAGCCGAGCCGCGATCGCGGCGGCGTCCGCAACAGAAACACTCCGTGGCGATCGGGGCCAGATGTTCAGACCGATGAGGTCGGCGCCGGCATCCGCCGCGTGGAGGGCCTCCTCCGCCGTCCGCAAGCCGCAGATCTTGACCCGCGTCGTCATGGCCGCCGCGACTCGTTCACGGGTCAGAGCGAACCGAGGAGGGCCCCGATACCGATGAGGAAGATGTCCTTGAGAAACTCCCGCTGGGTGGACGGCAAGACTCCGCCGTTCTCGGCAGTAACGCCGCGCCCGCGCGCCTCGATGACGGTTCCCCGCGTCTCGAGGATAATCGCATTACCGTCGCGGTCGGCCACTTCCAGCCGCGTCACCCGGTACATGCCCTGGGTGAGGCGAGCGGGGGTCTTGAAGGTGAAGAGATACTCGCCGCCCGCCGAGAGCGATTGCGCCGTGAGGTCCAGGACGGCGCTGTCCGGTCCCTGGAGGCTGATGGACGCCGTGGAGGCATCGCCCAGGCCGGTTCCGCGGTCGCGCGCCCGCACGAAGATGGAGACGTTCTCGTCGGCGCCGACGCGTTCGGGCGTGGAGCGAATCGCCAGGATCTCGGGCGGCGCCAGGTCGAGCGCGATCGCCAGCGAACCGCCTGCCACCCGCTGGCCGGAGACTTCCCACACCCACGCGATGCGGTTGGCGCCATCGGCGAGCTCCATCGATTCCGCGGCCGCCGAACCGTCGATCAGAACCTGGCCGGTCGGCACCAGCACGGTGACGGGAACACGCCGGCCCGGCGCTCGCCCCGCGATCGCGATCCCGCCGCGCGACGCGGCGCCGCCGTCACGGACACGCGCTTCCACGCCCACGATCGTGAGCCCGTCCAGGGGACCGAGATCGAGGACGAAATCGCCGCCCTCATCGGCGGTCAGGCGGAGCCCGCCGGCCAGGATCTTCGCTCCGGGTGCCGTCACGCCGCGCAGCTTCCAGCTCCCGCCCTCGTGTACGGGCGGATTGAGCGACAGGGGCGGTGGGCGCTGATCGATCGTGAATCGCGCCAGGGGCGAGGGCGAGGCCTCGGCCGATCCGCGAGGAGTCACTCGCCAGCCGTATGACCCATCCGGTATTCCCCGAACCTCCAGGGAGTTGTTCGCCACTTCCTGCCGGAGCTCGGGTTGTCCCGACGCTTCAGGCGTCAACTGCAGGAGGTAGCCCCGCGCGCCGGGTGCGGCCTGCCACTCGAACTGCACATCGCGTTCGAGGAGCGTCACGCCGTCCGCCGGACGCACGAGCCGAACGGGCGATGACCGAACCAGGACCTCGGCGGCAGAACCGGGTCGAACCGTCGCCACGCTACCGGCCTCGACAGGCACGCGTTGTCCGTCGGGCCCCACGAGCTCGGCCCCGCCGGTCAGGACCGTGACGCGGAGCGTGCCGGCGGCGTCGATCTGGAGCCGGACCTCGCCGGGCTGAATCCGCACGTGAGCGGCGCGCGCCTCGACCTGCACGGATGTCAGCGAGGAGCGGAGCGTAAGGTCGCCGAGGTCCAGGCGGAACTTCGCGCGACGGGGCTCCGCCGAGAGTTCACTCACGCTCATGACCGTGAACGTCCCCAGCTCGCCCACCAGGTCGTCGGCCACGAAGTCAGCGCGCCCCGTGTTGGCCGTCATCACCGCCAGCCCCGGCTCAAACCGCGTCGCGCCGACCATGTCCGTCCAGATCGTGGAACCCGCAACGCGCTGGCGAACAGCACCCGTGATCCGGCGAAGAGAGGGCTGGCCCATGAGGTGCGCGGTGAGGGGGCCCGAGGGAAGTGACGGAGTTCCCATCCCTTCGTCGCCGCCAGGCAACAGCAGGCGCTGGCCGGCTTGGAGACGGCGCGGATCGGCGATGTTGTTGAGCTGGGCAAGCTCCGTCCATCGTTCCATCGATCCCAGCTCGCGCTGGGCGATGAGCGAGAGCGATTCGCCTTCGCGCACGACGATCTCGCGCGCAACCGCCGACGGAACGGCTCCAGCGAGCGCGATAAGCGCGACCCATGCCGCGAGTAGGCCCGTTCTCTGGAGCCATGAATGCCTGAAACCGCCCATCATTCGCCGATTTCGAGTTTACAGGCCGAGCCCCCCGCCTGCAAACCCCGAATCCTCACCTTGAACTCCGGAGAATGCATTACCGCCCGCTCCCTACGGTCGCTTGAGCCGCAGAGGACGCTGAGAAGGGCCAGAAATGGAAGCTCGTTCGACAGCCCGGATGAATCGCCATTCCAATCCATTTCTCTGCGTCCTCAGCGTCTCCGCGGTGCATGCTTGTCGGGGATTCAGGCCCGCACTTTCGGGCGATGCCGGCGGTTCGCTCAGGAAAACTGGGCGAGGAAGTTCTTCAGGAGGTGATGGCCGGACTCGGTGAGGATCGACTCCGGGTGGAACTGCACGCCCTCCGTGGGATGCTCGCGGTGACGCAGGCCCATGATGGCCTCGCCGGCACGCGGGCTGTAGACGACCGGGCGCGGCGTCGCCTCCTCCTGCCCCACGGGAACCCGGATCCCCGTCACCTCGCTGGCCGAGGTCTCGTCCGCGACGCGCGCGGAGACCTCCAGGCAGTCCGGAAGACCTCGCTCCTCGACACAGAGCGAGTGGTAGCGGGTCGCCGTGAACGGATTCGGAATTCCGGCGAAGACACCGCGGCCATCGTGCAGGATGAGGCTCGTCTTGCCGTGCATGATCCGCGGCGCCCGGATGACCTGCGCCCCGAACGCGGCGCCGATCGACTGGTGCCCCAGGCAGACGCCCAGGATGGGGAGCTTCCCCGAGAGCTCGCGGATGAGCGGCACGGAGATGCCGGCCTCGACCGGCGTGCAGGGACCCGGAGAGATGATGACGCCGCCCACGTTCAGCCCCGCGATCGCGGCGACCGTGATCTCGTCGTTTCGCCTCACCACGGGATCGACGCCCAACTCCCCGAGATACTGCACGAGGTTGTAGGTGAACGAATCGTAGTTGTCGAGAACGAGCACCCGGATCACAACGACTCCTCCGCCCACGCCAGGGCCTTGAGCATCGCTCGGGCCTTGTTCTTCGTCTCCTCGTATTCGTTCTCGGGGACCGAGTCGTACACGATCCCGGCGCCCGCCTGGACGTGCGCGGTGCCGTTCTCGAGCAGGACCGTCCTGAGGACAATGGCCGTATCCGCGTTGCCGTCGAAACCGATGTAGCCGACGGCGCCCGCGTACGGTCCCCGCGCGTCCGGCTCGAGCTCGGCGATGATCTCGGTCGCGCGGATCTTCGGCGCGCCCGAGACCGTCCCGGCGGGGAAGCAGGCCCGGATCACGTCGTAGGCGGACTTTCCCGCCGCCAGCTTTCCGGTCACGTTGGAGACGATGTGCATCACGTGGCTGTAACGCTCGATGGTCTTGAGTTCATCGACGCTGACGGAGCCAGGCGCGCTCACCCGGCCCACGTCGTTGCGCCCGAGATCCACGAGCATGATGTGCTCGGCCAGTTCCTTGGCGTCCGCGAGGAGCTCGGTCTCGTTGGCCCGATCCTCCGCGGCATCCGCGCCGCGCGGACGCGTCCCCGCGATCGGGCGAAGCGTGATCTGGCCGTCCTCCACCCGCACCATGACCTCGGGAGAGGAACCGGCCACGGAGAATCCCTCGCCGCCTGCCTCCTGGCCCGGAAACTTCAGGTAGTAGAGATAGGGGGAAGGATTGATGGCGCGCAGGGCGCGGTAGACGTCGAAGGGCTTGGCACGACAGGAGCGATGGAAGCGCTGGGACAGGACGACCTGGAAGATATCGCCCGCCGCGATGTACTCCTTGGCCTTTCTCACGGCATCGATGAACTGCTCGCGGGTCATGTTCGACCCGGTTTCAGACCCCGTCTCAGACCCCGTCTCCGGCGAGGGGGCTACGGCCGCGGAATCTCCCGCCGCCGCGGGCTCGATCCGGGGATTTCGCAGGACCGCGATCAGCCGGCCGACCTCGGCAACGGCCGAGTCGTAGGCGGCATCGATATTTCCACCGGTGATGTCCGCGTGAACGATAACGCGCACCCGGCGCTTCAGGTTGTCGAAGACGATCAGCTTGCCCGCGATGAGAAACGCCGCCTCGGGAAACGGGCTGGCCCGACGCGTGGGAGCAAAAAGCTTCGGGCCGAGACAGGGCTCGAAATAGCCGAGCGTGTCGAAGCCGAGAAAACCGACCGCGCCCCCGATGAACCGCGGCAGGTCCGGATCCACGGCGACGCGAAACCGCGACAGCCGACGCTCGATCTCCCGAAGAGGGTCGACACCCTTCGTCTGGATGATCTCCCAGGGATCGAGCCCGATGAACGAGTAGCGGCCGACCGTCTCGCCGCCCTCCACGGACTCCAGGAGAAACCCTGGTCGGTCCCCCACGAGCGCGAGGTAGGCGCCGATGGGAGTGGCCATGTCCGCGAGGATCTCGGCGTGGACGGGTATGAGATTCGCTTTCGAGGTCCGCGCCCGGAACTCGTCACGCGTCGGCCGGACAGAAAGGCTCACGACTGCCCCTCCCCCATCCGCGATGGGTCTCCCATCCGCGATGGGTCTTCCGGTTCGACGGATCCTGGCAGAGTCACCTGCGAGGCGTCGACGAGCGTCTTCGTGCCAGGGATGCGGCGCTTGCCGCGCCGTTCCGCCAACGCGGCCAGGACCTCGCGCAACCCGACACCATGCCGTACGAGCAGCATCATCGTGTGGAACCAGAGATCGGCGACCTCCGTGGCCAGGTGAGCGCCATCCTCGGCCTCGCTGGCCAGGATCACCTCCAGCGTCTCTTCGTTGACCTTGCGTCGTATGTTCGCCGGATTCCCCTGCAGGAGGCGCGCGGTGTAGGAACCGGAATCAGCCCCCCGCATGCGGCCCCTCAGGACCTGCTCCAGCTCGGCGAGCAGTTCGGCGCCGGCCAGGTTGTCCCCGGGCGCGGCGTGCACGGTCGTGAAGAAGCAGGACGGGGCGCCCGTGTGGCACGTCGGGCCTTCGGGATCACAGTCATACACGATCGCGTCGCCGTCGCAATCGATCCGGACCGCGCGGATCCGCAGGCGATTGCCGGAAGTCTCCCCCTTCTGCCAGAGCTGTTGGCGGGAGCGAGAGAAGAAGTGAGCGAATCCCGTGCGGACCGTGGCCGTCAGCGCCTCGGCGTTGGCATAAGCGAGCATGAGGACATCGCCTCCGACCGCATGCCGCGCGACGACAGGAACCAGCCCCCGCTCATCGAATTTGACCTCCGCCAAGTCCATAAGACGGAAATGCTACGGGAGAACTTGGCGGGTGTCAGGCTCGCAGTTTTGCCGTTTCGTTTCCCTCTTTCAGGGCCCCGTGTCGACGCCAGACTCCGCTGGAGTTCTGCGCAAGACCGCGAGACTCCTAGGCAACGCGCCGGACACCCTCGTAGAGCTGGCGGAGCGCGGGGAGCCGGAATCCGGCGCGTTCGCCGCGGCGGAGCGGTTCACCGAGGATGGCTTCATGCTCGATCGGCCGACCGTGGACGAAGTCGACCATCATCGAGGTGCGGTACGCACCCATCCGGGCCGTGGACTCGAAATTGGCGGGAATGAGCGCGGGATCGAGCGTGACGCCATCGGAAGCGGCCGCGACGATGACCTCGCGCATGAGGGCCTCGGCCATCGTCTTCTTCTCGGGATCCCCCAGGATGATGTCGGTCGTGATGCCGCCGTAGTACACCGAGAGGCCGCTGAAAGGGACGTTCCAGAGGAGTTTCCCCCATTTCACCTCGTAAGGGTTGTCATGCAGCTTGGCGGTGATACCAGCGGATTCCCAGAGAGCGCGCAGCTCGGCGAGCGGGACCGAGCCCTCAGGCGGGCGGCCCCAGGGCGCGAACCGGATGCCGCCCGACGCCGTATGCACAACGACGCCCGGCGCGATTCTTTCCGAGCAGATAAACGGCGCGCCGGCGACGACACGATCACCACCGACGATCTCCGCCAGTCGCTCTTCGTTGCCAAGTCCATTCAGCAGGCAGACGACGAGCGTCGCGGGCTTCAGGAGAGGAGGCAGGACCGTTCCCAGGCTATCCATGCCGCTCTCCTTGACGGCCACGAGCACCACATCGGCCTGCGGCATGCTCGCCACGCGATCATGAACAGAGAGCCGGACGCGAAAATCCCCCTGCCAGCTCCGGACCTCGAGATCGTGATGAGAGAGATGCGCGAAATCCGAGCGACAGAGAAAGTGGACTGGAAGACCAGCCGCCGCCAGCCGACCACCGTAGTAACAACCCACAGCTCCCGAGCCGATGACGGCATGAATGGGGTCAGGCTTACACATTTACACTTTTGCCGAGGGGCCTGGATTTCCAGGGATATCAGCCATCCGCATTTCAAACCCGCGGCAACGCCCAAAGGTGTAAATGTGTAAGCCTGACCCCCCTAGGCGGCGATGACGGTGAGTTGGTCGTTGACCTCGGCGCGGAGGAGGTTCTGGATGGCGAACATGGTGCCGGCCGTGGCGCTGGGACAGGAGCCGCAGGCGCCCTGGTAGTGGATATAGAGCTCGTGACCGCGCAGGCCGACCACGCGCAGTCCGCCTCCGTCGCCGGCCAGCGCAGGGCGGACCATCTGATCGAGGACGTTGTTGATCTTCGCCAGCATCTCGCCGTCTTCGGCATCGGCCTCGGCCACGCCGGGAGCGTCGGTGCCAGGTCTCAGGCCACGTTCCAACCCCGACTCCAGCGCGCTTCGCACCTCCGCCCAATCGCCCTCGGCTCGGTCAACAGTCACGAAGTTATCCATGTAGAAGACAGAGGAAACGCCAGGCACGGCGAAGAGCGCGGCGGCCAGGGCGTCGTCCTTCTCTGACGGCGCCGTCTCGAACTGGCGCGCGCCTCCCGCGACGATCGGCTCGCTCAGCACGAACTTGCGCGCATTCGGGTTGGGGGTCATCTCCACGTTAACGACATTCATCCTCGGCCTCCGCGGTTCCTGGTATCGGGATCCTACCACAATAGGGTTCTACGAGGCACCGTCTTGAAAAACACCGGGCCGGGGAGACTCCACGCAGGACGAGACCCGGAACGGACTCGAATCCATGCATGGCGGGGTGGACGGGACTCGAACCCGCAACCTTCGCCGTGACAGGGCGACGCTCTAACCAATTGAACTACCACCCCAGGTGCCTGAACAGGGCTGAGATCGTATGCAAAAGGGGGGCGAAACGTCAAGGTGTTTCCTCCCACACCCTGCGCCGGCGCCTCGTTGAATTGCGCACCAATCGGTGCTATAATGGCCACGTCCATGGCAGGCGCCCCGTAGCCTGGGGCCTGGACCGATTCGTGGGGGGTCGTTCTGGAGCCGAGCACCTCAGTGGAAGTCTACCCGGCCGCCCCGGGAGCGCCCGAGGCGGTCACGAACGCCGCCCCCGGCGTGGCCACCCCGTCCGCCGGCACGCCACGCCTCGGAACACCGACGCGCCCTGCGCGCATCCTGATCGCCGACGACGAGGAAGACCTCCGCAAGAGCATCGCGATCCGGCTCCGCAAGCGGCGCATGGAGGTCGCCGAGGCGGCATGCGGCCGCGATGCGATCGCGGGCTCCGTGAGCGCCCCGCCGAACGTATTGCTCCTCGATCTACGAATGCCAGACATGGAGGGATTTCGCGTCATCGAGATACTCAAGATGATGCCCTGGCTGGCGCCCATGCCCGTCATCATGATGACGAGCGCCCACCACGCGACAAAGGTACGCAAGGCTGTCGAGAGCGGCGCCAGCGACTTCATCGCCAAGCCATTTCCCTGGCCCCTCCTGATTGAACGCGTGGATCAACGCTCCCAGTCATGGGAACCCGATCCCGGCATCCCCCTCACCTGGGCCAACGGGCGCACCGGCGCCGCCTGGGTCGTCGGGCCCACGCCCGTCCTGGATACGAGAACCGCGGCGCGCTTCGCGGAACTGGTTCGCGCCCTGATGACGCTCAAGGATGAACAAGTCCAGGTCAACCTTGCGGGCTCGTCCCTGACGGAAGCGGGACTCAGTCTCCTCCTGCGCGAGATTCCAAGGTCCGGAGGGTGGTCCTTCATCGGGTCCGACGCCGCGGCGGGAGAGCCCTCGGCACTCAAGCTCCTCGGCCAGCACGTCCCTCTAGGCAGCGGCACGCGACTCACGTTAAAGACCTACCTTCACGGCCGTGTCGGCGTACTGGAAGTCCGGGGATCGTGCCTCCATAAGGAAGCGCTCATCAGCGAGAAGATTCAATCGCTTGCCATCACCCGGACGCTTGTCCTCATGGACCTATCCTATGCCGTCTTTCCCGCGACCTTCCTGGACACGCTCACCGATCTCACCAAGGACCTCTGGAACAAGAAGGTGGCCCTCAACTTCGTCATCCCGAGCGAGACCATCCGCCACGAGCTCGATGACCGCCTCGGCGAATGGGCTCTCGTGTACACAGAGCTCGGAGACGCCCTGGACGACCTGCAGTGACGGTTCCCTACGACGCCGGCATCACCGCGCGTCGAAGCTGGGTGCTCTGCGTCTCGGGCGATGAAAACGAGCTCAACCATGTGCGCCATCTCCTGCCACGCTCCGAGTTCCCGGTGACCTGGGCGTCCGACACGTTGCAGGCCCGGGCCTTGCTGGCCCACACGCGATTCGATCTGCTGATCATCGACATGAATCTTGCTGACGGCCACGGGCTTCCGCTCCTCGATACCATTCGGTCGCGCGAGCCGATGCTTCCCATCGTGATGCTCTCGTCGCCCCAGGACGACCCCTTGACCGTGTCAGCGTTGCAAAAAGGAGCCACCGGATTCGTGAGCAAGGCGGAGATGGATCACGTTCTCCTCGAGATGATGAGGCGAACGGCACAGGCATCCATCAGAAGGCCGGGGGGCGACGAGGCCACGAACGCGGCGGATGCCCGGGATGTCCTCCTGATCAAGCTCTCGGAGCGCGTCTACCGCAACGTGCTCGAGGTGATGAACGAGGGGTGTCTCGTGGTGAACGCGCGCGGCGAGGTTGCGCTCGCGAACCCGGCGCTCGGGAGCATGCGGGGAGAGCGGGAAGGAGCTCTGCCCGGCCGATCGCTCTTCGGGCTTTTTGACATCCCGACGGCCGCCGCCATCCGCGAGGAACTCTTCCAATGCGTCTTCAAGGGACGCGCGGCCCAGTTCAGTTTCGACGGCTTTCTCCAGCGCGTCGACGACGAGCCCATTCCCACCATCGTCTCCGGCCGCTCGCTCTTCAAGGACGATGGCCAGTACGAAGGATGCGTGCTGACCGTGACCAATGTTTCCCGGCTGAAAGCGGCCGAGGATCGTCTCAAGCGGCTCAACGACGCCAAGAGCGTTTTCCTCCGCACCGCCTCCCACGACCTGCGCACGCCGCTGGCCGTCATGAAGTGCGCTCTCGACAACGTGCTGGACGAGGTCACCGGGCCCGTGGAGGCCGAGCAGAGGCAGCAACTGGCGATCGTTCAGAAGCACATCGGACGCATGGAGCGCATGATCAATGACCTCCTGGACCTCTCGCGCATCGAAGCGGGCATGTTCACGGTAGAGAAGCGACCCATCGGGGTCGAGCCGCTCCTCGGCGAGATCGCCGAGACCTTCCAGGCGCTTGCCAGGGACCGTCGGATCGACGTGATCTATCACCGGACCGACCAGCCGACCTCCATCCTGGCGGACGAGGAACGCATGGCCCAGGTGCTCAACAATCTCCTCGGCAACGCCCTCCGCTTTGCCCACTCCCGCATCGATCTCGCGACGGAGCGAGGCGGCAACCGTGTGAAAATCATGGTCTCCAATGATGGGCCTGCCATCCCGGCCGAGCAATGCGAGCAGATCTTCGAGCCGTTTTTTCGCGCCTCCACCGGTCCCGGCGCCGGTCTCGGGCTCGCCATCGTCCGCGGCATCATCACGGCGTTCGGAGGCACGGTGGCGCTGGAGACGCCGGTTGAGCATGGGCGCGGCGTGCGCTTCGTCGTCGCCATGCCCGCCGTCGAAGCTCCGGCCGTCACCCCCTGATGGCCCATACAGCGCGCCCCCGAGGGACGGGATCGCCCCTGTCCAGGCCGTGGACGTGAAGGATGAAGGGCGCACCCGGTCGCGGTATACTGCCCCGTCATGACCTCCCCTGTCCGCGCCGTGCTCTTCGATGCCGGCAACACGCTCGTCTGGATCGACACGCATCTCATGGCCGCCGCCGCGGGAGGGCTCGATCATGCGCGCCTTCGGGCCGCGGACCGCGACCTTCGTCCTCGCATCAACGCGGGCCTGGAGCGGATGATCGATGACGGCCTGACGGGCGGGAAGGCGCCGGGCTTCGACTTCCATCTCGATTACCACGGCGGCATCCTGCGCGGGGGTGGCGTCCCCGAAGAGGATGTTCCGGCCGTCCTGGCCAGGCTCATCGCCGCCGATCGCATCCTCTCGTTCTGGCGGCACCCCAACCCGGAGGCGCGCCCGGCCATCGAGCGCCTGAAGGCGGCGGGCATCAAGGTCGCCGTCGTCTCGAACTCCGATGGCCGCGTCGAGGAATTGCTGAAGGCGTGCGCGTTCGGCGACCTCTTCGCGTTCATCATGGATTCCGGAATCGAAGGGATCGAGAAGCCGGACCCGCGGATCTTCCTCAGGGCCTGCGAGCGCCTGGGCGTGGCCCCGGCGGAGACGGCCTACGTCGGGGACTTCCCCGTCGTCGACGTGCGCGGCAGTCGCGCCGCCGGGCTTCTCCCGGTCCTCTACGACCCGCTCGACGCCTGGCCGCACTGGCACGACAGCCACCGCATCAAGGATCTCAGGGAACTACCGAAGCTCCTCGGCATCGAGGGCTGACGCTACTCCCAGGCGATGGTCCCGGCGGGGCGAACGGTGTCGGAGTCATAGAGCTGGCCCCAGGTCGTGATGTAACCGCGAATGTCGAGGTGCACGGTCAGCTCGCCGGGCCGACCGTCGCGATAGATGTATTCGTACACGCCGATCCCGCCGCGCGGAATACGTCTCTCCCCCATCAGCTTCTTCACGAGTCGCGCCAACGGCAGGATGTCGGCCTGGTCTCGATCCCCATCCCCGTCGATGTCGTCATGCAGGCGATCGGTGTCGGAAGAGATGAGGATGTCGACGGCGGATCCATAGAGGTGCTGGGAGAAGGTCGCGCGCCCGGCCTCGGCGGCGTTGTTGTAATCGGGAGTCCGGAACGGCGATTCCACGCGTACAAGCCCCGGACGCCCGCCCCGTGACCAGGCCTCCTGCACCCGCTCCAGGGCCGACACCAACGCATAGTCGAGCGCCAAGAGGTGAACGCCCGCCGTACGCATGCGACCCGGCCGCGTCTTCGAGACGAACATACCGAGCGTGAAGTGCGGCGAGATCGCGGCGCCGGTGTCGCGAATCACGTACAGGCGATTCGTCCACGCCGCGGCCCTCTCGCGAAAGCGCGCCGGCACATCCCGGGGATAGGCGCCCAGCGGAAAGCGAAATCCCGGCCCCTGGACATAACCGCCGGAATCCGCGGCGAATCGGAGAGGCAGGAGGAGGACCAGGTTGGTCTCGAAGTGCTGGCCGCGAGGGCCGCGAAGACGAAAGGGAAGCGGCACGCTCTCACGAGCATCCGGCGTCCGCAGGCGCCAGGACGCCCCTCTATGCTGAGCGGCGAACCGGGGTTCGGCCGTCCAGCCCCGAGGAAGTCTCGGCGTGACGCTGACCGTGGTCCGCGGCCATCCCAGGACCACGCTCCCTCCAGCCAACCGAGCGTGATGGCGCGTCCCGTCCCAGCCCCCGAACTCGACGTCGAAGGAGACTGTCGGAGATGCCGCGAACCCGGGCGCACCCGAGAGAATGATTGCCGCGAGGACGAGCGCGGCGCGCACCCACGCGAGGCGGTTGATGACGCGACCGGATATCCCGCCCATCAGTAGGAGATGTATCCCATCCGGTCCCAGGCGACGGCATCGCGGTGATAGGCCTCGAGCGTGACATCGAACCAGCGGCCACGTTCCTGGGGCAGGGGCAAGGCCACGTCGGCGGCAACGCGATAGCGTCCCGATCGGATCTTTGCGAGCGCCTCGGGCAACTGCTGGGCGGTCGCATTCGCGTAGAGGGGGAAACACTGGCCGCCCGTCCGCGCGGCCAGTTCCTCCAGGAGCGCCCTGTTGGCGCCGCCCACGTGGAGGATGAAGATCGGAACCTGGTTCACGAGCCCCATGCGGCGGAGGGCAACGACCTGGTCGGCCGTCAACCCTTCCCCGCTCGTGACCCAGAGGATGGCTCGCGCGAAGTCCGTGGGCGCCAGCATGAGGATACCGTGACGCAGGGCGGGCGCGGGATCCAGGTCGATCGTGGCGACCCGGCGGCGATCCTCGGTCAGCGAGGACCGTACGAGATCGGGAGCGACGGTGAAATCGCGGACCATCGTGTACGTATCCCTGACGTCCATCACGGCGGCGCGATCCGCGGCCGTCAGCCTCGCGATGCAGAACTCGATCACCGCGCGCACGCTCTCGATATGAGCGAACAGGGCGTCGCTCTGCTCCATCGCGATCAGGATCCGGCGGCCCGGGAGCACCTCGGACAGGTTCTCCACCGCGATGGGAACAATCCGCTGATCGCCCTTCAGGAGCCTGAACTGCGGATTCTCGAGGGATTCGAGCGGCATGCCGTCCTTGTCCGTGACCGCCGCCGTGAGAATGATCTGGCCATTGCCGCCGGCGCCACGCCGAGCCTGCACGCGGAGAAGTTCCAGCAGGTGCTGGGGCCGATCCTCGGGAAGCCGGCGCGCGACCGCGAGCGAACGGCCATCACCCCAGAGGATGTTGCCATCGCGATCCGCGGCGATACCAAGCGTTCCCGCCTGCAGGAGAGACTGCGTGGTCGGCAGGGGACCGCTGACATCCTCACTACCCTCCCGGGCCCAGAACACGAGCCCATTCTCGGCGAGGATCAGGAATCCGCCCGGGGCGGCGGCCAGGCCCAGGGGTGCCGCGAGGCGCGGGTGGAGGTAGCTGCGCAGCAGGCGGCTGTTGCGATCGTAGCGGAGCACGCGGTTGCGACCCGCTTCCGCCACCAGGAGATCGTCGCCGTCGACGAGAAGGGCGCTGGGGCGATCGAGTTGTCCTCCACCGAGCGTCGCGAGAACGTTCCCCGCGTTATCGATCCGGACAACGCGACCTCCACTGTAATCGGCAATCCACGTGGTGTTGCCCGCGCCGGGCGCCAGGGCCCGAATCCCGAACGCGGTCTCGTCAGGGAGCGTCAGCGCGCGGACGGCCCCGGTCGGCACGGTGAGGCGCAGGACACGACCGCCGGCCATGTCCGCCACCAGGAGATCGTCTCCCAGGACGGTCACCGCGGCGGGCGTTCCCAATCCCTGGAACCGGCGCACCAGTCTCCCCTCGCTCGTCCAGACCGCCAATCGGCCGGTGCTGGGCTGGGCAGTGACGATCTTTCCGTCGTCCATGACCGCCACGGGACCGACACCCTCGTCTTGCGCGAATCCGACCCGAAGTTTCTCCCATGCTCCGAAGGCGGCCGGCAGTACGCTCCGTCCTCCTTCGAGTCCGCGCAATCTCGCGGCGTCGGCACCGGCGGCGCCGCGCGTGCGCGTGTCGGCGCCGGCATCCGAGAGGAGCCGCGCGGCTTCCTCCCATCGTCCCAGGTGCATGAAGGCACGCGCCAGCAATCTCAGGTGAAAGGCCTGTCCGGCAACGTCAGCGTCGGTGCGCTCGTACAGGTGCGCGGCTCCCCCGTAATCCATCTCAATGACGGCCAGGGCGGCCTGGGAGGCCTTGTTCTCAGCGACGACCTGCCGCGGCGACGGCGTGAAGACCCGGGCCAGCTGTCGCCCCGACAGGACGGAGACGCCCAGCACGGCGACAACCAGGATGGGGAGGCGAAAGCGCTTCACATAGGGATTATCGGTTGCTGATGTTCCGGGCTTGAAGCGTGGGAAGGGGCACTGTGATCAGCATTGTCCGCCATTTCAAGCGGGGGAAACACGCAGAACGTGCTTATTGCGGCCTTCGGGGCGGGGTGACGATGACGTTAACGCCCATCTGCAGGAGCTCGGCGTTGACGCGGGCGGCGATGACGTCCCAGAGCAGGAAGGGGCGCTCCGAGTCGCCCTGGCGCCACTGGAAGGTCTGGACGACGCGACCGTCCTGCTTCAGGCGCGCCGTGACGGCGAACTCGTTGTCTTCCTGGATCCAATAATCGCCCTCGAGGGTGTAATCGGCCTCGGCGATGTTGCGGGCCAGGGCGCCGGTCTTCCGCCAGCCGCGGTGGAAGATCTCCGGGAAGATGGGACCGAACCACTCGTACTGCACGCGGTTGGAGCGGAGCTGGAAGGGCAGGCAACGCACGGTCGGGGCGGCGCCAGAAGCGCGCGCCGGCTCCACGTTGGCCTGCTCCATGCGGAGCGAGACGTCGAGATCGTCGGCCGGGAGACCGCCGCCCCAGGGACGGCGCTCGGGTCCGAAGTTGTACGTCAGCGAGATGAGGTGCTGGTCGCCGAACTCGTCGTAGGGAACCCACGCATAGTCGACGGCGAGGTCCTCATACTTGAACCCGGCGCCGGTCGTGAAGCCGGAAGCGACATCGTTGTTGGAGTTGTAGCCAGCGCGCAAGGCGAGCATCTCAGGAACAACCCAGACCTCGCCGCCGACCTTGGCTTCCCATTCCTGGTCGCGGACGTAGACGAGGTCGCTGGTGAGTCCCCAGCGGCCACCGGCGGCGCGATACGCGGCGCCGAGGCGAACGCCCAGCGGGAGCTTTTCCTCGCGCTGGTAGAACTTCAGGTTCGTGCCGAGGTTGGTGATCGCGGCGCCGAAGGTAAGCCCGCGGACGGGGGCGCGGTACTTGAGGCCCAGGTCGAGCGCGACGGCATTGGCGGTTCTATCGTCGAGCGTCTCCTGGATCCACTTCGCGGTGACGCCGAGGTCGACGACGGTGGAGACGGGGCGCGCGTAGCTGATGCCGAGGGCGAAGTCATAGGCGTCGGCGGTTCCGACGCGGGCGCCGGAAGCGAGCGCGCGCTCGACGGTGCCCAGGTCGACGTACTGGAACGTGACGCCCAGCGTGCCGCCATTCGAGAACGGGTGGAGGTAACCGAGAAACGAGTAGTCGATGTCCTCGAAGAGCGAGTTGTAGAGGAGCCCCACTTCCTGCCGCGGGACGCGCGCGACGCCGGCGGGATTGAAGTAGAGCCCGTAGACGTCATCAGCCCAGGCCGCGTTGGCCTCACCCATCGCGCCGGAGCGGGCGCCGACACCGAGCTCGAGAAACTGAGCGCCCGTCGTGCCGCCGACATCGGCGGAAGCGGGGAGGATGGCGAGGGCGAGAAGAGTAGCAATCACGGCTGTGCAGGAGGAACAAGCCCGGGCAACGGAATATCGCCGCCCCTGGAGCTTGCTCCAGGTCATTACCGGATCACCATGAACTTCACGACCTTACGCTCACCGGACGTCGAGCGGATGATGGCGAAGTAGACGCCCGAGGCGAGCTCCTGGTGGTTGTCATTGCGGACATCCCACTGGACCTTGCCGAAGGTGTTGCGGGCCGAGATGGCGGCGACGCGGCGGCCTGCGATCGTGAAGATCTCGATGTCCACATCGGTCGTGACGTTGGCGAAGACGATACCGGTCCCGTCGATGCCGGCGACGTAGGGCGACCCCGTCGTCGGGTTGCCGTCGTAGGGCTTGAACGGATTCGGGTAGGCGTAGGCGCCGCTCAGGTTCGCCGACGCCGTGCCCGGGCCGAGGATGGCGAAGAGCGTGAAGTGGTTGACCCAGCAATAGACCACGTTGCGGACCGTATCGACCTGCTGGCTGTCGACCTTCTGCCAGGCGTTGATCGAGGTGTTGAAGAAGTACATCCGCAGGTCGGACTCGGGGATGGTCAGCGACGCCTCGTCGTACGGGATGCCGATCATCACGTAGTCGGAGAAGGTGGTCTGGCCATTGAGGAGCGTGAACTCGCGGTAGTAGGTCGAACCGGCCGGCGAGAGGAGAAGCTGGCCGGGTGACGGCTGGCTGATGCCGGCCGGCGCCTGGGTGTAGTTCTTGACCTCCACGACGAGCGTGTCGGCGCCCGGGAGCGCCGTGGCCGGAATCTGGAGAATGGTTCCGTCATAGAGGAGCACGGTGTCGGCCACGGACTTCTGGATCGTCTGCTGGCGCGTGTGAACGCCCGCCGTCGTGTCCGCCCACTCGTTGATGACCGGGCGCACCGTGGTCTTCACGATGATCTGGTAAGCGGGCGTGGAATCCACGGTGCCGTCGCCGCGCGTGGCCTTGGCCCAGACGCAGTACGTGTCATCCGCAAGGGCCGAGACATCCCAGACCATGCTCCAGAGCGGGCCTCGGGTATCGGGATTGGTGCCGTCCCAGGCCGCCGGCGTGCAGGTCATCCAGGCGCTCCCGCCGTTCGGCAGGTACTGGAACAGGACCGACTGGATCGAGCTGTCGTAGTTGGCGTACAGGGAGAGCGTGGTTCCGGTGACACGAACGGCCTGCTGGCCGGAGTAGGCCGAGTAGATCGAGTTGATGGTCACGAAGGAGGGCGTGCTGTCGTTCGTGGGAATCAGCGGAGCGGCGGCGCTGTCGATGCGAAGCAGGCGCGTCGCCGAGGTCTCGGTGTTCCCGGCGAGATCATAAGCCACGACACGCCAGTAGTAGGTGTCGATGGTGTAGGCGGCAGCCGGCTGGTAGGACGACGCCGCGGTCAGCACGCTGTCAGCGATCGTCGCGAAGGTGGCGGCGCGGGAGACCTGGAGACGATACAAGTCGCCGGATCCCGACCAGCTGAAGGTCGGCCGAGTCTCGGTCGTGATCACGTTGTCCGCGGGCAGCCCCAGCGCCACGCTCACGCTCGTGTCGATCACGAGGAGATAGCTCTGGGACGTATCCGCGTTCCCCGCGCGGTCGGTGGCCAGGACGCGCCAATAGTAGGAGTCCTGACCGTAAGCGGCGGCGGGCGTGCACGTCGTCGTCGCCTGGGTGCGGACATCGACGAGTGCCGCGAAGCTCGAGGTGCGGGACAGCTGGAACGTGTAGGTATCGACCGACGTCCCTGTCCAGGCGAAGCTCAGCCCGGCTCCATTCGTGCGGAGATTGGCGACCGGCGAAACAAGCGTGACAGAGATGGACGTATCGACGTTCAGGGTTCGAGCAGCGGTCGTCTCGACGTTGCCGGCGATATCGAGGGCAATGACGCGCCACCACCACGTGCCCATGGCGAGACCGGAGGTGGTCCAGTTCGTCGCCGCCAGGGTGCGGTTCTCGACGAGCGTCGTGAAGGCGCTGGATGTCGCCACCTGGAGAATGTAGGTGTCGGCCGTCTGCGACCAGGTGAAGGTGGGCGCCGTGCTGGCGGTCCAGGAGGAATCGGCGGGCGAGGTCAGCGAGACGGTGACGGCCCCGATGATGCGGAAACTGCCTGTAACGGTCGTATCGACGTTGCCCACCATGTCGTAACCCACGATGCGCCAGTAGTAGGTGTCGGAGCCATACCCGACCGCGGGCGTGTAGTTCTTCGCGGACTGCGTCCGGTTCTCGATGAGGGCCGTGAAGGAGGGGCTGGTGGAGAGCTGGAGGACATAGGTATCGGCATCGCCGTTCCAGGTGAACGTCGGCGTCGTGTCGTTGGTGATGGCCGAGGCCGCAGGCGAGGTGAGGGAGATGGTGACCGACGTGTCTATGACAAGGACGCGGGCGGCCGATGTCACGAAGTTGGTGGCGCGATCGCGGCCGATGGCGCGCCAGTAGTAGGTATCCTGGCCCCAGAGCTTGGCCGGGGTATAGTTGGCGACGACCTGGAACGCGCTCGATTCGATGATCGACGAGAACGACGCGTTCGTCGACGCCTGGAAGCTCCACGAATCCGCGACTCCCGTCCAGGTGAAGGTCGGAATGCTCCGCGTGCGCAGGCCATCGGCCGGCGTCGTCAGGGTGACACTGGCGACCGTGTCGATGCGGAAGGTGCGGGATGCCGACGTATCGCTGTTGCCCGCGAGGTCGCGGCCGTTGACGCGCCAGTACCACGTGTCGGCACCGAGGTTGGTCGCCGCCGTATAGCTATTCGCGAAGAGAACGGCGCTCTCAGCGATCGTCGCGAACGTGGAGGACTGCGAAAGCTGGATGAGCCAGGTGTCGGCCGTGCCCGTCCAGGCGAAGGCGGGCCGAAGCACATTGGTCTCTGTTCCCGAGGCAGGGCTCGAGAGCGCGACCGTGAGGCCAGAGACGATGTACAGCCGGCGCGCCGGGGTCGTCTCAACGTTGCCCGCCGCATCGCGACCGACCACGCGCCAGTAAAGCGTGGTGTCCGCGTATCCCACGGCCGGGGTGTAGGTCAGGAGTGACGTCGTCCCGGAGTCTCGAATCGTTCCAAACCCGTTTGAGGTCGCGACCTGGATGACGTAGCTATCGGCGCCCCCGGACCAGGTGAAGGTCGGTGTCGTATCGTTGGTCAGGGCGTCGGCGATCGGGGAGACCAGGGCGACCGCGATCACGGTGTCGTGGACAAACCAGCGCGTGGCAGACGTCTCCGTGTTCCCCGCCTCGTCACGAGCGAGCACGCGCCAATACCACGTGTCGGGCCCGAGCGTCGCGGGGGTCCACGACCAGAGAAGACCCGTGGAGGAAGCGGTCACGGTGGCGAACGAGGCCGCGCTCGAGACCTGGACGGTGAAGGTGTCTCCATCGCCTGTCCAGGAGAAGGTCGGGATGGCGTTGAGGCGGACGCCATCCGCCGGAGAAGCGAGCGTCGCGGCCGCGTAGGTATCGATGATCAGCGTTCGGACGGCCGTGGTATCGACGTTGCCTGCGGCGTCGCGGCCGACCACGCGCCAGTAGTAGGTGTCCGCGCCATAGTAGCCGGAGGGCGTGTAGCCGGTCGCCGCGCCCGTGGATTGGTCGGCCATCGTGGCAAAAGTCGCGGACCGTGAAACTTGGAAGGTGTAGGTATCCGCGGTTCCGGTCCAGCTGAACGCGGGCGTGGAATCGCTGGTGCGGGCGCCGGCTGACGGAGACGTTGCGGCAAGAGCGAGGCCGGTCTTGATCCGGATGGTCCAGGCGACCGTGACCGTGGCGTTGCCGGCGCGGTCGTAGGCCCGGACCCGCCACCAGTAGGTGTCATCGCCGTAGCCGGAAGGCGGAGCATGGGACGCCGTCGTGGTCGTGGTCGTCTCGACCATCAGCGCGAAGGCCACATCGCGCGCCACCTCGATGACATACGTATCAGCATCCCCGCTCCACGCGAACGCGGGCGTGGAATCGTTGGTGGGCGCCCCATCCGCCGGCGAGGTCAGAGAGACGGTGATGGCCGTGTCGACACGGAAGTTCGCCGTCGCGCTCCAGGCGCCCGTATTACCCGCGAGGTCGGAACCGCGCACCCTCCAGAAGTACGTATCATGCGTGAGTCCAAAGAGCGCGCCAGCGGCCGAGGACTTCGTCTCCGCCAGCACCAGGCTCGTGAAGCCCGCATCACGGGCTACCTGGAGCGCCCAGGTGTCGGCAACCCCGGACCAGGCCAGGGCCATCGACGTCGCATTGGTCAGCGTCCCATCCACGGGCGACGTGAGCGTGGGCGCCGACGGAGCGGTCGTGTCGATGATGAGGCTGCGCGCGACCGAGGTATCCTGCTGGCCGCCGGTGTTGCGCGCGGCGACGCGCCACCACCAGGTGCCCTCCCCGAGATCGGCCGACGGCACGAGGCTCGTCGCGGTCGTCTCGACCGAGAGAACCGTGGACAAGAACGTCGATGCGGCGCTCACCTCGATCCGGAACGTCTCGCCTCCCGTCGTCGTCCAGGAGAAGGACGGCCGAGGATTGCTCATCCGGACGCTGTCCGCGGGCGCGGAGACGTTGACGATGATGCCCGCGGTATCGATATAGAGGAGGCGGGCCGTCGTGGTCTCGGCGTTTCCAAGCGCATCGCGACCGATGACGCGCCACCAGTAGGTGTCGGACACGTAGTAGCCGGCGGGCTGGTAGCTGGCCGAGGCGCCTGTGGCGGAGTCCTCGATCACGGCGAATGTCGAGGACTTCGCGACCTGGAACGTGAAGGTGTCGGCGTCTCCGGTCCAGGTGAAAGTCGGACGGGAGTCTGCCGTCTTGAATCCGTTGGCCGGCGAGGTGGAGGAAACGGCGACGGAGGTGTCGATGACCAGGAGTCGAGAGGCCGTCGTCTCGACGTTGCCCGCGGCGTCCAGGCCGATGACGCGCCAGTAATACGAATCCTGTCCATAGGGCGCGGACGGCGTATAGCTCGTCGACGACGTGGTGCGGCTGTCATGCAGGAGGGCGAACGAGGAGAAACGAGAAACCTGGATGACGTACTGGTCGGCGTCGCCCGTCCACGTAAAGGCCGGGGTGGCGCTATTGGTCCGGACGCCGTCAGCCGGGCTGGCCAGGGCGGAGGAGACTCCCGTATCGATGACCAGGATGCGCGTGGACGTCGTCTCGATGTTGCCGGCGGCATCCCGTCCGACGACGCGCCAGTAATAAGTATCGGCCGCAAGCGCGATCGGCGCCCACGTGAATCCGGGTTGCGTGCGGCTGTCGTGGATGGTCGCAAACACCGCGCTCTTCGAGAGCTCCACCGTGTACGTATCCGCGTCGCCGGACCAGGCCAGGGTCGGGGTCGTGTTGTTGGTGCGCGCGCCGCTCGCAGGGCTAATCGCCGTCACGGTGACCCGGGTATCGACGACGAAACTGCGCACGACTGTCGTCTCCACGTTGCCGGCCGCATCGCGAGCCATGACGCGCCAATAGTAGGTGTCCTCGACATAGGTCGCTGACGGGGCGTAGCTGGTCGATGCGCTCGTGCGAGAATCGACGATCGTGGCGAAGGAGAGTGACCTGGAAACCTGGACGGTGTAGGTGTCGCCGTCGCCCGTCCACGTGAACGTCGGGGCCACGCGGGTGCGAAGTCCGTCCACGGGCGCCGTGGCGGTCACGGTAACGCCGGTGTCGATGATGAGCGTCCGGGCCGCGGATGTCTCGACGTTACCCGCCGCATCGGCGGCTACCACGCGCCAGTAATAGACGCTGGAAGGATAGCCCGCGGAGACATGGGACAGGGACGTTCCGGTCCGGCTGTCCGCGAGCGACGAGAATACGGCCGATGTCGAGATCTGGAAGGAATAGGTGTCCGCCGCGCCCGTCCACGAGAAGGTTGGCGTCACGCTCGACGTCACCGTCGCGTTCGCGGGCGAAAGCAACGTGACGGTGACGAAGGTATCGATGACCAGGGTTCGAGCCGTGGCCGTCTCCCAGTTCCCGGAGCGATCCATGCCCGTGACGCGCCAATAGTATGTGTCTGCGCCATAGGGGTTGGCGGGCGTATAGCTCGTCGTCGACGTCGTGCGACTGTCCACGATCACGAGGAAGGTCGTCGCGCGTGAAATCTGGAAGACATAGGTATCGGCGTCACCCGCCCACGTGAACGGCGGCGTGGTATCGTTGGTCCGAGTCGCGGTGGCGGGAGCCGTCAGGGAAACTGCCACGCCGGTATCGACGACAAAGCGACGCGCAACGGACGTCTCGACATTGCCGAGCGTGTCCGTCGCGACGACGCGCCACCAATAGGTGTCGGCCTGGTAATGGAGAACCGGCGTGAAGGATGTCGCGGCCCCTGTCGCGTTGTCGTAGATGGACGCGAAGGTGATACTGCGGGAAACCTGGACCGTGTAGGACATCGCGTCGCCGGTCCACGAAAGGATCACGCGACGGCTCGCCGTTTCGAGTCCATCGGCCGGAGAAACCGCCGCAACAGAGACCGTGGTGTCAATTCTCAGGGCTCGGCCCGGAGTGGTGCGGATGCCGCCGGCAGTATTCTGCGCGCGAACGCGCCAGTAGTAGAGGCCGTGCGCAATGTCCGACGCGGGTGCATGCGTGGTTGCGGCCGTTGTGGAGGTAGCGACGATCGCCGCGAAGCCGGCGTCGGTGGCGAGTTCCCACGTGTAGGTGTCGCCCGTGCCCGTCCATGAGAAAGCAGGCCGCGCGTTCCGCGTCTCTGCCGCGTCCAGCGGCAGGAGGAGGTCGGCGCGAACGCCGGTATCGATGACGAGCACCGACGCCGCGGAGGTCTCCACGTTGCCGGCCGTGTCGCGCCCAATCACGCGCCAATAGTAGGTGTCGGCGGCGTAATTGGCGCCCGGGGTGTAGCTCGTGGCCACCGTGACCGACTGGTCCGCGATGCTGGAGAAGTTGCTGAAGCGCGAGATCTGGAAGGTGAAGCTATCCGAACCGGCAGCCGTCCACCGGAACGTGGGCCGCAGCAACGAGGTATCGGTCCCCGTCGGCGGGAAGTTGGGCGTCGCCGCCGCCTGCGTGTCGACGACGAAGAAGTTGGAGGATGTCGTCACGGTATTGCCGAAGCGGTCGCGGCCGACCACGCGCCAGTAGTGACTGCCGTGGGCATAGTAGACGGTAGACGGGGTGTAGGAGGTGGAGGTCGTGTTGACGCTGTCGCGGAGCGCACCCGCGCCGAAGGAGGGATCGGAGGCTACCTGGAAGGTGTAGGTGTCGGCGGTGCCCGTCCAGGTGAACGTCGGGCGCGGGTTGTTCGTGACCGCCCCGTTCGCCGGGGTCGTCAGCGCCGCGGTGATCGCGGTGTTGACCCGGAACCAGCGCGAGCCGGTGACCGTCTGGTTTCCCGCACGGTCGATGGCGCGGACTCTCCAGTAGTAAACCGTGTCGCCGAACGTGAGGACCTGGTAGGAAGAAAGGTCCGCTGTGCGCGTGGCGAGGTAGGACTCGAAACCGGCGGTCCGGCTGATCTCGAGGATGTAGGAATCGATCCCGGAGATGTCGTCCGCGGGCTGGGACCAGGCGAAGCGCACGAAGGTGACCGAGGTCTCCTCGCCGTCGGCCGGCGAGAGCAAGGTCACGGGCGGGACATAGAAGTCGACGAAGATGCGGCGAGAGTCGCTCCACGCCGTCGTCTCGAAATCGTCGGCATAGCGGAACCGCCACCAGTAGTTGCCGCCGGCGCCGAAGGTATAGGTGCATCCGCCCTGGATCGAGGCGGCCTGGTCGCACGTCGCGACAATGGAGCTGAAGGTCGAGTCCGAGGCGATCTGGAGCTGGAAGCGAGGGAAGGCGGCGGCGGCGGAGTCCGCATCCACGACGGCCGAGCGGAAGTTGACGGTGGCGCTGTTGCTGGTCGCGTTGTGCGCCGGTGAAACGAGCGTGGGCTGGACCGGCGAGGCATTCACCTGGCCGTTGGTGTTGAAGTTGACGTCGAACCAGTAGTTGATGATGGAATCCGAGCCGATCTCGTTCCACGTGTTGCCGCTGACGGTCGTCAGAACGTCGAGGGCATCCGGCTGGTACTGGTCCTTAGCGTCCCCGGCCAGGTTCTCGGCCGCCATGACCGTGAACCGAAGAGTCCGAGGCAAGGTGATGTTGAAGACGCTCCAGGCGTATTTCGCCTCGATGGCATCATGCGTGGTCGAGAACGCCGCGGTGCCGTTCGCGGACCAGGTCCAGCCGGACTGGCCGACGCCGAACGAGCCGACCTTGGTGGCGTTGATGACCAGTTCCCGTTCTCGCCACGCCGGAGAATCCGCCTGGACGTCGGCGTTGCCGCCGAACCACTTCTCGCCGCTCCCGGTGATCCGATCCGTGTCGACCATGACCGCCAGGTAAGGCAGGGCGCTGTTGGTCACGTCGCGGTAGCGGGCCAGGAGATAGAGGTTTCCAGTGTCGCCGGAAAGGCGGAACTCGCGCAGGTCATAGTTGCCGTCCGGATCCGTGCCGTCGCTCCGCTCGTCGCTCTGCGCATCGGTCCAGATCCACTCGCCCTTGTCGACGACGTACGTGTTCGCGGTCGTGGAGGCGGTGCCAAGCCAGTTGGAGGGATCGGCATCCGGGATGTTGGTCGCGCTGATGACGAAGCGGCGCACTGCGCTCCAGGCCGACCACGTGAAGTCGTCGCGGGCCCGGACCCGGGCGTAGAACGTCCCGTTCCCACCGAAGTCATGACTGCGGGTGAAGACGTAGCCGACGCCGGAATCCGACCACGTGACCGCACCGAAGGTGGAGTCCGTGGAGACCTGGATCTCCCACATCGGCGTGGACGCGGCCTGGCCATCCGGATCGGAGACCGTCCAGTTGAAGGTGGCCGTGGAGTTGGTCACCGTGGCACCCTCGGTCGGTGACGTGAGGACGGGCTGGTTCGGCGCGCTGTTGATGCTGCCGTTCGCGTTGAAGGCGATGTCGAAGTAGTAGTCGATCACGCCGTCCTGGACATCGTTCCACGTGTTCGGGAAGGTGTCGGTGACGGCGTCCATGACGTCGGCGCCGAAGATCTCGAAGGCGGCGCCCGTGCCGTCGTTCTGCCCGAGGCCCAGGGTGAAGCGAAGCACCGCCGGCAACGTAACGCCCAGGGACGACCAGTCGAACTTGGCCTCGACGATGTCGCGGGCCGTGCTGATATTGGATGAGCCCGTATCGGTCCAGGTGAAGATATTGTCGCCGACGCCGTAGTAGCCGGTCTTGTTGCTGTTAACCACAATCTGCCGGTCGCGGCGCGCATTGGTGTTCATCTGCACGTCGGTGTTGTCGCCGAACCATTCCTCGCCTGAGCCCGCGACGCGATCGTTGTCGACGGCCAGCATGACGTAGGGAAGGTTGGTGGCCGTGACGTCCTTGAAGCGGTAGAGCATGAAGAGGCTCTGGGCGGTCCCGGCGAAGCGGGCCTCGATGAGGTCGTAGTTGTCATGCGGGGCCGTGCCGTCCGTGCGGTGATCGCCCGCGGGATCCCGCCAGATCCACTCGCCGTTCGACGTGCCGTAGGTCAGGTCCGCGCCCGGCCGCGTGCCGGTCCAGTCCGTGGAATCGCCGTCGACGGTATAGCCCGAGCTCGTCAGGAAGGCCGAATCGGACGCGGAGGTATCGGAGAGATTTCCGGAGTTGTCGAGGCAACGGACGACGAACCAGTAGGTGTTCCCCGCGGAGACCGTGGCGTCGGTGTAAGGGCCGTCGAGAACGAGGGAGCCGTTCACCTTGGTCCAGGGGCCCGAGGCCGCCGTCGCGCGGTAGACGTTATAGCCGGCAGAGTCGGTGGCAGCATTCCGAGTCCAGCTCACCGTGATGAACCCGGCGCCGGCAGCGGCATCCACGCCCGTCACCGCGGAGGGCGGCGTGGAGTCGGGCGCGTTCGGCGTGGCCGAGACGGTGCTGGAGGCCGGCGACGCCTGGTTGGCCGAGTCCTCGGCGGTCACGTAGTAGTAGTAGGTCGTGCCATTGACGACGGTGTTGTCGACGTAGGCCGTGGCCGTCGTGCGGCTCCCCTGCTTGACGTAACCACTGCCAGGAGTCGTGGACCGGTAGACGCAGTAGCCGCCGAGGTCGTAGGCCGTGACCGCGTTCCACGAGAGCGAGACCTGGCCGTTGGCCGGCGTCGCCGCGAGGCCGGTCGGTGTCGCGGGCACGGCGTCGCCGTCGATACCCCAGGCATTGTTGACGTACATCACGCTTCCGCCGTGGTCGACGACGACGAGATCGCGGTTCGTGGAGACACCGGCCGGGAAGTCGGCCTCCCAGCCCGTGCCGTCCTTGACGAACTTGTACTGCATCGCGGTGCCCAGGGGCTGGACGGAGGAGAAGCGGTAGATATTCGCTCCTTCGCTCGTCATCGCGTTGGAAGCGGCTGACCAGGCCGGCGTGAACTTGTCACCGGCGATATTGACGGTAGTGAAGCCGGCCTGGCCGGCCATGTTGACGCGGAACCAGACCGTGATGCCCGACCGCGGCGTCCCGCTCACCGCCGTCGGCGAATCGCTCTCGTTGGCGGCCGTGTCCACGGCGCGCACGATGAAGTAGTAGACGGAATCGTTGGTGAGCCCGGAGGCGATGTAGCTCGTCGGGGTGACGGCGGCGCCATTGAGCTTGGTGTACGGCGCGGTCGCGCTACCAACGGCGCGGTAGACATTGTAACCGGCAAGGTCGCCGGCCGAGACTGCCGTCCACGTGATGGTGCACGCGCCATTGCCGGCCGTGACGGCGAGATTGGTCGGGACCGCGGGGGGCAGGTTCGGGAGCGGACGAGCGGCCTTCTCGGCGGCGGAATCGGCGAGGTTGCCCGTGATATCGTAAGCGCGGATCACGAAGTAATAGGTATCCGCCGGGTTGAGGCCCGTGTAGGTGCGGGACGTGAGCGTCGTGGTCTCGAGAAGGACATGGCCGGTCCCGGCCGTCGTGGACCGGTAGACCTGGTAACCGGCGAGGTCGAACTCGGTGCGCGCCGTCCACGACAAGGAGACGCTGTACTCGGCCGTCGTCGCGGCCACGCCCGTGACCTGGCCCGGAGGCGTCACGTCGACGCCCGAGGGAGTCGCGGACGCGGACGCGGAGGAGTCACCGAGGTTGTTCGAACGATCCACGGCGCGCACGACGTACGTGTAGGCGGTGCCATTGACAACCTGCGTGTCGGTGTAGAGGACGCCCGAGCTGACCGTCCCGGCGAGGGCGTAGGGAGCCCCGCCCGTGGAGCGATACACCCGGTAACCGGCGAGGTCGGTCGCGCTGACGGCCGTCCAGTTCACCCAGACCGTGCCGTTGCCGGGCGTAGCCGTCAGGCCCGTGACCTGTCCGGGCGGCGTGGTATCAATGGAGATGTTGATCCGGTAGTTGGCGCTCGAGTTGTTGTCCCAGCTCCCGTCGGCGTATCGGAAGACGAAGTCGATGCGGCTGACCGACTGGATGGGATCGTTGAACGGTCCAACGACGATCGTGTACTTCCCCTGGCCGTTCGGGCCGGTCAGGGCGGAATTGAGCGCCTGGGAGTTGTAGACCGTGGTGCCGCCGGGGCGGTAGACCGAATCCGCGTGCGTCCAGCCATTGACTCCCCAGTGGAACCAGCCGGCCTTGTCGCCACTGATGGTGATGGTGTCGTTCGGGGTGGGGTTGGCCGGGACCCAGCGCCCGCCGCCTCCGCCACCACTGTTCTGGTCACCAACGTAGACGTGATAGACGTCGGTCTTCGTGACGTTGCCGCGCCCGTCACGCGCCTCGACGTAGTAATCGACAAGCACGTTAGAGAGGCCGGTGATCCATCCCTCGTAGATGCTGGCGCGGTAAAGGGGTTGGAGCTGACCGGCGGGCGGGTTGCCGTAGGCTCTGACGGCCATCGGAACCGTCGTCCATGGACCGACCCCGGGGCCGCCGGCATACATCTCGTTGTAGTTGTCCGAGATCGGGTTCTCGCCGTCGGCGTCGAGGCGATAATAGAGCGTGCAGCCCGCCACGCTGTTGACGTCGTAGGCGAACGTGAAGACGCGGAAATCGGACGGCTGGACCCCCTTGAACGCCTCCTCGGAGCCCGGATTGTAGGGCTCGCGCTGGAGCGGGAAGACGCTGGGCGGAACCGGGTCGGTCGCCGGCGCCGAGGCAATGATGGGATCGATGAAGGACATCGCATTGTTCGCGGCACGCGTGGCCTGCTCGTCCCATTGCACGGTCCCGTCCCAGTACCAGAAACAGCTCGCATAACCGACCTGGAATTCTCTCCAGGCCTTGTCCGTATTGTTGCCGGTGAAGTTCAGGATGTTGATGATGTCGCCGGAAGGCGGCTGGATGGCCTCGGCATGGTTCATGCGGTTGGAGCCGGCCACCATGACCATCCAGGAGTTCCAGTCCGAGCTGTAGCCCTCGTCAAAGTTCACGACACCGGCCTTGTAGGGGTCACCGAGCCACTTCTTGAGCTCCTGGTCGCCCAGGTCGGCGCCGACCCAGGAACCGTCCGTGATATGAACCACGTCGTTGGGATCGGGCGGGAACATCTGGAGATAATCCTGCACCGACGTGAACTTGAACTGGGACGGGTTCGCGCCGCCCAGCCAGCCCATGGTCTCCACGTAGTAGCGGTAACCCGAGGCTCCGGCGTTATCGCCGTCGTGCGCGAGGACGATGAGCGCGGGGTGATTCGGATCCGTGTTGTAGGGCGCGAGAGCGGCGAGGCGCTGCTGGGGCGTTCGATCGCCGTAGGAGTCGTCATACCCGAGCGTCCTCTCCAGGGGAACGATGACCATCTTGCGCTCGGTGCCGTCGTTCGGATTCACGTACTTCGCGTAGTGCGGCGTAACGGAGAACGGCACGGAGATGTTGTAGCTCGTGTTGGTCTGGGCGGAGAGATTGACGTAATTGGCCTGGGGCGCGTTGACGGCATCAGCCCGGTTCGGCGGGTTGATCTTCTCCCCGGCCTGCCAGGGGAAATTCTTGTTGGAGTGATCGAGGTGGAGGTTGTCGACGAACACCCACTCGATGCCCTCGTCGAGGAGCGCCGGGATCATGCGGGTCGAGAAGGCGCTTTCCGGCGGGAACATGCCCTTGGAATACGGGTTGCCGAAGCGGTCCGTCAGCTTGCGGCGATGCATCTGGATCTGGAGGCGCAGGTCACGGTAGGGCGTGAACGGCATCAGGGGGTGATGGTAGCCAAAGGCCACCAGGTCGGTCCGCGGATTGTTGTTAACCGTCTTCCAGGAGTGGCCTTCGGCGTAGCGGTTCTGCCAGCCATAGCCATAGCCGTGCCCGACAGCGGCCATGTTGTCGATATTCTCGATGAGCGAGCCCGAGTAGCTGATCTGCACGCCGTAGTTGGGCATGTAGGTGAAATTCGAGAGGTGGTCGATCGGGAGGTGCGTGTAGGCGTCAATGCGGTCCGGCCAGGTCAAGACATCGCGGACATAGGCATAGTTGGTCCGCGTCGAGTAGGTCGTGACGATGTTCTCGTAGGGCCAGTAGATGGGCTGGTGCTGGTGCCAGTGGTAGGAGATGTAGAACGGCTGCTGTCCCCCGCCCGAGCTCGGCTGGCGGCTGACCGTCGCGGACGCGGCGCCCTCGACGCTCGCCCCGTTCAACGCCGTGACGTAATAGGTATAGGTATTCGACGCCGTGAGTCCCGTGTGGACGTAGCCCGTCGTGCCGATGGGAGTCGTGTTGACCTTGACGTAGGCGCCGTTCTGACCCGTCCACGTGACATACAGGTTGTAGCCCGCGGCGTCCGCGGGAGCCGTCCAGGAGAGGCTGATCTGGCCCACGCCGGCGGTGGCCTGCAGATTCGTCGGGGCGCCGGGCGGCTGGGAGGTACCCGGGGTCGCGCTCACCTCGGTCGAGTTCGCCGAGACCTGGTTGGCCTGGTCGACGGCGCGAACGATGTAATAGTAGCGCGTCCCGCCCACGACCGCGGTATCGAGGTAGCTGGCCTGGGTGATGGCGCCGTTGAGCTGGCTGTACGGCCCACCGCTCGTGGTGCCGCGGTGCACCGTGTAGTGGCTCACGTCGAAGTCGGCCGGCGGCGTCCAGGTCACGCGCACGGTGTCGTTGCCCGTCGTAGCGCCCGCGGCGGACGGCGCGGCGGGAGCCGGATCACCGATGACATTCCACTTGTTGTTGACCCGCATCACGCCGCCACCCTGGTCGACAACGGTGATCTCGCGGTTCTTGGAGGTCGTCGTGAAGTCGTTCTCCCACGTGGTGGTGTCGCGCACGTACTTGTATTGAATCTGGGTGCCCGCCGGGAAGGAGCGCGTGATCGTCCACGTGCCTGTCCCCGTGTTGGCCAGGGGCGTGGCGGACGGCGTCCAGGCGGGCGTGAAGGCGTTGCCGGCGAGCTGGGCCATGGTGACGCCGGTGAGCCCGCGCATGTCGATCGTGAAGGTCACGTTCACGCCAGTGGCGGGAATGCCCGAGACCTGCGTCGAGTTGACCGACTCCAGGCCGGCGCCGCTCACCGCGCGGACGACGAAGTAGTAGGTCGTCCCGTTCGTGAGGCCCGTGGCCGAGTAGATGGTGCCAGTGACGAGCCCGGACGTATTCACCTTGGTGTAGGGTCCGCCCGAGACCGTGCCGATGTAGACGTTGTAGCCGGCGACACCGGAGACGGCGTTCCACGAGAGCGCCACGAGGCCGTTCGCGGGATTGGCCGCGACGCCCGTGGGAGCGGGAGGCGGCGGGGCCGCGTTGGCAAAGGTCGCGGACACGCTCGACGTCGCCGTCGCTCCGTTGGCCGCGATCGCTGTCGCGCTGACGACGCGCGAGCCGTCGGTGAAGTCGGCGCTGTTGACGGAGACCTGGTAGGTGTTCGTGGTAGCGCCGCTCCCGCCGTCGACGCCCGCCTTCGCGAACGGCACGGTGAAGATGTCGACGTCCGCCCACTCCTTCGGCGAATTGTAGACCTCGACGCCATGCGTGTTGTTCGTCGCCGGATCATTGGGTACGCAGTCGACGCCCGAGGCGTTGGTGCCATCGCCCTGCCCGACGAAGATGCCGATGGTGCGGCTGTTGAGGTCCGGGTTGCCGAGGTAGGCGAGCGGGATCTTCAGCTCGAAGAAAGAGTTGCGGTTGGCGTTGTGACCGCGGGTCAGGTAATCAGTGCCATCGCTCTTGAGCACGCGGGTGCCGGCCAGACCCTGGCCGGAGGCCCCGTGGAAGACCCCGAGCTGCTTGCCGATGGTGTGGGAATCGGGGAAGAAGCCGTTGCGGTAGGGAATGAGGAACGGTCCCTGCCAGAAGTTGGAGGCAAAATAGACCTGGGTATCGACGCCGGTGCCGCCGCCGAAGAGCTGACCCTTCTTCCAGGCGTCGAACTCGCCCGAGTTTGCTCCGCCGGCGGTGACGCCCGTGTAGCCGCCCGGCGCGACGTCGAAGGCGATCCACTGCGGGAGATTCATGGCGCGGGCCGGCGTGCCGTTGGAGGAGCCGGCATTGGAGGGATCCTCGACGTCGGTCACGTCGACGACCTGGATGCCGATGTAGAGGTAGGTGGCATCCCAAGCGGCGTACAGGTCGGTGTAATCGAAGGGCGTCTCGTGCGTGGCCCAGGCGCCGTTGGTGACGTTGGCATGATCCCAGGCCGGATCGGTCGCCACGATGCAGGCCTGAGTCCACTCGCCGGCGGTATTGATGCCGTCGATGGCAATCGTCTTGTTGGCCCCGCCGAAGGTGCCACCGGTTCCGCCGCCGCCGGGCTGGGGTGTGTTGGCCGTGCCCACCAGCAAGCCGTCTACCTTGAACTCGACGCGGTTGATCCCGGACGGCGCCGTGCAGGTCGCCGTGAAGTTCACCGTGCCGGTGACTGTCGCACCTGCCGTCGGGTAGGTCAGGGTGCAACCGACATCCGTGGCCAGAGCCGGCGTCTCCGAGACCTCCGCGGACTTCGGAGACTCAAGTCCCGAGCGGCTCGTCGCGGTCACCGTGAAGTAGTAGCGCACGCCGTTGGTGAGCCCGGTCGCCGTGTAGTTGCCCTGGGCCAGGAGGGCGCCGTTGAGCTTGGTGTAGGGACCGCCCGGCGCCGTGGCCCGGTAGGCGCTCCACCCGGCCAGGTTCGTGTCCGTCGCGGTCCAGGAGAGGAGGACCTGGGTATTCCCCGCATACGCGGCCAGTCCCGTTGGCGCCGAGGGGGTGTCCGTGGGCGTCGTCGGCGTCGCCGTGGCCTGCGTGGAGTTCGGCGAGAGCGTGCCGCGATTCGAGGTCGCGCGGACGACATAGTAGTAGGGGGTGCCGTTCGAGAGCCCGGTGTCGGTGTAGTTCGTCACGACGACGGTCTCGCCGTTCACCCGGCTGTAGGGCCCGCCATTGACGGTCGCGCGATACACGTGGTAACCGGCCGACGCGCCTCCCGACGTCCAGGCCAGGTAGACCTGCTGGTTGCCGGCCGTGGCGGCCAGTCCCGAGGGCGTCGCGGGCGTATCGAGGACGACGCCGGTATCGTCCGTGTTGAGCGTCAGGGAGAGCGTAAAGGTGTTGTTGCCCGTGACCTCCACGGCGCGCACGAACGGCGAGTTCGTGTTGTCGGGAGTTCCGTCGGTGAAGGCGGAGTTGTAGGTCGTGCCGCCGAAGTTGAGCCGGACCTCGGCGTTCGTGCGCGTGTTCCGAACGCCAAAGTAGGGGCCACCCGTGGAACCCACCGTCTGCACATCGCGCTCGCCGGTATAGCTCATGTCGTGCATGTCGGCGATGAGGCCGTTGCGGATGTAGACCGGCCCGGTCACGTTCTCGGTGTACCGGGCCTCGAGGGTGCCCGCGCCGTTCGGAAGGCGGATGTCCTTGCGGATAAGCCCATCCGGCGAAGTGAGGACGATGGAGTCCGTGCCGAGGGTAACCGTGTAGGAGGCATTGACGTAGGTGCCGAGATTCATGTCGGCGAAGGCCGAGATGCGGCGAGAGCCGTCCTCTTCCTCGCCCTCGGTGGGCGCATTCGTCATGATGTTGCCGATCATCACGTGACCGCCCGCGGACGAGTTGTAAGCGACGCCCAGGACCATCCTGCCGCCGTCGTTCTCGAAGACCGAGAAGACCCGGCTGTTCTTGACGATGTACTCGTTCTCGCCGTCGTGATCGATGTCCTTGGACTGGACGACCGTCAGCGCTCCCTGGCCGCCCGTCGCGACCGAATCCGCCCAGCGCGCGGCCTCGGCCAGGTAACCCATGTGGCGGACCCGGCCATGCAACTGGTAGGCCCAGAAGCTGGTGCCGTCCCAGGTGTTGTCGGGGAAGAGCCACTGGCGGTTGGCATCCCAGGCCTTCTCCGAGATGTCCTCGTCGTGCCAGGCCGTCTCGTAGATGAGGTGGATGTAGCCCTGCTCGGCGAGGCGCTTGAGCTGGTTGTTGGGAACCGCCTGGATATCGCTCCAGACATCGCGGAAGATCGTGCCCGCATCCCAGATCGATCCGTAGCGCTTGCCCGACGGAATGAAGTTCGTCACCGGCGGCGTGGCATAGCGGTTACCCGTCAGTAGGGGCACCTGCTGGCTGAAGTTCTCCTCCTGCGCATTGCCCCAGTACCAGTTGTCGTAGCTCCCCTCGGAGGCATGCAGCAACCACTGGTAGGTCGACTTCGGGTAGGTCAGGTTGGTGCCGCACTCCACGGGGGTCCAGTTGCGATCCAGGAGCTGCTCGAGCGTGACGACCTCGACCCACGGGTGCGAGGCGATCCACTTCATCGAGAGGTCGAAGTTATCCGGCCCGTCGTGGATCGTGTTCGGGGACGCGAACGATCGGCCGGCGTAGGCTTCCCAGTCGTCGAAGACCACGACGACCTGCTCCTGGTCGGCCGAACGCGCCAGCTCCAGCAACTTCGCGCGGACTTCGCGGTGGGCACCGTTGTCCTCGGCCCAGAACTTCCGGTCGTCGTAGTGGTCGCTGATCTGGAAGACCAGGACGCCGTTGATGCGCAGCAGCTTGAACTCGTTGGTGTGCGCGAAGCTCGGTCCGAACCACTCGTAGATGTGCGTCAGGTTGTCGAGAATGGTCGCCGTGTACCCGGTCGGCGTATTCGTACGGCGATCGAGGATGACGTTGTCGAGCGTCTGCCCGTCGACGACACGCTCCGGGATCCAGAAGACCTTCGGGTGTCGCGTCAGCCCGTAGAAGCTCGTCAGGACATCGGTCTTCAGTTCCTGGGCGCGGGAGTTGATGTAGAAGCCGATGGTCGGGTCGTCCCGGAAATACGGCATGATGTGCTCGGCGTAGACGCCGCCAATCATGTGACCCATGCGGTTGTCGTTCCAGTCGTCGTCGACGAAATCGGCGATCCGCTGGTTGAACATCGGGCCGTCGTTGTTCGGGTTCCCGGTGTTCGCCATGTCGATGACCGTGGCCAGTGACCCGGAGACGTGGATATTCACCGGCACCTTGTAGGCCTCCATCGTCTGGAGCGCGCGGTGATAACCGGAGGGATTCCCGTTGGGCGTGACGGCCACGTTGTCGTAGATCCACTTGTTGATGTCGCCGCCGGGATTCAGGGACTGGTTGCCATGGAGGATCACCGTGTAGCGGGAGCGACCCACCGTGGACTCGGTCGATACGGTGCCCGTCAGCATGCCGTCCTGGGTAGTCTGATCGGGGATGCAGTCCGTGATGTCCGGAAGCGTCGCCACCTCGCCAAGCCCGTTGTTGGTGCCGTCGCGGGCGGTCCAGACCTGGAGGTTGATGGCCTGGCCGCTGACCCATCCGAGATTGGTGAGCACCGACTTCGCGATGGAGAACTCCACGGCGTCGATCGAGCTGTTGAACGCCACCCCGGTGAATGCTCCCGTCACCGTCGTCCAGTCCGGCTTCCAGGCCTTCTGCCCCGTGGCCGATCCGTCGTAAACCGCCAGGCAGAGCTCCCACGGGCTGGCCGTCTGCGCGTCCATGAAGTCCGGCAGGAACGCCTGGCCGGTCGTGGGATTCCAATCGAGTCCGACGAAGAGGTCGAGATTCGTGGCCTCCGCGCCCAGCTTGAGATCGTGGAAGTCGACGCGGAAGTAGTAGTTCGAGGCTCCCTCGCGGGAGTAGACCGCGATCAGGTCGCGGCTCTGGTCAAAGCCCTCCCAGAAATTCCAGTTGTTGTCGGTATGCGTGTCGAGTCCGCGAACATCCGTGTACTTCCAGTCGAGGAAGTTCCCGTCGATCGAGCGCTCCTCGATCCCGCCGACGGAACCCTGGGGCTGCGCGCTCGCCAGCGCGGAGGAGTCGCTGGCGTTGCCCACGAGGTCCACGCACCGCACGTAGAAGTGATACGTGATCCCGTTGGTGACCGAGAGATCATTGTAGCTTCGGGTCGTGATGATGGCTCCGTTGACCTTCGAGAAGGGGCCGCCGGACGATGTGCCGCGGTACACGTCGTATCCTCGAGTGTCCGGCTCGGTGTTGCCGTTCCACGAGAGCGAGACGACCCGATCCCCAGCCGTGGCGACAAGACCCGTGGGCTTGGCGGGCGGCGTGATATCCGGGGCGATACCGGCTGCGAAGACCTCCGAGGAATACGCGCTCTGAGAATCGTAGACGTCAACCGACCGAATGACGTAATACTTCGTGTCGCCGTTGGCAACAGGCGTGTCGGTGTAGGCATTGACGACGACCGTGTCGACGTTGATGCGCGCATACGGCCCACCCTGCACGTTCGACCGGTAGACGTGGTAACCGGCCAGGTCGGCCTCCACGTTGGAGTTCCACGAGAGTACGATCCGGGCATTCTGGCCCTGGGCGTTCAAGCCCGAGGGTACAGCCGGGGCCTGGTTGGGGCCGGGCACCGCCGTCACCTGGCCGGAGAAGGAACCCTCCTGGGACGCCTGGTCGACAGAGCTGACGACGTAATAGTACGTGTCGAAGTTGACGACGTTCGTATCGGCGTAGCCGGTGTCGGACACGAGCGACGCGACACGAACGTAGTTGCTGCCCGAGGTCTGGGTTCGGTAGACGTGGTAGCCGGCCAGGTCAAACTCGGATCCGCGGCTCCACCGGAGGTCGACGCGCCCACCCTTCGCCAGGGCCACGAGTCCCGTGACGGCGGAAGGCGCGGGATCGCCGTTCTGGTTGAAGATATTGTTGATGACCATCCGGCCACCGCCCTGGTCGGTGATCGTGACCTCGCGGTTCGTGGATGCCGTCGCGAAATTGCCTTCCCAGCTCGTCCCGTCGACGACGTACTTGTATTTCAGCGGCGTGCCGACCGGGAGCTGGAAGGTCTCTCCCCAGATGCCTGCCTGGAGCTGGACCAGGGTGTTGGAGCCGGACGCCCACGACGGCGTGAACAGGTCGCCGCCGATCCTCACGACCGAGAAGTTCGACTGCTGACGCATGTCGACGCGGAAGGCGACGCTGATGAGGGGCTGAGGGGTGGCGGAGACTTCCGCCGAATACGGGGAGATGCCGCCGGCCGTGTCCTTGGCAGTGACGACGTAATAGTAGATGGTCCCGTTCGCTCGGCCGGTGTCCACCCACTGCGTGTCGGTAAGGGAGGGAGAAGTCAGCTGGGTGTACGGTCCGCCCTGGGCCGTGGCGCGATACACGTCATAGCCGAGAAGATCGGGCTCGGTGCTCCGCGCCCAGCGCACCGTCACCTGCTGGTGCCACGGGAGAGCGATGACGCTCGCGGGCGCCGCCGGAGGCGGATTCGGGAGCGCGGCCTTGCCGACGACCGCGGAGCTGTCCGACAGGTTGCCGCTGCGATCGCGGGCGCGGATGAGGTAATACTTCGTGTCGCCGGCGGCCAGGCCGGCGTCGAGGTAGGTCGTCGTCCGGCTGTCGACCTGGGCGAGGAGCGTGAACGCGCCGACCGCCGCGTTGCCGCGGTAGAGGACGTAGGAATCGTTGTCGGTCTCGTTATTGCGCGTCCACGAGAGCGTCACCGTCTGCTGGCCGGCCACGGCGGCAAGGCCTGTCGGCGCGGCGGGCGGCGTGAGGTCGACGCCGGACGGCGTCGCGCTGACCGCGGTGGTGGAGTCGCTGAGATTGCCGGCGGCGTCGTAGGCCCTGAGGACGTAGTAATAGGTCGTGCCGTTGGAAGCCGTCGTGTCGAAGAGGATCGTCGTGGCGGAGCCCACGTTCGCGAGAACCGCGTAGGGACCAGCCGCCGCGAGTCCACGGTAGAGGCGATAACCGGTCACATCGCCGGAGACCGAGGCCGTCCACTGGAGATCGACCTGGCTGTTCTGGCCCGTCGCCGCCACGCCCGTGGGCTTCACCGGGGCCTGCGTGTCGACGGTGATGTTGATGGTCCAGTTAAGGCCGCCGTTGTTGTCCCAGGCCCCTGTCGACCAGGCAAAGACGAAGTTGACCTGCGTAACCGTCTGCGCCGGATTATTGAACGGCCCGATGACGACCTTGTTGGAGCCATCGAGCGGGGACTGGATCGCCTGGGCGTTGTAGGCCGTCGAACCCCCGGGCCAATAGACGGCATTCGGGGCAACCCAATTGTTGACGCCCCAGTGCAGCTTTCCGGCCTGGGAACCCGTGATCGTGATCGTGTCGTTCGACGTGGGATTCGCCGGCGACCAGATCGTGCCGGGATTGACGCCTCCTCCCCCGCCGCCCCACTGGACATGCTGGATGACCGACTTGGAGACATTGCCGTTGTTGTCCTCGGCCTCGACGTAGTAATCGACAAGCTTGCCGCCCAGGTCCGCACCAGGGATCGTGGCCGCGTACATGTTGGCGCGGTAGACGGGCTGAGGATTGGAACGCGAGGCCGGGAAGGGGTCGACGGTCATCGTCAGCGTCTGCCAGGCCCCGACACCGGCGCCACCCGCGTAGAGCTCATTGGCGTAGTCATGGATCGGATTCACGCCGTCTTCGTCGATGCGATACTTCAGCTCGATCCGGCGCAGACCGGCGACGTCGTAGATGGGGCCGAAGACCTTGAGATCCGCGCCCTTCTGGATGTTCCACTCCTTGCCACCCGGATTCCACGGCTCGCGCTGGGGCAGGAAGATCGTCGGGGGATGCTGGTCCGAGCCACCGCCGCTGATGATGGGATCCACGAGCCCCACGGCCTCGTTGGAGGCGCGCGTCACGTGGTAATCCCAGGGCGGCGAGCCGTCCCAGTACCAGTAGCACGAGGTCTGGCCGACCATGATCTTGCGGATCGCCGTGCGGACGTTGGAGTTCGAGGGCTGGAGGCGCTCGGCATGCTCCACGCGGTGCTGGGCGGCGACGAGCGTCATCCAGGAATTCCAGTCAGGGCTGTAGCCGTCCGTGCCCGGGTCACCGAGCCACTTCTTGTACTCGGGGTCGCCGTTGTCGGCGCCCGACCACGACCCGGCCTCGACGTGGATGACGTCGTTCGGATCCGGCGGGAACATCGAGAGATAGTCCTGGATGGTCGTGAGCTGGAAGCGCGTGGGATTGGCCTGGAGCCAGCTGATCATGGCCGAGAAGTTCCCGTGGTAATACCCCTCGGTGCCGCCACCGTAGTTATCGCCGTCGTGGGGCATGACGACCAGGATGGGGTGAGCCGGATCGGTGTTGTAGGCCTCGAGCTGTGACAGGACGGCCTCGTACTGGAGTGCGCCGTAACCGCCGCGCGCGTCCTCGTTGCCGATGTAGCGCGAGCCGGGGATCGCGATGATCTTCTTGACCTCGCCCGTCGTCGGGTTGACGTACTGCATGTAGTGCGGCTGGTGGGCCCAGCGCGCGGAGACCTTGGTCGGCGCCCAGAGGCCGGAGAGCTGGACCCAGTCGTTGGGATTCGGGTTCCGTATGTCCGCCGGGTTCATCTCGTAGAGATTGCCGCCGGAACTCCACGGGTATCCCGCGGTCGCGCGCTCGAGGTGGACATTGTCGACGATCACCCACTCGATGCCCGCGTCCACCCAGGTGGGGATGTTATGGAGAGAGACCGCGTTCTCCGTCGGGAACATGCCCTTCGACTGCGCCGACGCGCCGAAGGTGCTCATGTACATCCCCTTGAAGAGCTCGAGCTGCTCGCGCGTCCACTTCTCGCCGATGAGCGGCTGGAGCACGTGGAAGTAGGGGAACTGCATGACGTCGAGGCGCGGGTTGTTCGCGGACGTTCTCCAAGCCTGCGACTGGCGCCACCGGTTCTTCCAACCGCCGAAGGCCCAACCGGCCGCCTCGTAGTCATTGAGATTCTCGGCCAGGGCCCCGGTGAAGGTGACCTGGGCCCCGGAATGGGCCAGGCCGGCATTCATGGCATTCTCCACGGCGTCGATGGGCCAGTGCATGTAGGGCCCCGTGCGGTTCGTGTGGATCTCGAGCACCGAGTAGGGGATCTCGGATCGCCCCTCGGAGGCCGTGGAAGCCTCATCGGGCCAGTACTTCGGCTGGTGCATGTGCCAGAGGTGGGAAATGTAGATGGGCGGGCGAGCGCCCGAGACCACGTTGATGGAGACGGTCGCCGCGGCCGACGTCAACTGTCCGTCGTTGACCGTGAAGGTGAAGTTGTCGGAGCCATTGTAGTTATTGGCCGGAGTGTAGGTGACCGAGGCCGATGTCGCGTTGATCGCGGTAATGGAAGAGAGCGTGCCGTGAGCGGGCTGGGTCCCGATGGCAAAGGTCAGGGTTGCGGCCTCCGGATCGCTGCCGGTCAACGTGATGACCTTTGCCGTGTTCTGCGTCGTCGTGACGCTCTGAGCCTGCGCTGTCGGCGTGGTGTTCGAGGAACCCGAAGGAACCGCCGAGCGCTCCACGAGGTTCGTCTCCATGTTGCCGCCGTTGGGGCCATTGCCGCCTGACGCGCCGTCCTCGGCACGGACGACGAAGTAATACGTGGTTCCATTGGCGAGCCCGGAGACCTGGTACGTCGTGTTTGTCGTCGTGAAATCAGGCGTCGCATCGACATAGGACTTCGACTGCTGGGCCGTGGTATTCGAGGTGTAGAAGATGAGGTAGCGGATGGGGGCCGTGGAATCGGTCGCGGCCGACCACGAGAGGTTAATCCGGCCGCCGGTCGTGGCGTCGGCGGCGGTCGTCAGGCCCGCGAAGCTCGGAACGCGGGTGTCTCCGTTGACGGCGGCGAGCGTGACCACGCGATCATTCCCGTTCGTCGCATGATCAGCATTCAAGGGATCGTTGGTCCAGACCCCGTTCACGTCGAAGCCATACTCGAAGGTGGTATTGGGCGGGAGCGTGAAGGTGCAGTACCAATTGCTGCCGACCTGGACCATCGGGTACTTGGCGCCGCCGGACCAGGTGGCATCGGCGTTGGCGGCCGTGTAGTTGCCCGCCGAACCGGTTGTGTCCTTCCAGGCCCCCTTCACGGCCACGTTGGTGCCGCCCGCGAAGGCGAAGGTGACGATGTTGCCACGGACGACCGGCGACGCCAGGCCCGTGGGCGTCGCCGTCTGCTCGACGACATTCGTGTCCTCGTTGCCGCCGCCGGGACCGGACTTGCCGGTCTGCGCGTCCTCGGCGCGAACGACAAACCAGTATTGCGCGCCGTTGGTGAGGCCCGTCACCTGGTAGGAGGTCTGGCTGGTGGTCGCGTTTGGCGTCGCGTCGACGTAGGACTTCGACGCCTGCTCGACCGGATTGGACGTCCAGTAGATGTTGTACTTCAGCGGCGCCGAGGAATCCGTGCCCGCGCTCCAGGCCAGGTTGATCTTGCCGCTGGTCGCCGCATCGGTGGCCGAGGACAAGCCCGCAAAGACCGGGGGCGTCGTCTCGGAAACCGGCGGCTGGCCGGACCCGGTCGTGAAACGATCATTGCCGTTGGCCGCGTGGTTGGCGTTGACCGGGTCGTTGGTCCAGACGCCGTTGACGTCGAACCCGTACTCGAACGTGGTGTTGGGATCGAGCGTGAGGGTGACCGACCACATGCCGCCTGAATTGACCATGGGTATCGCCGCGCCGCTGTTCCATGTCGCGCTGTAGACGGCGGTGTAGACGCCGTTGCCGCCGCCCGTCGTCGCGAACGATCCCTTCAGGGAGACGTTTGAACCGCCCATGTACTTGAACGTGACCTGGTTGCCGTTCACGACCGGGGAGCTGTAGCTCCCGGTGAAGAAGGACTGGAATCCGGCGTACATCGCCTTGCCGGTCGTGTTAGTGGCTGAGCTCGCCACGCGGACGGTGTACTTGCCGCCATTGGAGAAATCCGCCCCGGTGAGCTTCAACTGGTTGCCGGTGACCGACCAGGTCCCGCCCGGGTTCGGCGTGACCGAGGCGGCCGGCACGGTTGTCGCCGCGCTCATGGCCTGGTCGAACGTAATCGTGATGTCGCTGCCGCCATACATGGTCCCGTGCCCGGGTGTAATCTCCGTGACCATCGGCTCGAGCACGGCGTCGACCGGATTGCGGATCCAGACCCCGACCTCGTATTTCGGAAGCGTGATCGAGATGTTGGGGCCAGAAGCCGTCGAACCATCGACGAGGTTCACCCAATTGCCGGACAGTCCGACATTGAACGTCGCCGTCTTCGACGCATTGGTGCCGTTGATGGCGACGAAGGCGTCGTCGCCACGCTTGAACGCGAAGATGCCGTTCTGGGGATCGAGGAGGTTCGTGCCGTAGCCAAGCGCGTCGCCGATGCGGCGGCGAGCGGCCATCATGCGGGCGATCTTCTTGTAGAGCCAAAACGTCATGTTGAAATTGTCGCCGACGGCGTTGTTGAACTGGAAGGGATGGTCGAACATGGCCGGGTAGGCGCCCGCGCCATCGGTTCCCGGCGTGTTGAAGGCCTGTTCCGACCCGTAGTACGTGCCGCCCAACCCCTCGATCATCGTCAGCATGCCGGTGACGGAGAGCATCCGGTCCCAATCCCCGGACGAGAGGAAGCGGGCGAGATCGTGGTTGTCGGCGAAGTGCACGTTGAGGTTGCCGGGCGTCCAGGTGGTCGTGCCATTGCCCTGGCCCATGTCGTACGAGGCGTTGTTCATCCCCGCGATCCAGTTCTTGAGCGCCCATTGGTCGTTGAAGAGCATCCAGGGAACGCCCTGCTGGTACATGGCGTAGTCCATCATGCCGTTCATCAGCTTGGTGCCCGTGCCGGCCTTGTTGCCCGTGTAGTAGCCGACCGCGCCATGGTCGCCCGAGAAGGCCTCGCCGAACATGTAGAAGTTGTTCTTGCCAATCGACGCGGCCGCGGACCGGAAGGCGGCGCAGATGGGAGCCCAATCCCAGGCGTTCACGTGCTTGATGGCGTCCACGCGGAAGCCGTCAATGTCGAAGGCCTTGATGAGGTTGACGTACTTGTCGATCACGTACTGGCGAACGTAGGCATCCTCGGTCTTGAGGTCGTCGAGACCTACCAGCTCGCCGCGCTCGAGCGGAAACGAGTTGTTCCAGTCGCTGATCGTGCCATGGTTGTGGAAGTTCGAGGGCCCGATGGCGTCGCCGAACTGGGCCCCATAGCGGCGGGGCTCGACCGTGGCGTACGTGGGATCGCTCGTGCGCCCTCCGTCATAGGAGAGGTCGGTGAACCAGTTGGCGAAGTGATTGCCGACCATGTCGACGATGACGTACATGCCGCGGGCGTGAGCGGCATCGACGAGGTCGCGAAACTCCTGGACCGTGCCGAGCTTGGGGTCGAGCATGTTGTAGGATGCCGGCGCGTATCCGTTGGGCTCGGTGCCGACGAACGGGTTGGATATCCAGACGACGTCGTAGCCGAGCGTCTTGATGTAGTCGAGGTTCTCCCGGAGGCCCTTGAAGTCGCCGCCGATCGTGCGGCGGCTCTGGGCGGTCGGATGCTGTCCGGAGGGCGCCCCATACTCGGTCGAGAAGATGTGCGCCGAGTTGTTGTTCGGATCGCCATCCGCGAAACGATCCGTCATGAGCTGGTAGACGGCGAGCTTTCGCCAGTCGGTGGGAGAGGGCATGTAGGAATGTCCAGCCCACGAGGTCGGCACCGCGTGGTCGCCGAGCGTCCAGGCGCTGGCGGCCGTTCCCAGGCCAAGAGAGGCAAGCACAGTGGCCACGAGGGCGATGAGGCGCACATTCAGGCGCACGGACCCACCCCCCCGGGTTACTGAGCTAAACCGTTTCAAACGTCACACGACCTCGCTCAGTCTCAGCAAATCTCGACAAAACAACAACCGCGGTTTTTGGTGAAATTTTTCTCACAATCCCGGGCCCGAGGGTCGGCACCGCGGTCTCCTGTTCCTGCCAGTCGATGCCCGATGCCGCATCCTGCTCCAGGGATGCTTCGAGCACGATGAAGTCGGAACGCAGGTCGTCAAAGCGGACCACCAGCGTCTGGGTAGGGCCGCAGGAAGTGCACGCAACCAAGGCCAGGAGAGCGGTAATCGCCCGAAGAGATAAACCCAGCACCGTCATCCTCCTGGAAGAGATCATCGCGAACCGCTGTACCCGGCTCCCCCGACGACGATGATGGCTGTGTGGCCCGAGTTTCCGGGCGGCGGCGTTGCTTGCGCGTGTACGGACGACGAGCCGAAGTGCTCGAGGGCATGCTCCCTGAGGACGCTCACGAATTCACCGCCTGCCGCCGATCCTGGAACGCGGCGCCGCAGGACTGGCGAACGATGGGTTGGACCCCCACGACGCGCTGTTCAGCGTCCTGGGCCTTGTTGTCCATGAGCGCGAAGAGCAGACGGACGGCTTCGCGCGCGACCTCGAACGTGGAGGTCTCCACGGTGGTCAGCGACGGGCGCGTATACGCAGAAACCTCGATGTTGTCCGTGCCCGTGACGGCAACCTCTTCCGGGACCCGGATCCCCTTATCCGCGAAGGCCTCGAGGACGCCCAGGGCCATGGTGTCGTTGCCCACGTAGAGGGCCGTCGGGGCCGCATCCTGCTCCATGAGCTTGAAGGCGGCGTTGACCGCATCGCGGCGGTTGAAGTGACCGTGAGCGACCAGCTCGTCGTCATACTCGATCCCGGCCTCCTCGATCGCCTTGCGATAGCCCGCCAGGCGATCGACGGCGGAGAGCGTGCTCAAGGAGCCCGTGATGTGCCCAACCCTGCGGTGACCGAGTGCCAGGAGGTGCGCCGTCATCTGGCGCCCGGCCTCGAAGTTGTCCGCCTTGACGGAGGAGAGCGGAATGCCCGGCATGGCGCTGTTGACCAGGACAAACGGGTAGGGGGACTCGATGAAGTCCGCGAGGTAGCGATCGTCGAGGGTGGACCCGACATAGAGCATGCCGGCGATCTCGCCGCGGCGGAAGAGGTTGAGGTATTCCTTCTCGCGGGCGAAGTCGTAGGACGCCTTTCGAAGGATCAGGCGATAGTCGGCGGCCTCGAGCTCGTCGTACACGCCCCCGATGGCGCGGCTGAAGTACGGATCCTCGAAAAGACGGCCCAGCTCGGGCACCAGCACGCAGACAGCGCGGGCGCGCTTCGAGGAGGAGAGGTTACGCGCGTTGATGTTGGGCTGGTACCCCATCTCGCGCGTGATCCGGAGCACCTTGGCGCGCGTCGTCTCGCTGATGGTGGGATTATTATTGAGCACGAACGAGACGGTGGTCTTCGAAACGCCCGCTTCCGCAGCGACCATCTCGATTGTGACCGGCGACTTCGGCGTTCGTGCCATCCGTCAGAACTCTCCTGGGCGAGATATGTTTAGTAAACCGATTTACTAAACATACAAAAGTTAGCAGTTTTGAGACCGCATTGTCAACGAGTATATGGAGAAATAATTGAAAGTCTCTGGAAAAAACTAGCCAAGTCTAGCTTCCGGCAGCGTCAACGGGACCTCCCAGCCGGAAAGCCTCGCGCGAGCGGCTTTTCCACAGGTTATCCCATGTTCGCGATCGCTCAGGAACCCTCTGACCCGGGCTCAACCGGGATTCGGCATCACTCTCGCCCGTGACCCGGACGCGCCGTCACTGCCCCTCGCGTCCCCGCTCCATGAACCAGTAGATAAGGGGGATCACGATGAGCGTGAAGCCGGTCGAGGCGAAGATCCCGAAGATGAAGCTCCAGGCCAGCGCTGAGAAGATCGGGTCCAGGACAATCACCCAGCTCCCGAAGAGCGCGGCGCCGGCCGTCAGGAAGATCGGGCGCGTCCTCGTAGCCCCGGCCTCGATGATGGCCTCCTCCAGCCGCTTCCCTTCGCGCCGCAATACCCCGATGAAGTCGATCAGGATGATCGAGTTGCGGACGACGATCCCGGCCAGGGCGATCATGCCGATCATGCCGGTCGCGGTGAAGAAGATCGGGTTCGCCGCGCCGGCGACCGGGTGACTGAAGAATGTATTCAGAAGCGCAAAACCCGGAAAGATCCCGATCACGGTCAAGGGGATCGCGATCATGATGACCACGGGAACGACCAGGGACCCGGTCTGGCCGACGAGCAGGATGTAGATAAAGAGGAGCGCGGCGGCGAAAGCCAGGCCGAGATCGCGGAAGACCTCCACCGTCAGCTTCCACTCGCCCTCCCCCTGCCAGTTGACCTCGAACCCGTCCGGGACCTTCACGATCCGGCGCGCCGCGAACATGCCGTCCACGGGGCTGACGCCGATCGGCTCCGCGGTCACGAAGACGACGGGACGGACATCCTTGTGGTAAATGGACGTCTCTTCCACTCGCTCCTCGATGTGCGCCAGGTCCCCGAGCCTGACGAGCGTGGGCGGGCCTCCTGGCGAGGGCGCGCTGGACCGCACCGGCGTGGCCATCACGGCCTCCAGCGTCCCACGGTCGGCCTGCGGCAGCCTCAGCCGGATCGCCGTGGGCTCACGATCCCCGGCGTCCCGGAGCGATCCCGCCTCGCCTCCCCCCAGCGCCACGCGGGCCGCCGCGAGCGCATCGCCGTAGTTGACGCCGGACAAGGCCGCCTTCTCGCGATCGACGACGATGTCATAGCGCCGCAGGGGATCCTCGATCACCCAGTCGACCTCGTGAATGGACTCCGTCGCCTGCATGCCCGCGCGCACCTCGCGGGCAACCTCCACGAGTTTGCCGTAATCGACGCCCGGCGGTCCGTAGACCTCGGCCACGATCGAGGCCAGGACAGGAGGGCCCGGCGGCGACTCCACGATCTTGACGATCGCTCCGTGCTCGGCCGCGATCCGCGTGACCTCGGGACGCATTCGTAGCGCAATCGCGTGCGACTGCCACTCCCGCTCCTCGGCCTTCAAGAGGTTGATCCGCATGTCCGCCACGTTGGAGCCGGCGCGCAGGAAGTAGTGACGCACCAGGCCGTTGAAGTCGGTCGGGCCCGTCGTCCCCGCGTACGTCGCGTAGTCGCGAACCTCCGGGATCGTCCGGACGTAATCCCCGAGCGCGCCCAGGACCGCGTCGGTCTTCTCCAGCGTCGCGCTCTCGGGCATCTCCACCACGAGCTGGAGCTCGTTCTTGTTGCCGAACGGGAGCATCTTCAGGGGAACGAAGCCCAGGGCGGCCAGGGCCAGGGACGCCAGGAGAGCCACAAGCACGAACCCCAGGAAGAGAAGGGCGTGCGAGGGACGGCGGAAGAAATGGCCGAGCACGCGGTCGTAGAACTTCCACGTCATCGTGGCCTTGAGATCAAACGGCGGGGACGGGATGTCGTACTCGCCCTTGAGGACATGATAGGCCGCCCACGGCGTCACCGTGAACGCCACCACCAGGCTCATCAGCATCACGACCGGCACGTTGAACGCCATCGGCGCCATGTAGGGTCCCATCATGCCGGTGAGGAACATCGTCGGCAGGAACGAGACGATCACGGTGAAGGTCGCCAGGATGGTCGGCGGCCGGATCTCGTCGACGGCCACGAGCGTCGCGAGGAGCGGCGGGAACTTTCTGAGCTTGAAGTGTCGGAAGATGTTCTCGACGTCGACGATGGGATCGTCGACGAGAAGTCCCAGGGAGAGGATGAGCGCGAAGAGCGTGACGCGGTTGATGGTGTAGCCGGCCATCCAGCCCACGAGGAGCGTGATTGCCAGGGTCATAGGGACGGCGAGCGCGACGACGAATGCCTCCTTCCACCCGAGGGAGAGGCCCAGGAGGACGATGATCGTCAGGACGGCGATCGTGAGGTGCAGGACCAATTCGTTGACCTTGTGATTGGCCGACTCGCCGTAGTCACGCGTCGCGCGCACCTCGACGTCCGTGGGGATGATCGAGCCCTTGAGCGATTCGGCGCGCGCGATGATGGCCGAGGCCACGGCGACCGCGTTCGCTCCCTTCTGCTTCGCGAGCGCCAGCGTCACGGCCGGATACTCGCGCGCCCCGTCCCATCCGGCGGGCGGATCGCCGTGAGGACCGAACCCGATCCGCGTGTAGGTCGTGGGCTCGGCGGGCCCGTCGACGATCTCGGCCACCTGCGAGCAATACACGGGAACGCCCTCGTGAACGCCCACGACGACGCGGGCGACATCGAGCGCATCGCGGAGGAAGGCCCCGGTATGGACGACCGATTGCTCCCCCGACTGGATTTCCCCCGACGGAAGGGCGAGGTTGGCGGCCTGGAGGGCGCCCAGGACTTCGCGCGCCGAGAGGTTGTAGCCGGCGAGACGGACGGGATCCATGAGGACGCGAACCTCGCGGGGCCGTCCTCCGATGACCTGCGACTTGCCGACGAAGGGAATCCGGCGAAGGTCCTGGAGAAGCTCTCTCGCCACGGCCCGGAGCGCGGCATCATCGAGCGTGCGGGAGGTCAACGCGAGCGAGACGACGGGCACGTCGTCGATGTCGACGGGGACGATCTGCCACCCCTGGATCCCGGGCGGCACACGCCCGCGGTTGGCTTCCAGCTGGGTCATCACCTTCGTGAGCGAACGCTCGCGGTCCTGTCCCACGAGAAAGCGCACGGTGGCCATGAGACTGCCGGGGCGCGAGATCGTGTAGACGTTCTCGACGCCGGGAATCTCCTTGAGGATGGTCTCCAGCGGCCCCGCCGCCAGCCGCTCGACCTCCACGGCCGACGCGCCCGGCATCGCGACGAAGACGTCGATGACGGGGACCACGATCTGCGGGTCTTCCTCGCGTGGCGTCACGAGGAGCGCGGCGCCGCCGGCGAGGAGGGACCCGAGAAGAAAGAGGAGCGAGAGCTTGGAGGTGAGGAAAATCTTGACGATCTCGGCCGTCCAGCCGACCGGCGCGTCCTTCAGCTCATCCGATAAGTTCATGGTTCAGCGAGCGGCCGTAACGACCACGGCCTCGCCGTCCTCGACCCCGGCCAGGATCTCCACGCGGTCCCCGGGGAGCTGGCGGCCTAGCCGAACGTAGCGCGTCGCCGCGATCCCTCCCCCCACGGGCACGACGCGCAAGAACTCCAACGTGCCCGTGCGAACGACGGCAGCGGACGGGACCACAACGACGCGGCGAGGACGCGCGCCGTAGCGCATGCGCCCGAAGGCACCGGACCGCAGCGCGGGATCCGCCGCCAGCGTCACGCGCACCGTGACCGTCCTCGCCACGGGATCGATCGCCGGCACGACCTCCGTAACCATCGCGATACGAGGTATTGTATCGCCCTCGAGCAGGACCTCGACGCTGTCCCCCAGCGCGAGCGATGCGCGGTCGGCCTCGCTGACGGCGGCGGCGAAGCGAAAGACCCCGGTATCCTCGATCGTGAAGAGCGGACGCCCGGGAGATGCGAGATCCCCGGGCTCCACGAGCCTGGCGGCGACGATACCGTCCTGGGACGCGCGGACCGTGCGATACGCCGAGACGGAACGCGCCAGGCGCACCATGCCGCGCGTCGACGTCTCCGCGGCCAGCGCGAGCGCATGAGCGGTCAGCGCCCTCTCCATCTCCACGCGCGAGACGGCGCCGGCTTCGTAGAGCTTCTGGGCGCGTTCCGCGTCGCGCGCGGACTGGAGCGACTGGGCGGAGGTGGCGGCGCGGGCGCCATCCGCCTGGAGCTCCTGCGCCTCGACCTCGGGAGCAGCGATCACGGCGAGCACATCGCCGGCCGCAACTGCGGCCCCAGGCCGCACGCGGACTTCTCGCACCACGCCCGCGACCTGCGCCGCGACCTGCGAGCGAGCGAGCGCCTCGACCGTGCCCACGACCTCCACCATCGCCGCCACGTCCTCGGCGCGCGCGATCACGGTGCCCGCGGAGCGGTCGATGTTCGAGGCCGAGGCCGAGGCCGTTTCCCCCGGCCCCACCTTCGCGTGAAAGGCCCCGCTCATCCAGAAGAGGACGGCCACGAGCGCGGCCACGGAGACCGTGACCTCGAGCCCCCGCCGCGTCCGCGACACCTGTGCACTCACTTAGTCATCACCACACCCCTGTATAATACCATGTTTTCATCCGTTTACGACCAGGACATGACGTGGAGGGCGGCGGTATTGTGCGTCGCAAGTCCCTTTACGTTCGTCCTTCCCGCGAAAGCGGGAATCCAGAACAGCCGGCTCATGTACACCGTGGATTCCCTCCTTCGTGGGAGTGACGAGCCGTTGGTAACTGTGGACACGTGCTCTAGAGACACTTCCCACTCTCCGACTTCACTCCCATCCTTGCCAGGATCGCCATCAGCGGGCAGGTGCCCGTGAAGGCGCTCTGGAAGAGGTTCAGGCCCACGAAGGCCACGAAGAGGAGCCAGTAGGGGGAATGCCAATAGCTGAGAGCGGCGCCGATCGTGACAAAACTCCCGGCCACCAGCCTTACGATGCGTTCGATGGTCATCAA
>CAZJQD010000003.1:106719-118190 GCA_964548165.1 uncultured bacterium
CGGAACCGATCCGGCGGCGTGTTCGCGAGCGTCCCGGACATCGAGGATCGTCACGTCCGCGGGCGGACCATCGAGCACTTCCTCCCACCGCACCAGCGGCGAGTCGCCGCGCCGCGCATTCGCGGCGATCATGCCGGCAACATTGACGGGATCCTTCGCCGCCCCGTACTGCGGCGCGTAGCAGAGCTCGGCCTCCGCCAGGTCCTCGACCGTGGCGCCCGCCTGGATCGCCATCGCGATGACGTCGATGCGCTTCTCCACGCCCTCCTCGCCCACGGCCTGGGCTCCCAGGATCCGCCCGGTCTCCGGCGCAAAGAGCAGTTTCATCGTCAGGGGGCGTGCGCCCGGGAAGTACCCGGCATGGTGGCCGGGATGGAGATAGACCCGCTCGTACGGGAGCCCCGCGCGCTTGAGAACCTTCTCCGAAGCCCCCGTGCAGGCGGCGGTCATCGCGAAGACGCCGCAGACCGCGGTGCCCTGGACACCCCGAAACGCGCTCCTGCGGCCGCAGATGACCTCGGCGGCCACCCTCCCCTGCCGGTTCGCGGGGCCCGCCAGGGGCATGACGCCCCAGGCGCCCGTGACGACATCGCGCGTCTCGACGGCATCGCCCACGGCCCAGATATGCGGATCGTTCGTCTGCATGCGCTCGTCGACCCGGATGCCGCCGCGTTCGCCGAGCGCGATGCCGGCGGCGGTGGCCAGGCGCGTCTCGGGTCGGACGCCGATCGCGAGGACGACGATGTCGGCGGGAATCCGCGCTCCCGATGCGGTCGTCACGACGATCTTCCCGTCCGCGGCCTCGAAGCCGGCGACGGCATCGCCCAACTTGAGCTCGACCCCGTGCTCGGCGAGGTGATCGTGCAGGGGCTCGGCCATCTCCGCGTCGAACGGGGGCATCACCTGGGGCACCGCCTCCACGATGGTCACGGAGATCCCTCGCTTCACGAGGTTCTCGGTCATCTCGAGCCCGATGAAGCCGCCACCGATGACGACGGCGGTCCCGACGTTATGCTCGTCGATCCACGCGCGAATCCGGCGGCTGTCGGGGATGGTTCTTAGCGAGAAGATACCGGGGAGGTCGATGCCCGGGAGCGGGGGCCGAATCGGCGCGGCGCCGGGAGAAAGCACCAGGGCATCATAGGTCTCCTCATACTCGCGGCCGGTCTTGAGTTCTCGCACGTGGATGCGGCGCGCATCCCGGTCGATCCGCGTTACCTCGCTCTCGAGCCGCACCTCGATGTTGAAGCGATCGCGGAAGAGCTCGGGCGTCGCGACCAGGAGATGCTTCTCCTCCTTGATGACGTTGCCGACAAAATAGGGCAGGCCGCAGTTCGCGAATGAGACGAAGGGACCTCGATCGAAGATGATGATCTCCGCGTCTTCATCGAGCCGCCGGGAGCGCGCCGCCGCCGACGCCCCGCCGGCCACCCCGCCAATCACCACGATCTTTTTGCGCTGAGTCGTCATGGCGTATCCTCAAAGCAGACGCCGTGCCAGATGCAACTCCTTCATTTGCAAATACTGATCCCGTCAATTCAGACGGTTTCGTCAGGGCTTACGACAATTTTGTCGTGCGAACTTTGTCGAGCTTGTAGCGGAGAACGCGCTCGCTCAGGCCCAGGAGGCGCGCGGCCTCGGCCTTGACGCCTCCAGCCGCAGAGAGGGCGCGTTCGATGTTCTCCCGCTCGATGGCCGCGATGTAGGCCTCAAGGTCGCAGGGTAAGGAAAGCGCCTCCGGCAGTTGCGGGCTCGGCCTCTCGTTCTCGGTCGGGACCGGAAGATCGGCAAGCGTCAGGGTCTCGCCGGCCGCCAGCGCCACCGCGTACTCCACCTGGTTCTCCAGCTCGCGCACGTTCCCCGGCCAGTCACGGCGCATCAGCTCGCGGAGCACCTCGGGTTCCGCGCCCGTGATCCGACGATGAGCCCGATCCGCGTGGATGCGGAGGAAATGCGCGACCAACTGCGGGATGTCGACCTTGTGTTCGCGTAGCGGCGGCACCCGGAGCTCGATCACGCGAAGCCGGAAGTACAGGTCCTCGCGGAATCGTCCCGCGGCCACTTCCGCCTTGAGGTCGCGATTCGTCGCCGTGATCACGCGGACGTCCGCGTTGCGCACACGCACCTCGCCCAGCCGCTCGAACTGCCGTTGCTGAAGAACACGCAGCATCTTGGCCTGGGCCGCGAGGGGCATCTCGCCGATCTCGTCCAGGAAGAGCGTGCCGCCGTCCGCGGCCTCGAACCGCCCGACGCGGTCCCGTACGGCGCCCGTAAACGATCCGCGCGCGTGCCCGAAGAGCTCGCTCTCGAAGAGCTCCGTCGGCACGGCCGCGCAATTGAGAGAAAGAAACGGGCGGCCGGCGCGCGGCGAGGCGTAATGGATCGCGGCCGCGACAAGCTCCTTTCCGGTGCCGCTCTCGCCGGTCACGAAGACCGTCGACGGGGTCGGCGCGATCCGCTCGATGAGCGCATAGAGCACGTTCATCGGGCGCGAGGACCCCACGAGGCCGAAGAACGAGTCCCTGGGCCTGAGCTCGTCGCGCAACGCCTCGAGCTCGGCCTGCTGCCTGCGCGCCGCCGCGACATCGACGAAGCTGATGACGGCCCAGGGACGGCGATCCGGTCCGCCCGAGGCTGCTTCCAACCGGGAGGGAGGAGGCTCGAACCAGCGCACCGAACGAATGACGTCGGTGACGGTGCCGTCGCCCTTCAGGAGCGCACAGGAGACGTCGCCGCCCTCCGGAGGAAGCGCGCTCGAAGCCACGGCGCACGAGGCCGGCTCCTGCTCGTAATCGTCCGGCAGAAGGGCCGCGCAGGTCAGCCCCATCACGCTCGCGCGCGGGCGCCCCGCGATCCGTTCGGCCGCCGGGTTCCAATAGACGATCCGGCCGTCGGCATCGAGCACGGCGACCCCCGCGGCCATCGATTCGCAGAGCGACCGAAAGAGTTCCGCGCCCAGGATCTCGGGAACGGGCGCCACGGCTTCTCCGGAGGACGCGTCCACCGCCGAGCCGCGCGCGGCCGGGAAGGATCCCGCAGGCGGTTCGCCTTTCACGAGTATCGCGCGCTCAGGCAGGAGTAGCGGCCGCGTCGATCGCGGCGCGAGCCTGCGCGAGATCGTCGAGCGGAAGCAGTTGCACGTGGCGCAATTCGCCGCCCAGGAATCGCGAGGCCTGCCGCTTGAAGCCGTCAGGGTTGTCCGTGCAGAAGAAGCGGCGTCTGGCCGACGCATCGGCGAGGAGAGGCAGGTCGTCGGGGCGCTTCAGCCCCGTCTCGCGGAGCAGGGCCTCGAGCGCGGCGGCCGTGGCGCGCGCGGAGTCGATGACCGAAACATCCGCGCCGACATGGCTCCTGATCGCGGCGTCGAGGAGCGGGTAGTGCGTGCACCCCAAAACGAGCGTGTCGATCTGCTTCTCGAGGAGGGGCGTGATGTAGCGTTCCAGGGCGAGACGCGTGAACGCGTCGTCGAGATGACCTTCCTCGACCAGCGGCACAAGAAGTGGCGCGGCGGCGGCGAAGACACGCGCGTCCCGGCGAATGGCGAGGATCGCGTTCTGGTAGGCTTCCGAGGCGACGGTCCCGCGGGTCCCGATCACGCCGATGCGCCCGGACCGCGATCCGCGCGCCGCCTCCTGGGCGCCGGGCCCGACGACTCCGAGGACGGGCACCGGGAGCGTGGCCGATAGAGAGGAGAGCCCGTACGAGGATGCCGTGTTGCAGGCGATGACCACGGCCTTGACGCCAAGACCCACGAGGTAGGCGCCGATCTCGAGCGAGAACTCGCGGACGGCCGCGGGACTCTTGGGGCCGTAGGGAATGCGCGCGGTATCGCCGATGTAGACGATCGACTCCGCCGGCAACAGCTCGGCCACGGCCCGCACGACCGTGAGCCCGCCAAGGCCGGAATCGAAGATACCGACGGGAGAGGACGCAGTCGAATTGGGGCTCACCGGTTCACCACGAGCGCATTATCCGCCGAACCGACGGCGATTTCCACGGTTCTACGTCCGGGGCCAGGAACCCCACCACGCCTTGAGCCGATCCCGGATCTTCTTCTCCTCGCCATGCTCGGTCGGTTCGTAGAAGGATCGCTTCTCCGAGAGATACTCCTGCTTCACGAACCCGCCGCAGTCGTGGGGATAACGATAGCCTTCGCCGCGGCCCAGCCGTTCCGCGTCGCGGTAGCCGGTGCCCCGGAGATGATTGGGGACGGCGAGGAGCTTCCCCGCTCTCACGTCGGCGAGCGCGGCGTCGATGGCCTTGTAGGACGCGTTCGACTTGGGGGCGCTGGCGAGGTAGGCGGCGGCCTGCCCCAGGATGATCCGGGCCTCCGGCATGCCGACGAACTCCAGGGCCTGGGCTGCGGCCACGGCCACGACGAGCGCCCTCGGATCGGCGTTGCCCACATCTTCGCTGGCGAAGATCGTCATCCGTCGCGCCAGGAACCGCGGATCGTCACCGCCCTCGATGAGCCGCGCGAGGTAATAGATCGCCGCGTCGGGATCGCTCCCGCGCAGGGACTTGATGAACGCGCTCGCACAGTCGTAGTGCGCGTCCTCAGCGCGATCGTGAGCGATGACCTTGCGCCCGGTCGCGGCCTCGACATCGGCCACGCCGATCGTGGACTCCATCGGCGCGCCCGCCGCCGCGGCCTCCAATGCATTGAGCGCCCGGCGCGCGTCGCCGGACGCCAGCCGCACGATCGCCGCGGCCGCCTCGGGGGAGAGCGTGAGCTTCGCGGCGCCGAGCCCCCGCTCCTTGTCCTCGAGCGCGCGCGTGAGAAGACCCACGACCGCCGCGTCGTCCAGCGGCTGGAACTCCAGGAAGATCGATCGCGAGGCGAGGGCGGTGGTGACATACGCGGACGGGTTGTGCGTCGTCGCTCCCATGAGGATAAGCCAGCCGTTCTCGACATCGGGCAGGAGCGCGTCCTGCTGGGCCTTGTTGAAGCGGTGGATCTCGTCGATGAAGAGGAGCGTGCGGCGGGAGTGGAACTTCAGCCGGTCGCGAGCCTCCTCGGCCACGCGCCGCACATCGGCCACACCGCTCGTGACGGCATTCAGGCCCGTGAACTCCGCGTCGAAGCGTTCCGCCAGGAGATGCGCGAGCGCGGTCTTGCCGCAGCCGGGCGGGCCGAAGAGGATGATCGACGCGAGGTGGCCGGTCTCGAGAAGTCGCGTCACGGGGCGGCCGGGCCCGGTCAGGTGCTCCTGCCCCGCGAACTCGTCGATCGTGCGCGGCCGCATGCGACGCGCAAGGGGTCCCCCGTCCGCGACGGGTTCACGTCCCGCCAGCGACGAATCGAAGAGCCCGGGCCCCGAGCCTCCTCCGGCGCGAGCGGCCATAGGTCAGCCGACGACCGCGGTGTCGGGCCCCTCGCCGCCGAAATCGGCTTCGCGAGCCGCGTTCTCGAACCTCATCAGGGCGGGGATGAAGACGAGATCAATCTTCCCGGTCTCTCCGTTGCGGTGCTTCTGCACCAGGAGCTCGGCCGCGCCGCCGTCGCCGGAGCCTCCGGTTCCCGCGTAGTCCTCGCGGTGAATGAAGGCGACGAGGTCGGCGTCCTGCTCGATGGCGCCCGAGTCCCGGAGATCCGAGAGCTGGGGGCGATGGTCGGCGCGCTGGGCAGGGGCGCGCGAGAGCTGCGAGAGAACCAGCAGCGGCACGTCGAGCTCGCGGGCGACGGCCTTGAGGTTGCGCGAGATCTCGGAGACCTCCTGAACGCGGTTGTCGAACCGCCGGTTCCCGCTCATCAGTTGCAGGTAATCGACGCAGACGAGCCCCAGGGGGCCGTGGCGCGCGACGAGGCGCCGGCACCGCGAGCGGCACTCCAGGGGGGTCAGCGACGAGGAGTCGTCGATGAAGAGCTTGGCGTGCTCGAGCTTGTTCGCCGCGTAGCCGAGCTGTTCGTACTCGTCCGCGGTCAGGCGCCCGGTCTGGATCCGCTTGAACGAGACGCGCGCGAGGGCGGCGAGAAGTCGCATCACGACGGATCGCTGGGGCATCTCCATCGAGAAGAAGACGACGGGCTGCTTCGCCTCGATGGCCACGGCCTCCATCATGTTCATCGCCAGAGTCGATTTCCCCATGGAGGGGCGGCCCGCGAGGATGAAGAGGTCGCTCTTCTGGAAGCCGTTGGTCTTGTCGTCGAGATCGAGGAAGCCCGTGGTGACGCCGGTCAGCTTCCCCTTCATCTGCCGGAGCGTGTCGATGTGGTTGAAGGTCTCGTCCAGGAGATCGCTGACGCCCTTGGGCTCGCGGTTGTCCTTCCTCTGAGAGATCTCGAAGATCTCCCGCTCCGCGCCGTCCACGATCTCGTCGGCGGGCTGGGCGGATCGCAGGACGCTCTGGCGGATCCGCTCGGTGGCCGCGAGGAGCCGCCGGAGGCGAGCCTTCTCGGAGACGAGGCGGCAGTGAGCCTCGATGTTGGCCGCCGTCCCGGTCTCGGCGGCGAGCTGGCCGAGGGAGGCGAAGCCGCCAACGCGCGTGATCTCGCCGCGGGTCGTCAGGAGATCGGCGACGGTAACGACGTCGATCGACCGGCCGTCGGCGGAGAGCTGGACCATGGCCTGGTAGATGCTGCGATGGGCCTCGTGGTAGAAGTCCTCGGCCTTCAGGAGGTCGATGGAGACGTGCACGGATGCGGGGTCGAGGAGGATGGCCCCGAGGATGGCGCGCTCCGCCTCGATCGCGCTGGGATGGATGGTCTCGGTCATGGCGTCAAGTCGGGTTCGAGGATAGGGCGGGGGACGGAAAAATCCAGCGGCAAGAAGCCGAAGATTGCGCACCGGGCAAAGGCGCGGGACAAGTTGTGGAGATTAGATCGTAACGGAACAGGCCAGTTCAGAAGTCGTGTGATGTTCGAGTATAAGCGATGGGGGGAGACCGAGGGGGGAGCTGTTCGCGCGCCCCCATCGGCGACTGGCACGGCTTTGCCGGGACGGTCGTGAATGGTAAAACCAAGCCTTCCGGGGCTCGAAGGAACCCCGGAAGGCGGGAAACGGTTACTCGGTCTTTTCCTCGACCACGGTCAGCTTGATCTCGACCGTGACGTCGGTGTGCAGGCGGATCGGAACAACGAATTCACCGAGCGCGCGGATCGGTTCGGGCAGGAGCACCTGCTTCTTGGCGATCACGTATCCCTGCTCGGCCAGCATGTCGGAGACATCGCCAACGCCGACGGACCCGTACAGCTTTCCCTCTTCGCCAACGCGAACCGCGCGCGAGATGGAGACGCCGGCGAGCTTCTCGGCCAGGGACTTGGATTCGGCGAGGATCCGCTCCTTCTCCCGGTCGATCTTGCCGCGCTGAGCCTCGAGCTGCTTGAGCTGGGCGGGGGTGGCGATGACGGCCTTCGAACGCGGAAAGAGGAAATTGCGGGCGTAGCCGTCCTTCACGTTGACGACGTCGCCGATGGAACCGAGGTTGTCGACGGCTTCCTGGAGAATGACTTTCATGGGATTCTCTCCTCCTTAGTCGCGGGACGGGCGCGAATCGCGCTCGCCACGGTCATACCCGCCACGCTCGCCGCGGTCGCCGCGATCGCGGCCGTACCCGCCGCGCTCACCGCGCTCGTATCCGCCACGCTCCCGTTCACCGGAGCCGACGTAAGGCATGAGCGCCATGGTGCGGGCGCGACGGATCACGACGGAGAGCTCGCGGTGGTGCTTGGCGCACGTTCCCGCGATACGGCGGGGAACCAGCTTGCCGCGGTCCGAGAGGTAACGCTTGAGGCGATCAACGGCCTTGTAGTCGATGATCGGATTCTTGTCCTTGCAGAAGGGGCAGACCTTCTTGCGACGACGCTTGCCGGCCGCGAGCGGCGACTTGCGGGCGCCACCGGGGCCGGATCCGGAACGCGAGCCCGAAGGGCCCGTCGGCATGTCTATCTCAGTGCTCATGGTTCAAATTCTCCTTGAATGGTCGAGGGTCAGGGTGGTCAACGGGACTAGAACGGGATGTCTTCATCGTCGCCGGAGGCGGCGGCCGGAACATCCTCGTCCGTGTGGGGCGGCGCGTCGGAACCCGCGGCGGCGCCACGGGGCTTCTCGAGGAAGCGGACCGTGTTGGCCCGGACCTCGTAGGCCGTGCGCTTCTCGCCGGTCTGGGTCTCCCACTTGCGCTGGGTGAGTCGGCCCTCGACGAGGACGCGCTGGCCCTTGACGAGATACTGGGCGCAGGTGTCCGCCATCTTGCCGAAGACAGCGACGTCCACAAAGGTCGTCTCTTCCTTCGTGTCGCCGGCCTTCGTCTTGAAGGTGTGCGAAGAGGCGACGCTCAGGGAGGTCACCGAGTCGCCGGACGGGAGGGTCCGCTTCTCGGGAGCGCGGGTGAGGCGCCCCAGGACGATGAGCTGGTTGAAATCGCTCATGCGCGCACCGCGCGGGTCGTGAGGTAGCGCATGACCTGCTCGTGGTGGCCGAGGTCGCGCTCGATCTCGCGGATGGAGGCGGGCGGAGCGGTGAAGATGAAGTTGATGTAGATGCCCTCGGACTGCTTCTTGATCTTGTAGGCGAGCGGACGGCGGCCGATGACGTTGGCGTCGTTCACCGTGGCGCCGGCGGCGGTGAAGATGCCCTTGAGCTCCTTGATGAAGGCCTGGAGAGGCTCGCCCTCGAAACGGGCGTAGACGATGGTCAGGGTCTCGTAAGCCTCGCTCCCCTCGGGAACGGGGATCACGACGACGGGAGGCGGTTCCGGCGCGGCGGCGGGAGCAGCGGCCACCTCGGGCACGGCAACCGGCGCGGGCACAGGCTCGGCGCCACCAGCGGTGGCGTCGACGGACAGATCGGACATGTGAACCTCCTCGGATCCCCCGCGTTCAGCGGGAGAGCCCCGGCTCGAGGCCGGAGCGAAAGTGCGCCGCCCCCGACAGCCGGGCGCAGCGTTGGTCTGCCTGGGGCGAAAATGAGCCCGGACAGCGACAGGGCATCATACGAGAGCAGACACCCGGGGAAAAGCGGGAAATGTTGCCGGGAAGGCGCCTGCCCCCCTATGGTCTATGCCATGCCCCTCGCCTCCGGAATCCTCGCTTTGCTCGTCGGATTCCTCTTCCCCTGGAGAATGGGCATCGAGCTTGCCGGTCGAACGACCTGGCTGAGCGCGGCGGATGCCGCACTCGCGCTCGCGCTGGCGATCCTCACCGTCCTGGCGCCCCGACGGATGCTGGTCCGCCTCGTTCGGACAGCAAAGCACGACATCGCCCTGCCCCTGGCCATCCTCTTCGGGCTGGCCGCTTATCACGCCCTGGCGACGCCGGCCGCCACCGGCGGCGGCCCCGTGCCCGCTCTTGCAACCGCGTGGGCGATCGTGGCGGGGGTGGCCTTGTGCCACGTCGATCGCGTCGCGCTCCTCGGTGGCCTGAGGGTGGGCACCTGGTCCAGCGGCCTCCTGGCGCTTCTCTTTCTGAGCACGCACCCCGATCTCGTTCTCGAACACAATTACTTTGCCGGGCTGGCAGGCGCCAAGAACACGTTCGCCTTCTTTGTCGCGGTCTCGACCCTTGCCGCCGCGGAGGCGGCCCTGCGGCGACGCGATCATGGGCGTGTGCTGGCGGCGCTTGAGATAGGTGCTGGCTTCGCCCTGCTGGCGCTCGCCAATGCCCGCGCTGCCATTCTCGCCCTGGGCGTCGCCCTTCTCGTCCTTCCGGGGGCAGGGCGGCCGCTGCTTCTCGTGCGCGGCCTTCTGGCGATCGCCGCGACCGTGTTCGCGGCCGGGGCGGCGGTGCCCCAGGACCGCATCCATTTCGCCTGGTCCATCCTCGCCCACGCGGATGGGATTCCTTTCCTCGGGATGGGACCCGGGTTCGGCTACGGGCTGGATACGCCTCTCAAGATGCTGCTCGAACTGGGCCCCGTGGGCCTCGCCGCGCTGTCGGTGCTGGCGCTCTCGTCCCTACGCCGCGGCGGGCTGTCTCCATGGTTCGTCTTGATCGGCGTCTTCGCCCTGGCCCACGACCTGGCCCGCTGGCCGCTCTTCTGGATGCTGCTAGTCGATTGTCGAAACGGCGTGGTCTGCGATATCGTGAGCGAACCATCCAGGAGGGGAGCATGACGAATACGAGGAATGTTAAGCGGGAGCTGACCCAGACCCAGCGCGGCGCGATCGTCGCGACGTTGAAGTCCCGATTCGAGCGGAACGCGTCCCGCCACAAGGGCATCGATTGGACGAAAGTGCTCGCGAGACTGGAAGCCAGCCCGCGGAAGCTGTGGTCACTCAACGAGATGGAGCAGACGGGCGGGGAGCCGGACGTGGTCGGGCACGACAAGCGAACGGGCGAGTTCCTGTTCGTCGACTGCTCCGCAGAGACGCCCAAGGATCGCCGTAGCGTCTGCTACGACCCCGCGTCGCTGGCGTCTCGAAAGGAGCACAAGCCAAGGACGAGCGCTCTCGGGATGGCCGAAGCGATGGGCATCGAGGTCCTGGACGAGGAGCAGTACCGCATGCTGCAGGGTCTCGGTGCGTTCGACCAGAAGACCTCGAGCTGGATCCTGACACCTCCCGCGATTCGAAGCCTCGGCGGAGCCCTCTTCTGCGACCGCCGCTACGGCCAGGTCTTCACCTACCACAACGGCGCGGAGTCGTATTACTCCTCTCGCGCGTTTCGAGGACTACTGAGAGTCTGAGCAGGGCGGCCGCGATCAGGGAATCAGGCTTACACATCTACACACCCATGCGCCCGAAAAACCACAGCTAGTTAGCGGCTGTATTTAGTGCCGTTGCATTCCCATCCTGCAATTGTGTCCATGTGTAAGCCTGACACCCCTACTTCTTGTTCCCCAACATGGTGGCCAGGGTGTCGATGGGGACGGGGAAGAGAATGGTGTTGGATTTACCGGAGGAGATCTCCACCAAGGTCTGGAGGTATCTTAGCTGCAGCGCGGACTCGGTGGAGTCGATGACGTTGGCGGCGGCGGCGAGCTGGGCCGATGCCTGGAACTCGCCGTCGGCGGCGATGATCTTGGCGCGCTTCTCGCGCTCGGCCTCGGCCTGCTTGGACATCACGCGGCGCATCTCTTCCGGGAGCTCGATGTCCTTGATCTCGACGGTGGAGACCTTGACGCCCCAGGAGACCGTCTTCTCGTCGATGATCTTCTGGACGGCGGCACTGATCTTGTCGCGCTCGGCGAGGATTTCATCCAGCTCGTGTTGACCCAGGACGTTACGGAGCGTGGTCTGCGCGTAGAGGCTCGAGGCGACGAAGTGATTGGCGACCTTGATGACGGCCGCGACAGGATCCATGACGTTGAAGTAGACGACGGCGTTGACGCGGATCGTGACGTTATCGCGCGTGATGACTTCCTGGGCCGGGATGTCGAGGGTCACGGTACGGAGGTCGACCTTGATCATGCGGTCAACGAACGGGATCAGGAACCTGAGACCAGCCGTCTTCGTGTCGGCGATGCGGCCGAGCCGGAAGACGACGCCGCGCTCGTACTCCGCGCGCCACGTCCATCGGCATCACCGAGGAC
>CAZJQD010000004.1:0-25423 GCA_964548165.1 uncultured bacterium
TCACCTACGAGATCCAGGAAGTCCACATGATGGTCCTCCACTCCCTCTGCGAGATGGTCGAGTCCTCCCTGTGACGCTTTCGCTGGGAGGACTTCGCGTCGCCGTCCTGGGAGACGTTATTCTCGACGAGTATGTCTATGGCCGGGTCTCGCGCATATCGCCGGAAGCGCCCGTGCCGGTGCTCGAGGTGCAGTCGCGGATCGAGACGCTGGGGGGGGCCGGCAACGTAGCTCGCAACATCGCCGCCCTGGGCGCCGCCCCATCGTTGTTTGCCGTCATTGGCGAGGATGACGCCGGCAAGCGCTTTCGGGCGCTGGCCGCCACGGAGGGGATCGGCCTGGGCGGACTGCGCGTGGATGCGGGACGTCCGACGACGCACAAGCAGCGCGTGGCCGCTCTTACCCAGCAGATCGTGCGGATCGATTCGGAGATCACGAGCGCGATCACCGAATCCCTGGCCGCCGACCTGGCCGGTGATGTCGCCGCGGCCGCGCTCACCCACGACGTCCTGGTGATCTCGGACTACGACAAGGGGGTCCTGACCGCGCCCCTCCTGTCTCGGGCCATCGCCGCCTTCCGAGAAGTCGACAAGCCCATCGTGGTTGATCCCAACGTCGTGCACTTCTTTGGCTACGGGGAGGCCACGGTCGTGACGCCCAACCATCTCCAGCTCGAGCGCGTCTCCGGGCGTCGTATCCGCGGCGAAGGGGAACTCCTGGAGGTCGGGACGTCCATCCAGGAGCGCCTTGGGCACGCGGCGCTCCTCATCACGCGCGGCGAGGCGGGGATGGCTCTTCTTCGCGGGCGCGATATCGTGCGCATCCCGACGGTGGCCCGGGAGGTTTACGACGTCACGGGGGCGGGAGATACCGTGGTGGCCGTCCTGGCTCTCGTGCTGGGGAAAGGCCTCGGCCTCGAGACCGCGGCTCGCGTCGCGAACGCGGCGGCGGGGATCGTCGTCGGGAAGAGGGGAACGGCGGTCGTGACGCCGGCCGAGCTCGATGCGCGCCTGGCCGAGCTGGCCTTGTCGGGAACCTGAGGCGATGGATCGCGATGCTCTCAGGAGGGACGGACGCCGGCTGGTCTTCACCAATGGCTGTTTCGATATCCTGCATGCCGGCCACGTGAAGCTTCTCGAGGAGGCCCGCTCGTTCGGCGACGCGCTCATCGTCGGATTGAATTCCGACGCCTCCGTGCGACGCCTGAAGGGACCGGGACGACCCCGCAATCTCCAGGCCGATCGCGCCGCGGTCCTGGGGGCGATTCGCTGGGTCGACGAGGTCGTGATCTTCGACGAGGACACGCCCTACGAGCTCATCATGAAGATCCGTCCGGACGTCCTGGTGAAGGGCGGAGACTACGGGCCTGGCGCCATCGTCGGGGAGAGGGAGGTCCTGTCGTGGGGCGGGAGCGTTCACCGCGTAACGCTCCTTCCGGGACGCTCGACCTCGGCTCTCCTGGCCGCGGGGAGAGCGGGATCGTGAATGCCCTCGGCGTCATTCCCGCCCGCCACGGATCGGTCCGCTTTCCCGGCAAGCCCCTGGCGCGGCTTGGTGGCAGGCCGCTCATACAGCATGTCTGGGAGCAGTCCTGCCGCGCCAAGAGACTCGAGCGCGTGATCATCGCGACGGACGATCTCCGGATTCGCGATGTCGCCGCGGGATTCGGCGCCGATGTCGTCATGACGTCCCCGGATGCTCCCAGCGGGACGGACCGCGTCGTCGAGGTCGTGGCGCCGCTGGAGGTCGGGATCGTCGTCAACATCCAGGGGGATGAACCCTTCATCGATCCGGCCGGCATCGATGAAGTCGTGGACGTCCTGGTGGAGCACGAGGATGTCGACGTCGTGACTCTCGCGCAGAAGATCACGGATCCGGACCAGCTCTTCGACCCCAACGTCGTGAAGGTCGTGGAGGACATGGCGCATAACGCGCTCTACTTCTCCCGCTCGCTTGTGCCGTACCCGCGGGACTACGAGCAGCCCGACGGTGAGCTCGACGTCGAGCGGATGCACAAGCACCTCGTGTTTCTCAAGCATATCGGGATGTACGGTTACCGGCGGGAGGCGTTGATGCGGTTCGCGGCGCTCCCGCCCTCGCCGCTGGAGATGATCGAGAAGCTGGAACAACTGCGCGTCCTTCAGGCGGGCGGAGTCATCAGGCTGATCGAAGTGGAGGGTAGCAGTGTGAGCGTGGATACTCCGGAGGATCTCGTGGCGGCGGAGCGGGCCTGGCAGGCGATGGTGGCCAAGGGAGAACAGCATCATGGCTGACCGATCGCGCCCGCTCTTCGACGGCCCCAAGCCCCGCGTCATCTGCCTGACCGGCGGCAACATGTCCTCCCTGGGGAAGGGCATCACGTCCGCGTCCCTGGGAAACATCTTGAAGTGCCGAGGCTATTCCACGGCCATCATGAAGCTCGATCCCTATATCAACGTGGACCCGGGCACGATGAGCCCGTTTCAGCACGGCGAGGTCTACGTCACGGAGGACGGAGCGGAGACCGATCTCGATATCGGGCACTACGAGCGGTTTCTCCTGACCGATCTCTCTCGCGCGCATAATCTCACCACGGGCCAGGTCTACGACACGGTGATCCGGCGGGAACGCGCGGGCGAATACCTAGGCAAGACGGTCCAGGTCATTCCCCACATCACGGACGAGATCAAGTCGCGGATCGTGAACCTGGCGCGCGAGTTCGACGTGCTCCTCGTCGAGATCGGCGGAACGGTGGGCGATATCGAATCCCTCCCGTTCCTGGAGGCCATCCGGCAGATGAAGCGGGAGCTGGGCCCCGGGCAGATCTGCTACCTGCACCTGACGCTCGTGCCGTGGCACGAGGCCACCGGCGAGATGAAGACGAAGCTGACCCAGCACTCGGTCGCCGCCCTGCGCCAGATCGGCATCCAGCCGAACGTGCTTCTGTGCCGCTCGGAGGTTCCCCTGCACGACGACGTGAAGCAGAAGATCGCGCTCTTCGCGGACGTCGACCCGGCGGAGGTCATCTCGCTACCGGACGTGAAGACCATCTACCGGGTGCCGACCGTCGTCCGCGAGGCCGGGCTCGACGAGATCGTGATCCGCGCCCTGGGCCTGCCGGAACCGGCGGGTCCCGCCGTTGCCGCCGGCAAGCTGCGCATTGCCGAGTGGGATGACTTCGTGAACCACGTCGAGAAGCCTTCCCGTCGCGTGACGGTCGGGATCATCGGGAAGTACATCGAGCTCAAGGACGCGTACAAGTCCATCGTCGAGTCGGTGATCCATGCCGGGGCGGCGCTGGATGCCGGCGTCGATCTCCGGTGGATTGACGCCGAGGAGATCGAGCGGGGAACCGCCGACCTGGCCCCGCTCGCGGGTATCATCGTGCCGGGCGGCTTCGGGGAGCGGGGGATCGAGGGCAAGATCGCGGCGATCCGGCATGCGCGCGAGAACAGTGTTCCCTTCCTTGGCATCTGCCTGGGGTTGCAGTGCGCGGTCATCGAGTTTGCGCGCCACGCCTGTGGGCTCGATGGGGCTCATTCCGTGGAGTTCGACGCGGAGACCGAGCACCCGGTCATTCACATCATGGCTTCCCAGCGCGGCGTGAAGGACAAGGGTGGCACCATGCGACTCGGCTCGTATCGTTGTCGCCTGCGGCCGAAGACCCTCGCGCACCGGATCTACCAGGCGACGATGTCCTCGGCGTCCGGCGGGGGAGACGAGATCCTCGAGCGGCATCGCCATCGGTACGAGGTGAACAACGCCTATCGTGACCGCCTGGCGGAGGGCGGGTTGATCTTCTCGGGCCTCTCGCCCGACGGACTCCTCGTCGAGATCATCGAGTATCCCCAGCATCCCTATTTCATCGCCTGCCAGTTCCACCCCGAGTTCCGGTCGCGGCCCAATGCGCCGCACCCGCTCTTTCGGGGCCTGGTGGAGGCGGCCCTGGCGCGCGGTCTCTAGTGGCCTCGGAAGAGAAGATCTTCGGGCGGCGCGCCGTCCTGGAAGTCATCGAGGCCGGTCGGCGTCGGATCGACAGCATCCTCCTGGCGCCGGGCCTGAAGGGGTCCACTTTTCGCGAGATCCAGGATGCGGCGTCGAAGCTGGGAATTCCCGTCCGCGAGCTCGATCGCCGCAGGCTGGACCAGATCGCCGGAACGGCCGAGCACCAGGGGGTGGTGGCGCTGGCCGCTCCGCTGGCGAACGAGGGCCTGGCAAGCGTCCTGGCGCGGGCCATGCACGCCAGCGAGCCGCCGCTCATCCTCGTGGCCGACGGGGTCACGGATCCGCAGAACCTCGGGGCCATGATCCGAACCGCGGCGCTGACGGGCGCCCACGGGGTCTTGATGCCGGAACGCGGAAGCGCGCCGCTCGATCGCTCCACGGCGAAGGCGTCCTCTGGCGCGGTCGAGCACATCCCGGTCTGCCGCGTCGGCAATTTGGCCCAGGCGCTCGTCATTCTCCGGGACGAGGGAGTGCGGGCGCTGGCCGCCGATCCGGAGCCAGGCGCCGCGGACCTCTACTCGTGCGATCTCTCGGGGCCGCTGGCGATCGTAATCGGCGCCGAAGGAAAGGGCGTGTCGCGCCCCGTGAAGGAACGATGCGCGGGGCGGGTACGTATCCCGATGCGTGGCCGGCTTGCCAGCCTCAACGCCTCGGTCGCGGCCGCCGTGATCCTCTTCGAGATCATGCGGCGCCGCCATCATGCCCCGCTCGGCGGCGCGCGGTGAAGGTCTTCACGCCGTGATGGTCTTCACGCCGTGAAGGTAGCCACGCGCTCGCGGGAACTTGCCCCCTTCAAGGGCAGTGCATTCGTGCCGACGATGGGCGCCCTGCACCGAGGCCACGCGGCCCTGGTGGCGGCCGCGAAGGCCTCCGGCCATCCGGTTGTCGTCTCGATCTTTGTCAACCCGACCCAGTTCGGTCCCGCCGAGGATTTCGAGCGGTATCCGCGCCCCCTCGACAAGGACCTTGCGCTCTGCGAGAAGGCGGGCGTAGACGTCGTGTTCACACCGAGCGAGACCGTGATTTATCCTCCCGGCTTCGTCTCCGAGGTGCGAGTTCCTGGTTACAGCGAGGTGATGTGCGGCGCCACCCGGCCCGGGCACTTCAACGGGGTCGCCACCGTCGTGACGCGCCTCCTGGGCCTGGTGAAGCCCGCGCGCGCCTACTTCGGATGGAAGGACGCCCAGCAACTCATCATCATCCGCCGGCTCGTTGAGGACCTGGCCCTGGGAGTGAGCGTCGAGGCCGTGGAGACAGTGCGCGAGGCGGATGGTCTCGCGGTCTCCTCGCGGAACGCGTACTTGTCTTCCTCCGAGCGCGAGAAGGCGCCCGCGCTCTACCAGGCGCTTCGCAAGGGGGAGGCTGCCGCGCGCGAAGGCGCTCGCGCCGCCGAGATCGTGGCGCGCGTGAGGCGTCACCTGCGGGCCGCCGGTCTCGCGGCCGAGTATGTCGAGCTCAGGCGGGTCCGGGACCTGGCGCCGGTTCCGGAGGACAAGCCCCCTTTCCGGCTCATCGCGCCCACCGCCATCGACAGGGGTGGCGTGCTCCTGGCCGCCGCGGTCCGGATCGGCGAGACGCGCCTCATCGACAACGTCCGCCTGGGCGGCTGATGGCGCTCAGCGGCCGCCTCTTCCGCGTTCACTACCTTGTGACGCGAGGCATCAGTCGCCCCCAGAGGGCGTTCTCGACCATTGCCAATCACCAGCCCGTTCTTGACGTGCTCGCCGTGTGTCTCCTGGGATGCGCCTGGATGATGGCCATGGAGTTGGTGTCCGGCATGCGGATGCTCGTCCAGAGCCGGGGCGACGCCCTGCTCCTGGCGCCCGCGATGGCGGCAACGGCGACACGGTATGCCTGGGCCCTGGCGATCGCGTCCGCGTGGGGGGCCTCCGCCTCCTTCTTCGCCCTGATGCTCGGCGGCAAGCCCCGCCTGCTGACGACGCAATTGGCGCATGCCCTGGCGGTCGCCGTTGCCTACGGGATGCTGGCGTTTCCGATCGCGGTCATCCGCCTCGTGGATCACGGCGAGCTCTCGAGCGCGGCCGCCGCCATCGTCGAGGTATCTCCATGGGTCTATCTCCTCGTCCTCCTTTTCCTGGGACAACTGAAGATCCACAAGACCGTCGCGAACCGCGCGGTCGCCTACCTGGCCCTGGGCGCCATGCCTCTTCTCCTGGCCTGGTCGGCCCTAAGGTGGTGGCACCCCGCGCTCCTGCCCCCCTTTCTTCGCTGGTGACCGTGCCAGTCCTCTATCGCGGCGCCGTCATCGGATGCGGGCGCGTCGGGTCGCTCCTGGAAAAGGACAAGCTTCGATCCCATCCCTGCACCCATGCCGGATTCCTGGCACACCACTCCCGCACGAGGCTCGTGGCGGGGTGCGACGCGCGCCCGGATCGGCGCGCGCGGTTCGCGGTCGACTGGGGGATCCCTGCCAGCGCCGTCTACGCCGATTACCGCGAGATGCTCAGGGACGTGAGGCCGGAATTCGTTTCGATTGCGACCTACACGGATTCCCACGCCGCGATCGCGATCGCGGCGGCGCGAAGCGGCGCGCGCGTTATTCTCTGCGAGAAGCCCATGGCCCTGACCACAGACCAGGCGACGGCCATGATCGAGGCCTGCCGGGCCGAGGGCGCACTCCTGGCGATCCACCACGAGCGACGATGGTCGCGCCAGCATCGCCTCGCGCGCCGGCTCATCGACGAGGGAGCAATCGGGGATGTGAGAACGATCGTGGGACACGTGCTGACCGGCGAGCCCCCCCGCGACTGGCACGCGCATCTCGCCGTCTCGGGTGGCGGACCGGCGCTTCACGACGGCACTCATCTCTTCGACGTGGTGCGCTATCTCGGCGGGGAGATCATCGGGGCGCGGGGCGAGACGAGGCGCGCCGATCCGACGCTTCCCGTGGAGGACACGCTGTACGCCGTTCTCACGCTTTCCAGTGGGGCCGTGGCGTTCCTGGAGTGTGGAGGTCGCCGTCGCTACTTCGACGTGGAACTGGATATCCAGGGGAGCGAGGGGCGGATCCTGCTGGGGAACGCCGTCTTTCGGCTCTTCCAGACTGGGCCCAGCCCGCGCTACGAGAATTTCACCGAGTACAGCGAGCGATCACTTCCCGAGGATGATGGCCCCGAGTATTACCCGTGGATCATCGACGAGCTCCTGGCGGCCGCGGAGTCCGGCCGCGCCAGCGTCTCGAGCGGCGAGGATGGCCGCGCCGCGCTCAAGGTCATCCTCGACCTCTATGCCTCCTCCACCTCGCTCGTCTAGGCTCGGCCCGTAACCTCGAGGTTTCATTAATCGCCAAGGCGCCAAGAAGAACAACAGCCAACCTGAGAATGAAGAAGCCAGACATCCAGGCTCCATTCATCCGGAGGGCGCGCCCGGAAAATTTCCTCACCATGCCCATGCATTGGCCCGGCCATTCTTGGCGCTTTGCGTCTCGGAGAGAATTCGCTTTGAGGACAACCGGGTCGTCCCGACTTCTTGCACAGCGCAATTTCTGGCGGTACGATCGCGGCATGAAGACGATCGTCATGTACACGAAGAAGATCTGCCCCTACTGCGACCGCGCCAAGGCGCTCCTCGAGAGAAAGGGCGTCAGCTACTCCGAGATCGACGTCGAGGTCACGCCGGGCGCGCGAGAAGAGATGCAGCGGATGGGCGGCGGGATGACGGTTCCGCAGGTCTTCGCGGACGGGGAGTATGTCAGCGACTGCGACGGCATGCACGCCATGGACGCGCGAGGCGAGCTCGACGCGAGACTGGGGATCGCCGGGACAGCGGCCGCGGCCGCGTCCGGGCCCGAGGCAGCGACCGCATCCACCACGCGCTCCATCATCATCATCGGTTCCGGCCCTGCTGGTTACACGGCCGCGCTGTATGCTTCCCGCGCGAACCTCAAGCCCCTGCTTTTCACGGGCATGCAGCCCGGGGGACAGCTGACGATCACGACCGAGGTCGAGAATTACCCGGGCTTTCCCGACGGGATCCAGGGCCCGGAGCTGATGGAGCTCTTTCGCAAGCAGGCGGCGCGCTTCGGCACGGAAATTCGGGATGAGACGGTCGAGAGCGTCGACCTGAAGGCGAGCCCGAAGGTGGTGCGGGCCGGCGGCCAGGAGTACCGGGGACGCGCTGTGATCATCGCCACGGGAGCGTCGGCGCGCTGGCTGGGGATACCCAGCGAGAGGGAATACATGGGCAAGGGAGTTTCGGCCTGCGCAACCTGCGACGGGTTCTTCTTCCGCGGGGAGGAGATCGCCGTGATCGGCGGCGGTGACACGGCCATGGAGGAAGCGCTCTACCTCACGAATTTCGGTCGTCGCGTCACGCTCATCCATCGTCGCGATGCCTTCCGCGCCTCGCGGATCATGCAGGAACGCGTGCTCGCTCACCCCAAGATCCGGGTGCTCTGGAACACGGTGATCGAGGAGGTGGTCGGTGACGGCAAGAAGATGTCGGGACTTCGGCTCAAGAACGTGTCCACCGGCGAACTCGTGACGGAGCCCTTTGGGGGGCTCTTCATCGCGATCGGCCACCAGCCGAACACGTCCCTCTTTGCCGGCCAGCTTCCCTTGGATGATGCCGGCTACCTGCAGATGCCTGATCGCGGCCGCACCGCGACGGCGATTCCCGGCGTGTACGCAGCCGGCGATGTGCGGGACCACGAGTATCGACAGGCGGTGACGGCGGCTGGGATGGGATGCATGGCCGCCATCGAGGCGGAACGATGGCTGGGCAGCCAGGGCTGAGACTCACAAAATAGAAGAGATACGTTCCCTATATCGGAGCGTTGCAGTCCTTTTTCCCGCTTGTAATCAGTACTAAAATCATCTATATTCTGACCATGCTCCGCATATCGAAGAAGTTGGATTACGCGCTGATTGTCCTGGTGCACCTGGCGAGCGTGAAGCGCGGGCAACTGCTCAGCGCCCGCGATATCGCGGAGTCGTACGGCCTGCCGTTGCCGATCACGGCCGGCATCCTCAAGACCCTGGCCAAGAACGAGATCGTGAAGTCGATCCGCGGCGTGCGCGGCGGCTATGCGCTCTCCATCGTGCCGCGCGAGTTCACGCTCTCGCAGATCGTCGAGGCCATCGAGGGACCGCTCGAGATCGCGGACTGCATTCACGTGAAGAATTCGCGCCGCCACAAGGACTGCGATTACGTCGGGTGCTGTCCCGTCCGGATCCCGGTCAAGAAGCTGCACGAGACCTTGGAGCGCGTCCTGGGGGGGATCACGCTCGCGGAGCTGTCGAGCTGGCAGGCGCCGTCTCCCGGGGGAGCACGCGCTCGTTCCTCGCAGGCACGGATCGCTGCGGCCCCGGTCGAGTCCGAAGCCGTCACATGACGAGGGTGGTCTATCTCGACCACCACGCGACCACGCCGGTCGCCCCCGAAGTATTCGAGGCGATGAAGCCGTACTTCCTGGAGACCTTCGGTAACCCGGCGTCGCGCACGCACCGCTGGGGATGGGAGGCGGAGGCGGCGGTTACCGATGCTCGCGCCGCCATCGCTGACCGTCTCGGCGCCCTGCCGGACGAGCTGGTGTTCACCTCGGGCGCCACCGAGTCCATCAACCTCGCGCTCCTGGGACTTGCTCATGCTCATCCGGATCGCAACCACATCGTGGCGACGGCGGTCGAGCACCGGGCAGTCCTGGACACCCTCCAGGCCCTCTCTCGCCGTGGCCTTCGCGTGGAGCTCCTGCCCGTCGATGCCTGCGGCATGGTCTCGGCCGGGCAGGTTGCCGCGGCGTTGACGCCGCGCACGCTCTGTGCCTGCGTTCTTCTTGCCAACAACGAGATCGGCTCCATCCACGAGCTCGCCGTCCTCTCCTCCGCCTGCCGCGCTCGATCCGTCCCGCTCCTGTCCGATGCCAGCCAGGCAGTCGGCCACATCCCCGTGAACGTCGATGCGCTCGGCGTCGACCTGATGACCTTCTCGGCCCACAAGTTTCACGGTCCCAAGGGCGTCGGCGGTCTCTACGTGCGCACGGGCGTCCCGCTCGCTCCCATCCTCTTTGGTGGCGGCCACGAGCGTGGCCTGAGACCGGGGACGCTCAATGTCCCCGGCATCGTGGGCATGGCTGCGGCCTTGAACCTTGCGGCCGAGACGATGCCCGAGGAGGCCGCGCGCGTAGCCTGCCTGCGCGACCGCCTGCAAGCCGCCCTGCTCGACGCTATCCCGTGCGCGCGCGTGAACGGGCATCCCCTGAATCGGCTCCCTGGAAACCTCAACATGTCCTTCCTGGGCGTCGACGCGGAGGCCGTGCTCATTGCCCTGACCGATGTCGCGCTCTCGACCGGCTCCGCCTGCACCTCCGCGAAGCTGGAGCCCTCTCACGTTCTCCGCGCGATCGGATTGTCCGACGAAGACGTTCACGGCTCGATCCGCTTCGGGTTGGGGCGGTCGACGACGGTGGAGGAGATCGACTACGTGGTCGGACGGCTGGTCTCCGAGATCGGCAGGCTGAGGCGGCTGTCTCCTCAGTGGGAGGCGTTTCAACGCGAGGCGCGTCAACGCGAGGCGCAGCGGTGTGACGACCAGGGAGTCGATGATCGGAGCTCGTCGAGGGAAGAACGACGCCCGGCATTGGCCGGCAGGATCTAGTGGTGGTTTCATAAGGTCGCCCTCCGGCCCAGAACCGCCTGGAAAGGGCCATCGGTCGACCTTACGAAACACAAGGAAAAGGAGAGACGACGATGTCCATCAAGGTGACCGAGAAGGCCGCGAACGAGCTCAAGAGGTTGCTGGCGGCCGAGAAGATGCCGGAGGAGACGAGCGGGCTCAGGGTGTCCGTGAAGGGAGGCGGGTGCTCGGGCTATTCCTACTCGATGAGCCTGGCCGAACGACCCATGGAAGCGGACAAGGTCTTCGACGAAGGGGGGATCCGAGTCTTCGTGGACCCCAAGTCCTACATGTTCATCGTGGGCACCGAGCTCGACTACCAGGATGGGCTCACGGGGCGCGGCTTCGTCTTCAGCAATCCCAACGCCACCAAGACGTGCGGCTGCGGTAGCTCCTTCGCGGTCTGAGCCGCGGCCTCCCGACGGCGTCACATCGCCGGGAAAGGGCCCGCGGTCGACCCTGGGAAGCCCGCCGTGGCTTCTTGCCATCCCTTTTTGCTTCAGAGGGCTGTAATTCCTTCCGATAACTCCCATAGCTCCGCAGGTCTGAGCAAATCGTGATGGAACGAGGCTCCTCTGAGGTTACGCACGCGTCCAGGAAGGCGGGGGATGTGGCTCGCGGTGCTCACCGTGGGATTCCTCGCATGGGGAGTGCGCGCGGCCTTCTCCTACAGCATTCCCGACGGGGACGACGAGCTCGACGCCGGGCTCGCGCTACCCGCGTTCGCCTACACGATGGAGCGCGGCGAAGGCCTGACGCTCTCCGATCTGAACAGGCTGGCCTTCAGTGGCGCGGAGGAGCTATCACTGAGTGACGCCGCGGACGAGGATGCCGAGCCGGAGGTCGCGCCCAAGTGGACGGAGAACATCGGCGACGATGAACCCGAGCCCGAGGCGCCGGAGCAGAGGTTCCGGGTGACGCCGTACACGGTTCGGAGCGGAGACTCGCTGAGGTCGATTGCCGCGCGCAACGGCATCGCCGTCCGCACCCTGCTCTCGTACAACCGCCTCTCGAACCAGAGGGTGCATCCGGGGCAAAGACTGGAAATTCCGAACGTCGATGGCGTGCGGATCAAGATCAGCCGCGGTGAAGCCCTCTGGGACATCACCCGGCGGTATCGCATCGGGATGAAGGATGTGCTGGAGTTCAACGAACTCGGCCGCTCCGGCGACATCAAGGCAGGGGAGGACATCTTTCTGCCCGGGGCCCGGGAGCTGCCGCCCGTGGTGGCGGCCAGGCCGCGGCGCCCGGCGCGCGCCGCTCTGCCCTCCGGCAGGGGATGGAGCTGGCCCGTCTCCGACGGGCGGCTCAGCTCGCGCTTCGGCTACCGGCGTCACCCCCTGACGGGCAAGATCCGGTTTCACCGCGGGATCGACCTCGCGGCTCCGCACGGCACGCCCATCCGCGCTTTCCGGGCCGGTACGGTGATATTCAGCGGCCCTCGTGGCGGCTACGGGTATGCCGTGGACATCCAGCACGAGAACGGGGTCGTGACGCGGTACGCTCACAACTCGAAGAACCTGGTCCGCGTCGGCGCCCGGGTCCGGGCCGGGGACCCCATCGCCAAGGTAGGATCCACGGGGCACTCGACCGGCCCGCACATCCATTTCGAGGTGATCCGCCGCGGCGAGCGCATCGACCCGCTGAAGTTCCTCCAGAGGAGCTGAGGGGGAAGTCAGGCCCGCCTTTTCGCTCTTCTCCTTGGCCTTTCCTGGCGTCGTGTCGTCTCGGCGGTCATGATTTCACCGGGGAACAAGGAAAGTGGAGACCTATTGCCCCGGGGGCCGGGAGGGCTTAGAATCCGCCGGTTGTAGATTTCCCGGAAACGGGAGCCCCGAGGACGGACCATGAAGACAGCGATTCACCCCGAATACGACGAGTGCGTGATCAAGTGCGCTTGCGGCAACACGTTCACGACGCGTTCGACGCGTCGCGAACTGCACGTTGATATCTGCTCGGCCTGCCACCCGTACTACACCGGCCAGCAGAAGCTCGTGGACACCGCGGGCCGCGTCGAGCGGTTCCGCCGCAAGTACGCCGATCCCCACCGCCGCTAAGCTCGTCCCCACCCGGCGCTGAATCCCGCCGTGTCCGCGTCATCGCTGGCCGATCGAGCCGCCGAGGTAGAACGGCGGTTCTCGGAGGTGGAGAGTCTCCTGGCGGATGCGTCCGACGCGGGGGACGCCGGCCGGCTCCGGACCCTGGCCCAGGAGCGCTCGGCCATGGAGCCTGTGCTGGCCGCCGCCCGCGCCTACATGACCGTGCACTCCGAGCTCAAGGGGCTCTCCGAGCTCTTCGCGCAGGGCGATCTCGATCCCGAGCTGCGCCGCATGGCCCAGGAGAACCAGAAGGAGCTCGAGGATCGCCTGACCGCCGTCGAGGACGAGTTCAAGCGACGCCTCCTGCCGGTCGATCCCCGGGATGCGCGCAACGTGATCGTCGAGATCCGGGCGGGCACGGGCGGCGACGAGGCCGCGCTCTTCGCGGGCGTCCTTTCCAAGATGTACCTGAAGTACGCGGAGCGCCGCGGGTATCGCGTCGACATCCTCTCCAGCAACAAGTCCGACCTCGGGGGCTACAAGGAGATCGTCTTCTCCATCGAGGGGGATCGAGTCTTCTCGCGGATGAAGTATGAGGGTGGCGTGCACCGGGTCCAGCGTGTGCCCGAGACCGAGGCCCAGGGGCGCATACACACGTCGGCAGCGACGGTGGCGGTTCTGCCGGAGCCGGACGAGGTCGAGGTCGCCCTGAACATGAACGACCTCAGGGTCGACGTCTTTCGGTCGCAGGGACCGGGCGGGCAGAGCGTGAACACGACGGATTCGGCCGTGCGCATCACGCACGTCCCGACCGGGCTTGTCGTGAGCTGCCAGGACGAGAAGTCCCAGTTGAAGAACAAGAACAAGGCCCTGCGCGTCCTGCGCGCGCGCCTCCAGGAACTCGAAGAAGACAAGCAGAGGATGGACCGCGATGCGGCCCGACGATCGATGGTGGGCTCGGGCGATCGGTCCCAGCGGATTCGCACCTACAACTTCCCCCAGGGCCGCGTGACCGACCACCGGATCGGCCTGACGCTTTATGCGCTCGCCGAGGTCGTCGAGGGCAATCTCGACCCCGTGATCGATCCCTTGACGCTGGCGGATGAACGGATGCGGCTGGAGGCGGATTCATCGCGGTCGGGTCCCTTTTGACGCCCAGGCGACGGGGCCTATAGACCGTGGCGGTCCGAACCGCATCGGCGTCATCGCCGCCCTTTGCCACGGCCCCGGAGGCTCTTCGCTGGGGACAGCGTCAGCTGGCGAGCGTCGTTGATGATCCCGCGCTGGCGATGCGCGAGTCCCGCTGGCTCCTGGAGTCAGCCGCGGTGGCGGCGGCCCGGGATCCGCTTTTTATCCACCAGCCGGATCTGACGCCGCGCGTGGCGGCCGTCTTCCGGTCGCATATCGCCCGGCGATCGCGGGGAGAGCCCCTCGCGTATGTCGTCGGCGAAGCGAGCTTTCGCGGTCTTGATGTTGCGGTCACGGCCGACGTCTTGATCCCGAGGCCCGAGACGGAGCAGCTTGTCGATCTCGTGCTGGCCGCGTGTCCCTCCGATCGCGCGTGCCGCGTCCTCGATGTCGGCACGGGGAGCGGGGCGCTGGCTGTCGCGTTGGCGGTGGAACGGCCGGCGTGGACGGTGACGGCCACGGATCGGTCGGTCTCGGCGCTGGCGATCGCGGAGCGGAACGCGGGGCGGCACGGCGTCAGGGAGCGGATTCGCTTCGTCGAGGCCGACCTCTGGCCCGAGGGCGCCTGGGAGTGGGATCTCGTGGTGGCCAACCTGCCCTACGTGGGTGACGACGAGGCCCTGCCCGCGGATGTGGCGGAGTGGGAGCCGGCCGGCGCTCTGCGCGGCGGAAAAACTGGCACCGAGGTCATTGAGCGGGCGGTCGAAAAGGCCGAAAGGATGAGCGATGGCCGGACGCCTGCCTTCTTCGAGATCGGAGAGGCGCAGGAACCAGCATTCGCGGCGCGGTTTCCCGGGAGGTTCGAGTTCCGGCGGGACCTGGCGGGCCGCATCCGTTTCATGATCGGGAGCGTCTAGTGGACAGGATCGTCGTGACGGGGGGACGTAGACTCAAGGGTTTCCTGCCGGTGGCGGGGTCGAAGAACTCGGCCCTCCCCATCCTGGCGGCCACAATTCTCGCGCGCGGCCGGGTCCGGCTGGAGAACGTGCCGCAGATCCGGGATATCACGGCCATGATCGCGGTCCTGAGAACGCTCGGGGCCAAGGCCGTCGTCGACGGCCACGGCGTCGCGACGATCTCGACGCGGACCGTCGACCGTTTCGAGGCTCACTACGAGCTCGTGAGAACAATGCGCGCCTCGATTCTTGTCCTGGGTCCCATTCTCGCCACGCTGGGGAAGGCGCGCGTCTCCCTGCCCGGTGGCTGTGCCATCGGCACGCGCCCGATCGACATCCACCTGAAGGGGCTGGAGGCGATGGGGGCGGAGATCACCCTGGAAGAGGGTTACGTGGTGGCTGAATGCGCGCGTCTGAAGGGCGCTCATCACCGCATGCATTTCGCCTCGGTCGGAGCCACGGAGAACCTCATGATGGCCGCGGCCCTGGCGGACGGCACGACGGTGCTCGAGAACTGCGCGTGTGAGCCCGAGATCGTCGACCTGGCTGACTTCATCAACGCGATGGGCGGCGAAGTCCGAGGCGCCGGCTCACCGACGATCGAGATCGTGGGCAAGGACGAGCTGAACGCCTGCACGTACCCGATCATGCCGGACCGGATCGAGGCGGGGACGTTCCTTGTAGCCGGCGCGATCACCAACGGCGACGTGACGGTCGGCCCGATGCCGGCCAAGTATCTCCAGTCCTTTCTCGACAAGATGGTCGAGCACGGCGTGAATCTCGAGGTCAACGACGCCGAGGAGACGATCCGCGTGGCGCCGGGCGGCAAGCTGACGCCCGTGACGGTCAGGACCGAGGTCTTTCCCGGCTTCCCGACGGACCTGCAGGCCCAGTTGATGGCGCTTTCCTGCATCACCGAGGGCGAATCGGTCTACCACGAGACCATCTTCGAGAACCGGTTCATGCACGTTTCCGAGCTCCAGCGCATGGGTGCGAACATCCGCGTCGAGTCAGGAGCGGCTCACGTCTTCGGCGTGCCGTACCTGACCGGCGCCGAGGTCATGGCCTCGGATCTCAGGGCCTCCGCGGCGATCATCCTGGCGGGACTCGTGGCGCGAGGCCGCACCGTGGTCCGCCGCGTGTACCACATCGACCGCGGCTACGAAGCCTTCGAGAAGAAGCTCGCCTCGATCGGCGCCAACGTCTACAGGGACCGCGACACCGCCAACTGACGCGCGGCCTGGCGGGCGAGGCGGCGCCGGGTCTCCCAGAGGGCCAGGGGGATGGCGATGAAGAGCCAGAAGCCGGCGAGCGCAAGGATGAAGGGGCCGTGGAAGACGGGCACCAGTTCCTCGTCGAAGAGTTCCAGCGAGACGATGCCCTGGAAAGCGGCCGTGAGGTTGAAGGCACCGTGCAGGGCGATGGCGCCGAGGACGGAGACGAGCGCGGAAGCAAGGACCCAGGGGCTGGCGGGGAAGCGGTTCTTCAGGAATCCGATCAGCGCTCCGGTCGTCGCGGTGAATGAACCGTGCCCGAGCGCGCAGATCACGGACCGGTAGAGGATGAAGTAGAGCCAGAGGCCGAGCGAGACATCCTCGGTGCCGGGGGTCACGTTGACGGTGAAGTAGAGGAAGTTCTCGACGGCGGCGAAGCCCATGCCGGTGGCGAAGCCGTAGAGGATCCCGTCGTAGGTGTCCTCCATCTCGTGGTGGCCGGCGATGAGGACGAGCCCGACTCCCTTGAAGATCTCCTCGATGACGGGCGCGCCGACGACGGAGGTCAGGAGGTGGCCGAGGCCCTGGGGCAGGAGGCTGGCGAGAACGCCGAAGATCGTGTTTCCCACGAGCGAGAGAAAGGCGGAGGCCGCGCCCCAGAGAAAGAGCGAGACCATGATCCGCTTGGGCTCACGCTCATAGATGTCGAGGAGCCAGAGGCAGAAGACGTAGAAGGCGGGGAAGCCCGCGGCGAAGAGAGCGGCGACGGCGATGACGGGAAGGGCCGCCCAGCCGAGGTTTCCCAGGCACGCGAGGAGCGAGAGGACGATGACGAACGCGGCCATGGCGAGTTCCGTGAACCACGTGATCGGATGTGTCATCAGGATGCCGATGACGACGCGCAGGGGTCGCCCCTTCAGTCGCGGGGACCAGAGGGTGGTCATGTTGTATTCCGAGGCGGAGTGTACCATAGGCGGGGAGTATCAGCGCCGCGGCGCCGGGTGGCAATGATGGAGAGTCAACGTGCGAGCGGAGGGACTTGAACCCCCACCCCTTTCGGGACCAGATCCTAAGTCTGGCGCGTCTGCCGTTCCGCCACGCTCGCGCCCCGTGATGATACCACGCCGCGACGCCAGGCGAAACGAGGGGAACGACGAGCGGGTCAGGAGGGAGCGTGGGCGAAGTGAGGCCCTCGCGAGGGGACGAGGCCGAGGGAGATCTGGATAGGTGAGAGCGTGGCGTGGGCGCCGAGCGCGGCTGGGTTAGCGCCTTCGCCGGCCTGGCGCCGGCGGATGAAGTCCGCGGCGACGAAGCCGCTGGCCGTCAACCGGCCGCGGACGTGGACGCCGTCGCCGGGTTCCCACTCTGCCCAGAGCTTCTCGGCGCCGGGGCCTCGGACTTCGACGCCCACCTCGTCGCCCGCATGGGTGGCCACGGTGAAGCGCGCCCGGGATCGGCGGGCGTCGGCGACCTTGCCGATCAGCGAGTTGATGATGCCGTCGATGATCACGATATTCATGGGTTCCTCCTGTCGTCCTGGGTCGGTGGCGCGTCGAGAACGGCATGCTGCATCAGTGTGCCGAGGGTTCCCGGGCCGAATCCCGGGAGAGCGTCTACCTGTGTCCACGAGGTGTATCCCGCCGGGGGACGCTGATCGAGGATCAGTTGCGCCCGGCTACGGCCTATGCCCGGGACCCGGACGAGGTCCTCCAGGCGGCAGGTGTTGAGGCCGAGCTTCGAAGCTGGGCCGCGCGATGAGGAGACGTCGGCCCCGACCCCGACCGGCGTCGCCGTGGGGCTCGTTGTTGATCCGGGCGAGGAGACCCTCGCCGGAGCGGGCGATGGCGGGAGGTCGGCCGCGGTATAGTAGGGGACGTCGGACGCCATTGAGCGGCGAGGCAGAAACGTCCTGGAGACGGCGGTCACATTGTCGATGGCGGTCAAATCCTGTTCCACGGCCGCGCCGCCATCCCCGCTGTGCGGCGTCGCGACGGAGTCCGTGTCGCTCGATGGCGTGGGTGAGAAGATGAGCGAGGAGGCGAGGGACTCTACCGCTCGCGTCGCCGAGACCGTGCCGGACGGAAGGACGGTGGAGGGCCGGTGCGCCGGGCGCACGCCGAAGCTCAGGACCACGGCGAGCACGATAGCGACGGGAACCATTTCGAGCGTGTCACGAATCATGCTCTTCTGCAATACAAGGACCATGCCAGACGTAACTCCTGAAATATCAAATTCATGCAGATCGGTATATGTCCAAAAAATGGACAAATGTCCGGAATAATGGACACGGTGTAGTCTCGGTCCGGCGTGCATCGGTCCTCTCCGTCTCGCCGAGACGACACCGGCTGCTTTCAGGAAGCCCGACGAATACGGGGAAGCGGCTCCCGGTTCAGGCGTGCTCGCGATGGTGGGGTCGGTGATGAAGGATGGGATTCGTGGGCGTGTGAGCCATTTCTAATCCCATGACGAGGTTCACAATGCCGTGCGGGGGGCGTACAATCGGATGGATGGCCTGCTGGAATCAGCATCTCCCCGGGAATACGTGGTGAACCCACCGATTTCCACGCCATTGCCGGGGAGTGCCCCCGTTGAGGCTCCGAATCCTGGCCCTTCCATCGCCGCCCAAAGCCTCAAGCCCCTATCCTGGCTGGACCTTCTCGACGCCATGGAGGACGGCATTCTCCTTCATGACATGTCCGGCCACTTTCGATTCGTCAATCGGGCGATATGCGAGAAGCTCGGCTACGCCCGTAACCAGTTGCTCACCATGACCTGCGCGAGCCTGCTGGTCGACGAGGTGGGCGCCTCCACGTATGCGGTGCAGATGGAGAAGCTGGCTACCCGTCATGTCCAGCGTGCACGGTTCCAGTTTAAGACCAGCCGAGGAGAACGCGTGCCGGTCGAGTGCGTCTCCAACCTGGTCGCATTCGGAGGTGATCCCCTGGTCGTCACCGTCGTGCGGCCCGATCCCGATCCTGAGCCTGCCGCGAAGGGGCGGGCCGGCGCTTCGAAGCCGGCGTCCGCGTTGCCGGATGCGATCCTATCGCACGGCGCGCGGTCCTACTTCGAGATCCTGGCCACGACCACGGATGGATTCCTGGCCACGGACATGGAGGGGCGCATCCTCGATGTCAACGAGGTGTATTGCCGGATGGTGAGGATGTCGCGCGAGGAGGTGCTGGCGCGACGAATCTCCGATTTCGAGATCGTGGAGGATCCCGAGGAAGTCCGTCGGCATATCGAGAAGATCATGCGCGATGGTCACGATCGTTTTCGGAGCCGGCACCGCGACCGGGATGGCGCCCCTATCGAGGTGGAGGTCAGCACCACGTTCGATCCCGCGACCAGGCAGTTCGTCGGCTTCGTTCGAGACATCAGCGAGCTGGTGAGGGAAGAGAAGTTCCGAGGCCTGAACATCAAGGTGCTGGAGATGTTGAACGCGCCCGGCGAGTGGGAGACCTCCCTCCCGGCCGTCGTCAGCATCCTCCGCGAGACGCTCGATTTTCCTGCCGTCGCTTTGCGCCTCCACCAGGGCGAGGATTATCCCTTGGCGGCGGCGGAGGGCCTGGACAACCTTTGCTTCCGGGAGGACGGCCCGCTCTGCCGCTTCGAGGAGTCCGGAACCGTGATGCGTGATCCGGCGGGAGATGCCTGCCTGGCTTGCGTATGTGGCATGGTTGTGAAAGGTCACGGTCGTTCCCCATCGCCGTTCTTCACTCCCTCCGGGAGCTTCTGGGTCAATCGGCTCTCCTCGGTGGACGGGGACCTCCAGAGCGAGGGGCATAGCTGGTTCGATCGCGATCACTGTGCGCGCCAGGGCTTCGAGAGCCTGGCCCTGGTGCCCATGAAAGTCGGCGCCGAGACGCTGGGCCTCATGCAACTCGCCGACCAGAGGCCCGATCGGTTCACCGCGGCGTTCGTTCAGCGGTTGGAGAGTGTCGCCTCGTCCGTCGGCATGGCCATTGCGCGACGTCGAGCGGAGGCCGGCATGAGCCGCTATCTCCAGTTCCAGCTCGGCCTTCTCGAGCATTTCCCGGTCCTGGTCTGGAGAAGTGATCGCCTGGGCGTCCTGAACTACCTCAACAGCACGGCCCAGGAGTTCCTCGGCCTGGGAACCACCCCGGATTCACGCGACTTCCTCGCGCTCATTCATCCCGAGGATCGGATCCAGGTCTCCGACGTTCGCCGCACAGGCCTGGCACAACGACGCAGCGTCGAGTGCTCGTACCGCCTGCGCCGCGCGGACGGTTCGTGGCGGAGCGTGCGCGAGCATGTCTCGGTCTTCACCAACGTCTACGGCGAGTTCGCCGGCCAGATGGGCGCCGTCTTTGACGAGACGGAGTCGACGGACGCCCACGCCCGCCTCCAGGCCAGCGAGGAGGTGTTTCGGCAGATGGTCGACCGTTCCCCCATCGCCATCCAGCTCTTCGCGCGCGATGGCCGGCTCGCGCACGCCAACAGGGCCGCGAACGAGCTCTACGGCGTGGCGGGATTCCGCGACGCGAGCGTCCACAATTTCCTGGAGGACCCGCTGGTGCCGCCCGCGGTGCTCGAGCAATTGAAGCGTGGGGAGAGCGCGGGATTCGAGGTCGCGGTCGATTTTGCGGCGAGGGCCGAGCGATACCGCACGGTGCGCCGCGGGACGGCGCACCTGGAGATCATCGTCACGGTCCTCGAGAGCATGCCGCTCGGCCAGGCGCGCCTTCCCGAGCGTTCTCCCGAGGGAGAAGCGCCCGGGATCGGGGCCTTCCTCGTGCAGACGCTGGACGTGACCGATCGCCGGCGAGCCGAGGATCACCTGCGCCGCTACGAGAGGCTCACGGCGATGGCGCGCGACATCGTTATTCTGCTTCGGCGACGTGATGGCCGGATCGTGGAGGTCAACCACGCCGCGATCGAGGCCTACGGCCGTTCCCGCGAGGAGCTCCTGGGGATGAGCGCCTCGGACCTGCGTCGCGGGCATCCGCTCCAACCCGAGTGGATCAGCGATCATTCTCTCCAGGACGGATTTCTCTACGAGACCGTCCACGGTCGCGCCGATGGCTCGGATTTTCCCGTCGAGGTGAGCGCGACGGGCATCGAGCTTGACGGCGAGAGGCACATCCTGGCCATCATCCGGGACATCTCCGAGCGCCACCGCGCGCAGAAGATGGTGCTCCAGACCGAGAAGCTCGCCGCCCTCGGGCGCATGGCCGCCGCGACCGCTCACGAGATGAACCAGCCACTCAACGCGATCAAGAACTACTGCCAGGGGCTACTGCTCAATATCGAGGAGGATATCCCGACGTCGCAGGAGCGGGTGAAGCAGAACCTCCTGGGCGCGGTCCAGCAAGTTGATCGCATGGCGGAGATCATCCGGAACATGAGGATCTTCGCGCGCCAGGACGATCCCGGCGTTCGCGCGCCCGTCTCGCTTCGCAGGGTGCTCTCCTACCCGGGAACGTTCCTGGCCGCCCAGTTCCACTCCCACGGCATCGAGCTGGAGGAGGACTTCCCGGAGGAGGACATGACAGTTCTCTGCCAGGAGAGCCGGCTCCAGCAGGTCTTCATCAACCTCATCGTCAATGCCCGGGATTCGATCCAGGAGCGCCAGGCGGCCAAGGGCGGAGGGGGAACGATCCGCGTCCGCCTGCGCGCCCTGGGAGACCTGGCCGAGGTGACCGTCGCCGACGACGGGCTGGGCATCAGCGAAGAGGATCGCAACCGGATCTTCGAGCCGTTCTTCACCACCAAGGGCAAGGAACGCGGAACCGGGCTCGGGCTCTCCATCTGTTACGAGATCGTTCACCAGCACGGCGGAACGATCCGCGTCGAGAACGCGCCGGGCGGAGGCGCGATCTTCCACGTGGAGCTGCCGCTGTGGCGCGCGACCCGCTCCCCCGCGCCGGCAGGGTCTGCGGACGACTCCATCGGCAGAACCGGTCTCGATTGATGGCTCCCCGCCGGACCTACCTGATCATCGATGACGAGTCGGCAGTCGCCGAGAGCCTGGGCCATTACCTGGAGGATCGTGGCGCCTCCGTCTTCTACGCGTCTGATCCGGCGCAGGGGCTTGCCGCGTTCAGGACGGAGAGCATCGACGTCGTCATCTCCGACATCCGGATGCCCGGCGGCAGTGGGCTCGACCTCCTGCGCCAGATCAAGGAGATGTCGCCGGACACGGCCGTCATCATGATCACGGGTTATGCGACGCCCGAGAATGCCGTGGCTGCCCTGCGCGCCGGCGCCGCCGACTTTCTCGTGAAGCCCATCGACCTCAAGGAACTCTCGGTCACCCTGGAGCGGGTCTGGAGGCTCGCCGCCCTGGAGCGCGCGAACGAGGGATACCGCGCGCGGCTCCTCCGAGCCGATGCCGAGTCGCGCCAGAGGCATGGCGGGCCCACTCTCGTGGGCGACTCCCGGGCGCTGGCCGCGGCCCGGGATCTCATCGCGCGCGCTGCGGCGTCGCCGGCGGCGGCGGTCCTGGTGACGGGCGAGAGCGGGACCGGCAAGGAATTGGCCGCACGGCTCGTGCACGCCCAGTCCGCGAGGGCGACCGGCCCCCTGGTCTCGGTGAACTGTTCCGGCTTCACGCCAAGCCTCATCGAGAACGAGCTCTTCGGGCACGAGCGAGGGGCGTTCACGGGGGCCGATCGGATGCAGAAGGGCGTCTGCGAGTTGGCCGATGGCGGCACGCTCTTCCTCGACGAGATCGGCGACATGCCGCTGGAACTCCAGGGGCGACTGCTGAGGGTGCTCGATGACAAGGTGGTTCGGCGGATCGGGGGGCAGAAGACGATCCCCGTGGACTTTCGCCTCGTCTCGGCGACGAACCGGGACCTGGGGGCCCTGGTGGAGTCCGGGGCCTTCCGGCGGGATCTCTATTACCGGCTGAGCGGCCTGGAGGTTCGCCTGCCTCCTCTTCGCGACCGGCGGGAGGATGTGCCGACACTGGCTCGTCACTTCCTGGCGCTGGCCTCGGGCGAGCAGAGAAAAGGGGTGAGGGCGTTGTCCGCGACGGCCGAGTCCCTGTTGGCCGGCCACGACTTTCCGGGGAACGTGCGTGAGCTCAAGAACCTCGTCGAGACTGCCGTCATCCTGGCGGACGGTACCTCGCTACAGCCGGAGCATTTCCCCTCGCTGGCAAGTCGCCGCCCGGCGCAGACCTCGGAGCGCGCATCCGGCGGGGCCGCGGCCGCGGACCCATTCTCGACGAATCCCGACGATCTCGATCTCAAGCGGCTCGAGCGCGAGACGATCCGGAAGGCTCTCGCGGTGGCCGGCGGCGACCTTCGTCGCGCCGCCAAGCTCCTCAATATCGGCTACGGCGCCCTGCGGTACCGGCTCGAGCAGATGGGACAGGCCGCGGCGACGTAATCCCCGGAGCGCTGAAACCAGCACCGTGTCGAATCCAGTCTGCTGATCCCAGCCGGTCGAACATCGATAAGTCACTAACGCATGCGATTCCAAGTCCGCCAGGGGGTATCCCGATGGGCACGCGGATTGCTTTCCTCGATCCAGCGTGCCCACCGAATCGTTCATCGCCCCCGACGGGGTGAGGGTCCCGGGCGCGGATCTCCCGCAGGGGATCCGCGAGACCTCCTCTCCAGCATCCTCGCGCCAGTTTGGATCGTTGCGGGCCGCGCTTCCGCCCCTCACGGTGCTGGTCGTCGAGGACGAGGATCCGGTCCGGACATCGCTTGTCAGCTTCCTCGTGGATCGCGGCTACCAGGTGCTCGACGCGCCCAATGGCAGTGCCGCCCTGCGCCAGATCGAGGCGCGCCCCGTCGACGTGATCATCTCGGATATCCGCATGCCTCACCTGGACGGGATCGGGATGCTCAAGGTGGTGAAGGAGCGCAACCCGGGGATCGAGGTGGTCCTGGTGACCGCGTTCGGCGACGTGGACACGGCCATCGAGGCCGCGCGCTACGACGCCTACGACTTCATCAAGAAGCCCTACAGCCTCAACGAGATCCACCTCGTCCTCAAGAGGATCGCGTCGAAGCGCGCGATGCAGGCAGAACTGGAAGCGCGGCGGAGGCAGATGGAGAGCGCCCAATGGCTGCATTCCCTTGGCGCCCTGGCGGCGGGGATCATGCACGAGATCAACAATCCCAACACGTTCATCAGCGGGAACGCGCAGTTTCTCAAGGGCATCCTCCTGCCCGTCCTGGCGAAGACCGACGCCTTTGCCGTCCTGGAGAAGGAATCGGGCGTGACCTTTGCCGACGTCGTCAAGAGTATCGACGGGATCGCGAAGGGGAGCGAGCGGATCGGCGAGATCGTGCGCCGGGCCACGCTCTTCAACATCAAGCGCGCCGAGAGACCCCGCGCCTTCGACGTGCTCCTCCTCGTGCCCGAGATCGTGACCCGCTGTCAGCACCTCCTGCCAGTCGGCGTGAAGTTCGTGCGCGATCTCTCGCCCCGCCCCGTCCTGATGCTCGGGAACGAGGAGACGGTCATGCAGGTCATCGGGAATCTCCTCTCGAACGCGCTGGAAGCGGTGCAGGGGCGATCGGACGGGGTGGTCACTCTGCGGATCGCCTCCGGCGAAGACGTGCTCATCAAGGTGGAGGACAACGGGCCCGGCATCCCGGCGGAGAAGGTCGCGCACATGTTCGATCCGTTCGCGACGACGAAGAAGGATCGCCCCGGCCGCGGGCTCGGCCTCTTCATCGTCCACCAGCTCGTCGCGGACATGGAGGGCGACATCCAGTATGAGCGCCGGGACGCCGGTCGTCCCGACGGGGTGTCCGTCTTCACCGTTCGCCTGCCCAAGTCACGGCACGAAACCGCGTCGTGGGAGGAGTAGCCATGGAACCCGTGCTCATCATCGACGACGAGGTGGAGGTAGCCGAGCTCCTGGAGCGCTTCCTCCGGTCGGAGGGATTCCCGGTCCAGAAGGCGCACGCGGGACGACGGGGGGTCGAGCTGATGCGCGCGCACCTCTTCAACATCGCGCTCTGCGACATCCGGCTCCCCGACATCGACGGCAAGGACCTCATCGGCGAGCTGAAGCAGTACAACCCGCTGGTCAACATCGTGATGATCACGGGTTACTCGTCGATGGACAACGTGGTCTCCTGCCTTGGCGGGGGGGCCGTGGACTACTTCACGAAGCCGTTCCGGGACGTGAGGCTCGTCATCGACACCGTGAAGGCCCTGGATGCGAAGATCGCGCGCTGGAAGAAGTCCACGCCGATCCTGTCGTCGAGGTAGCCGATGAGCGTCCCGCGCGCCACGCTCGACGCCGTCGCCTCCCGGCTGGTGCAGGCGGAGGTGGATGACCGCGCGAGCCAGGAGGCGCTCCTGGCGGCCTGCCAGCACGTGATCGAGGCTCGCGCCCATCCCGAGATCGTTCTCGACCTCGTGGGCCGCGCCGCCTTGGAGCTCAACGAGCTCCTCTCCGGGAAGGCGCCGGAGCCGCAGGAGGTTCTCGTGGGCGTCCGCCGGCTCGTCGAGACCGCCCAGCGCATCCTCGACATGGA
>CAZJQD010000004.1:25523-102400 GCA_964548165.1 uncultured bacterium
CCGGTCGACCTGGACATGAGCATGATGGCCGACTTCATCTCGGAGAGCCGCGACAACATCCATTACGCCGAAGGCGCGATGCTGGCCCTGGAGACGAACCCGGACGATTCCGAGGCGATCAACACGATCTTCCGCGCGTTCCATACCCTCAAGGGCATGGCCGCGTTCCTCGGCTTCAAGATGCTCTCGGAGCTGGCCCATCACTCCGAGTCCCTGCTCTCCCGGATCCGCGAGGGCGAGATCCGCTACGGCGCCGTCTACGCCGACCTCTCGCTCAAGTCCGTGGACGTCTGCAAGGAGATCGTGCAGGGCATCGAGGACGCCCTGGGCGGCGCGAACGGCGGGGTCATCCCGCGGCCCGGCGCGTTCGATGAGCAGATGGCGCGCCTGACCAACGCCGATGCTCTCGTGGCACCGGAGCCCTCGGTCCCGGACGGCGCCGCGGTCCGCAAGCTGGGCGAGATCCTCGTGGCGGAAGGCAAGGCCGAGCCGGACGAGATCGACGCCGTCGTCGAGTCGCAGGGCGCGGAGCCCCTGGGGGTGGCCCTGGTCCGCGCCAATATCGCCTCGGTCACCGACGTCGCGCAGGCGCTTCGGGAACAGCAGAAGGCGCGCGGCGGCGCGAGCGGGGGCGAGGGCGTCGAGACGACGGTGAAGGTCCGCACGGACCGCCTGGATCGCCTCCTGAATCTCGTCGGGGAGCTGGTCATCGCCCAGTCGATGCTGGACCAGGACGAGACGATCGGCGCCGGAACGCACCGGGAACTCGCCAGCAAGGTCGGCCACACGGGCAAGGTGGTCCGGGAGCTCCAGACGCTGACGATGGCGATGAGGATGGTCCCGTTGAAGGCCTCCTTCCAGAAGATGACGCGCCTGGTCCGGGACGTGACGCGAAAGAACGGCAAGCAGGTGCGGCTGGAAACCGCGGGCGAGGAGACCGAGATCGACCGGACGCTCGTGGACAACATCAACGAGTTCCTCGTCCACATGGTCCGCAACTCGCTCGATCACGGCCTGGAGACCCCCGAGGACCGGGCGCTTGCCGGGAAGAACCCCCACGGAACCCTTCGGCTCTCGGCCGGTCACCGCGGCGGCAACGTGGTCTTCGAGATTGCCGATGACGGGCGCGGCCTGGATCGCGAGCGGATCCTCGCGAAGGCCATCGCGCGCGGGCTCGTGGACGCGAGCCGTCCCCTGGCGGACGCCGAGATCGACCGGCTGATCTTCGAACCCGGCTTCTCGACGGCGGAGACCGTGACGGATCTCTCGGGACGCGGCGTTGGCATGGACGTGGTGCGTAGCGGAGTGGAGGCGCTCAGGGGCCGCATCGAGATCGACTCGCGTCCCGGCCAGGGATGCCGGTTCACGATGCACGTGCCGCTGACGATGGCGATCACGGACGGCATGGTCGTCCGGGTCGGCGACCAGCGGTACATCATCCCGATCCTGAACATCAAGATGAGCCTGCGGCCCACCTCGGACCAGGTCTCCACGCTGGCGGGAAGAGGCGAGATGCTGATGTTCATGCAGACGCTCATCCCCGTGGTGCGGCTCCACCGGGTCTTCGAGGTTGAGGACGCGGTCACGGATTTCAGCCAGGGGCTCATGATCATCCTCGAGGAGAACACGCGTCGGTTCGCGTGCTTCGTCGATGACCTCGTGGGCCAGGTGCAGGTGGTCGCCAAGACCCTCGGCGAGGGCGTGGGTCGGGTGAACGGGATCGCCGCCGGCGCCATTCTCGGCGACGGAAGAGTGGGGCTCATCCTCGACACAGCCGGTCTTTTGGACGTGGCGGAGGGGCGGGCGGCTGACGTGGTGGAAGCGTGATCGAGAAGGTGCAGGTCCCGTCGCGGCGGGAGAAGGAGAGATTCGCATGAGTGAACGGGAATCGGGCGCGGTGGCTGAGCGGCCGGAGACGAGAGCGCGCGGGGGCAAGTTCCTGACCTTCTGCCTCGGGGCCGAGGAGTACGGCATCGAGATCCTGAAGGTGCAGGAGATCATCGGCGTCCTGCCCATTACCCCGGTGCCCCGGACCCCGGAGTTCATCTGCGGCGTCATCAACCTGCGCGGCAAGATCATCCCCATCATCGACATCCGCCTCAAGCTCTCCATGGAGGCCCGGGCGAAGACCGAGGAGACGTGCATCATCGTCGTCAAGGCACGCGGGATCGAGATGGGGATCGTGGTGGACAAGGTCAGCGAGGTTGCCGACATCGGGTCGGCCGATATCCAGGATGCTCCCAGCTTCGGCGCGGAGATCAACACGGACTACATCCTGGGGATCGGTAAGTCGGAGAACAAGGTGCGGATGCTCCTGGATATCGACCGGGTGCTCTCGAGCCAGGACGTGGTTGCATTGCGCGGCGCCGCGGGCGCGACGAAGGAGGATTGATGATGGCGAATTTCACGGATCGCATGAAGATTGGACAGAAGCTGACCGGGGGATTTCTCATCGTGGCCGCCATCGCGGCCGGGATTGGGTTGGCCGGCTGGTGGGGGATGAACGGGATCATGGCGGTGGCCGATGACCTGGGGATGGTGCGCCTGCCCAGCGTCCAGGCGCTCCTCGAGATCGACGCCGCGCAGGCGGAGATGTTCAGCACCGAGTACGCGATGCTCAATCCCGCCATGGGCGATGCGGCCCGGCAGCACCAGCGCGAACGCTGCGCGGCCGCGCAGAAGAGGTTCGAGGAGGCGTGGGCGCTTTTTGAACCGCTTTCGCAGACACCCGAGGTGGCCGCGACGTGGAAGGAGTTCGTGCCGGCCTGGAAGAAGTGGCTGGCCGATCACGAGGAATTCCACCGGCTCAACGCGCTCCCCAAGACCCCCGCCACCTGGCAACAGCTCAATGTTCACAATGCCCAGGTGGAGGCAAAGTCCTTCCTCGAGGCCGAGGCCTTGCTGGCCAAGCTCGTGGAGATCAACATCGCCGCCGCGAAGGCGGCCAACGAGTCGGCGGATGTCGCGGAGAACCGCGCGGACACGATCCTCCTCGTGGCCGTGGTGCTTGGTGTCGCCTTCGCGATCGGCATGGGAGTCATGCTCACCCGGTCCATCACGACACCGATGTCGCAGGGCGTGGAGATGATGAAGCGCATTGCCAGGGGCGATCTCGCGATGCGCCTGAAGATGGAGCGGCAGGACGAGATCGGGGAATTGGCCGAGGCGATGGATTCGACCTCGGACGTGCTCCAGCGACTCATCAACGACGATGGCGGCGCGACGCTCAAGCGCGCGGCCGAGAAGGACATGACGGCCCGCGTGAAGCACGAGTATGAGGGCGTCTTCGAGGAGATGAAGAAGAGCATCAACCTGGTGATGGAGAGCCTCGACCAGAGCCTGGGGCAGGTCTCGATGGCGGCCGAGCAGGTGGCGGCGGCGTCGGAGCAGATCGGATCGGGCAGCCAGTCGCTGGCGCAGGGCACGTCCGAGCAGGCCTCGGCGCTGGAGGAGGTGAGCTCCAGTCTCCAGGAGATGGCCGCCATGACGAGGCAGAACGCCGGGAATGCGAAGGAGGCCAAGAGCATGGCCGACGCGGCGAAGGCGGGCGCGGACAAGGGCGTCGAGAACATGAAGCGCATGTCGGCGGCCATCGAGTCGATCAAGAAGTCGTCGGACGACACGGCCAAGATCATCAAGACCATCGACGAGATCGCCTTCCAGACGAACCTCCTGGCCCTGAATGCCGCCGTCGAGGCCGCCCGGGCGGGCGAGGCGGGGATGGGATTCGCGGTGGTGGCCGACGAGGTCCGCAAGCTCGCCATGCGCAGCGCGGAGGCGGCCAAGAACACGGCCAACATGATCGAGGAGTCGGTCAAGAACTCGAACAACGGCGTCGCCCTGAACGGCGAGGTCATGAAGAGTTTCGAGGAGATCAACGGGATGGCGCGGAAGGTGAGCGAGGTGATCGCCGAGATCTCCGCCGCCAGCGACCAGCAGACGCTGGGCATCGACCAGGTGAACAAGGCCATCGAGCAGATGAACCAGGTGACCCAGCAGAACGCGGCGAATTCCGAGGAGTCGGCCAGCTCGGCCGAGGAGATGTCGTCCCAGGCCCAGGAGCTCCAGGCGCTGGTCGGCAGTTTCGAAATATCGGGAAGCGGTATGACGGCGCCCGCGGCGCGCCGAACGGCGACCAGGACCACGACGACGCCTGCGGCCAAGCCGGTGGCGAAGACCGCGGTTCGGCCTTCGGCGTTCGCAGCGGCCGGAGGAGTGGATCCGCGCAAAGCGATCCCCTTCGACGACGACGCGGCGCTGAAAGAATTCTAGCCAACACAAGGGAACATACGAGGAGGAGTCGGTGGGAGAGAAGAAGCGGTTTCGATGGACAGTGGCGCGCAAGCTGCGGGTGGGCTTCCTGCTGGTCATGGTCGCGGTGACCATGACGTGCGCTGCGGGACTCTGGGCCGTTCATGGTCTTGCTTCGAAGCTGGACCAGACGATGGGCGAGCAGGTGGAGGCGCTGGTCCAGCTCGCAGAGGCCGTTCCGGCCATGGAGCGCTCGCGGCTGGCGCTTGTGCAGTATCTCGCGTCTCAGACGGACGAGGAGCGCGCCCGGCTCCGCCAGGTCATCGCGTCGAACACGCGGGCGGCCGATGAGGCGCTGGCGGCCGGCACCGCGGCCAACTTTGCTCAGTACGGGGCCGAGGACATGGACGAGGGGTTCCGCGAGATCGCGGCGGCCTGGAGGGCCTTCGTGGCGACGCGGGACCAGGAGCTGATCCCGGCGGCCGAGCGGGGAGACCTGGCAACGGCGCGCGCCCTGGCCTTCGGGATCCAGAAGGAGCGATACGAGGCCTTCTCGCGGGCGGCGCAACGCCTGATCGATGGCGAGCGCGGTGAGGCGGCGGGGAACAAGGCCGCCGCCGCCCGGCTGGGTCGCCAAAGCCGCTTGATCGTCCTGGTCTCCTTCGTCGCCGCCATCCTCTGGGGAGCGTTCGTCGCCGTGACCCTCAGCCGCGATATCGCGACCGCCACCGCTCAAGGGGTGGAGATGATGGAGCGCCTGGCGCGCGGCGATCTCTCCGCCCGGATTGACCTGAAGCGTGACGACGAGTTCGGGGACATGGCGCGCGCGATGGGTGCCTGCGCGGATACGCTCCAGTCCCTCGCAGTGACGGACGGCGGCGACGTCCTGCATCGCGCGGCCCAGCGGGACATGACCGGCCGCGTGTCCGGCCGCTACGAGGGCGCCTTCGGCCAGATGAAGGAAAACATCAACGCCGTGATGCAGAACCTGGACCAGGGGCTCGGGCAGGTGTCGCTGGCGGCCGAGCAGGTGGCGTCGGCGGCGGCGCAGATCGGATCGGGGAGCCAGTCACTGGCCCAGAGCGCCTCAGAGCAGGCCTCCTCGCTGGAGGAGACGGCCTCGAGCCTCCAGCAGATGGCCTCCATGACGCGGCGGAATTCCGAGAGCGCGAAGGAAGCCATGCGGCTCGCGGTCGCGGCAAAGGAGGGAACGGACCAGGGCGTCGAGAACATGAAGCGGATGTCGACGGCCATCGACGCGATCAAGAAGTCCTCGGACGACACGGCCCGGATCATCAAGACCATCGACGAGATAGCCTTCCAGACGAATCTCTTGGCGCTGAACGCGGCCGTGGAGGCGGCCCGCGCTGGCGAGGCGGGAGCCGGGTTCGCCGTTGTGGCGGACGAGGTGCGCAAGCTCGCACAACGGAGCGCGGAGGCCGCGCGCAACACGGCCGGCCTGATCGAGGAATCGGTCCGGAATTCGAACCACGGTGTGGCCTTGAATTCCGACGTCATGAAGAGCTTCGAGGCCATCGACGGGATGTCGCGGAAGGTGAGCGAGGTCGTGGCGGAGATCGCGTCGGCGTCCGAGCAGCAGACGCTGGGCATCGACCAGGTCAACAAGGCCGTTGACCAGATGAACCAGGCCACGCAAATGAACGCGGCGAACTCGGAGGAAACGGCTTCGTCGTCCGAGCAGATGTCGGCCCAGGCGGAGGAGTTGCGCGCGCTCGTGGGAAGTTTCAGGCTCTCCGGCGGAACTGCCGTGCGGCCGGTGCGTAGGGCCTGAGACGGGCTCGTCGTGCTGACCGCGGATCTCACGGACCGGCAGTTCACGCGGATCGCGGAGATCGTCTACGCCCAGTGCGGGATCAACCTGAAGGAAGGCAAGGAAGAGCTCGTCAAGTCGCGGCTGATGAAGCGCCTCCGCCAGCTCGAGCTTCCCTCGTTCGACGCGTATATCCGCCATCTCGAAGGGGACGTGTCCGGCAACGAGATGGTCACGATGATCGACTGCCTGACGACCAACAAGACGTCGTTCTTTCGCGAGCCCCAGCACTTCGACTTTCTCAAGCGCGTCGTCCTGCCGGCCTGCGGCTCGAAGGTCCGAATCTGGAGCGCGGGGTGCTCGACGGGCGAGGAGCCCTACACGCTTGCGATCGTGCTCCGGGAGTTCTGGCCCGATATCGACGTTCGCGACGGGCGCGCCCGCGATGTGCGCATACTGGCCACCGACATCTCGACGCGGGTCCTGGAGCGCGCGAAGGAAGGCGTTTACACCCAGGACGTGCTGGCGGATGTCTCCGCTCAGCTCCTGCCGAAGTACTTCGAGTGCGTGGAGATGAAGAAGCCCCGGCTCTACCAGGTGCGTTCCGAGCTCTCCAGCCTCATCACCTTCGCGCGGTTGAACCTGATGGAGGACTGGCCGATGTCCGGGCCCTTCGACGCCATCTTCTGCCGCAACGTGATGATCTACTTCGACAAGCCCACCCAGGAGACGCTGATCAATCGCTATGCCGGACTCCTCCGGTCGGGCGGCCACCTCTTCGTGGGGCACTCCGAGAGCCTGGCGGGGCTCCGGCACCCCCTGAAGTACGTCCAGCCTGCGCTGTACCGGAAAGAGTGACGACGCCGTGATCCACACGGTCGGGATCGCCGAGATCGCCCTCTCCACGTCGAGCGAGGACGAGATCGTGACGCATGCCCTGGGAAGCTGCCTGGGCATCGTTGTCTACGATCCCATCGCCGTGGTTGGCGGCATGCTCCACGTCATGCTCCCGCTCTCGACCATCGATCCCGCCAAGGCGAAGGCGAACCCGGCGATGTTCGTCGACACCGGCGTCCCGAAGCTCTTCATGGAGAGCTACAAGCTCGGGGCGAAGAAGGAACGGCTCATCGTGAGCGTGGCGGGCGGCGCGGCCGTGGGGTCGGCCGAGCGCTCGGACTTCTTCGAGATCGGCAAGCGCAACATGATCATGCTCCGCAAGCTCCTCTGGAAGAACGGCGTCATCCTGAAGGGTACAGACGTCGGTGGCGCGAGCTCGAGGCAGCTGAGGCTTCACTTGTCCGACGGGCGCGTGTTGGTGCGTTCGGAGGGAACGGAGAGTATCCTCGTGCCGGTAAGCGCCTCGGAGAAAATGCGCGCGGCCGCGGCGGTATCATGAGACGTGGGAAGGAATGGAACGGACGATGAGCCTGAATATTCTGATCGTGGACGACAGCGCCGTGATGCGCCGGATGGTGAGGAGGACCCTGGAGCTGTCCGGCATACCGCTGGGCGAGGTGGTCGAGGCCGGGGACGGAGCAAGCGGGCTGGCCGCGCTGAAGGCGAATTGGATCGATCTTGTTCTCCTCGATCTGAACATGCCGGTGATGGACGGTGAGACCATGCTGACGCGGTTGCGCGCAGACGAGACCACGCGCACCGTGAAGGTCGTTGTGATCTCGACCGAGGGAAGCGAAACGCGGATCCAGCATCTCCAGCCGCACATAGACGGCTACATTCACAAGCCGTTCACACCCGAGGCCCTGGGCGCGGCCATCCGGGATTTGACGGGGGTGACCGATGGAACGGATTGATGCACTGCTCATGGACGTGGTTGTCTCCGTCGGCGAGGAACTGGCGATGCTCCTTCCCTTGATGCCGAGAGAGGACGAGGCGGGTTCTGCATCGGATCTGCCGGAGGAAGGTCCTGGTCCAGCCTCCGGCACGCCCGAGGTGGTGCGGATGCGTGTCGGGTTCCAGGGTCCCTGGGCGGGGGAGGTGCTGGTGGCCTGCGGCGGGAGCTTACCCCAGGCCCTGGCGGCGAACATGCTGGGAGCGGAAGAAAACCCCGACGCCGAACTGGTGCGCGATGCGTGCGCGGAATTCTCCAACGTCGTCTGCGGCAATCTCCTGCCTCGCCTTGCGGGTTCCGGCCCCGTCTTCTCGCTGACGGCGCCCCAGGAGGCCGGGTCCATGATGTTTTCTCCCGGTTATAGCGCCTGCGGCCGGGCACGAGTCGACTTCGATGAGGGTCCCGTCGAGGTGGCACTTGGCCTCGACGCGGCCGCTATCGAAGCGCTGGGGGAAGCCGGGATCCCGCCCCCGTGATCCGGGTCCTCATCGTCGATGATTCGGCGGTGGTCCGAAAGGTCCTGACCGACGAGCTCTCGCGGTTCCGGGACATCGAGGTGGTCGGCTCGGCGGCCGATCCCTACATCGCGCGCGAGAAGATCGTGAAGTTGAGGCCGGACGTCATCACGCTCGACCTCGAGATGCCGCGCATGGACGGACTGACGTTCCTCGCGAAGCTGATGCAGCACTTCCCGATGCCCGTCGTCGTCGTCAGTTCCCTGACGCCGAAGAACAGCCCCACGGCGCTGAAGGCCCTGGAGCTCGGCGCGGTGGAGGTGATCTCGAAGCCGGGATCGCAATACTCGGTCCCGGATGTGGCCCGGCACCTCGTGCGCGCCCTTCGCGCGGCCGCCGTGGCGCGGATCGCGTCGCCGACGCCGCAGAACGCCCTCGATGCGCTCGCGGCGCGAGCGCCCCTGGCCGGCTTCCACCTCTCTACCACCAACAAGCTCCTGGCAATTGGGGCCTCGACCGGCGGGACGCAGGCCCTGGAGGCGGTCCTGACGCGCCTGCCGCCCACGTCGCCGGGCATCGTCATCGTCCAGCACATGCCCGAAGGATTTACGCGCACGTTCGCGGATCGCCTGGACTCGCTCTGCGCGCTCGCCGTGAAGGAGGCTTCTGACGGGGATCTCGTGGTGCCCGGCCTGGCGCTCATCGCGCCCGGCAACAAGCACATGATGGTGAAGCGGAGCGGTGCCACGTGGCTGGTGAGACTGAAAGACGGTCCGCCCGTTCACTACCAGCGCCCGAGCGTGGACGTGCTCTTCGAGTCGGTGGCCGGCGCGGCCGGACCGAACGCCGTCGGAGCCATCCTGACGGGCATGGGCGCGGACGGCGCCGACGGGCTCCTCAGGATGAAGGAATCCGGCGCCTACACGATCGCCCAGGACGAGGCATCGTGCGTGGTCTTCGGGATGCCCCGCGCCGCGATCGAGCTCGGCGGCGTCATGCAGGTCGTCCCGCTCGATAGCGTCCCCGAGGCGTTGCTGGCCGCCGTGTCGCGTTCCGCTTCGGCTGGGTCCCCGCCCGCTTGACATTACCGCTCCTCGTCCGGAGAATGATCCCCTGGTCCGCCTCCGGGCGTATCACGGCGGTATCTCGTTTCTGCCCGCGCCTGGGTAGCTCAGTTGGTAGAGCAAGGGACTGAAAATCCCTGTGTCGGCGGTTCAATTCCGTCCCCAGGCAGGCGTGGGCATACCCGTAAATCTCATGATCACTCCTCGGCCGGCCGCGACCGCGTGGACACGCGCATGGTGGGCGGGTAGACTCCCGGTTCGGTAAATGGCATGAGCGATCCTAATCTGAAAATTCCCGAGCTTTCCGGGAACGGCTCCGGCAACGGGGCAAGTCCCGACGATTCCGGTCCGGTCGAGAACGTCCTGAGCTTCTCGTGGCAGGTCAAGGCCTTCCTGGCCCTCGTGGTGGGCATCACCGCTCTGCTTTTCGGCGTCTACCAGCCCGTGATGCGGTCGATGTCGAACGAGGCCATGCTCGAAGGCGACATGTACCGCGACCATGCGCTCCGGGTCCGCGCCGACACGACGGGCGCCGTTCCCGACCTCGAATCGCTCGACGACAAGATCAACGGGATGTACCAGATCGTCGCCGCCTACATGCAGTTCGGTCGAGCCGGGGGCGGATCGTTCGACCCCAACGATCCCACCAACCGCCAGATCGTCCAGTCCATCATCCGGATGGAGAAGGATATTCGTTCGGTCGACGACGAGGTGCTCAAGCTGGGCCAGGACTACGGGCTGGTGGAGACCTTTGCGTTCCTCTTCCAGCACCTCAAGGAGCGCGGCGCCAATGTCGAGGAACGCCTCTCGGCTACCGTGGGCAAGCCCTTGACCCAGCAGACCTACACCCAGCAGTACTACGACGGCCTGTGCTTCCTGGCGCTCCCGGATTACCTCGAGACCGTCAAGAAGGTCCGCGATCTCTTCCTCGTGGAACCCACGTTTGATCGCGCGATGGCGCAGTACATCGACGCCATCGGGTTCAGCCGCACCTGGACCGAGCCGCGGTTTCGCATGGCCGATCTCTATCGCGAACGGAACTGGCCCGAGTTCGCCATGATGGAGTACCTCCGGATCGTCAAGCTCGAGCCCCACAGCGACGCCGGCCAGCGGGCGATGGCCGAGCTTCGCAAGTACCAGGGCGTTCATGCCGAAGCCGATTTCTATTGTGGACTCGCGGAGCTCCTTACCGGCGACGAAGCCAAGGCCCGGCAGACGTTGCGGCAGTTCCTGGGCACCCAGCCGACAAATGTCTATGCGCCCAAGGTCGCCGAGCTCCTCGGCCACCTCGACGCCGGCAACCGCACCTTCGTGAAGCAATACCTCCGCGACGAGATCTGGATCTAAGGGGCCAGGCTGCCACGTTGCCACACTGGGTCATCTTCTTGCCCCCATGGTGTGGCGTCCTGATATTGCAAGATTAGCGCCTCCATGGGCATCTCCTGGGAGTTGGGGAAATTTTGTGGCCCTGTGGCAGCCTGACCCCATGGGCCGATGACTATCGAACTGCGCCGGGATCCGGTGACCGGGCGCTGGGTGATCATCTCCGCCCAGAGAAGCCAACGCCCCCTGGACTTCCCCGTGACGCCAGTGACGGAGACATCGCCCGAGGATTGTCCCTTCTGTCCGGGCCACGAGGATCGCACCCCCCCGGAGATAGCCGCGTCGCGCGGCGTCGGCGATTCCGCCGCCGATGTATCCGCAACCGGCGCGGCGGGCGCGTCGAGTCCCGCGTGGCGTCGCCGGGTCTTTCGCAGCATCCAGCCGCTCTTTCAGCCCGACGTCGACCTGGAGCGGATGGGAGAGGGCATGTTCGACATGATGACGGGGTTCGGGGAGCACGAGGTGATCGTCGACGCGGCGATGCACACGTCGCGGCTGGCCGACCTGCCGGTCGCGGAGATCCGCGATCTGATTCTCCTCTGGAAGTCCCGCGTCCGCGTTCTCCGGCAGGATGAGCGCATGCGGGCCGTGACGATCTTCGCCAACCGCGGCGCCGCCGCCGGCGCTCACGTCGATCATGTCCACTCCCAGGTCATCGGCACCCCGGTGCTTCCGCGCCGGCTGAGCGACGAGATCTCGCAGAGCTACGCCTACTTCCAGCAGAAGGAGCGGTGCGTCTTCTGCGACATCGTGGAGTCGGACGTCGACGGCCCGCGCATGGTGGCGTCCAACGAGACGTTCGTGCTCGTCTGCCCCTATGCGGCGCGGTTTCCCTACGAGATGTGGATCCTGCCGCGCGAACACGCCTCGCACTTCGAGGAGATCGAGGCGTCGCGCGCGGACGGGCTCGCCCGGATCCTCAGGCTTGCCCTGCGCGCCCTGCAGTCCGCGGTCGGCGACCCGGCGTACAGTTTCGTCCTTCATTCCGCGCCGCTGCGCGAGCGGGGGATGATCCACTTTCACTGGCATCTCGAGATCATGCCGCGGCTGACCCAGGTGGCCGGATTCGAATGGGGCACGGGCTTCTACATCAACCCCACCCCGCCCGAGGAGGCCGCGGCCCAGTTGCGAGCCGTGCTTGGGACCGAGGCGGATGCCGCGTATTCCTCGCGGCCCACCGAGACCTCGCCTCGGCCCACCGGCGCCTGAAAATCGCCGTTTCCTCGTCCCTCCCGCAGGCTATACTGGCGCCACCATGGCACAACTGATTGATCCGGAACTGCTCGAGATTCTTGCCTGTCCGGCCTGCGATGAGCGGCCGCCCGTGACGCTCGACGAGTCCAACCTGAGGCTCGTCTGCACCGTCTGCGGCAGACGCTATCCTATCCGGGATGGTATTCCCGTGATGCTCGTGGACGAGGCGGAGAAGCCGTAAGCAGCGTCTCCCGGCCGTACACCGAACGGAGCTTCGTTTAATGACGCGACGCACGACCGGCGGCCCTTCCGGCGGAAATCCTCCGCACGGCGGCCCTCCGCGGCCCCGGCATCTCAGGCTCCTCAATACGCCGGCGTCGGAGCTCGCCCGCGCACCGGCGCGTCCCCATCGCGAGGCTGTCACCAGCCAGCTCCTCAAGACCGCGCTCTCGACCCCCAACGACGATACCCAGTGGAGGGTGCTCCACGATGCCGCGATGCGCGAGGGCAACCTCGAACTGGCCCGGCGCGCCACCCGCGCCCTCGGCGATGCCGGCATACCGCTCGAGGCCGACATCGCCCTGGCGGAGGGACGCGTCGCCCAGGCGCTCGTTCTCGTGCAGGATCGTCCGGACCGGGAGTCGCGCCTTCGCCTGGCGTGGTCGCTCTTCTACCTCGGACAACGCGCGGCCGCGGCCACCGCGTGGCTCTTGTCCGGCGGCGAACCCGAGGGGGAGCTGGGGCGCACGCTCTCGGCGCTCTTGAAGGGCCGTCCCGCCGCCGAGCTGGAGCCGGCGCTTCGCAAGCTGGCCGATGTCGAGCCTCGTTACGTGGCCGCCGCCGCCGCTCGCCTCCTGGCCGAGTTTCACGCCGAGGCCCAGGATCACGCGCGCGCCATCTCCTGGGCGCGTCGCGCCGAATGGATGATGCCCCACGACGCCTCCTTGAAGCGGCTCCTGGCCCGCGCCTACGCGGCGTCAAAGAACGTGGAGGCGGCGACGGCGCGTTGGCGGGAGGTCCTCAACCTGGCGCCCGAGGACGCCGAGGCCCACGAGATGCTCGGGCACACGGCCCGGGAGCGCCAGGACCTGGACACGGCCGTCGAGCACTACATCCAGGCGCTCGCCATCGATCCGTTTCGCGGGTCGCTACGTGTCATCCTCGGCGACATCGCGCGCGATCGGGGCAAGGAGGAGGAGGCGATCGAGCACTGGGAGACCGCGCTTCGCCTCGACCCGAAGGATCGAGAGGTCCTGACACGACTGGCCGAGCATGCCTGGGACAGCGGGGACGTCACGGTCGCTCTCGACCTCTACCTGGATCTGCGGAAGCTGGGATTTCCGGACGACGAGGAAGAGGAGCACCTGGAGATGATCGGCTACCTCTACTCGGAGGTACTCCTCGGGGGCAATGACAAGAAGGCCAAGGAGGCGGCGACCTTCTTCGAATCGGCGCGGAAGCGGTTTCCCAAGAACCCGTTTCTTCTCCTCTATGACGCCAGGCGGCTCATCAGCCGCGAGAAGTTCGCGGACGCCCGACCGCTCGTCGCCCAGGTGCTCAAGGACAACCCCCTGATGCCGGAGGCCGTCTTCGAGATGGGGCACCTCCTCCTGGAAGAAGGAAAGCAGAAGGAGGGCATGGAGCTCCTGCATCGCGCGGAGACGCTGGACCCGGATCCGTTCTACAAGAAGGAACTGGGGCGGCACTATCTCCACGCGGAGAGCTGGGCGCAGGCCGAGAAGTGGCTGAAGAAGGCGCTTTCCTCGGGCGTGGAGGACGAGGAACTGCTCCTCGCCCTGCACACGGCCTGCTACTACCAGCGGAAGTACTCGCTCTGCGAGAACCTCCTCAGGCGCGCGTTGACCATCTTCCCCGACAATATGCAGGCCCTCACCTACCTCTCCGAGATCCTCCTCTTGTTGGGGCGCATCGAGGAGGCCATGGGTATCCTCAAGACGGTCACGGAGATGGCGATTACGTTCGAGGAGTTCCAGGCCGGGCGGGGGGCGGCGGAGCTTGTCGTGGAGCCGGCGGGGTGCGTCGACTGGCTCCTCGGCTACGCGCTCTTCTTTTCCGGGGACGCCCGCGCCGCGGACAAGCAGTTCCGGCGGGGGCACAAGATCGACGAGCGCCTGCCGCAGTGGTTCGAGGGGCTCCGGGGGATGCTGGTGGCGCGCCTGGAGGCGGAGCCGGCGCTGGCCCGGAAGTTCGGTTGCGCGAATTTTTTCACTGAACCGTAGGCACTTTGCCGAGGTCCAAGGGGGTGGCGATCGCGATGGGAATGAGATGGAGTCCTCGCGACGGTTGGACGCGGGGGCTTCCCCGGGTAAAATGGAGGGCCGTGGTCCGATGGGCGGACGGCGGCCGCATGGAGGATTTCCGATGAAGCGACAATTCGCGACATGCACGGCGTTCCTGGCTCTCGTCCTCCTGGGAGGCTCCACCTCCGGGTGCAGCCAGCGCGATCAGCTCCAGCCCCGCCAGTCCAACGTCTGGCTGGTCTCCGAGCGGCGCGAGATCGCGATCGGGCAGGAAGTGGCCAAGGAAGTCGAGAAGGAATACACCGTTTACAACGATCCCGAGCTGGCCGCGTACATCGACCAGATCGGCCAGTCCCTGGCCCAGAACTCCGATCGCGCCAACATCGCCTACCGCTTCAAGGTCCTCGATTCCCCGATCGCCAACGCCTTCGCGACCCCGGGCGGCAATATCTACATCACGCGCGGCATCCTGGGCGTGCTCGATGACGAGGCCGAGCTGGCGGGGGTGCTCGGTCACGAGGTCGGCCACGTCGCGGCGCGTCATAGCGCCAAGCAGATGCAGAACTCGATGATCGCCTCCATCGGCCTCGTGGCCCTCGGCATCGCCCTCGGGGACGCGGCCGACGACAACATCCTGACTGCCGCGAACGTTGCCGCGTCGCTGATCTACCTCGGCTACTCCCGCGGCGACGAGGACCAGGCCGACATTCTCGGCGCCAAGTATCTCTACCGGACCGGCTACGATCCTGAGGGCATGGCGGGCGCGATGGAGGGTCTGCTCGAGCTGGAGTCGCGGAGCCCCTTGAAGGCCGAGCAGTTCATCCGGACGCATCCCCTGACCCGCGAGCGCGTCACGCACATCCGGAGCTGGCTGCCGCGCATTCCTCGCGAGGACGTCTGGGGCGGAACGGCGCCGGGCACGTCCCTGCGCGGCGTGGAGTCGTTCCAGCGCATCGTGGCTCCCCACGCCCAGTACCCGGGCGAGGACGAGATGGCGTCCGCGATCGAGACCCTGCGTATCGGCACCATGCGCGGCCAGAAGGATGTCATGGCCAAGGCGCTCTCCGACGACTACAAGGACCAGGAGGGGCGGTCCAAGGGTGATTATCTCGCCGGTTGGGAGAGCATCTTCAGCCAGTCCAGCCGGATCAACTACAGGGTCTCGAACGTGCAGACCGAGCCTCGTCGCACGGACGGAGCCGCCAAGTTCGACTACACGCTCGAGATCACGAACAAGAACGGCCAGGTGACGAGGACGACGGGGAGGGCTTACCTCGAGTTTGTCCGTCCCGAGCCCCAGGTATGGAAGATCACTTCCATCCGCACCGTCTCGACCTGATGTTGACCCGATGCCCGCGCTGCGGGGATATCTTTTCCAAGGTACGGGTCGACATCTGTCCCAAGTGCCGGCAGGAGGAGACCCAGCGCATCGACACGCTCTCCAAGTATCTCGATGCCAACCCGGAGGCGACGATCGACGACCTGGAGCGGGTCTCGGGAATGCCCAAGGAGGTCATCCTGACCTATGCGCGCGAAGGGCGCCTCGTCGCGCTCGACATCGCGATCCTGAAGGTTCGGTGCGAGGATTGTGGCGTTGATATTCCTTCCGGCCGCTTCTGCCCCAGCTGTCGCAAGAAGCTGGCGGCCAAGTTCAGCGAGGGTATCCACCAGATCAAGGATCATCGGTCCCACAAGAAGCCGTAGGCGGTTCGTCTCGCTCTCATTTCGTCACCGGCAACCTTGAGCGTTATCTTGCGAGGTTTGTGCGGTTTAGAAATTGGTTTGCTCTGCCGATAGGATCCGCATGAGCGTCACCGTTGCGCAATTTGCGAGCCTGGTCGCCGAGCAGAAGACGCTCTTCGAGCGCTTCGGCAAGCTCCTGAAGGAAGTGACCGAGGCCGCCAAGGCCAAGGACGGTCTCAGGGTCGCTGCGCTCACCCCTCAACTCGTTGAAACCCAGTCTCGTGCGACCAGTGTCGATGAAGAGATGCGACGCCTGGCGGAGCAAGGTGCCGCCGAGCGTGGGATGCCGATCGAGCAGTTCCGGCTGAGCGTCCTGGACCCCTCCGGGTCCTACCAGAAGCTCATTGACGAGGCCCGGGAGGCGACCTCGAGCGTGGCCCGCCAGGCGTCCCAGGCGGCGGGCGTCCTGGCCGCAAACGTGGGCATCATCGAGGACACGATCAAGGTGCTGGAGAGCATCGATGCGCGGTCGGCGGGCTACGGACCGGAGCGCCCCACCCCCCGGTCCACTTCCAAGCTCTTCGACCACAGCGCGTGAGGAGAGACGACCATGAGTAACGGAACGCTCGGCCTCTCCATCGGCAAGTCCGCGCTCTCGGCCCAGCAAAGGGCCCTGGAGGTCGTTTCGCAGAACCTGGCGAACGCCAATACCGAGGGCTACGCGCGCAAGACCGTGGGCCTGGTGTCCAACGCCTCGATCAACCTTCCCGACTTCCAGGGCCCCGTCTACTTCTCTCAGATCGGCACCGGCGTCTCGATCGGCCGGATCGAGTCGGTCCGCGACCTCGTCCTGAACGAGCGCATCCGCAACCTCAAGTCGGACATGGAGGCCAGCCAGGAGCAACAGGGGATCCTGGACCAGCTCGAGGCCCTCTTCACGGGCGAGCTGGACATCCAGCAATCGATCGACGATTTCTTCTCCGCGCTCCACGACCTCTCCGGAGCCCCCGACTCGCTGACTGTCCGTTCCGTGGTCCGGGCCCGGGGCGAGGAATTGGCCGAGATGGTCCAGAACGCGGCGGCCTCGATCGAGGAGATCCGCGCGAACGTGGCGACCGCGGTCAGCTCGAAGGCGGCGGTCATCAACGGCATCTCGCAGGAGTTGGCGGCCTTGAACGAGCGGGTCGCCGCAATGACCTCCGCGAACATGTCGCCCAACGATTTCGAGGACAAGCGGCAGGTGCTCCTGGAGCGCCTGGCGTCGCTGGGCGACGTGCAGACGACGAGCAGTGAATCAGGCACGCTGATGGTCCTTCTGGGCGGCCAGGTCATCGTGCAGGGGACCCAGTTCTTCGAGGTCGAGGTTCGCAACGGCACGGATCCCGAGGCGTTGCCGGTGCTGGCCGTCGGCCCCGGTGAGTCGCGCGAGATCCAGGCGCGTAGCGGCGTCCTGAGGGCGTTGACGGATGTACAGCAAGGGGCCCTGACGACGCTCAGGCACGACCTCAACGAGCTGGCCGTGTCGCTGACGACGACGTTCAACGCCATCCACAGCACGGGCTTCGGCCTGGACGGATCGACGGGCACGAACTTCTTCACCGTCGGAACGCCGCCGCCTGCCGAGACGCGCCTCTACAGCGTCCTGGGAAGCGGCTACGTCCCGTCGACGTCGACGGCCCTCGACGGCGATGCGACGACGCAACAGCCGGAGAACTTCGAGCAGAACCCGGTGGGCCAGGGGCGGTTCGTCCTGAACGGGATCTCCATCGAGTACGACGGCTCCGTCGACAGCCTCGAGGATATCGCGGATCGGATCAATGCCTCGCAGGCCGACGTCATGGCGACCATCACCCCGCAGAACCGCCTGCTCCTGACCGGATCGCGCGCCGCCGACTACACGATCGCGACGATGGCGGACAGCGGGGGAGCCCTCCTGGAGCGACTGGGGATTCTCAACGCGAACCAGTCGTACCCGGCGGGATTGTCACCGCGCACCTCCGCGATCGCGGGAACCTTCTCGATGCGCCCGCAGGATGACGCCGCGCGGCGGCTCGCGGTGACGGGCGCCGTGCGCGCCGATCTCAACCGGATCGCGGCCGCGCAGGGCGAGGATCTCACGGATCCCCCGGACGGCATCGGCGATCGCTCGCGCGGCCCCGGCGACGGCGCCAACGCGCTCGTCCTTGCCCAGCTCCGCGAGAGCCGCGTTGTCCTTGAGGGCACCGGGACGCTTACGGACTTCGTGACAGGCTTTCTCGGTGAGCTTGGCGTGGAGGCGGGCGCTGCGAAGCGACGCAGTGAGGGTCTCGAGGCCCAGATCACCCAGTTGAACGCTCGCCGCGACGAGATCCAGGGCGTCTCGATCGATGAAGAGCTCATCAACATGATCAAGTACCAGCGCGGGTTCGAGGCGGCGGCGCGGATCATCAGCGTCATGGACCAGGTTCTCCAGACGCTCCTGGCCCTCGGGCGATGAGCCGGGTTTCCTGGGGCCGCACTCTGGGCCAGGCCTTCTTCGAGACGGCGCAGAACAACTCGAAGCTCTTCGAGCTCCAGAAGCAGCTCGCGTCCGGCAAGGCGTTCGAGAAGGCGAGCGACAACCCGGAGGCGGTCTCGACCGCCCAGAGGCTCCGCACGCGCATCCGGCGCGATGAGCAGATCGTCCGGAACGTCGAGGTCAACCAGCGGCGCGTCGACGAGGCCGAGACCTTCATGGCCTCGACGGTGGAGCAGATCCGCCGCGTGCGCACGGTCGCTCTCCAGGCCGCCAACGGCACCTACACTCCGGGCGACCTCGCGGCCATGGGCGCCGAGATCAACCAGCAGCTCGAGGCGCTCTTTCGGACGGCAAACTCCCGGAGCGGCGGTTCATCGCTCTTCGCCGGCGCGGAGACGTTTACCGATGCGTTCTCGGCCACGCGCAATTCGCAGGGTCAGATCACGGGCGTGACCTACAACGGCGACGACGTGGACCTGGAGGTTGACGCCGGCGGGAACGTGCCGGTGACCTGGCCGGGGAGTCGCGTCTTCGCCGCCGGATCCACGACGCGCACCACGACGGCCGCCTACTGGAGCGGCGCCACGGCGGCGGAGTACGCGGCCTGGCAGGCGGCGCCGGTGACCTACACGAATGGGGTCTCCGGCGGCTACGCGAGCCGCGAGCTCTCCGCCGTGTACGCGCCTTCGGGAGGTTCCCTGGAGGGGGCGCTGGAGATCAACGGCGTCCTCGTGCCGTACGACCTGGATGCCGATCCCACGACCGGAGAGGGTGACAGCCTCCTGGATCTCGCGGCGGCCATCAACGGGTCGGCCGCCGGGGTCACCGCGCGCGTGACGGGGACCATGCGCGGCCGGGAGACCGTGGACGGGAGCGCGTTCAACGCCGCCGTCTTCAACTCGCCGCTGGCGGCGACGATTGGCGTCTTTGCCGCGGGCACGCTGACCGTGAACGGGGCCGAGGTCTCGGTGACCGGCGACGACACGATCTTCACCCTGGCCAACAAGATCAGCGCCACCGAGTCGGCCTCCGGCGTGACCGCGGCCGTGGTGGATGCCAATGGCACTGCCGTGGACGGCAGTCCCCAGGCGGGTACGCCGCCTTACCGCCTCCAGTTCTCCGGCGGCGTCGAGCTCGGCGACGACCACGCGGGAGCGACGAACGTGCTGCAGTTCCTGGGAGTGACGACTGTCCCTGCCCAGTCGAGCGAGCGGAATCTCGTCGGCGAGGTCACGGAGCCGTACCGGCTGACGCTGACGGGCGATCGCCCGGGCCCGTTTACCATTCGAGATGCGGGCGGCACCCTGGGCGCCGACCTGGGGCTGACGAGCGACGCGGGCGTGACGGCAAGCGGCACGCTCTTCGCCACGCTCATCAAGATGCGCGACGCGCTGAATGCCGGCGACTCCTCGGTCATCCGGGAGGATGTGCTGGAGGAGTTGGATCTCGCCCAGGAGTCGACCGAGGTGTATCGGACGGAGGCCGGCGTCCGGACCAACCGCCTGGAGGGGCAGAAGTCTCGGGCCGAGGCCATCCTCGTGCAGACGAAGAGCACCCTGGCCGAGGTCGAGGAAGTGGATCTCAGCGAGATCATCGTGGAGATCAAGGCCCAGCAGACGGCCCAGCAGGCCGCGCTCCAGTCCATCTCCTCGCTGCTGAACCTCTCGCTCTTGAACTTCCTCTGACCCCGGACTATCCTCGACGCGACATGACAGAGACCACAGCCAGGCGCCGCATTCGCGTGAAGGGCGGCACCGAGGTCGAGATCAGCGAGGAGCACATCCTCGACCTGCCCGAGGGCCTGATGGGCTTTCCCGACTTCCATGCGTTCGCCCTCCTGCCGCACGGCGAGGAGTCGCCATTCCTGTGGCTGCAGTCGATGGACGAGCCCGAGCTCGCGTTCATCACGATGGACCCGCGGGTGTTCCTGGAGGGATACAAGCCGGAGCTGACGGCGTCGGACCTGGCGCCGATCGGGCTCGAGAGCGTCGAGGGTTCCATCGTCCTCGCCATCGTGGTCATTCCCGAGGATCCCAAGCAGATGACGGCCAATCTCCAGGGACCGCTCGTCATCAACCCGGCGACGCGCAAGGCGCTCCAGGCCATCTCCCGCTCGTCCCAGCACCGTGTACGGCACTTCATCCTGGGGGAGCCCGGGGCGGCCGGCTGATGCTCGTCCTTGCCCGTCACCTCAACGAGTCCATCATGATCGGGGACAACATCGAGATCGTCGTGGTGGCGGTCTCCAACGACCAGGTCAAGCTCGGGATCCGCGCTCCGCGATCGGTGGCGGTGCATCGCAAGGAAGTGTTCGAGGAGATCCAGCGCGAGATGAAGCTGGCCGCGACCGCCCAGGGCGACGCGGCGCGCGGCGCGGAGCTCCTGAAGAAGGCCTTCCCGCGCCCCGGGGGAGGTTCTTCATCCGGCGGCGCGACGCCGGGCGGCACAGCAGCGCCCAGCGGGAAGAAGTAGAGCTGGTTTCATAAGATCGACCGGAGGCCCTTTCCGGACGGTTCTGGGCCGGAAGGCGGCCTCAGGAAACCCCTTCTCGCCTCCCGGGGCCGTTCCCGCCCTCGCGTCCTGTCCCACAATCCACAGCTCGAAACTTGAGCGGTTAAACTTTTCCGAAGTCACATTAAGTCTTGTGGGAATCGCCGCGTTCGGCCGAGAGATCATGTAGGCGCGACACGAGGTTGCGCGGCGGTTTCGACCGCAACAGGGTCCCCCAGGCGAGGGACGGACAAGGAGGTTTCAAGCGGGACGATCCCGCCGGTCTCATAGCATTCCTTCATACGTTCACCTTTCCGCAATAGTCGAGGGCCGAGGGTTTCCAGAATCGATCAATCCTGGACAAGGATGTCCGGGAAATGGTTCAAGGAGGAACCCCCATGGCTGGTTTTCGAGTAAATACCAATGTTCCGGCGATCTTTTCCCAGCGTCAGCTCGGCATCACCAACGCGATGCTGCAGCGCAACCTGGAGAAGATGTCGTCCGGCTTCCGGATCAACCACGCGGCCGATGACGCCGCCGGACTCGCGGTGTCGGAACGTTTCCGCACGCAGATCAACGGCCTCAAGCAGGCCGAGAGAAACATCCAGGACGGCATTTCGCTGATTCAGACGGCGGAAGGCGGCGTGGAAACGATCAGCGATATGCTGCAGCGCATCCGCACGCTCGCGGTTCAATCATCCAACGACACCCTGACGACTTTCGATCGCGCCACGATCCAGCTGGAAGTTAATCAGCTGGTCAAAGAGATCGACCGGCAGGCCTCCACGGTCAACTTCAACACCAAGGTGCTCCTCAAGGGCGCCTTCTCGACCTCCGGGGGCACGTCGCTCGTCCTCCAGGTCGGCGCGAACAAGAACCAGAGCATCGCGCTCAATATCTTCACGATGACGGCCGCGGGCCTGGGGATTACCGGGCTCTCTGTGACCGGTTCCTCCTCGTCCACGATCTCGCTTGTCAGCTCGATCGCGGTCAACGCGTCCGGGACCGGCGCCTACTCGGAAGGCATGGTAACAAGGCGTGGCGCTGAATCGGCCATTGCGCTCCTGTCCCAGGCCATTACCCGCATCAACGGCATGCGCGCCGAGTTCGGCGCGATCCAGAACCGCCTTGAGCGCACGCTCAACTTCGTGAACATCTCCCGCGAGAACCAGTCCGCGGCCGAATCCCGGATCCGCGACCTCGACTTCGCGGACGAGATCGTCAACTTCACGAAGAACCAGATTCTCCAGCAAGCGGGAACCTCGGCGCTGGCCCAGGCCAACGTCGCCCCGCAGTCGGTGCTGCAGCTCCTGCAGTAATCGCTCGAACCGGCCGCGGCGGTCACGACCGACCGCTCGCGGCCCCGGACGGACGCCCCCCGCCACAAGCGGGGGGCGTTTTTAATTTCTTCCTCAATTTCTGATCAATCTTCCCGCCCGAATTTTCCCTCCCCATGAATTTCGCCACTTGTCCACAGCTGGAAAAACATGCCTTCCCGCAAAAATGAAAATAGTTGGCAAATAGATCTCAAGGTTTCCCCCCCTCTCACCGATACCTTGATCAGGCGAACTCCGACCCGAAACCGGCGGAGAACACCGAGCAGCGGCCGATGCGTTCATGATGAAGGCCGGATCTCGGGAAAGGAGCAGCACCAGACGCGGCGGCCGGGCGGCACACCCGGCGGACGCGACCGTGAATCGGAGGGCTGAGGGTACTCGGAATTTTAGCCGGACAGGATGTCCGGCATGAGTTCACGGAGGAACCCCATGGCTGGCTTCAGAGTTAACACCAACGTATCGGCCCTATTTTCCCAGCGCACGCTGGGATCGACCAACACTTCCCTCAGCCGCAACCTGGAGAAGCTCTCTTCAGGCCTGCGCATCAACCGTTCCGCGGACGACGCCGCGGGTCTGGCGATCTCGGAGCGCTTCCGCACCCAGGTCAACGGCCTCGGGCAGGCGGCCAAGAATATCCAGGACGGCATCTCGCTGGCCCAGACCGCCGAGGGCGGCATCGAATCCATCAGCGACCAGCTCCAGCGCCTCCGGACGCTCGCCGTCCAGGCATCCAATGACACGTTAACCACCACGGACCGCGCTCTCATCCAGCTCGAGTTCAACCAGATCATCCGCGAAGTGGATCGTCAGGCATCGACCGTCACGTTCAACAACAAGGTGCTGCTACGCGGCGCCTTCTCCTCGGTCGGGGGATCCTCTCTCGTTTTCCAGGTCGGCGCCAACCGCAACGAGCGCATCACTCTCGCCATCATGACCATGACGGCCCGCGGTCTTGGCATCTCGGGAATGTCCGTCCGTGGCACGCAGACCGCCACGGTCTCGATGGTCTCCAGCATCGTCACGAATGCGACCGGCAACGGCGCCTTCACCGAGGGCGTCGTTTCCCGGCGCGGCGCGGAATCGGCCATCGCGCTTCTCTCGGCCGCCATCACCAAGGTCAACGGCATGAGAGCCGAGCTCGGCGCGTTCCAGAATCGCCTGGAGCGCACCTACAACTTCGTCCAGATCTCGAAGGAGAACCAGGCCGCGAGCGAATCCCGCATCCGCGACCTCGACTTCGCGGACGAGATCGTCAACTTCACGAAGAACCAGATTCTCCAGCAGTCGGGCACCTCGGCACTGGCGCAGGCGAACGTCTCGCCCCAGTCCGTGCTCCAGCTGCTCAGGTAACATTCGCACACGCGGTAAGCCATGGGGTAGCCGCCGCGGCCCGGAGAGGCCGCGGCGGCGGGGAAACGGCCCACCATGGCGACCGGACTTCACGCGGGGCGGCACACCCCGCCGGGGTCCCGATCGGCGACGGATTATTTCCTGATGAAACCCGCGCCGGGAAGAGGAGGAAGGACCAGGTAGCAACGCAGTCGGCGGCCAGGCGAGGCCGGCGGCGGCGGGCATGACTCCGTCAATGTATCGCGAGGGACGAGGGTTTCCGACTGATGAACACCCAAGGATGGGCGTTCAAGAGTTCAAGGAGGAACCCTTATGTCAGGCTTCAGAGTTAATACAAATGTTCCGGCACTTTTCGCTCAACGGCAGCTTGGTGTCACCAACACCGGCCTTTCCCGGAACCTGGAGAAGCTTTCTTCAGGATTGAGGATCAACAAGTCCGCGGACGACGCGGCCGGGTTGGCCATCTCGGAGCGGTTCCGCACCCAGGTCAACGGCCTGGGGCAGGCCGCAAAAAACATACAGGACGGCATCTCGCTCGTGCAGACAGCCGAAGGCGGGATCGAGTCCATCAGCGACCAGCTTCAAAGACTCCGGACGCTTGCCGTCCAGGCGTCCAATGACACGCTGACCACCACGGACCGGGCGCTCATCCAGCTCGAGTTCAACCAGATCATCCGCGAAGTGGATCGGCAGGCATCGACCGTCACGTTCAACAACAAGGTTCTGCTGCGCGGAGCGTTTTCATCCGTCGGCGGCTCCTCTCTCGTTTTCCAGGTCGGCGCCAACCGCAACGAACGCATCACCCTCACCATCATGACGATGACAGCCCGCGGGCTCGGCATCGCCGGCATGTCCGTCCGTGGCACGCAGACCGCCACGGTCTCGATGGTTTCCAGCATCGTCACCAACGCCACGGGCAACGGCGCCTTCACCGAGGGCGTTGTCTCGCGCCGCGGTGCGGAGTCGGCCATCGCCCTGCTTTCCAACGCCATTACCAGGGTGAACGGAATGCGGGCAGAGCTCGGCGCATTCCAGAACCGCCTCGAGCGTACATACAGCTTCGTGCAGATCTCCAAGGAGAACCAGGCCGCGAGCGAATCCCGCATCCGCGATCTCGATTTTGCCGAAGAGATCGTCAACTTCACGAAGAACCAGATCCTGCAACAGACCGGGACGTCCGCCTTGGCCCAGGCCAATGTGGCTCCGCAGTCGGTGCTTCAGCTTCTCCAGTAATCACCGACCCGGGCCGAGCTGGCGGCCGGCTTACCGTAAGCGCCCCCCCGAGGTTCGGGGGGGCGCTATTTTTTAATGGCCTCCAGCGCGCCGATCGTGGCCTTGATCCATGCGGCGATGACGCGCTCCGGGTCGCGTCCGGGAAAGGTCGTGGGGAAGAGGATGAAGCTCTCCTGGTAGCGACTCGCGGCCACGGAGGATTCCAGGCACCTGGCCATGGCGAGTGCGGCCGTGAGATGGGCGGAGAGGTTATCGCACAGGGCGGGGAAGTGTCCGGAGGGACGGAGCGCCAGCGCGGGAAGTTCGGGTCGCTCCTTCTTCACGACCGCGGCGAACCCGCAGGCTCGCGCCCAGGCCAGGAGCATGTTGGTCCCGGTCGCCGGTTCATCAGGGAGCGGGCGGTGCGGCAGGGGATGGAGGCCCGGGCCTTGCCAGACCCGTAGCGCATCGGGGAGGACGCCGGGGTCGACGGGGGACTCTTCGAGGAGAGCGCGGGCGACGGCGCCGACCGTCGCGGCGTCGATGTGATCGATCGTGCGATCCTCGACCGGGTTCCAGGTTGCGCCGGTGGCGGGCGCGAGAGAGACGGCGCGTTCGCCCCTCGCGAAGACGCGAGTACTCCCCAGCAGGGCCAGGGTGGGTCGGTTCGCGGCCGCGGCCGCATGCAGGGGCCAGGAGTCAACCGTGACCACGAGTCGAGCCTCTTGCACGGCCTCCAGGGAGTCCGCCAGGCGGCCTACGCGCAGGGTGGAACGGCGCCCCTTCTGACCGGTGGCGATCGCGGCAAGGCGGTCACGATCCGCCGGTGCGCCGAGGATTTCCACCGGTCCCAGGTCGGCGAGGGCATCCGCGATCCCGCTCGCCTGCCCCGGGGACAGCTCCTTGGACGGCCATCCGGCGAAGGGGCAGAGGAGAATGGGGCCCGCGTCGCCTGTGAACGCCGGCGCGAAAGGCGCGTCCTCGGGGAGAGCGGTGGTCGGCAGACTTGCGAGCAGGCTGAAGCGCGCGGGTGCCGGCAGCTCCGGGGAGACGCCGTGATGGATGCTCCCCAGGAGGAAGTCGGACCAGGGGTCCGAGGCGATCGCTTCGGGCAAGAGTGGGGGAACGCCGAGCGCGGGGCCCCATCGCCGGGGGGGGGCGCCGGATCCCCTGGCGGCCCCGGCCATCAGCGCGGCCGCGCGGGTGAGATGCACCTGGATGACGCGATCGAAGGGGCCCGCGCCCGAAATTTTCGCCAGGAACTCCTGTGCCATGCCGCGCAGGACCTCCGTTGGCGCCCCGAAGGAGGCCCTGCGTCGCGCCAGCGGCGCAGGCGGGTGGATCAGCTCGCATCCGAGATCCGCGATGGCGGGCGCGGCAAGCTCATTGACGATCCAGGAGACCGGCCCCTCTGCAGAGAGCCGCGCGGCCACGCCGCGTCCGGCGATGACATCTCCGATGGCGCTGGGGAGGATGAAGAGGGTTCGCGTCATCGCGCGGTTGACTCCAGCCATTCCCGGACGAGGGCCAGCGCGGGGTCGCGCGGGGGCCCGATCCGCGGTTCCTCCTCCAGGAAGTGCCTGAGGGGATCCAGGTCCTCGACGCCATGGCCCGGGTAGAACGTCCTGAGGCCATGCGCGCGAACGACGGCGGCCGAGGCGAGCCGGGACGCGGAGTCGCCGGAGAAGGCGTGTTCCAGGTGCCGTGACGCCGCCGCGATGGCCTCGGCGGTGAGCGCGACCGTGCAGGCGGTTTCGGGACAGGGGATCCGGCAGCCGCCGAAGGCGCAGGGCATGTCGGCCTGAGCGACGAGCGTCTTCGGGCCGATGGGCGCATTGAGGATGGGCGAGGTGAAGCCGAAGAGGGCGAGCGTAGGAATTCCCAGCGCGGCGGCCAGGTGCGTGGGGCCGCTGTCATGCCCGATGTAGAGCTCGGCGCCGGCGAGGAGTGCGGCCAGTTCCGTCCACGTGGTCCGTCCACAGTAGTTGTCCGCGTCGGCAATGCCCGCGGCGGCGGCGATGCCGGCTTCCTCCCTTCCCCCGACGGCCAGCCATCGTCCTCCCAGCAGGCTCAGCGCTCCGGCGAGTTCCTCGGGTCGCGATCGTTTCGGTGCCCAGACATCGGCTCCGCTCCCGGCGCCGAACTGCACGACGCGAGCGCCCGGATGAGTAGCCGTTGGCGCGCGGAGAAGGGGAGGTGTCCAATCGGGCGTGATACCCAGTAGAACCTCGTAGAAGTGCCAACGGTTCATGCGGTTACGGAGCGATACCAGTTCACCCGCGCGCGCGGGATTGCGCTCGTCCACGAGGACGGGCTCGCTACTCCCCTCGTCGTCCTGGAACCCGACGGCGAAGAGCGGATCGAGCTGGCGCAGGAACGCGGCGGGGCGGGCCTCGCATCCGAAGTTGGCGGCCAGGAGGGGGCGCGCGATCCCCGCGGGCAGAGTCTGCGTGTCCCGGGAAACTTCCACGATATGGTCGATGCCGGCGGCCATCCCGGCGAGTTCGCCGTAAGGCTCCTCGACGACGAACGTGATCTCCACCGAGGCCAGTGTTCGTCGCCAGGCCTGGATGGCGGCGAATGTCCTGAGGATATCGCCGGCGGTCTTGAGATGAATGAAGGTGGCGCGTGGCCGTCCGGAAAGTTGGATCACCAGGTCACGGAGTCGAGCCTCGATTCCGGGAAGGGCCTGGAGGATGGGATCAAGAACGACTGTTTCGCCCCGGCCCACCGCCGCGAAGATCTCGAGCTCGAGCTCACGGAGCGTTTCAGATTCCTTCACGCGCGGAAGCACTTGAGCATCTTGGGGCCGTGACAGGTGGGCTTGGCAGAATTCCCGCTGGCCGGGTAGGGCCAGCACACGGGCAAGGCGGGATCCGAGGGCGAGCGCGAGATATCCGAATCCCAGGCCGACGACGGTGACGGTGGTTGCTTCAAGAGAGAGGGCGCGCCGGGCGGCATCCCGGCGGGGATCATAGGCGCTCAATAGCGACTTCCCGTCGATAACTGCCGTGAAATCACCGCTTCGGGCCTTGGTTACCTGGAGGCGATCCCATACCGAGGCGGAGAACTCGTTCACAGGGATGAGGATGGCCGAAAAGAAATTTGAAAAAAAGGCTAAAGTTCGGCCCCGGCTCTACCGAGACAAGATAGTGCGATCGTCTGCGCCCGGACGGAACCGGGTGCGATTGCGCGATAACGGACGCTGCCACAAGGAGGTGGAGGCCCCGGGACATCACTTTGGCCTGGCGCTATCACCCTCCCCCGCATCGTTCTGAACCGCGCATCGTGCCGCCGCCTGGCGCCGCCGTCGCTATCTTGACGCGAGAGGAGGTGAGAGATCATGGCCGGCAACATTCAACTTCCGTCAACAGCAACAGCAGTATCGCTCCCCGCCAGGGGAGAGAACGGTTTCGTGGAGGAGCCGAAGCGGACGCCGGTGGCGCTGAGCTCGAAGTCTGAGCGCAGCGATGAGGACACCGATGCCGAAGCGACGTCTCCCGACAAGCAGGCCGTCACCTACCTGGTGGATGCGCTGAACAACATGTCCCGCGTCGTCGATCGCAACCTGGAATTCACAGTCGACGACAAATCGGGGCGCATCATCATCCGGGTAACCGATGGAGAGACCGGCGAAGTCATCCGGGAAATTCCTCCGGAGGACGTGGGGCAGTCGTCCCGCGATTCGCTGGGCCAGCTTGTCGGCCTGTTGTTCAACGGCGTTTCGTAAGCCGTAGTTTCAGGAAATGGATGGGCGCTGGGGTGGCTCCCCAGGCGCCTGGCGGTCAGCGTCACGGCGACCCGCGCAACCGGACCAGGGATGGGACGGCGCGCGGGCGATGCGGCCCGCCTGATGGGTAATACCTTTTCGTAACATCACCAAGGAGGGTGAGATATGTCTGGTTTTCGCATTAACACCAATGTACCTGCGCAGTTTTCCCAGCGCATCCTGACCGACACCACCAATGCGCTCAACAAAGGGATCGAGAGGCTTTCCTCAGGCCTCCGGATCAATCGCGCGGCGGATGATGCGGCAGGATTCGGCATTTCGGAGCGTCTTCGCACGCAAGTCAACGGCCTCACGCAGGCCTCGCGTAACGCCCAGGACGGCGTCTCGCTGATCCAGGTCGCCGAGGGCGGCCTTTCGCAGATCTCGAACATCCTGCAGCGTCTACGCACGTTGGCAGTACAGTCATCGAATGATACGAACACGACGGTCGACCGCCGTGTCATCCAGACCGAAGTCAATCAATTGCTCGGCGAAGTTTCCCGGCAGGCATCGGCGACCCAGTTTAACAGCCGCGTGCTTCTGACCGGTCTCTACGCTTCCGGCCGCGGCTCGATCGTCTTCCAGGTCGGCGCCAATCGTAACGACAAGCTCAGCGTCAACATTGCATCGATCTCGACCACGGGCCTCGGCATCAACAGGCTCAGTGGCAGCACCACGGGCAGCACGGGTGGTATCCTCACCCAGAAAGCTGCGGAATCGGCGATCAACCTGATCCAGGCGGCCATCAACACGGTCTCCAAGCAGCGCGGCGACCTCGGAGCGATCCAGAACCGGCTCGAGAACGTCATCTCGTTCGTAGGCATTTCGAACGAGAACCTCTCGGCTGCCGAGTCCCGGATCCGCGAGACCGACTTCGCGGCAGAGATCGTCTCTTTTACCAAGAACCAGATCCTGCAGCAGACAGGCATCTCGGCACTGTCCCAGGCCAATATCGGGCCGCAAGCAGTGCTCTCGCTGTTGCAGTAAGTCAGCGCTAGCCGGGGGCGGGGTGGCACCCCGCTCCCGGCCCTTTTTCAGATGTCAGGCGAGCCTAAATTAGCGGTTCTTGCGCTATCAGCGGTGCGTTAGAATCGAGCCTGCACCGTGGACATCATCCTCAATGGCAAGCCGCTGGAGTACGAGATCGAGGCCGAGGCCACGGTCGGCGATCTCATCGACGGGCTCGCCGGCTGGCTCCACAAGCAGGGCGCCGTGATCGTCTGCGCGCGCCGCGAGGGCGTCAATTTCGACCCCATGACGGACCAGGCGATCCGCAGCCTGCCCGCGACCGGCAACGACCGGCTCGAGTTCGAGGCCCAGAATCCCCGGGTGCTCGTGCGCGAGACCATGGGCGAGCTGGGGCAGTATCTCGAACGGGTTGCCCGCCTTAGCCCGAACATGGGCGAAGACGAGCTCACGCCCGAGAACCTGGGGCAATTGCTCGAGGGGCTCTCCTGGAGCGAGGACGTGCTCAAGCGCGTCGAAGAGATCCTCCGGCTCTCCTACCGCGAGATCGAGTTCGAGGGCGAGTTTCTCCACAAGCACGTCCTCAGGCTCGGCGACCTGCGCGATCATCTCCGCGAGGCGTCCTCGGCGCAGAATCGTCCCGCGCTCCTGGGCATCCTCCGCAACGCGGTCCCCCCCCTGTGTCACCTGATCGCCCGCGCGCTCCCGCGCATCCTCGAGGAGGCGCACCTGGTGGTCCCCGGCGAGGAAGTTCTCGAGGAACTGGGCGACCTGCAACCCCAGATCCAGTCCCTGCCCCAGCGCCTCGAGGAGATCGCGGTCAAGATCTCGATCGGGGACCAGTCGCGGGGCATGGAGGAGTTCGGCCAGGCGATTTCATCCCTGGAGCAGGCGTTCGGCCTCCTGGATCGCTGTCGCAAGGAGCTCTCGATCACGGACTCCGATCTCGAGCACGAGGGTAAGCCCTTTTCCGAGAGAAACGTCGAGCTGGAACGGATCCTCCAGGAGCTCATAGACGCGTTCGAGCGCAAGGACCGTGTGCTCATCGGGGACCTGATCGAGTACGAGATCGCGCCGATGACCCAGGCGCTGGCGGTGATCATGGAAAAGATGCAAAACCGCTTGAAAACCCCTCACCACTAGTCGTAGTGTAACTCTTGACGGTCGAGATATTCGGCCGCCGGATCCACGCAGCACCGCAGGCCGCTGGGAACGCAGACACGACGATGCAGGATACGCGAGAAGTCAGAACCATTGCCGACGAGATCCTCGACGGTCTCCGCGACGCCGTACGCGTCGTGGCCCCGGACGCTCCCGCCACGCTCGCCCTGACCCTTGGTCCCCCTTCGGATGCCCAGCACGGCGATTATGCCGCGAACGCGGCGTTTCTCCTGGCCAAGTCCCTGCGCCGTCCGCCGCTTGCGGTGGCGGAGGACCTGGCGGCGAATTTTCGCGGGCCCGCCGACGTCAGCGCGGCGGCGCCCGGGTTCCTGAATTTCCGCATTCATCCCGCTCGCCTCTGCCAATTCCTCGTTGCGATGGGTGACGATGGCTGGTCGCGCTCACGGGCGGGAGCGGGTGAGCGCGTGAACGTCGAGTACGTGTCCGCGAATCCCACGGGGCCGTTGCACGTCGGGCATGGGCGTGGCGCCGTGATCGGCGACACGCTCGTGCGGCTGATGGCACACGCCGGGTTCGAGGTAGTGCGCGAGTATTACGTGAATGACGTGGGCGGCCAGGTTGAACGCCTGGGCGAATCGCTCCTGGCGCAGGCGCGCCTCCAGCAGGGGAGCGACGAGGGGGGCTATGAGGTCTCGTACCCGGTTCCGGACGAGGCTGCCGCCTGGCTGGCCCAGGGTGGCGGGACGGCGGCCAGGGGCGATGCGGCCCTCGTGCAGGCGGCGGCCGCGTTCGCCAAGGAACGCCTGCTCGCGCGGATCATGGACGACCTTCGCCGGCTGGGGATCACGTTCGACGTGGTGACCCACGAGTCGAGCCTGGCTCCCCGCATTCCCGCGCTCATCGAGACGTTGCGCGCCTCCGGCATGCTCTACGAGGCGGCGGAGGCCGAGGGAAGCGTTGAGGTGGTGCGGCGCGCGGACTCCAAGGCAGCCCAGCATCGCGGGGCCATGGAGGGCGGCACGTTCCTGAGGACGTCGCGATTCGGCGACGAGACGGATCGCGTCATCCTGCGCGCGAACGGATCTCCCACCTACTTCACCTCCGATATCGTCTACCACCTGGAGAAGGCGGAGCGGGGATTCCAGCGGCTTATCAATGTCTGGGGCGCCGATCATGGCGGGCACGTGAAGCGCCTCGTCGCCGCTCTCGAGGCGGCCGCCGGACCGGATGGCCCTGGAGGCCGCCTCGAGGTTGTGCTCTGCCAGATGGTCCGGCTGGTGCGCGGCGGCGTCGAGGTGAAGATGTCGAAGAGAGCGGGGACGGCCATCTCGCTCCAGGACCTCGTCGAGGAGGTGGGGCGGGACGCGGTGCGCTTCTTCTTCCTCCTGCGCTCGCCCCATGCCCAGTTCGACTTCGACCTGGACCTCGCCGTCAAGCAGTCCGCGGACAACCCGGTCTTCTACGTGCAGTATGCCCACGCGCGGACGCGGCAATTGCTGGCGAAGGGCGCGGAGCATGGGCTCGCGCCGGAGTGGGGCCGATCGCGGGACGCGCGCGTCGAAACTACGCGTGTCGAGGAGTTGCTGACGGATCCCGCCGAGCTCGCGATCATCCGGCTCCTCGCTCGCCTGCCGACCTCGATCCGTGCCGCCGCCCTCGCGCGGGAGACACACCGGCTCCCGGCCCTGGCGATGGAGCTGGCGCAGACCCTGCACCAGTACCAGACCCAGGGCAAGGCGCGCGATGACCTGCGGATCGTGAGGCCGGATGAACCGGAGATCACGAGGGCCCGGTTGTTTCTCATCGAGCGGACGGGTCGCGCGTTGAAGGTCCTTCTCGAAGACCTGATGGGCGTCAACGCCCCGGAGCGGATGTGATGATCGTGCGAGGGGTATTCCTGGGAGCGGGCGCCGTGGCCATGGCCTTGTGCGCCGGGTCCGCGTACGGCGAGTCCGTCGAGTATCCTGGATCGCCGCCGCCTGCCGTGTCGTCTACGGCCGCGGGGGCTACCACGCGTGACGGCGGGACCACGACCTCCACGACGCCCGTCGTCGTGGAGTATGGGCGCCCGGCAGCACCGGCTCCTCCCGTCGCTCCATCGGCTGGCGTCCAGGACGCGCCCCGGTGGCCCAGTCTTCGCGACACGATCCGAGGTTCGCTGGGACTCCCTTCATCGGGAGCACCTCGCGTATCGCCGCCCTCGCGCCCGTCGGCGCCACGCGTCCAGGCGCCCTCGTCCACCGGCAACGCGGCGCCATCGGGCGAGCGGACCACGGTTGGCGGCCGACCCGCCTCATCGGCGCCCGCGCAGGCGGCGGCCGCGCCTGCCGCGGGACCGTCATCGCTCGCCGCCGGGGCCATGGTGCCGGTCGCGCGGGATCCGCTCCCGATAGCGCCGGGTGGTGGCTGGTCGACAGCGCGTCCCCCCGTTGCGGCCGGCCCTGCAGCGGGAGCGGCTCCTCTGTCCGGCGGAACGAGCGCGGCGCGATCGACCGTAGCGTCCGCCACGGCCCCACCAGCTGGAGCTCCTGTGCCGGCGAACCCGCCTCCCGCGCAACCGACGGGTTTCGTACTGAACACGACGCCCCCGGGAATTGGCTCGGCGTCGGCGGGCTCCCCAGCGCCTTCCGTGCGTGAGCGTCCGCAGGGGGATGCGGTGACCGTCACAGCGGAGAACGCCGTGGCCGCCGAACGCGCTCCCGCTCCCGCGGCCATGGCTCCAGTTCAGCCGGCCCCTGCGCAGGCGGAGCCGGCGCCACTGGCGGATCCGGGAGAAGATCCGGCGGCCGAGGATGGCTCGTCCGAGGTCACGCAGGAGTTTGTCTCGAGGAGACAGGAGCTGGGCCAGCCGCGATCGGTGGTTCCCGATGCCGCCGCGGAACTCGCGGAGCGGCCGGTTTCTTCAACGCGCGGGTCCGGCGCCTGGTACAAGCTGGGCGCCGGTCTCGTGTTTCTCCTCTCGCTCGGGTACATCGGCTACCGGCACAAGCAGACACGCCGGGTCGCGGACACGGATTGGCGCGCCTACGAACAGCCGCTATCGGAGTGGCTACCCCCGAGCGAAGTTGCGCCGGCTCGTGGCGCCGTCACCTCATCGTCCGCTCCGGGTTCGCGCCGACGCCCCGGGGATGAGAGCGACGCCATGGGGAACGACCTCCTGGTTCGCGAGGCAGGACGGCGATCGCGGGCCGCCTCCTCATTTGACGTCTACGACGAGGTCGCGCCCAGCGACCCGGGTTTCCATCCCGAGATCGAGAAGCGCGTGCGGCGCAAGCAGATGGATGCGATGAGCGAGCTCGGAAACGGGTATGGGCCGTCGCAGTTGGCGCGCGGCGCCGGTTACGCCGCCATCGGTGAGCTCAAGGCGCGAGGCTACAAGGCCGACGAGATCGCGCGGCACCTGGGGCTCACGACGGCCGAGGTTCGCACGTACCTGCAGATCGAACAGAGGCCGATGCTCGATTAGTCGTTCGCAGGCGTCTCGCCTGAATCCTTCGCAAACTAGCGCGGCCTATGCATGAATGGGCCGCGCTAGTTTGCGAAGCGGCTCCGCTTGACCAGGGCGAGGGCGATCACGACCAGGAGAAACGGCGTCAGCCAGGGAAAGTAGGGCGCCGCCCCCTGCAGGGCCGGACTGCGCGCCGCGAAGGTTCCCATGTTGGTCGCGGTCTGCAGGAGGAGCATGAATCCCAGCGAGGTCATGAGCGCGCTGCCGATGGCGGCGCCCATGCCCTGCCTGCGCCCCACGCGGGCGCCCAGGCAGACGCTGATGAGCGCAAGCAGGGGAACGGAGAACGGAAGGGCGAGCTTGGCCTGGATCTTGACGAGCCTCTCGGTGATCTCGCCGCGTAGCCGGCCATCGCCTGAGCGCCGGTGCGCCAGCTCCGCAATGTCCCTCCGCTCGCGCCAGAGCGTCGAGAGGCTGAGGGCCTCGATGGGCTTGTCCGCGAGGACGCGAACTCCTCCGCTCGGCGCCAGGAGCTCGATGTGACGCGGCGGCGGAATGGCCCGCAGCACATCGTCCGCCCGGCTCGCCGGCGGTCTCGCGCCGGGCGCCTGCCAACCGTTGTCCTGGAAGCGAAGGAGGGGCCACGTCCCCTCGATCGATCCGGTCGCCCCGTCGGCGGAGGGGATGATCACGAAGACGGCCTCCAGGATCCCCTCGGTCGGCTCGAAGCGGTCCGCCACCACGTAGTGACCCTCGTGCAGGAAGGCCACGTCGTGATACTCGGCCCGCGGCGCGTGCTTCTTCTGGATGACGACCCGGCGGAGATAGTCGGCGCGGTCGGACCAGCCCGGAACACGGTACTCGGCTCCCGCGAGGAGAAGTGCGCCGAGCCCGGAGGCCACGAGGAGAATGGGAGCCGCCAGGCGCAGGAGCGGGATGCCGCCGGCCTGGGCGGCGATGATCTCCGAGCCATGGGCGCGAGCGGCGATGACGGAGATGATGGCGAGGACCAGGGCGACGGGGAGCGCGAGGTAGATGAGAAAGGGCGCGCGGAGGGCGAGGTATTCGCCGAGCGCGGCGAGGGATTCCGCATTGGCCGCGTAATGCTCGCGGAGCTCGAAGAGCTCGACGGCCGTGAAGAGCGCGAGGAGGCCGAGCAGGAAGACGGCCAAGGCAGCCAGGAAGCGTCCCAGGAGGTAGCGCGGGAGCGTCTTCATGGGGCGAGGCCGCTCATGGATGCGCACGCCAGAGCGAGACGGCGATGAGCGTCAGGACGACAAGAGGCGCGGCGAGCGTGAGCGGGTGGAGCTGGTACTTGTCGACGAGCGATTCCGCGCCGAACGAGAGGAGCCAATAGAGGAGGTAGAGGAGGAAGGCGTAGCCGACGGCGCCGCGGCCGGAACCAGTGCGTCCTCCACCGCCCACGGGAAATGCCATCATGATCGCGCAGAGCGCGAGCGGCGGAATGGCCAGGGCCCCGAGAAAGCGCCTGGCGACCTCGAGGTCGTTGGCGCGGGAAGGCTTCGTCCAGAGTTCCTCGAGCGTGAGGCGCTTGGGGTGCGTGGAGCGATCCACCGGAAGGGGCAGGTGCAGGGTGTAGCGGCCGAAACCGAGCACGGGGCCGGCCAGGCCTGCCGAAAGCGATCGGATGGCGCCCGTGTCGAGGTCGAGGGTGACCCAGGGCGGCGCGAAGATCCAGCGGCCGGAGCTGGCGGTGACGAGCCAACGGTCGTCGGAGTTTGCGGCGGAAGTGACTCCTCCCGCGTCGGACGCGGGGACGAGCGCCAGGAGGCCGTGAAAGACCTGGCGGTCGCGGTCGATCGAGGTCAGGCAGATGTGGCGACCGCCGAGACGCTCGACGACCCCGGGTTGCATGGCGCGGACCGGATCGAGGCCGACGCCGAAGCCGACATTGTCGAATTGCAGGTAGGCCCGCTGGACGAGGACGGCGTTATTGAAGATGGCGAAGAGGGCCAGGAGGAAGCTGAAAGCGAGGGGGAAGGCGGCGGCCCGGACGCGCGTGACTCCCGCCGAGAGCATGGCGATCAGCTCCGAATCCCCGGCCAAGCGGCCGAAGGTGAGCAAGGAGGCGATGATGGCGCTGATTGGAAGCGAGTGAAAGAGTATTAAAGGCAGGACCCAGGCGACCAGCTCAAGAATCTGCGCGATATCCAAGGAACGACTTACCGCGAGTTCCATGATTTTGTAGAATCGGTGGATTATGAGCAGACCCGCAATGATGCTGAGAGCGGCCACGAATCCGTGCAGATAAATCCGGAAGACGTAACGGTCGAGCACCCTCACGACGCTCATCGTACACGCCGGGTCTTGCTTTCGTCCATCCTCGCCGGTCTGCGGTCCTCCAGGCCTCAACGGTTTCCTGTCGCGACGACGGTCGCCTGGCTCACGGTCGGGCTTTTGGCCGTGGGCGCGGGCTCGCTGGTGCGCGCGCAGGAGTTATCTCCGGCGAGCGCGCTACAAAATTCCGCGGTCGCTTCCTCGGCGGTTCCTTCGTGGGAGGAGACGGCGAGGGCCTGGGAGGAGACGGCCAGGCAGATGGAACTGCAGGGCGATCGCGACGCGGCGCGAGAGGCCTGGGGCGAGGCGGCGATGGCGTGGGAGCGCGCCGGTCGTTCACGCACGGCGGCGGCCCTGGCCGGCGAAGCGCGCACCGACGAACTGGAAGCCGCGATCGACTCGTTGCAGCAGGAGCTTGCCGCCTGGCGCCGCACGGCCCTGGCCTGGCGCCAGACCGCGCGGTCCTGGAACGCGGCCGGTGACGATTCCGCCGCATCGGCGGCCAGCGCGCGGGCCGGCCAGGCGCTGGCGCGCATTGCCGAACTCGAGGGTCGGCTGGACGAGTACAGCGAACAGCTCGCTACGCGCCGCGGGACACTTCTGGGTGCCGAGGTCTCCGACGAGTTGCAGGACGAGCTGGTGGATCGCTGGGCGGAGGTGGCGCGTTCCTGGGAATTGACGGCCCTGACCTGGCAGAGGACGGGGGAGACCGGGAAGGCGCGCATCGCGCGCATGAAGGCCGAGGAGGCGCGCGATCGGATTCGCGAGGTTCGCCCGCAGTTGGACGCCGAATGGTTCCGGACCCGTACGTATCCTCCGGGCGAGGCGCCGCCGCCAGCCGCGGGAGCCCCGCTGCTCGCCGAGATCACGGCCGGCGTCAATCCCCTGGCCGCTGTGGATGGTGCCGGCCTGACCCCCGACCTCTCCTCGGAACGTCAACCGTCGCCGTCTCCTGCGGCGGGCGAGGGCGAAGCGGCGCCGGCGGATGGTCCGGACCCGGGATCCGCCTCGCCCGGGCTCACGATCGGCGAGGCCCGGCTTCCCGGGATCACGCCGTCGTCCGAGGATGCGGTTACGCTCTCGGGTGCACTCGCTGCGGCCTCCGAGGACGGGGAGGGCCGGAGTGCCTTGCCGGTCATGGCGGTGCCCGAGATTCCGCCCCGCCCGGCGATGCCGCCCGATTGGCTCCTGACGCGCCAGGAGAAGGAATCGATCCGCAGTGCCGGTGTCTGGCGCCAGAGCGCGGAGACGTGGCGAAAGACGGCCCTGGGGCAGGTGGCCGCCGCCGACTGGGACGCGGCAACAACGGCCATCAACCGGCAGAGGGAGGCCGCAGGCAAGGCTCTCGCTCTCGAAGAAGGCGTGCGTGTCGCCTACGCCCGGCGCGAGGCGGAGATCTCGAACTCGGTCGCCAAGGCCCTGGGAGAGCCGGTCCGGACGGAGACCGATGTTCTGACCGTGCTGGATGCTCAGTCCGTGGCGGCTCCGGCGCCGAGCGTGACGGGGGATGCCATCGCCCTGGCCCCGCCGCCGATTCCCGGCCAGGACACGACGCCCAGGGAGCGCCGCGGCTTCTTCGACCTTGAGATCGGCGGCCCCTTGCCTTCCACGCTCTCGATCCGCGGCCGCAAGGTCGTCGACGTGAATTACGGCGTGACGAGCTATCTGAATCCCAGCGAGGCCAGGACGGGCGGCAACACGCAATCCAGCTTCGGACTGAACCAGGAGCTCCAGGTGGAGGTGCTCGGCCGGGTCGGCAGCGAGGCCATGGATCACATCAACGTGAACATCCGCTACGACGACACGCAGCGTGGCGTCAACTCGGTGAACAACCGTTCCATCGGCGTCGACTTCGTCGGTGTCCCTCACAAGACGAACTGGGGCACGTACCAGTATGACGCCGACTTCGGGGACATCAGCGTCTCGCTGCCCGGGAGCGAATTTGCGTTCTACAACAAGAGCCTGTTCGGCGCGACGGCGAACCTCTCCGTCACCGATCTCAACGTGGGATTCCTCCAGGCCGATCGCATCAACCTGGTCCTCATCGGGTCCCAGACCAAGGGCGTCTCCGCCTCCAAGGAGTTCTCCCTGGCGGGCGAGCGCGTCATCGAGGACATCCGGGACATCTCCTTCGCGCTGAACAAGTATTTTCTCATCGAGCCGAGCGCGGCCAACCTGCCGCTCCAGAACGTGGTCGTCTACAAGGATGACCAGAACGGAGCCAACGACCTGGGGACCGTGCCGTTCACGGCCCAGGGCTCGGGCCCCACCGCCGGTTTCGCCCACGCGGGCAACTGGAACCAGCTCGTTCCCGGCATCGACTACACGCTCAACCAGACATCGGGCGAGCTCGAGCTGATCTTCGGCGTCGCGCCCAACGACGTCCTGGCGGTCTCCTACGCCGGCGCCGTCGCCAATTTCGGGTCGCCCGGAATTCCCCCCCGGCTCATCCGCGTCTCCACCGACACTTCGGCGGCGGCGCGCGAGGCGTTTCGCGTGCACGAGGTGAGGAACCGCTACGTTCTGAATCGCCGCCGCATCAAGAAGGATGATCCCGATCTCGTCTTCGAGATCCGCGACCAGCTCGGCTTCACGCAGACCAACCGGATCGGCGGCGTGCCGACGACCTATCTCCGGCTCTTCGGCTTCGACCGGGACGCCAACAACAAGGTCGACGTCGAGCTGATCGACTATGACTTCGGTGTCATCCGTCCCGTGGACACGGCGCCGTTCCAGCGGACGGGCAACGCGGACGTCGACAACGCGGCCCTCTACACGAAAACGGATCTCACGGATGCTGACGGGAAGTACACGATCCACATCGAGTACGCGAGCGACCAGCCCCAGGAGATATTCACGCTTGGCTTCGACATTCTCAAGGGCTCGGACATCGTCTACGTCGACGGGGTGAAGGCGACGCGCGACGTCGACTATTTCATCGACTACGAGGCGGGCATCATCACGTTCCTCAACAAGGCGCTGATCCGTCCCGAATCGAAGATCCGGGTGGACTACGAGTACCTGCCGTTCGGCGGGCAGATCGAGCGGACGCTCATGGGCACCCGACTGGACGTCCAGGTCAACCCCACGCTCCGGTTCGGCAGCACCCTGCTTTACGACTTCGCGGCGGCGGTCAACGAGATCCCCAACATCCTGGAGGACAAGCCGACGGAGAACGTCGTGGCGGAGGTCGACGTGCAACTCTCCGTGCACCCGCTTCTCTTCAAGCTCCTGGGCGACCGTACCGAGGGACTCGCGGCCAACATCAAGAACAACTTCCGGCTCGACTTCGGCGGCGAGTGGGCCTGGGCCCAGCAGTCGCCGAACACGTTCGGTTCCGCCATGATCGAGGACTTCGAGGCGATCGAGAACATCGTGGGCGTCTCGATGGCGAGATTCTCGTGGCAACCTTCGTCCCCGCCGCCGGGACTGGGAGCGCTCACGGGAGCGACGCAGGCCACGCGCGGGGATGTCGGCATCTCGTTGAAGGACAACTACGGCCCCCGGACCGAGGCCCAGGTGGACCGCGACGAGAAGCAGACCTCGCTCCAGCTCGACGTCAACTTCGCGGCGGGCGAGACCTGGGTGGCGATCCGCCAGCCTCTCTCGACGGCGGCGATCAACTTCCAGGACATCACGACCATGGAGCTGTACACGAGCCAGCTGCCGGCGTCGATGCGCGTCTTCGTGGATATCGGCGTGATCTCGGAGGATGTTGACGGGTTGGGGGCGATGAACACCGAGGACCTGGGCCTGGACGGGGTAGCGAATACGGGGGACATCGGCGAGAACAACGGCGTCCTGAACTCGGGGGAGGATCGAGGCATCAGCTTCACTCACCCGGGGCGCGGCGCCCTCAGCTACGGCGCCAATGACGGGGTCATGACGACCGAGGACATGAACGCCAACTTCCGGCTCGATCAGAACGAGGCCTTCTTCCGGATCGGCGAGCTGAATACCTCGACCGCGATCGAGCGCAAGACCTTTACGGGACTGGCGTCGAGCGCGTGGCGACTCTACCGGGCGCCGTGGCGGACGGGACTGGCCTCGACGGGAGCGGACAGCGCCGTCATCAAGCACATCCGCCTGGTCTTCGTTCGCGATCCCGGCCAGGACACGACGGCCCAGTTCTTCCTCGGGCAGTTGAATTTCCGGGGCAACCGATTCGTCGGTGCGTCGGCCGATTCGCGCGTGGCGCTCTTGCCGCGCAATAACGAGAACGATCCGAACTACTCGAGCCCGCCGCGCACCGAGGTCAAGGCGGCACCGGGGACGACGAAGGAACAGTCACTGGGCCTGCGGTGGACCCTGGGGGCGGGAGAGTCCGTGACAGTCCAGCAGCGGCTTCCCAAGCAGGTCGACCTCGCGGACTACCAGAGGCTGACCTTCTTCCTGGCCGGGGACGCGCGCGGCGAGACCTTCTCGCTGATGCTCGTGTCGGACGACCAGAACTACATCGAGATACGCCGGCGCGTGGCGACGGGAAGCGACATCGGCGGGCTCCTCGGCGCCGCCCAGGCGCCGCTCTGGGAGCGCATCGACGTGCCGCTGGAGCCGATCCGAAACGCGACGATCGCCAACATCCTCGGATCAGGGGACACGGTCATCCAGATCGGGACGACCGGGTACGAGGTCTTCATCGTCGGCCGTCCGTCCGAGTTGCGAAGCCCGTCCCTCTCCAACATCAACCAGATCTGGCTCCGCATTCACTCCGGCACGGCGGATTCCGGCGAGATCTGGATCGACGACATCTACGCGGCGGAGCCGGTGGAGCTGAGCGGGCTGGCGCAGAAAGCCAACTTCACGACGGGATGGGGCGATATCTGGTCCCTGTCCGGTTCCTGGCGGGACGTCCCGGGCAAGTTCCGCGGCGTGGGCTTCATCAACAACCCCCAGGGCGGAACGTACGACGAGATCTCGCAGACGTCGCGGAGCCTCTCCGCCACGCTCCAGATCCACCGCCTGCTCCCGAGCTGGATACCGCTCGTCCTTCCCGTGTCGGCGAACTGGAGCGAGAACACGACGCGCGTCGATCCCGATCGCGTCGAGAATACCCTCAAGACCAACCTTGGTCAGACCACGACGGCGAGCCAGAACTATTCCACGACGATCCAGCTCTGGCGGCTCCCGTCGCTCTCCGTCAACTACTCCAAGAACTCCTCGGCGACCGAGTATCGGCTCGAGGACCGGACGGACCAGAACTCGAACCTGAACGCGAACACCAGCTATGCCTTCACCTTCCCCAAGAGGCTCTTCGGGATCATCCCGACGGGCGATTTTCTCGGCGTGAATGCCGGCTACATGTTCAGCGAGTCCCGCAACAAGAATCAATACTCGGCGCTCTCGGGCCTCATCAGCAACGCCTCCCGGACGAGCAACCAGGCCGCGAACTTCCAGTTCACGTCGCGACCCATCAGCCTGTTGTCGCTCAGCTTCGATCACGCGCTCGCCTACCTCGATCGCAAGTCGCAGTTCGAGGGAGAGAACTGGCGGGGGATCACGTCGCGCAACAACCGCGCGAATGCGGCCCTGACGATCCCGTCCCGGTGGGGCATCTCGCCCGGGATCTCCTTCTCCGGCAACTTCGGCGAGAATTTCTCGCGGGCCACGTTCGGGGGGCGGACCAAGGACATCCAGCTGGGCGGCGACTTCCGCCTGAACGTGGGACTGGATCCCAGCGCCTGGGGACGCATCTTCAGCTGGCTCACGGCGCGGTACTCGTACGGCCTCTCGTCCAACGCTTCCTACCGCGCGCTCAATACCGGTACGGGCATCACGGATGTCGCCGGCGACTACGTGGCAGAGAGGCTCTTCCCGTGGGGATCGTCGAAGCGGGTGGGACAGGGAACGGGCGAGGTGACGGCGAATCGATCGAGCGGCTCGACCAATATCACGCATAACCTCTCCGGGGAGGTCCGCACGTTTTCCTGGCTCTCGACCTCCTACTCGGCGAGCTTCTCGCGCAACGAGGTCGCCTCGCTCTCGACCCTGTCCCTGACCGACGGCCTGCAGGGGACGTTGAACATGCGTTTCGACTACATGCAGGCCTTCCCGAACTCGTTCATCAAGTTCCGGTCCTCCTATCTCACGGCGGCCGTCAGCTACGGGCAATCGGAGAACGCGGCCGGCAAGACCAACAGCGTGGCGCCGACCCTGAATTGGAACGCCCAGTGGACGGACGCGTTGAACACGACGTTCAGCATGAGCTACAACCGGGCCTCGACGCTGAGCTTCTTGAATTCCCAGAACAAGTCGGTGAGCGAGGCGCTGACGCCCTCGATGAACTTCACCTATTACTTCGACCTGCCCGTACCCGAGGGCGTGTCCCTGCCCGGCGTCGGGCGCGTCGCCTCCTTCAATCGCCGCGTCCAGCTCTCGGGCGGCGTCAATGCCAGCTTCCGGACTTCCGAGCAGGCCCAGCGCAGGACCGCCGAGCAGGCCAATTACGGGATGAATCTCTCGCTCGGATACCGGATCGCGTCGAACCTCGAGGTGACGGCGTCGACATCGGGCAACATCCAGCAGGACAAGCTCGAGAAGCTCAATGACCTCTTCACCCTGGGCGCCGGCGCCCGCGTCGAGTGGCGGTTCTGATCGCTCCCCGTCCCGGCTAATTCCTGATATCGCACCAAGGGGATCACGGAGAGGGGCCTGCACCACAGAGAGCGCAGAGGACGCAGAGAAAGTCAAAGACCGGAACGGAAGAAGATCAGAGGCAGAATCGCGAAAATTGAATCGGATGAAAATTAAAGGCTGACGAGGATGTACGTCCAGGGCGGACGGACAGATGCCTGGGCCGGGAAGATGAATCGATGATTCCCGATCTCCGGATTTGACGATCTCTGCGTCCTCTGCGTTCTCTGTGGTGAAAAATGTTCGATAGGTTGACGACTGCGTTTGTGGGGGTCAGGCGGAGGGGCGGGCGGTGCTGTTGCGGACGACGAGGGTCGTGGGCAGGAGGAGCGGGGCGGGGACGGTGGTCCCGCTCTTCTGGAGGATGTCGCGGAACGCGCGGAAGGCGGCGCGGCCCATCTCCTCGAGCGGCTGGTGAACGGTGGTCAGCGCCGGGGCTGTGACCTCGGAGATGATGGCGTCATCGAAGCCGACGACGGAGAGATCGCCGGGCACGGACAGGCCCAGGGAGGAGGCGGCCTCGAGGACACCGACGGCCATCCAATCCGAGACGACGAGGATGCCGGTGGGGCGGGGTCGGGCTCCGAGCAGGCGGCGAGCGGCCGCGAGGGCGGAGGCGCGTTCGAAACCACAGTCACCGATGACCTGGGGCCTGATGCCCGATTTTTTCAAGGAGGACGTGAAACCCTCGAGCCGCTCGCGGGCGATCGCGGACTTGCCGCCGAGACAGGCGATCCGGCGGTGGCCAAGGCTCAGCAGGTGCCGCACGGCCAGTCGGGCGCCACCGGCATTGTCGACGCCCACGCAGGGCAGGCCGGGCTGGCGCCGGTTCATGATCACGGCGCGGTGGCCCTTCTTGAGAAGAGCCTGGACGCCCGGGTCGTCGAGGGATTCGTCAAGGATGAGCGAGCCGTCCACGAGGTCGGCGTGGCGTTCCAGGAGGGGTTGGTGGCCGCCGGCCGCGTCCAGCATCGTGATATGCACCGACCAGCCTTCGCTCGCGGCCGTGCCGGCAATCCCCGAGAGAATCTCGGAGAGGAAGAGACTGGAGTAGGCGCGCGAGCCCTGGCTGATGACAAAGCCGATGGACTGCTTGAATCGCGAGGCGAGGGAGGCGGCCAGGGCGCTGGGGCGGTAGCTGAGCTTCACGACGCTGGCCTCGACCTTGCGCTTGGTCTCGGCCGCGATGGGCTCAATCCCCTTGAGGAACCGCGAGACGGTGGCGATCGAGACGCCGGCATGGGCGGCAACGTCGTAGATCGTCGCGCGGGGCGCGTGGCCGCCGCGGGAGGTTGAGGGTCGCTTCATAAAGAGATGATGGATCAGCGATCCGGGCGGCGCAAAGGGAAAATCAATAGAACAGGCGCAAAAGCGCTTAAATACCGGATTTCAGGGGGGCTAGGAGCCCGCGCTCGCTCCGTGTTCGGGACGGGCGGGGAGCGAGACGCCGTGGTCCTGGACGATTGCTGGAGTGGATGGCGCGTGGGCGGCGGGGGATGAGCTCCTGTCGGGTATGGTGACGGAGACGATGGTGGCGGCGAATTTTTCTCCCCACGGGGGACTGCCCTCCTGGGAGAACCAGGCGCGACCGCCCTGGGATTGGATGTAGTCCCAGTCTCCGCCCTGGACGATGAAGAAGCTGCGGATTGGCAGCGCGGTCGTGCACTGGATGTATCCATTGACGACGGGCGAGTCGTTGCCGCCGCGGAGGGAGTAGAACGAGTCGTTGGCCGTGCCCAGCCGCCGGTAGGCGTCGACGGCGCGCACCATGTAGTAGTAGGTCCCCGGGGCCAGGTTGGTATCCAGGTAGGTCGTGGCGCCACCCGCGGCGCTGTCGCGGAAGGTATAGCCGGTCAGGGGCGAGGTGGAACGATAGATCTGGACGACGCCTCCGGCCAGGACGTCCGCGGCCTTGAAGGCCTCGCCTCCCGTGCCCCAGAAGCCGTAGACGCCCGACCAGTTCAGGCGAATGCTCGTGTCCCCCTCGCCGTTCCCCGTGAATCCGGCGACGGCGCCGGGAGTCTCACCCCAGTTATTGAAGACCCAGAGCGTGTCACCGGGGTTGAGGGTCGTGGGGATGGTCACGACGCGCCGCGCATCGTAGCTGACGGACGAGTAGTAGGCGGAGGTGTCGTTATAGATCGGCGCGTTGATGCCGCAACGAATGGTCCCCGAGGTGGGGACGATGTCGTAGTAGTCGTTCCAGGCCTGGAGCCCGCCGACGGCGGTGCCGCCGGGGTTGGCCCAGAAGAGGTAGTTGTAGGTCTGCCCGCGCGTGAGACCGACGACGTACTCGTAGGTGCCGTCGCCGATAGGGGTCATCGCGACGGCTCCGCCCGTGATCTGCGAACGATCGGCGGTATTCCAGACGGAGACGGTTGTCCCGGGGTGGATGGCGATGTACTTGGGGACATTGCCCCACGTATCCGCGGCGGCGGTTCCGGCGAGGGCGGGGAGAGGCGAGAGGAGAAGGGCGACGATCCCGAAGGCGACGGAGCATGTCCACGAGCGCCTCGCGCCATCGGACGGCAGGGACCGCGCGAGCTCAAGGGCAGTCTTCATCGCGTCGACCTCCGATCGACGGGGGACGGTCCGGAACGTCGCGAGCGAGCCGACGGCTCGGCCGCGGCGGCGACGTCCTGCTCGCGCCGGAGCGGTGCCGCGTCCACGCGGAAGCGGACCCAGACGGGTTGCTGGGGACGGACGACGATCATCCGGGACGCGGGGCTCTGGAGCTGGATGGCGCCGCCGTCGACGGAGCGAACGATGTAGAAGTAGGTCTCGTTGTTGCTGAGCCCGGAGTCCGTGTAGCTGGTGGTGGTCACGATATTGGGGGAGAGGCGGGTGAAGACCGAGTCCGTGGCCGTGGATCGCTCGATGTAGTACCCAATCACGTCCACGGAGGAATCGGCCGTCCACTGCAGGTACGCGGCCTGGTTGCCGGCAAACCCCAGGGGACTGGAGGGGCCTTCGGGGGCATCCTCCCAGTCCTGGCTCAACTCGATCGAGGCGACTTCCGCGGGCGTGTACTCGCGCTGTTGAGAGTTCGTGTTGAAGGCGGCCTCGACGCTGTTGCCGCTGTTATAGGAATAGCGGTAGGTGAGCGTCGTTCCCGCGAAGACGCCGAAGGTGCGTCGGCGCACGGTCCCGCTATAGACAGGCAGGGTAACGCGGGCCGGGGAAGGGCCGAGCGAGCGCACGTTGCCGGAGACCTCGATGTTGCCCGAGATATTGGCCAGGTCGCAGGAGAGGGTGAGCGCGACGATGTAGGCCGAGGACGCGACGGAGGGCGAGGAGATGTTCCCGGAGTAGTCGACGGCCGTGAGCTTGTAGTAGTAACGGACGCCGGTGGTCAGGCCGGTATCGGTGTAGGTCGGCGAGAGCGTCGGCGCGATGATCGAGTTCGATGCGCGGTTGGCCAGGGTGAGGGGCACGGTCGAGTCGGTGCTCCGGTAGAGGTAGTAGCCGGCCAGGTCGCCCTCGGAATTGGGGGTCCAGGTGAGGTAGATGGTGGCGGTGTCCACCGGGGCCAGGGCGAGGCCCGTGGGCGCGTTGGGCGGAGAGACGTCCGCCGCGACGAGAGAGGCCGAGGAGGAGGCGGACCAGTCGCCGCCCTGGTTCCACCAGTCCACGGCGCGAACCTGGTAGTAGTAGGTGGTTGCCGCGGCAACGGACGAGTCCGTGTAGGTGTTCTGGGTGATGCCGGCATCGCCGATCTCGGTCCAGCTCGCCTGGTCGGTCGAACGGCGGATGATGTAGCGCTGGATGTCGGCCTCGGAGTTCGGCGCCCAGCCGACCGAGATGAAGGTGTCGTTTCCGGTCGCGACGACGTTGCGGACCTGCCTGGGAGCGATGTCGCCGTCGACGTTCCAGCGGTTGGTGAAGACGCAGTTGCCCTGCCCGTCGTGGTCGACGATCTTGACGAGGCGCGGCCGGCCGTGTCGATCGTAGCTGATGTTGTTGGAGTAGAAGATGTTGTCCCACTCCCAGCTCCCGTTCACGATGAACTTGTATTCCGGGAGCATCGTCGGGTCCATGGAGGTCTCAAACACCCAGAGGCTGGTGTCGATCTGGGTCATGTTGAGCCCGGACCAATTGCCGAGCTCGGGGCAGTTGCCGGCGATCTTGAGGGACGTGACGTTGGTCCAGCCGGTTCCCTCCGTCGTGAAGTAGAACTTCACGGTGAGCTTTCCGGGCACGCAGGCTACTTCCTGGGACCAACCCGAGAGGTTGCCGTTGCGGTCGACGGCGCGGACCTTGTAGTAGTAGGTGTCGCCGTTGGTGAGGAAGTCGTCGGTGTTGTTGTCGTACCACCAGGGCTGGAGCGTCTCCATGATCCAGTCCGGGTTCAGGTTGTTCGGCGTCGTCGAGCGATAGACCCGGTACGTCACGTGGCTCTGGGGGTCCTCCGACGGGTAGTCATAGACCTGGTCCCAGCGGAGCCAGGCGGCGCGGTCCCGCGGCGTGGCGATGAGACCGCTCGGGGTGGGGGGGCCGTTGAGGTCGGGGGTCGTGAACGTGACGGTCTGGTAGGTGTCCCCGCGCCATCCTCCCGCGAAGCCGAAGTCGATGGTCTTGGAATGCACGGTGTAGCCGGGCTTCCACCAGTAGAGCGTGCGGACCTGCGTGCCGGCCCCGGAGAATTCCGGGGTCATGACGCGATAGAGAGACGCCCAGCCGTCGGCGCCGGTGATGTTCGTCCACGCGGTGTTGTTGTCGAGCGAGATGATGACCCCGCGTTCGCCCGCGTCGACATGGAGGGAGAATCGACCGTATCCGCCGCGGACGAGGATGTGTCCCTTGTCGGCGACCGTCCATCCGGTGATATTGCCGCTCCCGTCCGTGGTGCCCCAGGCCGCAGGGTCGACCCAGTCGCGATACCGAATCCCGGCAACGTCCCCGGTCGATATGGTGATGCCGCCGACCGCGCCGCCCGTGCGGTTGATGACGCCGACGATCTTCTGCTGGTCGCCGGCGCCGTTGCCGCGACGATAGACGAAGATGCCGTCGTTCGGGTGGGTGGGGAAGAACCGGTTGGACTTGGACCCGCGCATCTCGGGAAAGACGCAGCGCGCGGTGTAGTAGTCGGAGATCTGGTCCCGGAGCCAGGTGCCGTCGGGCCAGTTCCAGACCATGGGCCGGGTCGCGCCCTTGAGCTGCGTGCCGACGTCATACAGGGCGGGCGGGAACGGGTAGGTGGCGTTATCCCAACCTGTCAGGGGCACCTCGTCGCCATAGAAGAGAATGGGAGGCTGGGAGTGCAGGGCCGAGAACATGAAAGCGGCGCGCAGCTTGTTCAGCACGGTTCCCGACTTGCCGCCGTCGTTGTCGCCGCCACCCGAGCCGATGGTGTGGTAAGCGCGACTGTGGTCGTGATTCTCGATGAACCCGGCCATGACACCGGAGCCGTACGAGGCCTCGTTGCCCTCGAACGCGCTCTGGAAGCCGGCCGCCGTGGTCCATCCATTGACCCAGGACTTGATGTTCTCGCGGATGGGGAAGTCGAGCTGACCGTCCATGCGGGCGCCATCGTTAACGTAACCCGCGATGTCCGATGCACCGCCCGGCTGCTCGCCGAAGACATAGAGCTGGGGATAGACCTCGTCCCACTTGATCCGCATGTAACGGTAGAACGGCAGCCCGTTGGAGGGGTCATCGTTGGGCTGGTAGAACTTGGTATTGTCGGCGCGCAGGCCCACGGCGCCCAGGGCCGCCCAGGCCAGCGAGTGATCGACGAAGAACTGACGGGCGCTGGAACGTTCCTCGGCCACGCGCTCGCCGCCGAACCTCTTGCTGCCGTCGAACATCTCCGGGTGATTGCGCACGGTGCGGCCGTTGTAGATCTGGCCGGGCACCCAGTCGATGACCATCTTGATGTTGTGGTTGCGCGCCTTCTTGGCGAGGTCGACGAAGCCCTGGAGCCGGTACCAGCGCGAGCTGGGATCGGAGAAGGACCACTGGACGGCGTAGAGGTCGCTCTGGTTGTAGCCCCAGGCGCCGCCGCCGAAATCGGCCACGGGGCTCGTGTAGATGGTGTTGAATCCGAGGAAGTTGAAGTAGGCCATGGAGTCCATGAGGCCCTGGAAGTCGCCGCCGGTCATATCCGGGTCGGGCGGCGCGTTGTCGCTGCGGCCGGAGACGAAGCGATCGATGAAGACGTTGTACATGATGAGGTCAAGCTCGGACTGGGTCACGCCGCCGGTGGCCGGCGAGGGGGTGTAGGAGGAGGTCTCCAGGGTGCCGGAGAAGCCGGTGACGCGTCCCCCGGTATCGAAGCTGGCGGAGAGATAGAAGTTGATGACCTGGTCCGAGACCTCGTCCCAGGCTCCCGGCGTCGCCGTGGTGATCACGTCGACGGCGTCGCAACTCGAACCGTTCTGGTTCCCGACGTTGCCGCCATTGTTGATGAAGGTGGCCACGGTGAAGGTGACCGTGTTGCCGAGAATGTTGCCGGCGCCACCGAACATGGAGATGGGCACGCAGAGCTCGACGAACTTCGCCGTGGTGTTTTCGCGGTAGCCGGCCGGCTGTCCCTGGTAGGCGGTGGTCAGGAGGTAGCAGTCATCGTTGCCGGTTCTCCAGCGGACGATTCGTTCCCAGGAGTTGCGCGTCGTCGTGAAGGCGTCCCGCGAATAGGAGCCCGCTCCCTGGAAGGCGCGGCGATCCGAGGAACCGTCGAAGGAGACGGCGATCTGGCCGAGGCAGGCGGCGTCGGTGAAGGCCTGTGTCGGGACGAGGAAGTAGAGGTTGTAGCGATCCGCGGTGACGTGGAAGGCCGTCATGTCGCGGGAGGTGGCGTTCGCCTGCCCGTCCACGCGCTCGTCGTTGATACCATCCTTCCAGACACCCTCGGCGAAGGTGCTGTTGAGATTGGCCGAGTTCGTGTCGTAACCGCCGTAGGGGGCCCAGTCGGAGGAGTCGCCGTCGAGTTGTCGGCGGCTGACGTAGATGCCGTCGGAAGCCGGGGAGGCGCCCCAGAAGTCCCCGGTGTCCACGGCGAGGAGCCGGGCGTAGTAGGTGTTGCCGCGTTGGGCGCCGGTCCAGGTGTGAAGGCGCGTCGTCGGGGCGAGGGTGATGGAGTCGATGGGGGCGGCGAAGGTCCCCGCCGTATCGACCTGGAGGACGTAGGCGACGATCGGAGCGCTTTCCGTGTGGAAGGCGGCGACCCAGTTCCAGCGGATGGAGGTGCCTGCGACCTCGTCGCCCTGCATGCGCCGCAGGTTGTTGAGGTTCTGGATGTCCGTGGGCGCGTTGACGAGGATGGCGGTCGCGTTCCGGAGGAAGAAGGTCTGAGCGGGGGCGTTGCCCAGGTTGCCCGCGCGATCGATCGGGCGCGCGCGCCACGTGTAGTACACGCTGTCCGGGAGTTGAGACGGAACGGCGTAGATGGGCGATGAAACGATCACGCGGTAGAGAATGTCGCCATCCAGCGCGACGCCGGAATCGGCGAACTCGAAGAGCCAGGCGATGACGGTATCGCCGGCGTCCGTATCGGCGGAGATGCCCCACGTGAACGTCGGCGGATTGGTCAGGATCGTGTCTCCGGTGGTGGGGGTCTGCAAGGACGTGGCCGCCGGGGGGAGGTTTCCGCGGACCGCGGTGTCAGTGAGACGAATCAGGGGCTGAAAATCCAGGTCGGCGTCGTTGAATTCTTCGGCCAGCCCGATCAGCTGGCGGCGCGTGTCATTGAGGCCCGCCGCCGTAATGGAGACGGCATCGATGACGTCGGAGGGAGTGCCATAACCGAGAAAACTCGTCGTATTGACGGTTGCCGCGGATCCCACCACGTTGCCGAAGATCGCGAATGAGAACCGCGCATCCACCGGGCCGAGCAGCTGGAGGTCGCTGCGGGATACGCGTGCCTCGAGAATGCCGGCGCCGGGTACCGCGCTGATCACGGCTCCGCCGGGAGGAGTGATCCAGCTATTGCCCGTTCCTGCCGCGGTATCGAGCTCGGCGGCGACATTTCCCGCGGAGGTCGAGTGAAAGATGACCTGCCGCTCGTAGCGGAAAGGGGTGACGGATATCCCGGAATCCAGGAGCGTCCCCGACTGGTCTCCAAGCTCATTGCCGCCCGGAGCGCCGCTGCCCGTGTCCACGGCAACGGCGATGTGGATGCCGTCAAGCGGATAGGCCCCGGTCCGGAAGAGGAAATAGATCCAGGACGTGTCGGCCTGGACGCGGACCTCGCGCAGGTCGTAGGCGTCCGAGTTTTCATAAGCCTCGCCGCTCCTGTCCCGCCAGATCCACTCCGTGATGCCGCTGGTGGTGGTGACGTGCGCGGAGTTGATGACGGAGGGCAGAGGGCCGCCCCAGACGGCGAGGGTCGAGATGCGCACGAGTGGTCCGGTCACGGCGGATGTCGTATCGCCGCCGTCCGAAACCGTGACGGTGACGTGCCACGAATCGCCGATCGCGGTCAGGGTCGGGTCGACCGACGACGTGTAGGGCGCAGAGGAGTCTGTCGACACGAATTGCAGGGCGCCGTTTCGGTACCAGGCAAACGTGTAGCGGAGGACGTCCGCGCCATCCGAGTCGCCGGCGCCGGAGGCGGAAGCCACGAGGGTGTCGTTGTCCGTCGGGGTCCGCGGGGTGATGTCGATTCCGGAAAGGGAAGGAGCCGTGGGCGCGGAGTTGGCGATGGAGAAACGGTAGGGATTGGCCTGGGCCACGGCCAGGGACGTCGTCGGCACCGACCAGGTCTCCGCGCCGTAGACGTAGGACGTCATCGTCGCTGAGCTGACGCGGAAGTAGTAGAGGACGATGGAATCCTTGGTGAAGGTCGGCAGGAACCCGGACCAGTAGGAACCCTCGCCGCTCTGGATCTCCTCCGCGAGAGCCGCCGACGACCAGCTGCCACCGGAATCGGTGGAGTAGTAGACCTGGGCGGACGTGATCACACCGGCCGGCTTGGCACGCAGGAGCATGTTCACCGAGGTACCGGCCGTGGGGGAATCCGGGTATCTCATGAGCCGGAGGCCGGTGACTGGAATGGTGTCCGGGACGTGGTAGGCGTCGATGACGCCCTGCTTGATGGCATACAGGATGACACCCGTGTCCCGGAATTGAAGAACCGCGTCGGAGGCTGACCAGTCGCTGGCGGCCGAGCTCTGGTAGGGAGTCACATCGTCGACACCCGGCTTCGTGGCGTTGTGGCGGCTGTAGTGGATGATGGCGATCGAATCGCCGATTCTCAGGGCCGGACCGATCTCGGAGAGCGGGATTCGAATCTCTCCCCAGCCCGCGCCGTTATTGGGGAGATAGCCGGCGAAATCCTGGTTGGCGACGAGCGTGATGCCGTTATCCCACGCCGCTCCCAGCGTGACGTAGCGGTTGCCGCCCGAGTAGATGTCGACGCCGAAGTTCGCGTAGACAGCGGCCCAGACGTTGGCGCCGTAACCGGTAACACTCGTCGTGCCGGTTGACTTCCACGGGTCGTATTTCGAACCGTAGCTGGAGGTGTCGGTGACGAGGAAACCGTACTGGGAGGACTGCAGGGTCTGCCCGGGCTCGTCGAGCCGGAAGGGATCTCCAAAGGCGTCCCAGCCGATGTAGAGCCATTGGGCGTCGTTGGTCACATACACGTCCCGGCAGAGGCCACCGCTCGGGACGGTGCGCGCCGGGATGGTATCGCCGGCTCCAGGCGCGGGAGAACGATAGCTGGCGGAACTCGCGGTCGGGCTCGAACCCCACGCCGCATCCTTCACCCCGTCGATGATGGGGCTGAAGGAACCGGGGGTCGGGCCCGCGCCACTGGTCCAGGTACGGCTCGAGCGATGGTAGTAGCGGTCGTTGGGGGTGATGCCGAGATCGTTGCGGTTGAAGCGGAGGTAAGCGGAGAGTTCCTGGGGAGCGACGCCGTGAGGGTTGGCCGGGGGGCAGGCGGAGAAGATGTAGTTCGTATTGTACTCGTTCTCCACGAACATGATGATGTTGAAGTTCGTCGTCGCTGTCCCGATGACCGACCACGGGATGGACCACTCGAGGATGTATCCTCCCGTGTTCTTGTATTCCGAACCTCCAACGATCGTGTCCTTGAATGTCCAGGCCGCCCCGTTCCATACCTGGTGGTCATAGTTCTGGGCGAAGTTGCGGTGACGGTAGGTGGCGACGATGTCGGCAGAGAAGGGAAGCTTGTGAATGCCGAGGCCGTTCCAATTGATGGCGTCGGTGGTACCGCCCGCGGTCGTGTCGATGTAGACGAAGACGACGTCGCTGTCCTCGAAGGCGCTTCCCCGGTCCCAGGCGCCGTAGAGGTAGGTGGAGTCCCAGGTGAGATACCAGCCGTTGGCGTTGTACGCGGGGAATTTCTCGGTCGCGTTCCAGTCATTGAGGCTACCGTCGACGCCGATGATGGCGTTGATCTGGAATCGCCACGTGGACGAATACTCGCTGATGCCCCCGGAGTTGGCCTGCGCCTTGACGCGCCAGTAGTACCAGGTGTTGGCCGTGAGCGTCGTCGTGCAGTTGATGGAGGTGGCAGGCCCCCGCCAGCCGATCTCAAGCGGGAAGCTGTTCGAGTCGGAGAGATCGGGCTGGGTGCCGATCTCGAAGTAGTAGTTGACGATCGAGTCGCCGATATCGCCGGGGGTCGCGGCCGCCCAGGAGATCGTGGGTCGCCGGGAGGCGACGTTCGCCTGGTTGTCCGTGGGACTGACCGGCGAAGCCGGGGCCAGCGGAATGGAGGATGTCTCGAACGGGGTCACGCCGGAGTCCGTGCCGTTCGCGTAGAGCTTGCCGTTGGTTGTGCTGTCGAAGTTGCCCCAGACGGTGGCCGGGGAGGTGACCGCGTAGATCCAGAAGGCGGCGGCGGCAGTCGGGCTGGCCAGGCCGATGAGCGTCCGGGGGATGCCGATGACGATCGTGTCCTCGGTGCCGCCGGAGCCGACATCGTAGCCGAAGTAGGAGGTGCAGGAGGCGGTGACCGTGGTCGGCGCCTGCCAGGTGCCCGCCGTGTTCGCGGCGTGTCGGACGATCGCGCTTGATGCGGCCGTAAAGGCAACGTCGGGGCGGTTGGTGTTGCCCCAGTACCCGCGGCCCGCGAAGGTGTCGGTCTGGGCGGCACCGGAGGCGGAGCCGGGATTGGTGTCGACCAGAATGACGTAGCTGTCGGTGTTGCCGGTTCCCCCGGTAAAGGCGGCGTAGACGTGGGTGGTATCCCAGGTCAGGAAGGCCGTCGCGCCGCCCGTAACGCGCACTCTTTCCGCTCCCGAGAATTGCGTGCTGCCTCCGTAGCGAACGTACGTGCCGGCCGGAGGATAGACCGTGTGGTGCGTGACGCTCGGGGGGAGGACCGTGTAGGTGTAGTTCGTTCCGCCATTGTTGTTGTAGGCGAGCGTCTGGAGGTCCCAGTTCGCCGAGGAGGAAACCGTAGAGGTAAAGACGTAGTAGGTGACCTTGGTTCCGGCACAGAATCCCGGGACGTCGGCATAGTAGGCCGTTGCCGCCGTGGAATCGCAGATGATCGTGCTGGAGGTCGCCCATCCGTCGGTCGTGTAGCGAACGATGACCTTCTCCTGCGTGCTCTTGGCGCTCGAGATCGTGACCGTGACCCGGGCAGGGATGTAGGCATAGGGGGCCGAGGCCGCTCCCACGGAGGAGATGGAGATCGGCGAGTTGTCGGTCTCCATGACCGTCATCGTGGTGGTCTCGTAATTGTCGGTGTTGAAACGGAAGGTGTAGTACTTGCCGGAGGCGAAGTTCATCCGGTGATGGCCCTGGTCGTGTCCGCTTCCGCCGTTGAAGTACGTGTTGACGATCGTGTCGAAGGAAGCGTCCGTGGGGTTGGCCAAGGCACCCCAATGGTTCCACCAGGCGTCGGCCATGAACTTCCAGCGCTGGAGGCCAGCAGGGACCCGGGTGGTGACCTTCCAGCGGTTGAGGTCGGGCCCGGCGGCGGCGCCCAGCGTCAGGGCCGTATCGGTCGCGCTCCAGCCGTTGAACTCGCCGGTGATGATGAGCGGATTGTTGATGGCTCGGGCGCTGGATGCTGCGAAAGCGAGGAGGAGGCACGCGACCCCGAGGGCGCGAAAAACTCTCATTTCACCCATCGTCCTGCGTGTTTATGCATGTCGGTTCGGATCGCCTCGCAAAGTCGAGAATCGGGTCGTGCCGCACTGAGTGGGCGTCGTGGGTAAATCGGTTTAGAGGGCACGCCGTGACGGGGCCATCTTAACACGATAACTCGAATCTTTTTACAGTTTTGTAGAGGAATTTAGGGAAAAAAAGATACGGATTCTCATAGCGTCTTGCCCGGCGTCTCTGCGGTTGATGTTTCCGGGTACCAGTCATAGGATTTGCGCCGATCCGACTCCTTCCCTCGAGGTAACCGCCATGCTCACCCCCCTGCTCCTGGCACTCTCTCTCACTTCCGTCCTGCGCGCCGGTCCCGTCCAGCCCGTTTCCGTGCCCCCAGGCGAGCAAACCACCGTCTATCTCCAACGTTTCGTGGTTAATACGGCTGATGATCCTAAACTCGTGATACGCCTCGTCGATGCCGGAGGGGTGCCCGTCGAGGTCCAGGAGGAGGCTCGGGCCGTGGTGGTGGGACCGGTCGCGAACCTCGCTCTGCCCGGCAATTTGGGGTCTATTCAGGTCGAGCTGGAGAACGCGAACGGGGAGAAGGCGCGGCTGCAGATCCCCATCGTCGTCGCGGCGAGCTCGACTCCGGAGGTCACCTTCACTTACCGGGCGACGGGGCCGGTCCGGACGGTCGTGGCCGCCGGGGAGTTCAACAACTGGTCACAGACAGCGAATCCACTGAGCGATCCGGATGGGGATGGGACCTGGACGGCCAAGGCGAGGGTGGCCGCCGGTCGCTACACCTACAAGCTCGTCGTGGACGGGCAGTGGATGGCCGATCCCTCCAACGCGAACCGGAGTCCCGACGGCTTTGGCGGGGAGAACACCGTGCTGGTTGTCGGGGGCGGGTCGGAATCCTTGCGCCTGGTCGGGCGCGCGCTTCTGCCGGGAGAGCGCGCCGAGCTCGATGTGGTCACCGCATCCGGCGCCCCAGCGACCGGTCCTGGCGGATCGGTCACGGTGCTGGCCCTTGCTGGAGGGGAGCGCTTGCCCGTTCGCCTCGAGGGATCGCGCGCGACGATCACGCTGCCCGGTGACGGCGATCCCTATGTCCAGGTCCTGGCCGCGGACGCCGCGGGAGTTGTCACGCGACCCTTCTCGTTTCATGCGGGGAGGAGAAGCTTTCGCTGGGAGGATGCGGTCCTGTATTTCGCCTTCATTGATCGCTTTGCGAATGGCGACGTCGACAACGATCGCCCGCTCCGCGACGAGGGGATATTGCCTCCCGCGAACTACTTCGGCGGCGACCTGGCGGGGCTCCGGCAGAAGATCGACGAAGGCTACTTCACGAACCTCGGCGTCAACGCGATCTGGCTCTCGCCGTTTCTTCGAAATCCCGATCGCGCCTACCGCGACGCCCTGCCGCCCCACCGGCTCTTCTCCGGTTATCACGGCTACTGGCCGATCTCGGACACGGAGGTCGATCCGCGGTTCGGCAGCTTTGATGAGCTCAAGGCCGTCGTCGACGCCGCTCACGCTCGCGGGATCAAGGTCCTCTTCGACATGGTCTACAACCACGTGCACGAGGATCACCCGGCGGCGCGCCAGCACCCGGAGTGGATCATCCCGGTGGACCTGCCGGACGGGCGCAGGAACATCCGGCTCTTCGACGAGCATCCCTTGACGACGTGGTTCGATGACTTTCTCCCGGACATCAACTACGGGGCTCGAGCGGCGGCCGAGTGGCAGGTGGCGCGCTCGGTTGAGATGGTCCGCGCGACGGGCGTCGACGGCTTCCGCCTGGACGCCGTGAAGCATGTGCCGCACCCGTTCTGGGGCATGCTGAGGCGCGCGCTGGCTCCTATTGAGGCAGAGCGCGGCGAGCGGTTCTATCTCGTCGGCGAGTCGATCGACTCCCGCAAGAAGATCAACGAGTTCGTGGCGCCGTCGATGCTGGATGGGCAGTTCGACTTCCCGCTGCACTGGGCCGTGCGCGGCGCCCTGGCGCAGGAGAACGACGGATACGATCGCCTGGAGTCGGAATTGACGCGTGGCGAGCGCGAGTACTGGGACGACAGCATCCACTCGACGCTCCTGGGGAACCACGACTTCTCGCGGTTCATGGCCTACGCGGAGAACGCGTTCGCCGGCGGCCGGGACGAGAAGGAGGTCGGCTGGACGGATCCCCCGCAGGTGAAGGATCCGGCCAGCTACGAGCGATTGAAGCGGGCGTTCACGTTTCTCTACGCGATCCGCGGGATTCCGTTGGTGTATTACGGCGACGAGGTCGGCATGACGGGCGCGCACGATCCGGACAACCGCCGCCCGATGCCCTGGGGCGACCAGGTGGATGCGGATCAGCGGAGCGTCTTCCAGCACGTCGCCAGGCTAGGCGCGGTCCGTGCCGCTCATCCTGCTCTTCGCTACGGATCACGGCGGCCTCTCATCGCGGAGCGCGAGCGGTTGGCGTTTCTGCGCCAGCACTTCGAGGACGCGGTGGTGGCGTGCTGGAACCGGGGAGCGGCCAGCCGCGGAGGGGAGAGCGTGTTCCGGATGGCGGTCGGCCCCGATCTCGTGGACGACGTGACGCTGGTTGACGCGCTGGGAAGCGGCGTTCGAGGAACAGTGAAAGACGGGGTGCTGGAGGTGACGGTCCCCGCTGGAAAATCCGTGCTCCTGGTGGTGGAACGGCGGTAGTCAGCCCTTCAGCACCACCGGCTTCTTCCCCTTTTCCTCGACCCTGATCAACCACCCGCCCGGCGGCACGGTCATGCCATTACCTCGGAACACATGGTATCCGTCGTTGACGGCGATCGTCGCGCGGGCGCGGGGAAGAACGCGCGCAAAGACGGCGGTGCGCGATCGGTTATCGGCGACGACGGGCAGGTAACGACCCGTCCTGAGGACAGGGTGATCAGCGCGGGTGCTGGCCAGGGCGCGGACATGGGCGAGAAGATCGCGATCCCACTGCGCGACGTTCCACTCCATCGGCGCGCGGGACTCGGCCTCCGTCTTTCCGCTCATCCCGATCTCCAATCCCTGGTAGATCATGGGCGTGCCGGGGAGGGCGAAGAGAATGACGAGCGCGCGGCGGAGCCGGTCGCGGCCGACCTGCGAGAGGAAGCGATCGGTGTCGTGGTTGTCGAGGTAGTTCCAGGACATGCCGAGTCCCCGCGCGGGGTAACAGTCGGTGAAGGCGCGGATCCGCTCGAGGAGCGTCTCGGGCGAGCAATCCTCGCGGAAGTAGTTGCGCATGGTCTCGCGGAAGAGGTAGTTGGTGACGCCGTCGGCGAGCTCCTGGGTGAAGTAGTGGCGCGACCACATCCAGTCCTCGACGATGAGGGGACGCGGCGCGACGTGATCGCGGACGCGGCGGAGGAAGACCTGGGGCAGGAGATGCGCGGCGTCGAGCCGCCAGGCGTCGGCCTCGGGCCACGACGAGAGAGCGTGGAGGAGCATCTTCACGGTGCGGGGGTTGGCGGTGTCGAGCTTGGGGAGCGTGCCGCGATCCATCCAGCTCATGGCCTCGTCGCGGTTCTTCATGAGGTAGTGCCGGCGCCGAGAGGCGGGGTCGACGTGGAGCGGGTGGTCGGCCGAGGTGTGATTGAGCACGCCGTCGAGGATGAGCCTGATGCCGGCCTCGCGTAGCGAGAGCGAGAGGCGTTCGAAGTCGACGCGCGTGCCAAGGGTGGGATCGATCCGCGTGTAGTCGACGGCGTCGTAGCGGTGCGTGGAGCGCGCCTCGAAGATCGGGGTCATGTAGAGCGCGGTGACACCGAGGTCCTTGAGGTAGGGGATGGACTGCCGGACGCCCTCGAGGTTCCCGCCCATGAACGTATGCTGGCAGGCCGTGTGCGCGGTCAGTTCCCGGGGATCGAGGCTGTGGTGGGTGGGCCGGCCGTGCCAGGTCCAGGCCGGGTCGCGCGGCGGCGCGGCGGGAGAACCGATGCGCCAGCGGTCGGGAAAGATCTGGTAGACGAGTTCGCCGCCGGGACGGAGGGGGAGGGGGGATACAGGCGTCCTGCGGAGGGCAGTCACAGACCGGTCAGGCGAAGAGAGCGTAGTAGAGACGAACGATGAGGCGGCCGGGGAGGGTAGCGAGCGACCAGTCGCGAAGGCGGCGCAGAACCACAAGCGTCATCTCCGCGTCGCCTCCTGCTTTCGCGATGAGGCACGCGTTGTCAGAAAGCGGGTCCTGGCTCTTTACCAGCGACGAGAGCGATGAGAAAGCGTTGAACGCGGTATCGGAGTAGGCGCGGGCGATCTCGGTCGGGTAGTTGGCGTCCTTGGCTACGACGTAGACGTAGAAGGGGGCGCCGAAGGCGTTCAAGCCCGTGAGCGAAATGGCCTCTGATCCATCGTTTGCCAGGTTGGAAGCGATGAGGGTTCCGTCGAAACCGACGGAGTCGACGTCGACATAGACGTCGATGAACGTGGCGCTGGTGTCGTTCTTGATGGCGGTCCAGCGGAGATGAACCGCGTTCAGGGCCTGCGCCGTGACGTGCTCGACGCGGGCATGGAGCGCCGCGGGGAAGACGATGCGTTGGTTGGATGAGAAGCGGAGCGCGTCGAACGATCCGGGCGCCGAGCGCGCGGAGCCCAGCGCCGTGGGAGCGCCGAGAAAGACCGTGTCGGAGGCAGGGGGGCCACCCGAGACGGCGCGCGATGCCTGGGAATCTCCATTGATGAGAAGGATCATGCCTTTCGGCCCCCAGGTGACGGCGAGGTGATACCACTGGTTCGGATTGAGGCGCGTGGTCGATGTGACGACGCCTGAGTCCTGGAGACTGAACTGGACCCGGCTGTCCGAGAGCAACACGAGATCGAGCGAGCCCTTGGGCTTGCCGGCGCTCGATCCCTTCTGGGTGAGGATGTAGCGGGTATCGGAGGGTTGGATGGCGCTGTAGCGAAAGTAGAACTCAATCGTGCCGGTGTCACCCGCAAGCGCGCCCGCGTACCCGGCGTAGATGTTGTCGCCGGAGATATCGAGATAGCGGCGGCCCTGGCGGCCTCCGGCGACCGTCGTCGCGGTGCGTTCGCTGCCGACGGGATCCACGCTGAAGCTGTCTGCGCGCGTGTGCGCCGAGTCATTGGCGAAGGGATACAAGGTGGCCACGGCGGCCTGGCGGACTAGGCTGTTGAGGTTGAGACGGCCCCATCCCGTGAACGAGTCGTAGCCGGCGGTTCCGAGGTCCTTGGCCGTCGCCGTGAGCAGAGTCCGGTAGTTCTCGGCGTGGTACTCGGCGCGAAGGTTGTGAAGGAGCGAGGCCGCTCCGGAGACGATGGGAGCCGCGAAGGAGGTCCCGTTGCCGGAGGTGGTTCCCGCTCCCGGAGAGAGGAAGGTCACGTTGTCGCCGGGTGCAACGAGGTCGACGCCGCGCAGGGTGCTATTGGGCTTTCCATAGGAAGAAAATGAGGCGAGTGCGTCGGCGGCCGTTGATGCTCCAACGGCGATCGTGTGATGGGAGCTGGCGGGGAAGCCTATCGGGGTGCCGGAAGCGCCGGAGTTGCCCGACGCCGTGATGACCGGGATGTTGGCGTTCCTGGCTGCCAGGAGCGCATCCTCCGCGTAGCTGATGATGTCGGACGTGTCCGTGCCCAGGGAAAGGTTGATGACGGTTGCCTTGTGCTCCACGGCCTTGAGGATTCCCTGCGCGATGTCGAACCAGGATCCCCCACCCGCCGTATCGAGGACGCGGATGTAGAGGACGCGGGCATTCCAGTCCACGCCGGCGATATTCGTGGCGTTATTGGTGGTCGCCGCCGCCATGCTCGCCACGCTCGTGGCGTGCCCCGTCCCTGAAATGGGCTCCGAGGGATCCGAATCGCCGTTGATGATGTCGATGCCCGGGGCAAAGACGACGCGGCTCGCGATATCGGGGTGCGTGGTGTCTCCCCCGGTATCAATGATGGCGATCGTGTCCGTCGCCTGGCCGACGGTGACGTCCCAGGCGTTGGCGGCATCGATCGTCGCGAGGTGGTACTGAGCGGCGTAGGAGGGATCGTTGGGCACGAGGAGGGTACGGGCCGTGTAATTGGGGAGGGCGGATACGATGCCGTCGCGTGTCCGGAGCTCGGCGATGGCCTGGGCCGTCGTGAGCCCCGGCCGTACCGTCACCAGGCGCCATCCGGTCGAGAGCGTAGCGCGAGTGGCGTATCCGAGGGAGTGGAGATCGCTGACGGCCTGGGCATCCCGGGCCAGGACGACGACCTGGCTCTCCACGAACGAGGCCGGTCCCGCGGCCGTCGTATCGAGCAGGCCGGTTGTCAGGATGGCCGCCACGATCGCGACGACTGTGGCGGCGCGGCGCAACGGGGCTCGGCGGTCGGTGATCATGGGCAGATGAGGAGCGAATTCTCGGTATTGTCCGCGGGGTTGCGGACGACGTTGCGGTTGGTGGGATCGAGCTGCCAGTTGTTGAGGTTGATGATCAGCTTGTAGACGTAGCGGCGGCCGTGCTCGAGGAAGAGCTCGTCGTCGAGATCGTCATACCGCGGATCGCGGACATGCTCCTTGTAGGGAATCGCGACCTGCCAGATGCCGTCTTCGCGGCGCTTGAAGGCGACGTTGAAGCGATCGCCCTGCTTGATCTGCCCGTTCTCGTTGGGGCCCCAGCGGTTGAACTCGCCGGCGAGGTGCACGGAGGTGGCGGAGATGTCGTCGTAGGTGAAGACGAAGGCGGTGCCGTCGTTGGCCAGCGAAGGCCCCTTGAGGCGCTCGCGGATGACGGGCTGGCAGGAGGAGAGGCAGAGGGCAAAGGGCAAAAGGCAAAGGGCAAAAGGCAAAAGTGACTTCAGTCCGCGCATGATCCTAGAACCTCGCATTGATGTTGAACTCCAGTCTGCGCTCGACCGCGAGCATCTGCTCGGCGGCGAGAATTTGATCGAGGGTCTTGTTGATGGAGCTTCCGCCGTAGGAAGGAGGGCCGCGGCGCGCGCGGGCCAGGCCGTCGCGGAGGAAGAAGAGCTGGCCTTCCTCGATGTCCTCGTCGTTCTGGTGGTTGACGCCGATGCCGAAGTCGACGTTCACGTACTGCGAGATGTTGTAGACGGCCCGGAGACCCGAGGAGTAGAAGCGGCGCGGGCGGTTGGGCTGGGTGGTCAGGAGGGGATCGTTGGGGAGGGAGTAGGCCTTGACGCGTCCCGAGAGCGCGAGGTTGACGCGGCGCGTGAGGTCATAGCCAAGGACGCCCCGGAGCTCGTTCGATTCCAGCGTCGACTGGTAGATGTTGTAACGGCGGAACCGGTGATCGCCGGCGAGCGTCCACTTGCCCAGGCGGAGGCCGAAGTTCTGCTTGAACTGGACCTGGTCGGTCACGCCGTAGATGGTGGCATTGGTGAAGTTGTAGCCGTCGACCTGGGCCGGGAAGGCGGCGTTGGGGAAGTGGCCGGTGGAACGGTTGAGCCCCTCCAGCGCGTACTGGAACTTCTCGCCGCTGTAGCGAAGCCGGATGTGCCAGGTGTTGAACGTGGGACGATATTCCTGGAGGTTGGCGAAGCGGTCCAGGGTGAGCCGGGTTCCGTCGTCGAGGCGGTAGCCGATCTCGAGGCCGAGCTTGGGCATCGGGAAGTAGACGGCGCCGAAGAAGGCACTGAGCTCGCGCTCGCGCCCCCCGTGGATGAACTCGCCGTCGTTGAGGTGCGTCATGTCGAAGTAGTGGGCGGTTCCATCGGGCCGGAGTCCGTCCCCGTTCTCGTAGGCGATGTAGGCGAAGTCCTTGCGCCGCCCCTGGAGCTCGGCGTAGCCGTAGAGGCGGTCGGTGCCGACCCGGATGTCAGCGCCCCACCACTGCTCGCGGTTGTGCCCGTTCGGGGTGAAGAAGTACATCGAGTCGTACTCGTAGAAATCGTCGGTTCCGGGGAAACGGTAGCGGCCACCGGTCGTATCGACGAAGGCGGTATTGCGAACAACGGCGTCGTCATCGCTGCCGTAGAGGCCGCGGCTGGCGCGGAGCCCGCGGGCAAACTCCTGCTGGACATACGTGACTCCGCCGCGGAAGAAGGTGCCCGTCCACTGGCCGCGCGCACCCCAGACGTTCTGGTTACCGAGTAAATGGTCGGCGCCGATGGCCGTGAACTTCCACTTGTTCCAGTCCAGTTCACCCATGAAGCCCTGGTAACCCTGGTAGGAGTACTGGGTGAAGTTGTCGTTCTGGCTACGGCGGACGCGATCGAACTGGCGGCCGAACCAATGGTTGGTCGGGCGATCCTCGGTCGTGAAGTAGACGTTGTCGTCGAGGGTATTGCGGTGGAGATCGAGCGATCGCATCGGGTTGGTGAACTCGGTGATCCGGCGGCGCCGAAACAGCATGAAGCGACCCCACTCCTCGGTGAGGAGCGCCTCGCCCTCGGAGAAGTTCGTCTGGGCGCGTCCTTCCTGCCCGTTGATGTCGACCTCCATGTATCCCGTGACCTTGTCGCCGGCGGTGAAGAGCATGCGCGGCTGGAGGTTGAACTCCATGGGCGCGAAGCGGCTTCGGCCCGTGTCGACGTTCTCGCCGTCGGGGACGTTCCGGAAGACGGCCTGGCCATAGAAGCGGCCGCTGAAGTAGATGCGGGAGTTGTAGGGCGTGTTGAAGGTCGGTTGATCGGGAAGAACCTCGAGGCGCCCGGTCTTGCCTCGGACCACGATCAGCCGGTGGTTCTCGCCATTCTCCCACTGCCCGTCCACGACGAACTTCCAGGCGTAGCGGCCCTCGCGGATGTTCACGGCGACTCCCCAGCCACCGTCGGCGGTGCGGAAGAGGTTGGTCTTCGCGGGGTCCCAGTTGTTGAACTCGCCTCCGATCTGGACCTTCGTGGCGAAGGGATCGGCGTAATAGAAGAGCACGCGCTCGTCGGGGGACATCGCGACGGTGGGGCGGGATTGTTCCTGGGCAGGCGCCGGAAGGATGGCGGCGACAACGAGCAGTGCCGCCAGCACGATCAGCCGGGCGGCGCCAAGGGAGGTGCCGAGGGTTGGACGGGTGGGCATGGGTGAATCACCTCTTTTCGGGAGAAGATCGGGAAACAGGGTGGGCATCAGAACCACATCTCGAGCTTCGAGTAGATCCGGGCGTCGTCGCGGCGGCCGGGATACAGGAGATCGCCGTCCTGGGAGAGGCCGTTGTCGGTATGAAAGCCCTGGCCGTACTCGATGAAGAACTGCGAGTTGTCGGTGGGCTTGTACTGGAGCTGGGCGAAGAAGGTATGGCGCCGGTGGAAGGGCTCGGTGATGCTCCTGCCGCCCCACTCGGCGTACCAGAGGTCGGGACGGTCGATCCAGACGTTGGCGAAGCGCGCCATGACGCCGATCCGATCGGTGATCTTGTAAGTCCCCTCGATGCCCGAGACCCAGAGCTCGTTGCGGCGATGCACGTAACGGCGGGCGTCGGTCTTGACGCTGTAGCGGACGCGCGCCATCCGGAGCGACGCGTAGTAGTCGTCGGTGACCATGCCGTCTCTTCGGATGAAGCGCTGGGCGTCGAAATCCGCCAGCACCTGCTCGACGCCCCACGAGACGCGCGTGTACTGGAGACGGGCCTCGAGGTTGTAGATGAGCTTGAGGTTGGCTTCGACCTGGTTGCGCCGCGCGATGTTGCGATCGCGGAAGTTCTGCATCCCGAATTTATCCTGGTGGCGCCAGACGAGCCCGGCGTCGTAGCGGGGGACGTCCCAGTACATCTCGGTGTAGAGGTCCTTGCGAACGAGATCACGGAGCTGGGTGACGGTGTTGTTCTGGATGGTGAGCCCGATGGGAACGGGCTCATACCAGACGCTGAAGAGGTTCTCCGCGGTGCGGCCGAGGAAGTTGGTGTAGTTGCGCCCCCACTTGACGAAGTTGGCGTTGATGCCGACGCGGCCCGACCACTCGCGATCCAGGAGAACAAGGTTCCGGAGGTCGAAGGCGATGGCGTCGTTGTCGTGGGCGTCTAGCCCGCCGTTCTGGGATTCGCCGGTGTTGAACTGCGCCGAGAAGCTCGTCGTCTTCCAGTTGACGCCCAGTGCCGTGCCGTAGAGGGCGTTATGCTGGCGCACGAAGCCGGGGGCGGAGAAGATCTTGTTGGCGTAGAGGAACTCGTTGTAGAAGTTGAGATCGTTGTTGTGACGATAGTCGTGACGGATCTTGGCCGCCCACGCGTCGTTGTCCTCGCCCGACGTGTTCTGCTCGCCGCTGAACCCGTCGAAGAAGTTCTGGACGTTGACCTCGCCCGACCACCGGCCCTTCGGGACCGTGAATTGTCCCCGGCCCAGCCACCAGTTGGTGGCGATGCCCTGGCCGTACTGGTCGTAGGTGAGCGAGAGGATGGGGTCGCCGAGGTTGAGGCGTCCCTGGCGGTAGAAGAAGTAGGACTCAAATCCCTTTTCATTGTCGGAGTTGTCCCAGGTGTAGCGCAGGCGCGTGTGTCCCTCGCCCATGAAGAGGTCGTTGGACTGGAATATCTTCGCGTAGACCTCGACGGGGGGCACCGGGTTGGTAAAGGCCCGGAACTCGGCGCGCGGATCGAAGAGCCGCCCGTGCCACCCGGGTCTAAGCGCGTTCGGGTTGTTGCGCGCCCCCCCGAGCTCGGCGCCATCAGCGTCTTCATCGCGCCGGATCTCGCCGGAGAAGTCGAAGTTGCCCTCGATGCGGATCGGCGCGGCGGAGACACCGGACTGCACGAGCAGCGCCAGGGCGAGACTGGCGATGAGAGTCGATTTCACCACAGAGACCACGGGGACCACGGAGAACGTCAAAATCAGATCCGGAATGGGGAAGAGAGTCAAAAGCGGGATTCGAGATGTAGTTGCCGGAAGGCCCTGGGTTTGATTCTCAATTCGGTCTTGGACGTTGATGTTCTCTGTGCCTCTGTGCCTCTGTGGTTCGCTTGTCTCAGTTCGGGTCCGTTTCATGAGTGCCGGATCCCTGCCGTTACCGGGAGACGTTGACGTCCTTGAGGATGAGCCGATCGATCTCGCTGACGGCCTGTTGCAGAGCTTCGCGCACACCCTCTTCGCTGCGGGCGCGGAAGGCGCGCTCGATCTGGGGCACCATGATCTGCCCCTCGAGCACGCCGTAGCGGGGAATCTTGGGCCTTGGGATCGCGGTTCGGATCTGGTCCACGAAGGTGATGAGCGCGGGGTTCCTGGAATAGTCGATCAGGGGCTCCGAGAGGGTCTGGACGGGGATCTGGCCGAGCGAGTTGCACCACTTGGCGTGCGTCGTGGGGCTGGTGAGGTATTTCAGGAAGGCGTAGGCGAGCTCGGGGTCCTTCGATGTCCGCAGCACGCCCATGTCCGTGCCGCCGACGTTGGTGGAGGTGCCGACGCGGTAGGTCCCGCTCGGCGTGACGATCGCGCGAACGTTGGGGCCCTCGGGGAAGAGCGCGACGCCGAAGTCGACGCCCGCGCCCTCGAACTGCTTGAGGTTCCAGGGACCGGTGATGTCCATGGCGTACATGCCGTTGATGAAACCCTGGTCGGGGCCGATGGCGCCGGGCGCCCACGCGCCGGCCTCGACACCCTTCCAGTAGAGCGAGACCAGGGAGGTCAGGGCCTGGACGCCAGAATCCGAGGCCAGCGTGCACTGGAAGGTGCCGTCGGGGGCGACGGCGATGAACTCGGTGCCGAAGGCGTTGAAGAACGGGAGGGAGAACCAGAAGGAGGAATTGAGCGCGATGCCGTAGACCTTCTGCGAGGCGGCAGTGTCGGTGAGGCGGCCGGCCACGCGGGCGAACTCGGCCATGTCCCACCGCGGCAGGCCACGGGCTTCGCGCTCCGCCATCTCTTTCAGGGTCGACGGGGGGAAGGGAATGTTGGCGGCGCGGAAGAGGCGGCGGTTGTAGAAGAGCGCGACGCCCGTGATCTGGTCGGGAATGCCGAAGATGCCGGTCTTGACGGTGTTGTCGGGCTGGCGGACCGGGACCTTGACCGACTCGCGGGCCGGCCCGGTGAAGGTGGAGATGAACGAGTCGATCTCGGGGTCGAGCGTCTGCAGGTCGACGAGGATCTGTCCGTAGGCGAGGTCCACGAGCTCGCCGGCGTCGACGCGGACGATATCGGGCGCGGTCCCGGTGATGGCCGCGAACTTGATCTTCTGAACGTGTTCCTGGAAGGGAAGCGGCTCGACCTTCACCATGATCCGCTCGCCGTTGTGCGTCGCGGCCCAGTGCGCCTCGAAGTCCGTCACCAGCTCCCGAAAGACCAGCCGCTCCTCGTTTGCGTAGGTCTCCCAGATGGTGATCTTGCGCCCCTGGAAGCGGTCGAACTCGTCCGTGCCGCCGCCGCATCCGGCGGCGAGGCCGATGAGAACGATGGCGAGGAAGAGCCTTAATTTTCCATTTTCCATTTTCCATTTTCCATTTCTCATTTTGGGTTCACCAAAGTTTCGAAAAATGGTCATTCCTTCACTCCGCCGGCGGTGAGGCCTTCGATGAGGAAGCGCTGGGTGAAGAGGAAGAGGATGACGATGGGCATCAGGGAGAAGGTGGAGGCCGCCATCATCTGCTCGGTCTGGTTGGCATACTGCCCGCGGAACATGGAGAGGCCGACGGGGAGCGTGATGAGATCGGACTGCGGGGTGTTGACGAGGAGCTGCCAGAGGAAGTTGTTCCACTGCCCGACGAACGTGAGGAGGAAGAGGATGGCCATGGAGGGAAGGGAGAGCGGAACGACGATGCGGGTGAAGACCGTCCACTCGCCGGCCCCGTCGATGCGCGCGGCCTCGAACAAGGAGTCGGGGATGCCTTCCATCATCTGCTTGAGCATGAAGAGCCCGAAGACATTGGAGAGGTGCGGGATGACGAGCCCGGCGAGGGAGTTGATCCAGCCGAAGCGGGTGACGAGCGCGAACTGCGGCACCATGTACATCATGCCGGGGACCATCATGGCGCCCATGAAGAGCCAGAAGAGCACCAGGCGGCCGCGGAATCGCTTCTTGGCGAAGACGTAGGCGGCAAGGGCGCAGATGAGGACGGTGAAGAACGCGGTGGTGAACGCGACGAGGAAGGAGTTGCGGAGATACTTCAGGAACGGGAAGTCGGTGTTCAGGGCGATCTTCTTGAAGTTGCTCCACGTGTAGAGGACGCCGAGCGCGGCGCGGAAGGAGCGGTGGACGGTCACGCTGTAGGTGTACTCGGCCGAGGGGAACGCGGCATCCGCCGTCCAGGTGCCGTCGGCGCCACGGGCGAGGGAGCGCGCGACCTCCGGACCCTCGGGCGTCACGATCCGCATCTCGACGGCGTTGGCCTCGGGGGCGTGCCAGGCGAAACGGACGGCGCTGTCGGGCGTGAAGGCGGTGCGGTCGGCCTTGGCAAGGCCATCCAGGGACTCGCCGGGCTTGATGGTGAAGGGGCCCTCGGTCGCCGCTGTCGCCGGGAGGAACTCGAAGGAGAGTCCCTTGCCCTCTTCCTTCAGCGAGGTGGCGACCATCCAGAAGAAGGGGAAGAGGACGAAGATGGCGGCGATGACGAGAACGAGAAACAAGAGGCCGGTGCGAAGCGCGCGGGGCATCAGCGGATCTCCTTCGTGCCGGCTGGAGACGGGGCCGGGCCCGTGAAGAGGGCACGGAGCCTTGTTCCGGCACTGCGAATCATCTCTCCGATGCTGGGGCCCTCGGTGCGGAAGGCGAAGAACGAGACGACGGAGAGCGGGAGCGAGATGAAGAGGAGGGCGACGGAGAGCGCGGCCGCGTAGCCGTATTCCTGGGAGATGTAGAACTTATTGAAGAGGTAGAAGCCGGAGAGCATGGTGGTGCCCTGCGTGGTGCCACCGAAGAAGGACAATGTCTTCGGGAGGGTTTCGTAGGGGCGGCCACCGGTCATGGCGTAGATCTCGGAGAAGGCCATGAGCGAACCGAGGACGCCGGTGACGACGAGGAGCAGGGTGACGGGCTTGACGAGGGGAATGGTGATCTCGGTGAACTGCTTCCACTTGGAGGCGCCATCGATATCGGCGGCCTCGTAGACGTCGGCGGGAATGTTCTGGATGGCGGCGAGGTAGAGGATCATGCCGAAGCCGGAGCCCTTGAGAACGACCATGATCGCGATCCCGGGCATGGCCCACCAGGGGTCCGCGAGGATGCCCTGCTCGAAGAGCTTCTCGACGCCGCCGAGCTTGAGGAGCTGGTCGAGGACACCGTAGGTGGGGGCGTAGATGGCGGTCCAGACGACGGCAATGACGAAGAGGTCGAGGACGTTGGGGAGGTAGAAGGCGGAGCGGAAGAAGCGCGCGCCGGGGAGCTTATTGGAGAGGATGGCGGCCAGTACGAGCGAGAGGCCGATGCCCATGGGAATGGTGAGCGCGCCGTAGTAGAGGGTCATGAGCAGCGACCAGTAGAACTGCTTGTCCTGGAGGAGCGTGCGGTAGTTGTCGAGGCCGCAGTAGCGCATGTCGGCAAATATCCGCGTGAGGTCGGTGTAGATCGAGGCCTTCAGGAACGAGAGATAGACCGAGTAGACGGCGGGGTAGAGGAGAAAGAGGGCGAAGATCGCCGTGAACGGGAGCAGAAAGGGAAAAACTGTACGCCAGGAATCGGCCTTCATACGTTCGGCGGTCTCCAGAAGGGGTCGGTGGTGCTCGTACCGGTCGGCAATGAGCGTTGAGAGGCTAAACCCATTGCCATGTGGAGAATGCCACAATGTGGAAAGCTGTCAATGTTTAAACCGGTTTGGTAGCCGGCGGAAACGAGGACGGAGATTGACAAGAAGTGGTTTCATGACCAGAAGTGGTTTCAGAAGGTCGATCTCCGGCCTAAAACCTCGGGGAAAGGGCCTGCGATCGACCTTATGAAACCAGCTGTAGTTGATTTTGGCTACGCGCTACAAGTCGGGAGCCACCAACAAGTCAATCGCCGTCGCCGTGATCTCCGAGGTTCTTTTTCAAGGTGTTACGGGAGAGTCCGAGGAGCTTGGCGGCGGCGGTGATGTTGCCGTTGGTGCGGTCGAGGGCCATCTTCGAGAAGACGTCCTGGACGCGGCCGAGGAGGTCGGGGCCGGAGGCAGCGAGGTGGTCGAAGAGCTGGCGAAAGAGGCGGTCGGACTCATCGGTGTCATAGGCCTGGGTCTCGATGAAGTGCAGGGTGTCGCCGGACGTGCAGAGGATGGCCTGACGGAGGGCGTTCTCGAGTTCGCGCACGTTGCCGGGCCAGTGGTGATCGGCGAGCTTCTTGAGGACCTTGGGGGAGATCTTGGGGATCTTGGAGCGGCGGTGGTCGGCGCAGATGCGCGCGACGAGATGTTGGACGAGGACGGGCAGGTCTTCCTTGCGGTCCCTCAGCGGCGGGATCGGAATCGTGGCCGGGGTCAGGCGGTAGAAGAGATCGCGCCGGAACCGACCGGCGTTGGACTCCGCGAGCAGGTCCTTGTGCGTGGCGGCCAGGATACGGATGTCGAGCTTGATGGGAGCGGTGGCGCCGAGCCGCGTCACTTCCTTTTCCTGGAGGACGCGCAGGAGCTTGGCCTGGAGCGAGAGGGGCATGTCGCCGATCTCGTCGAGGAGGATGGTCCCCTTGTCGCAGGCCTCGAACTTTCCGGAGCGCCTTTCCGTCGCGCCCGTGAAGGCGCCCTTCTCGTAGCCGAAGAGCTCGGCCTCGAGGAGGGTCTCGGGAAAGGCGGCGCAGTTGATGGCGATGTAGGGGCGGTCGGCGCGTCCCGAATGCTGGACGATGGCTCGCGCGACCAGCTCTTTTCCCGTGCCGGACTCGCCGCTGATGAGCACGGTCTCGTTGGTGGGGGCGAGTCGTCCGATCAGCTTGTAGACGTTGGCCATGGCCGGGGACATGCCGATGAGCGTGTCGCCGATGTCCTCGGGGGAGGCCGTATCGGCCACGTCCGCGGCATCGGGCGCCAGGATCACGGCCCCGCGGCGGTAGCGGGCCAGCGATACGGCCTCGTCGATGCGCCCGAGGAGCAGGGGAAGGTCGAAGGGCTTGGTGACGAAGTCGAAGGCGCCGCGCGCCATGGCCTCCATCGTCGTCTTTCCCGTGGCGTAGGCCGTCATGATGATGATGGTGGTGCGCGGCGAGACCTTCTGGACGGCCTCAAGGAGGTCGAGACCGGACATGTCGGGGAGCTTGAGGTCGATGAGCGCGACATCGGGGCGGAGAGTGCGCGCCAGCGAGACGCCCTCGTCGCCGGTGAGCGCGGAGTGGAGGGTGATCTCGGGAGGGAAGAGACGCTTGAAGGAGTAATGCACGCCCTCCTCGTCGTCGATGGCCAGAACGGTCGCGTTACGCATGGTTCATCCTCGCATTCCTGGAACCGGCTTCATAAGGGCAACCTCCGGCCTGAAACCGCCGGGAAAGGGACGTGGTCGACCCTATGAGACCAGCTGTACTCGTTCGGTTCATTCCCGGGGGCCTGCCTCGTGGGGGAGCCAGACGCGGAAGGCGGCGCCCCCGAGGTCATCCGAGGAGCCGCGGCTCGAAGCGCTGTAGCTGATGTCGCCGCCGTGTTCGAGCAGGATGCGGCGGGCCGTGAAGAGCCCGATGCCGACGCCGCCCTCGCGGGTCGTGACGAGGGGATCGAAGATGGCGACATCGGAGGAGACGCCGGGGCCGTCGTCGCTGAAGACGATCTCGATGCCGGGCACGTCCGGCCGATCCGCGCGGAGGGTATGGGCCCGGGGATTGGCCCGGACGTGGATGCGCTTACGGGCAAAGTGCGTGGCGTTGTCGATGATGTTGGTGAAGGCCTGCCAGAGCTCGTTGCGGTCCCCGCGCGTGGCACCCGCGGTCCCGAAGCGACGGATGAGCAGGCCATCGCGGGCCGCCTTGACCTGGCAGACCGTGACGATCTCGTCGAGGAGGTCGTCGAGGTCGAGGGCCTGGAACCTGGCCTGCTCCTTGCCCGCGTTGCCGAGGAGCCGCGTGATGAGCTCGTCGATGCGATCGAGCTCGCGCACGATCACGCGCCGGTCCGCGCTGGTGATGGCAGGCTCGGCTTCGCCCCTGCCGGCGCCCACGAGGAGGCGGGCGACCGTGAGGGGGTTGCGAATCTTGTGCGCAAGCTCGGCTGTCATCTCCTTGGCGGCGTTGCGCATCTCGGCCTCGCGGATTCTCTTGTCCGAGTCGATGACGAACTGGAAGAGGCGGGCATTCTCCAGGGCGGCGGCGGCGAGTCCGGCCAGGCCGATCGTGATCGTGACCGAGTCCTCCTCGAAGTCTCCCGTGGCGCTCCGGTAGATGGCCAGGACGCCGAGGGACCGGCCGCCGGTGACGAGCGGGACGGCGAGCATGGAATGGAGGTTCTCCTTGCGCGCGCGTTCCTTGAAGCGGTAAGTGGGATCGCGGGCGATATCCTCGATGATGAGCGGGATCTGCGAGACGGCGACACTGCCGAGGGCCGAGCCGCCGGCCGGGATCGGGGGCTCGTTCGGATACTCGTCCGAACCGCCGTGGACGGCGGCCAGCGTGAGCTTCTGGCCGGTGGGATCCAGGAGGCGGATGGCGACGAGGCGCGCATCGATCAACTTGGCCGCGGCCGCGGTGACCTCGTCGAGGATGCGCTGGGGTGAGACGAGCGACGTGAGCTCGCCGCCGATCCGGACGAGCGCTTCGAGCTGTTGCGAGCGCTTCTTGAGGCGGTCGTGGATGAGCGCGTCGCCGACGACGCGGCTGGAGAGGGTGGCGAGGGACTCGATCGCGGCCTCGTCTTCCTCGCTGAAGGCATTGACGCGCGTGGAGTCGACGTTGATGACCCCGATGACCTTGCGATCGAGGATGAGCGGCGACGCGAGCTCGGACCGGATGTCCTTCCGGAGATTGACGTAGCGCTTGTCCTTGCGGACGTCGGCGACGCGCAGGGTCTTGGCCTTGGCGGCTACCCAGCCGGTGATGCCCTCGCCCACCTTCAGGCGCGCCGACTGGATCACGCGATCCGCGAAGCCGCGCGAGGCCTCGATCGAGAGGGTCGAGGTGGAGCGATCGATCAGGATGATGGAGCCGTTGGTGGCGCCCGTGAGGGTGACCGCGGCGTCGAGGATCTTGTCGAGCAGGGCCTTGGGAGGATCCGCGCCGGACAGCCGGCGGATGAGATCATGGATGACCCGGTCGCTGGCAAGATTCGCTCTCAAAGCTCGTTCCCTCCTCCGCGCGTGCCCGCCGGTCCTGGCGCCCCACTTCAGGCTTCTCCCGGAGGGAAGCAATGCGAGTGCCACGTTGATTTTGCGCCAGTTGCGACTTTGCCAGGGAAATGTTAGCTCAATTTTGATCGCGCCGCGCACAAAATGCGTCGTGCGGGCGTGGCCTATTGCGGCTGGGGGATGGTGGCGGTGGCCACGACCACCCGGTCGCGGCCTGTGCGCTTGGCCTGGTACAGCGCGGCATCCGCGCGTTCCAGGAGGGTCTCGCCGGAGTCCGCGTGCAGGGGCAGAGTGGCGACGCCGATGGAGACGGTTCGGGTCAGCTGGTGTTCCTCGGTCTCGGTATGAGCGGCAATGGTGGCCTGGCCGATGAGTGCGCGGAGCCGATCGGCGATCTCGAAGGCGCCGTCGACGCCCGTCGCCGGCAGGAGCAGGGCGAACTCCTCGCCGCCGTAGCGGGCGATGATGTCGGAGACGCGCAGGGTTTCGCGCAATTTCCGGGCGACCGCGACGAGCACCTGGTCGCCGACACGGTGGCCGTAGGTATCGTTGACCGACTTGAAGTGATCGACGTCGCACATGAGCAGGGAGAGCGGACGGTCGGTTCGCTTGGCGCGCTCGATCTCCTCGGCCAGCAGTTGCTTGAAGCTGGAATGGTGGAGCAGTCCGGTCAGGAGGTCGGTTCGGGAGGCGTGCTCGACCTCATGGTAGAGCCTGATCTTCTCGAGAAGGAGCGCCACCTGGTTTGCCAGGATCTCGGCGCCCTCGGCATGATCATCACCGCTCGACGGGAGCTCGAGATGCAGGACCGCGGGCTGGGCGACGCCGACGCTCAGCGGCAGCCAGATCGCGCGCCGACCGTCCGGCCGGGCTCGTTCCACTCGTCGTCCAGCCGCGGCCGCGCGCCAGTCGTCGTCGGGCAGGCCGTCGTTGCCGTGCACGGGCGAGGGGTACATTCCCGAGGGCAGGGCTTCGCCGAGCCGCGGCAGCCAGAGCCGGGGCGGTGATCCGAGGAGCCTCGTGCCGGCCTCCTCGATGCCCGGCCAGGCCTCGGAGAAGCGGAGCGTGTTGCCGAAATTGCGGACGAGGTCGTAGCGCGCGATGCGCCGGTGAAAGGCCTCCTCGGTCAAGGTCAACCGGGAGAGGGCGTCGTGGCGCGCCCGGGCCTGGACCTCGACCTTCTCCTCGAGCACGCGGATGCGCGATTGCCCGCGATGCGCGATCTCGACCTCGAGCGCCCTCTGGATCAGCCAGGTCGCGGCGAAAGCCAGGGCCATGAGCGGAGCGAGGGCGCGGTGAAAGAAGAGGACGTAGGCGAAGGTCAGCACGACGACCGAGATGAGGCCGAGGGCGCCTTCGCGGATGCGGCCGGTGGCCGTCGGCACGACGGTGGCCAGTGCGATGATGAGCAGGGTCGTAGCGGCCGGAAGGGCGGCTCCGGCCTCGAGCCACGCGTTGAAGGCTGCCAGGAACGCCATCATGGTGATCCCGCCGGCCGTGCCTGGACCACGCGGTTGCGCCCCGATTTCTTGGCGCCGTACAGGGCCGTATCGGCCTGCTCGGCGAGCTCGGCCGGGGTCCTGGCCGACTCGGGAAACGAGGCGACGCCGGCGGAAATGGTGACGGACTGGGGGAGGCCCGGGAAGCTCAGTTCACCGACGGCGATCCGCACGTCCTCGGCGATGCGCGTCGCCTGGTCGGTCTTCATCTCCGGCAGGAGCGCCACGAACTCCTCGCCCCCGTATCGCGCCACGACGCCCTGGGACTTCACGTGGAGCGAGAGTCGTTCCGCGAGGGCCCTGAGGACCACGTCGCCCTGCGTATGCCCGTAGCGATCGTTGATGGACTTGAAGTGATCGACGTCGAAGAAGACGAGCGAGAGCGGGGTGCCCATGCGCCGGGCGCGGGCGAATTCCGTCTCGAGCCGCCGGTCGAAATAGTGGCGCCGATAGAGGCCGGTCAGCCCGTCGGTCACGGCGCGGACTTCCAGCGCGCCGAAGAGATCGGCGTTCGTGAGCGCGAGTGCCGCGGGCACGGCGAGGCTGGTGAGGGCGCCGAGGTCGTCGCGGCCGAACTGCCCGGCGTGCTCGTCTTCGAGCCTGAGGACGCCCCAGACCTCGTGTTCCACGATCAGGGGAACGACGATGAGGGCCTGGAAGGCGCGAACGGGGGCGGATTGAGGCTGGAGCTGGTAGTTGCGGGCGATGTCCGGGATCAGGACGTTCTGGCGGCGGCGGCGGACGATGAAATTGAAGTCATCGCCCGACTCGGCGCCCGGTGGACACGGCGGCGCGGACGAGAGCAGGAACGAGGAGTCGCCCTTGAACTGGTAGACGAGGGCGCGACCGCGGCCGAAGAGCCCGAGCGATTGCTCGGTGATGGTGGCGGCGACCTTCTGGAGAGAGAGACTCCGTTCAACCTCGGCGCTGGCCCTGGCCAGGCGCGCGAGGTTCCCGGCGAGGCCCTGGATCGAGGCGAGACGCGCCTCGAGCTCCGCGGTCTGGACCCTCTGGTTGTGAAACTCCGATTCGAGGTCGCTCTCGCGAAGCCGCCAGCGCTCCAGCTCGCCTTCCAGGGCCTGGCGCGCGTTGCCGGCTCGAGCCGCCAGCCAGACCAGGGCCCAGGTGGCGATGCCCACGATGGGCATGTGCGAGAAGTACGCGTAGTTCTTGAGATGCCAGACGACGAGCAGGGCGCAGGCGAAGATGGCGTAACCGACCGTGACGTCGCGACCCCAGAAGAAGGCGATCACGGGAACGGCGACGGCGAGCGCGAGGTAGATGTTCCAGATGCGCTCCGCCGGATGCTCGGGCGCGTCGGTCAGGTATTGCCCGGCCAACAGCAGGATGGGGAGGACGAACGAGATGATGATGACGGCGGCCTCGACCTGGGAGGAGCGGAACGCCAGCTTCCCGTCGTTGAACCGGAAGAAGTATCCCGCGATCCGGGAGGAGAGGGGGAGTTCCGGCGGGCTGGAGTCCGTGGATCCGGACTCCCGTTCCGACTCTCTCAGGCGATCTTGTCTCCGGATTCCGGATCGAAGAGGTGGGCGTGGCCCATGTCGCAGACGAGGTCGATGGGGCTTCCGATCTTCGGGAGGTCACGATCGCCGCGCATCCGGACAACGACCGTGTTGTCCTCCACGCGCACGTACGCGTAGGTTTCCGCGCCCATCGGTTCCACGACGTCGACCATCGCCTTGAAGGTCATGTCCGCCGGGGCGTCGGCCTCGAAGAGCCGGTCGCCGATGTGTTCCGGGCGGATGCCGAACTGGACCTTGCGCCCGAGCAGTCCTCGCTCCTTGACGCGTGCGGCCTGGTCGGCGGTGAGGCGGATGGAGAGGCCAGGGTTCTTCACGGTCACGGCGCCGCCCTGCTCCTCGACAGCGGCGTCGATGAAGTTCATGGACGGGGAGCCGATGAAGCCGGCAACGAAGCGATTGATGGGATTCGCGTACAGCTCGAGCGGACTGCCCACCTGCTGGATCTTGCCCTTGTCGAGGACGATGATGCGGCTGGCAAGCGTCATGGCCTCCACCTGGTCGTGCGTGACGTAGACGATGGTGGCGTTGAGCTTGCGGTGGAGGCGGGCGAGCTCGACGCGCATCTCGACGCGGAGCTTGGCGTCGAGGTTGGAGAGCGGCTCGTCGAAGAGGAAGACCTTGGGGTTGCGCACGATGGCGCGGCCGACGGCGACGCGCTGGCGCTGGCCGCCGGAGAGCTGCTTGGGCTTGCGCTCGAGCAGGTGGCCGATGCCCAGGATCTCGGCCGCTTCCTTGACGCGC
>CAZJQD010000005.1:0-93890 GCA_964548165.1 uncultured bacterium
TCGCGATGAGCTCGGTGGCGATCGCGGTCATCGGGTTCCTGGTCTGGGGCCACCACATGTTCACGAGCGGCCAGTCGAACCTGGCGAGCATGGTCTTCAGCTTCCTGACCTTCTTCGTGGCGATCCCCTCGGCCATCAAGGTCTTCAACTGGGTGGCGACGATGTACAAGGGTGAGATCTGGCTGACAACGCCCATGTGGTACACGCTCTCGTTCTTCCTGCTATTCGGGATCGGCGGCCTGACGGGACTCTTTCTTGGCGCGCTGGCCGTCGACGTTCACCTGCATGACACCTACTTTGTCGTCGCTCACTTCCACTACGTGATGTTCGGCGGCACGGTGATCGCGTTCATGGGCGGCCTGCACTACTGGTGGCCGAAGATGTTCGGGCGGCTCTACAACGAGAAGTGGGGAAAGATCGCGTGCGCGTTCATCTTCTTCGGCTTCAACCTGACCTTCCTCACGCAGTTCTTCATGGGCTCCCAGGGCATGCCGCGGCGCTATTACAACTACCCCGCGGAGTTCACGCATTATCACCAGCTCTCGACCCTGGGCGCGTACATCATGGGCATCGGGTTCGTCATCGCCGCCATCAACCTTGCCTACAGTCTCCGACACGGCCAGAAGGCCCCGGCGAATCCCTGGGGCAGTAACACCCTGGAGTGGCACACCCCGTCGCCGCCCCCGATGGAGAACTTCATCGGGACGCCCAAGGCGGCCGATCCTTATGACCTCGCGGACTGGCAGTATGACGAGACCGAGGGCGGCTTCCTGCTCCGCCCCGGATCCGCGACGGGCCTGAAGGCGGAGCATTGACGATGAGTGACATTCACGGGCACGACCCGCATCTCGCCCATCACTTCGAGACGAAGCAGCAGCAGTTCGAGGCGGCCAAGATCGGCATGTGGCTCTTCCTGGCGACCGAGATCCTCTTCTTCGGGGGCCTCTTCTGCGCCTACGCCGTGTATCGCAGCAACCACCCGGAGATCTTCCTCTTCGGCCACCAGTTCCTCGACAAGAACATGGGCGCCATCAACACGGTCGTCCTGCTCTTCTCGTCCTTCACCATGGCCTGGGGCGTCCGCGCCGCCCAGCTCGGAGAAACCCGCAAGCTCGTGGTGCTCCTGGCCATTACGATCCTCTGCGCCTTCGGCTTCCTGGGGATCAAGTACGTGGAGTACAAGGCCAAGTGGGAACATGGCCTCCTGTGGGCTCGTTCCTACGCGCCGCATCTCGAGCACGCCGTCGACCACGACACGGCTGTCGCAGGCATCCACGATACCGGCCCGGCGGCGGGCGCGGTTCCGTCGGGAGAGACGCCGACCGCCTCTGCCGCGGCGGCATCGTCGCCGTCCGCGGCGCCTGCCGAGCAAACGGCGCTCCCCCGGCCGGCGCCGGCCCCCCGGGGCCTGGCCGCCGTCGTCGCGGAGGGCGCTCACCACGCCCCGCTGGAAGAACCCAAGAGCGCGCAGGTCTTCTTCAGCATCTATTTCGCGATGACGGGCCTGCACGGCATTCACGTCGTGGTCGGTATCGGGCTTCTGCTGTGGCTTCTCGTGCGCGCTCGTCGCGGCGAGTTCGGCCCCGGGTACTACACCCCCGTCGACTTGGTCGGCCTCTACTGGCACCTGGTGGATCTGATCTGGATCTACCTCTTTCCGCTCCTGTACCTGATCCATTGAGGTGAACGCTCATGTCCGCTAACCACGGCTCTCATTCCGGGGACGACCACGTTCACGTGGTCCCGGTCCCGGTCCTGGCCGGCGTCTTCGCCCTGCTGATCGTCCTCACGGGAGTGACCGTGGCGGCGACGTGGGTGGATCTCGGCACGGCGAACATCTGGCTGGCGATGGGGATCGCGACGGTGAAGGGGATCTTCGTCCTGCTCTACTTCATGCACCTTCGCTACGACCGCGCCGTCAACTCGATCATCTTCATCTCGGCGCTTCTCTTTGTCCTTCTCTTCGTGGGCATCACGCTCATGGACACCATGGCCTACCACGCCGACTTGATCCCCGGATACGCTCCCGCGCTCAACCGCTGACCGTCGTTCCCCGCCCCCCCGGCTTTCTTGACAGGAGCCCGGGGGGCATATTAATTACCTGGAGGTAAATACTCGGAGGTAAGGATATGGCCGTCCTCCGGCGGGGACAGGAGAAACGTGAAGAAATGGGCTCGTAGTCCCACGTGGACCCGCTCGGCGGTCGGTCGGGCGCTGCCTGTCGCGTCCCTCATCCTGGTCCTCTTCCTGGCCCTGGCCGCGCCAGCCTCCGCCCGCGTATCGATCTCCGGCTTCATCGATCTCGGCTATTGGGCGGCCAGCAATCCCGATTACGGCCTCACGAGCGCGACGACGGGACGGCCGGACCGCCTCCAGGCCTCCACCAACACGCTCGGCAGCCACCAGGGTAACGACCAGTTCGCCCTGAACGACATCGAGCTGTCGCTGGAGGCGGAGCTGACCGAGCGGGTCTCGGGGGTCATGGTCTTCAATTTTGGAAATGGCGCGAATCCGACGATCGGCGAGGCGTTCGTGACGGCCGAGGCCTTGACGCCGCTGGAACTCGATCTGACGCTCGGTCGCCTCGGATCGATCTTCGGGATCGAGCAAGCCTTCACCGGCCCGGTGGAGAATCCCTTCATCACGACCTCCCTCCTGGCACCCTTCACGACCGGTTCCCTCGATGGCGTGGCCGTGGCTCTCGCACGCGGTCCCTTCACGCTGGCCCTGGCCGTCTCCAATGACGATCTGCTCCCCGGAGCCACGATCGGCCTCAATCCCCTCGGCGCAGCCGGCGGCGGCGTCGCCGGCGCTCTCACCGAGAATAACAACGACCGCGCAGTGATGGGCCGGATCGGCTGGACGGGAATCGATGCGCTCACCCTCGGCGTCTCGGGGTCGCGGACGATATGGGCCGCGCCCGTGGCCGCGGGATCGGCGGTACCGGACGCGATCAATGCCTCCCGTATCCTGCTCGGTCTCGACGCCGATTGGACAAGCGGCCGATGGAACCTCAAGGGCGAATACGCTGTCGCCGACGAGGAGCAGCTCTACAAGCTGGGCGCCGAGGTGCCGATCCGTTGGACGGGTTGGCGTGTCGGAGGCTGGTTCGAGGCGACGGCTGCGCTCGGGATCGGGGCGCGCTTTGCGCGCATCCAAACGCGGCAAGCCACCAATATCCTTGTTCCCCCGGGCAACGTCGCCCTGGTCAGCGACTATTCCGCGCTGACGCTGGGGGTGCGCTGGCGGCCCGCCGAGCGCCTGATCGGCAAGGTGGAATTCACGCGGAACAAGGAATCCGTGCTGGAGCGCGCCAGCGTGGCGGGCCGAGAGACCGACAACGATGTCCTTGCCCTTTCCCTGATCGCCACTTTCTAGGAGCCGCTCTTCCCCGTGGTTGCGCCGGGGGCGTTCGGATGAGAGATTACGGGGGTGAATGCCGTGACCCTCGATCGCGCAGACCCGTCCTGGAACGGGCAGGATTCCCGCGGATGAGTGGCGGGTTGCTGGGATGGTTGCGCCTGCCCGAGGCCCCGGCTGTCGAGCACCTGGACACCGTGGAGGGAGTACGCGCGCGCGCGCGGCTGATCCGGGATCGCGCGCTCCTCAACCTCTATTATCGCTTCTGCTACCGTCAACTGGTCGAAGGCTCCAGGGACTTCGTCCCCGGTCCGCGCGTGGAGATCGGGAGCGGCGGGGGATTCCTCAAGGAATACGTGCCGGAGATCCTGGAGACCGACGTGATGGAGGCTTCGGCTCCGCTCATCGTCTGTTCCGGCGCCGCCATGCCCTTTCGAACCGGCTCCATCGCCTGCCTCTTCTCCCTGAACGTGATCCACCACATTCCCGATCCGGACGCCTTCTTTCGCGAGGTGGTGCGCACGACGCGCCCCGGCGGCGGCATCATGCTCGTGGAGCCCGCCAATACGCCGCTCTCGTCGTTCATTTACCGGAACTTTCACCACGAGGGCTTCGACACGGCCGCGGGCTGGACGCTCCAGGAGGGCGGCGGCCCCATGTCGACCTCCAACCAGGCGATCCCGTGGATCCTGTTCTTTCGCGACCGCGCCGAGTTCGAGCGACGCTACCCGGAACTCCGGATCCGCTTCATCCGGCACCACTCAGGCCTGCTCTATATCCTCTCCGGCGGGCTCTCGATGAGGCAGTTGGCGCCGACGTTCCTGGGCCCGCTCATCATCGGGATCGAGAACCTGCTCGGCCCTCTCCAGCGATTACTCGGGCTCTTCATGACGGTGCGGATAGACCGAGTCTAATCGGTGTCAGACTGCGGAAATGCGGAACTGAGATTGCGGTAGTTGGATTGCTGCAGACAAGCTGCTTAGAATTTCAGGTGCCTTGAAGATTGGAACTCCTGTAATCAGAGCTCCGCAATTCCGCAGTCTGACACCGCGCACTACCCGAAGGACTTGCGGTGGCGGTCGATGGCGCCCATGACGGCATCGGCGTTGGCGGCGACATCGACGGGGACATTGGCGTGCTGTCCCCGGACCCCGGCCAGCTCCCCCGCGTGGTAGCGGATCTTGAACTCGGGGAACTTCAGCCCGGACGCGGTGGAGACGACGACGACCTTGTCCTTCTTGCCGATGACGCCCTGCTCGAGGCACTTCAAGGTCGCGGCGAGGGCGACGCCGGTGTGGGGGCAGTTGAAGAGCCCGGAGCGGTCGGCCCAGGCGCTGGCTTCCGCGAGTTCCTCCTCCGAGGCCTGCTCGACGACGCCGTTGAATTTCCTCAGCGTCCGGATCGCGCGACGGATCGAGACGGGGTTTCCGATCTGGATGGCCGAGGCGAGCGTGGCTTCGGCCGCCTTCGGTGAGAACTCGTCGAAGTTCTTGAGGTAGGACTCGTACAGGGGATTGGCGCGGGCGGCCTGCGCGCAGACGATGCGGGGCAGGCGGGTGATGAGCCCGAGCTCGAGAAGCATGGAGAATCCCGAGCCCAGCGCGGAGACATTGCCGAGGTTACCTCCGGGGATCACGACCCAGTCGGGCACTTCCCAGTCGAACTGCTGGCAGATCTCGATGGCGACCGTCTTCTGACCCTCGATGCGCAGCGAGTTCATGGAGTTGGCCAGGTAGATGGTCTTCTCGCGCGTGATCTCCTTGACGACGGCCATGCATCCATCGAAGTCGGTGTCCAGGGAGAGGACGAGCGCGCCATTGGCGATCGGCTGGATGAGCTGGGCGGGCGAGATCTTGGCCTTGGGCAGGAGGACGACGGAGGGGATGCCGGCCGAAGCGCAGTAGGCGGCGAGCGCGGCGGAGGTGTCGCCGGTCGAGGCGCAGGCGACCGCGTCGATGCGGACGCCCTGGGCCCTCATCTCGTTGACCATCGAGACGAGGACGGTCATGCCGAGGTCCTTGAACGAGCCCGAGTGGCTGTTGCCGCACATCTTGATCCAGAGGTCGTCGACGCCGATGGTCCGGCCGAAGCGCGCGGCCCAGAAGAGGTTGGTGCCGCCCTCGCACATCGAGATCACGTTCTCGTTGGCGACGTTGGGGCAGACCCACTCCTTCTTGCCCCAGACCCCGGAGCCGTAGGGCCACTGGGTGCGCATGTAGCGCTCTTCGAAGAGCCGTCGCCAGTAGTTGGGCTTGTGCTCCTTCAGGGCTTCCATGTCGTGAGCGACTTCCAGGAGCCCGCCGCAGCGCGCGCACTGGTAGACGACCTCGTTGAGCTCGTAGCGGACGTTGCAACCCTCGGCGCAACGGAAGTGAGCGAGATTCTCGGCGTCTTTGCCCATCGGCGTGTCGGGGCGATGATAACGCGCGGGTCCCGGAACGACAAGGTTCCGAGTCGGCTGGGACGTTCTCTGTTATCATGCGTGGCGTGAGACGGCGCATTTCAGGGATCGTGGCGGGGCTTGCGGTCATGACTGCGGCGCTGACTGGCGGAAATGGAGTTGCGGGCCAACCCGCCGCCGCCGCGCTTCCTGGCGGGGGAGCCGTGCACGCGATCTTCATCGGGATATCCCGTTACCAGCACATGGACAAGCTCGCGTTCTGTGCCTCGGACGCCGTTCGGCTGGCGCGGGTCTTCCAGGGTCTCGACGGCGATCTCCGGCTTGCTCCCGCGCATACCGTCGTATTGACCGATTCCCAGGCGACCCGCGCCCGGGTGCTTCGGGAGCTTGCCGCCGTCCGGCAGAGACTCGGGCCCCGGGACGTCTTTCTCTTCTACTTCTCGGGGCACGGCGGCGGCGAAGACGAGCCCGATATGCCACCCGTGGATGAGCCGGATGATCACGACGAGACGCTCGTGATGTGGGATTCCCGCGGCCCTCACGAGGAAGACATCTCGGACGACCAGCTCCGGGTGATCCTGGCCGGCTTTCCGGGACGCCAGGTCATCATCCTGGACGCGTGCTACGCGGGCGGCTTCGTCCGCGATCTCGAGAGGCCGGGCACGGTCGTCTTCGCCGCGTCGCGCGAGGACAGGACGTCGTCGGTGGCTTTCGCGCACCGCGCCTCGGGCGGGCTCACCCACGCCCTCATGACGGGACTGGCCGGCGAAGCGGACGCCGACACGGACCGCGTGATTGGCCAGGATGAGCTGGTTGCCTACCTGGGCAGGGTGGTTCCGCTCTACTGCGAGGACTGCGGTCGGCGCAATCCTCCGGGCGCCAACCGGTGCTACTACTGCCGCGTCAAGGTCGCCACCGCGGCCCATCGTCCGACCTTCGGCGGCGCATGGCCCGAGTTGGTCTGGTCGAGGGTGACTGTGGCGTACGTTCCCGAGCGGTGCCACTCGGCCGCGGATCGGCGCGGGTGCGCCGCGCGACCCTCGCGTTGTCGCTGCCGGGTGAAAGGGGAGTGTGGGGTCGCCGCCTGCCAGGCTCTGGGCCGCAAGATCATCGACGGGTGTTCGAGCGCCGAGGACCGGGCCACGTGCCGCTCGGACGCCCAGCTCTGTCCCTGCCCCGAGTATGGCAATTGCGGGATGGGCGAATGTGCGGCGCCGGCTGGAAATTCGTGCCGGACCGGTGAGGACAGGCGGCAGTGCGGGGAGGATCCCAGGAACTGTCCGTGTGGCCATTATGGAGACTGCGAGATGGATTCGTGCCGCGAGGCCAGGACGGGGAAAGAGTCACGGTCCGAGGCGCTGTCGGGATGCGAGGGAGCTGGTGATGGGCCTGTTGCCGGGTGCGGCGATTGTTCCCCTGGAGGGGCGCCGGAGCCGGATGCGGCCGAAGAGTCCGGATGTGGGTGTTGCGGGGATTAAAAAGAAAACCCCCGGCGGTATTGCCGGGGGTCAGATTTCTTGTCCATCCCTCCGAAGAGGGCGTCTAGGTTCGATATACCCGAACGACTAGAAACTTAGTGGGCGGGAGCGGGAGCCGGAGCTGCCGCGGGCGCCGCCGCAGCTGCCGCCGGAGCAGCCGTTGCCGTATCGGCCGCGGGAGCGGTCGCAGGCGCCGGAGCCGGAGCTTCCGCGGCCGGGGCCGGGGGAGCTTCAGGAGCTGGGGGCGGGGGAGCAGGTTGACCGCAGGCGACTGCCGAAGCGATAACCAAGCCCATTGCCCAATAGAGAGTCTTGCGCACGAGTATTTCACCTCCTCTTGATTCAAAAAAAGACGGGACCGCAATGGGCCCCGTCCATTTGTTGATTGATTATCGGATCGGGTCCCCCGTCGATCAAGTCTCTTTTTTCACACTAGCGACGGGAGGCGTCTTGGTGGACCTGGTTCAGTGCCGAGAGGAGAGGCCGACTAAAGTCGGCGTGCGGAGCCGCCTGTGAGGTGGCCGCGGGTGTCGGGTCATCGGCGTGAATATCAGATATTACTAGAGATAAATCGAGTCCTGGACGTTCTATCAACTCGGCTACGGCCTCCGTGGGGAGTGCCTCCGCGCTCCATTGGACGGCCGTGAGCGCGGCTTGAAGCTGGTCGAACCGGTCTGCTGTGGATAGTCGCCTGTAAATGTCTGGAAAGGATTTGATGACGATTGAATCACCCACGCGGGAGCAGGAGTAGAGATTGTAGACCGTCACGACTGGACTGCCGCTCGGAATGGTTCGGTAGAGGCGTCGGACGTCGGACAAGTGCATGCGGATACAGCCGTGACTGGCTGTTTTTCCTATGGATGAGCGCTGATTGGTCGAGTGAAGACCGATCCCCGTGCGGCCGAGAGGGAGGAAATATCCCTCCCACGCTCCTTGCTCATTACGCGTGCGGAAGGGATTGCCGGAGGCCATGAATGGGACCAGCTTGCCAGCGTGTTCCCCCGCCCACTCCCGGTTGGGCGCCGCCCAGTCGGGGCGAACGATGCCAGGTTCAAGCGTAGTCTCGACGATCGGGGTGGGATGCCTTCTCGTGCCGACCGCCACGGGAAAAATCTCCCAGATCCGCCAATCATCGCTGTTGTGAGCGCTTACATTACGCGAATAGACCCGCAATTGACGTTCGGGCACGTTCACCTCCACGCGCCAGTCCTGGGGGGATGTTCCGTCGGGCATCGATACCCCGGTTGGTGCCGGGGAAGAGGAGACCGCCTGGGGGGCGACCGAGGCATCGGCGTGAAGAGCGCACGCGAGGGAGATGATGCCGCCCGCGATGGCGAGCGAGATGCGTCGGCCTCGCCACAAGGAGGACACGGTGAGGGCGCCGTCCCGCGATTGCATATTGGCTCTGATATCCGATTCGGGCATAAGCGATCTATCGCCTCTGAAAGGCTTGGAAATGAATGTCGCGGTCGGGTTTGGCCAGAAGATCACGAACAATGAAGGCGGCCGGATCTTTTTTCGAGCCGGCCGTAAAAATGCTCAAGTTTGCAGGCCCTGAGGGCCGATAAGGGAACTACGTGGTGACACGGTAGAACTGCCAACCCCTCCCGGCGGATACTGATCGTCACCTGCGGATTAATTCGCGGCGGCTTCCTTCTGGAAGCCGCCGCTTTCTTTTAACCGCGGCTCGACCCACCTGAACTCCTCAACTCCCCGCGGCATGGCGTCGACAGTTAATCCCATGCATACCAAGCTCTTGGCGCGCCTGTTTCTCGCCGGCCTTCTTCCCTTCCTCGTCGTCGGGTGTCTCCCCCAGGTCACGAACGAGGAACTGAATCGCCAGTTGGCGCTCGCGCGCCAGCAGAGCGAGCGAGAAAAGGAGGAGTTGCGGATCCAGCTCAACCAGGCCCGCTCGCAAGCCACCACCGCCGAGGTTCTGCGCGTTCGGGTCGAGACCGTGGAGAGGGATTCCGCCGCTCTCCTAGCGCGCGTGGCCGCCGGCGACCAGCGGATCGGCGAGCTCGAAGCCGCCAACAGCCGGCTCCAGTCCGAGAATGCCGAGTTGCTCCGCGTCCGCGATGAAGTCCAGGCCCTGGCGTCGGCGGCACGCGAGGCCGAGGAGCGCGCGGCCGCGCTCGAGCGGGAGCGCGACCAGGTGCGCCGCGATCTCCAGAAGTTCATCGACCTCGGCGGCATCGGCGTCGATGTCACGCCGGACGGTGTCCGCATTTCTCTTCGCGACGCCATCCTCTTCGACTCCGGCAAAGATGAGCTCAAGCCGGAGGCTGCAGAGCTCCTTGCGAAGGTGGCGGAGGTCGTCGGGCAGAGTCGAGCGCGCGAAATCCGCGTGGCCGGTTACACGGACAACGTGCCGGTTCGCGTCAATCCGCGCTTCGCCTCCAACTGGGAACTCTCCGCGGCGCGCGCCCTGGCCGTCGTCCATCGGCTCGTCGACGTGCACCGACTGCCCTCGCGCCGGCTCGTGGCGCTGGGATTCGGGGAGAACCGCCCCCTGGCCGGCAACGACACGGCGGAAGGCCGCGCTCGCAACCGCCGCGTCGAGATCTTCCTCGTTCCCGAGAACCCGGAGGCACGGTGATGCCCCAGCTCGCTCTCCTCTTCTCCGTCCTCTTCATGGCCCTGGGCCTTGGTGGCTGGTTGGCCACGGGGTCGCAGCACATGACGGCGCTGATTCCCGTGGGCTTTGGCCTGGTTCTCATGGTTCTGGGCCTGGTGGCTCGGAAGGGCGATTCCTATCGACGCCATGCCATGCATGGTGCGGCGATGGTGGGCCTTCTCGGCTTTCTGGGCACTGCTCGAGGACTCTACGCGGCCCTTCTCTGGATGATGGGAACCGTTCCCGAGCGGGGAGCCGCGGTCGTCAGCCAGGCGCTCATGGCTGTCCTCTCCATCCTCTGGCTCGCGCTCTGTATCCGCTCGTTCCGCCAGGCCCGGCTGAAGCAGGCGGCGGCGAAGGCCGCGGAGTCTCCCCGGTAGGGAGCGCTCGCGCTCCGGGCTAAATAGCTTTTCCCGCGTAGAGGTGGTCGAGTTTCTCCGCCGAGAGGAGTCCTTGCGCGGCTCCCTTCTCGCCGATCTTCCATCCCGCGTAGAGCGTGGCTCGTTCCAGCGCGGAGGTTGCCGGCAATCCCCTGAGGATGCCATCGACGAAGGATGAGAAGAGCGCGTCTCCGGCGCCGATGGTATTGACGATGGGCCGTGGCATGCGCGCCGGTCGTGTCACGGGAGACGGCTGGTCGCGTTCGAGCAACATCGCGCCGTTGCCGCCGCACCCGACGACGCCGATGCGCGTGGCGAACCGGTCCCGGATCGTGGTCAGCCAAGAGGCGGCGCCCCCAGGGAGTTTCTCGTGGCTGGCAAAGAGGATGTCGGCGTGCTGCATCCAGTCGCGGTTGTAGTCGTCCTCGATCGAGGAGATGGCGTGGAGATCGGACGCTATGGGGATGTTCGCCCTCTTCGCGGCTGCGAGGAAGGACCGGGCAAAGTTGATGTTGCAGGCGACAACGAGATCGACGCCGCGCAGGGCTTCTTCGAGCAGTTCCTGGGGATACCGGCGGTCCTGGATATCCTTGAGGTCGACGTGGATCATGCGCCTGCCCGAGGGCTCGTAGAGGATGACCGAGCGCGGAGTCTCCGGGAGGGCGTCCACGAGGAGGCGATCCGAAACGCCCAGGGCTTCCAGCTCGGCCCTGGCCTCCCTGCCGGCGGCGTCACTGGCAACGAGGCCGGCGAAGACGACCTCGTGACCCAGGAGGGAGAGGGCCTTGGCGACGTTGAAGCCGACACCGGAGATCGTGGCGGCAACGCCGAAGAAGGGATAGCGGACAGGCTCGTACGGAATGGGGAATCCCTCGACGGCGAGCGTAGTCTCGAGGTTGATGAGTCCGGCAACGAGCACGCGGGCCATGGCCTCTAATGGTCCTTCCGAATTCCTGCTCGGTTGCGCCGCTGACGGAACCGCTCGCGGAGGACTTCCAGGGGGAGAGTATTCAGGATCTCGCCGGGTCCGATGCCCGCTCGACGAGCCACGCAGACGCCGTAGACGTCGTTTCTCAGGCCGTCGACGGTGTGCGCGTCGGTGTTGATGGAGAAGCGCAGGCCACCCGTGCGGAAGGCTCGCGCCCGGTCCCAGGCCAGGTCCAGCCGGTGCGGGTTCGCGTTGATCTCCAGGATCACGTCGCGCTCCGCCGCTCGCGCCGCCACGGCGTCCAGGTCGATTGCGTAGCCGGGGCGCTCGAGAAGAAGGCGGCCTGTCGGGTGCGCGAGGATGTCGACGAGCGGGTTATCCAGAGCCCTGAGCACTCTCCTGGTCATCTCCTCCTTGGTCATCTGGAAGTTGATGTGAACCGAGGCGACGACGAAGTCGAAGGAGGCCAGCGTCGCTTCGTCGTAATCGATGCGGCCGTCCGGCAGGATGTCGGCCTCGATGCCCTTGAGGATGAACGGGGAGCGACCGGCCGCGTTCCAGGCGTCGATGGCGGCATGCTGATCGCTCACTTCCGCCGGCGACAGACCTCCCGCCCAGTGCGAAGCCTGCGAATGGTCGCAGACGCCGAAGTAGGTGCCTCCTCGTTGCGCGATCGCCTTGGCCATCTCTTCCAGGGTGTTCTTCCCGTCGCTGGCTGTCGTATGGACGTGGAGAAAGCCGCGGAGGTCGGTGGGCTCCACGAGGGGAGAGAGTCTTCCGTCGATCGCGCGTTCCAGGGCGACGCCATCCTCGCGAAGTTCCGGAGCGAGGAAGGGCAGATCGAGCAGGCGATAGAATTCCGTCTCGTCGGCCGGCTCCAGGACGACACCGTCGCGATAGAGTCCGTCGGATCGCAGGTCGAGGCCCAGCCGGCGGGCGCGTTGCGCCAGGGCGGCGCTATGCTCGGGAGAGGAGGTTTCGAGGACGCGCCGCGTTCCTTCCTGGCGGATCGGCGCGACCACGAGGGTCACGGGCATATCGGCAGGAGCACGGAACGTGAGACGAAGCGCCTCGTGATCGAGGGAGACCGCCGGGGCGATTCCAGCGGCGCGGATATCCGCGGCCAGGCGGTCGAGCGTTTCCGCTGGCGAGGCTTGCTCGGGGGCGATGGCGAGCAGTCGCAGGGACGTGACGGTCTCCGCGCCGCGCGCGACCTCGCCCGCGATCGTGAGGTTGGCGTGGAGCTTATCGCGGGAGAGCGCCAGGAGTATGGCCTGGGATCCGCCCAGGGCGTCGGGAAGCAACCATCGCCCGGCATTCAAGGAGATGTAGTCGAGGCCGTCGACGAGCCTCCGCGCCGACGCCGCGCCGAATCCCTTGAGGGCCGCCAGCCGACCGTCTTCGCAGGCCCTGCGGAGACTCTCGGCGTCCGTGATGCCGAGCTCGCGGTGCAGGCGACCGAGACGCTTGGCGCCGAGCCCGCGGACGGCGAGGAGGTCAGTGAGCGTCTTGGGGAAGGAACGGCGCAACTCGTCCAAGTACGGCAGGCTGCCCGTCGTGACGAGGGTCGCGATCTTCTCGACCAGCGCGGGGCCGAAGCCCTTGTGGTCGGCCAGGGTTCCGTCGACGGCGGCGGCTACGGGGTCCCAACCACCGGCTTCCAGGGCGCGCAGAGCGCGTCGGTAGGCCTGTGTCTTGAAGTCGTTCTCCCCGCCCAGTTCAAGGAGCGTGGCGATCTCATCGAGGGCGGCGATCACGTCGTCGCGACTGACGGCCGGCGCTGTCCCGCCGGGGCCGATCTGGGCGGGGGGTCTTTTCGGCTCGCTCGGCTCGCCTGGCCCTCCTTGCCCGCTCGGCTGCGGCATGGTCAGTGCCCGTCGTTGTGGAAGACGCGGTGGAGGTCGACGAGCACTTCCGCGTCGAGGGCGGCGTAACGAATCTGCTCGGGGGAGAGGGGGCGATTCATCCAGTTCGAGAACCGCTGCCGCTTGTCGAGGACGAGCCCGAGCTCGCGCCGCACGACGGCGCCCAGGTTGTGGCCGCCCTGGGGACGCGGCCCATGCTTACGCCGCGAAGCGATGTGCGTGTCGAAGATGGATCGGATCGTCAGGCCCCGGCGACCCAGGGCTCCGCGCTCCACCCCGGCGCAGTGGATGACCTTCAGGATCGAGGGAGACTCGAAGAGGGGACGGAGGGCTTCGAGCGAGGAGACCGCGAGGACGTCGATGACGGCCGTTGCCGCCGAGGTTGCGACCTGGATCGTGGCGAGCGCGCCGCCGAAGGAGGTCTCGACGTCGAGGCCGATAAGCGGGAACTGACGGATGGCGTCGGCGGCGCGGTGCAGGGAGTCATCGCCCGCGATGGTGTATACGGGGCGGCGGGGCCAGGCGGCGTTTCGGGGCGCGGGGCGCGAGAGTTGTGACTCGAGGAAACGGCTGAAGGACGAGCTCACGGGTGAACAGGCGCGCCTGGAAGCACCGTCAGGAGCAGCCCGACATCCCGCAGGCGCCGCCGACCGGGCAGGGACAGCGGGACGGATCGGAGTTGCAGATCGCGCGGTCGTCCTCGGTGCGGCACCCCACCTGCTCCCGAGGCCTGCGCTCGGGTTCCCGGCAACAATCCATGCCACAATCGCCGTAGGCATCGCACGGGCAGTAGTAGGCCTCCTCCGCGCATTGCTGCCGATCGGCGCCCGTGCGGCAATGTCGCCCGGAGGCGGGCGCCGCGGTCGGCTGGGTGGCCGGCGGCGTTGCGGGGTCGATGCGGGGCGCTGTCGCGGTCGGGCTGGCTGTCGTTGTCGGAGCGGGCGTGGTCCCGGGCGCCGCGGCTGCGGCGTCGCGCTCGGCCTGGACCTCCGCGCCGCGCGTCACGCAACCCTGCATGGTGCAATCCCCGTAGGCTTCGCAGGGGCAGTTGGCAGGGTCGTGCGTGCAGGTCGCGCGGTCGTCGGCGGTCGCGCATCCCTCGCTCGCGGGCGTGGTCGCCGTCGATGCCTCCTCGCTCGGGGCCACGGAGCTCGCGGTCCCGCTTCGAGGAGCGGCCTCGTTCTCGACGGCGGCTCGTCGCGCCGCGGCGTCGCGCTCGGCGGCGATCTCCGCGCCCCGCGTCACGCAGCCATCCATGGCGCAATCCCCGTAGGCTTCGCAGGGACATCCGGCGGGATCCGCCAGGCAGGAGGAGCGATCGCCGGCCGTGCGGCAGGCGCGGGACTCGGTGATGCGCGGCGCGCAACCAGCCAGGACGAGGCCGAGGATGAGGAGCGCGGCAAGGCGCGCCGATGCGCGAGTGGTCACGGGCCGGAGTGTACCGCTTGCCACGCGCGCCGGGTAATCGAAAACGCGGTCTGCGCCAGGCGCCTGAGATGCAGGGGAAGGGGGCTGGTCGCCCGGGGCACCGCGACGGCGTCGAGTATGTCACGCGCCGGGACCAGGGTTTCTCTGAGAAAAGCCAGTCTCGCGGCGATCGGGAGCTCGCGGAGCGTATGGAGAAACCGCAGGCCGGGAATGTCTTCGCCATCTCGGCTGGCAGAGAGCGTGATGCGGTCGAGGAGGCCGGGTGTCGTTGAGGCCCTGCCCGCGTCGTGCCAGAGGGATCGGACCAGGAGGAGGGCTGTGAATCCGGCCCGACCGGCTTCCCCTCGCTCCAGGCGATGAGCGGCTTCCGGGCACGATTTCACCAAGCGGTGGAGGTCGACGAGCCAGCGCGCGCCGAGGCCGCCGTGATGGTGCACGAGGTGAAGGGCGAGGAAGACGGCGAGGTCGCCGTCATCGAGCACCGGGAGCGGACCCGCCTCCGTCGGGATCGTTCTACGCCTTGCCAGCCAGTCGGGCTCCGTGATGCGAAGCCGTGCTCGCGCCGGAACTCTCTCCCGGTTGACCGCGTGGGTGTGCAGGTCAACTTCGCCCTCGTCCCCGACAAAGAGTTCAGCGTGGTGGGGAGTAGGGCGAAACCCGGCGGCGATGAGCGCATCCGCGGCGGTCCGGCGATCGCCGGGACGGACCAGGATGTCGCAGTCGCCGGATGGTCGTTCGGAGGGATCGGCGTAGAGCAGGACCGCCGCGGCCAAACCCTTCACGGCCACCCACGGGATTCCCGTGGACGCCAGGATCGCGGTCACGCGGCGATAGAGCGTGACGCGCGAGAGGTGAGCGATCGCCGCCTCGCGGCGGATGGAGGAACGGTCGGGACAGGAGGGGTGGAGTGCCGCGACGAGCGGAAGGACGCCTTCCTTGCGCGCGCGTTGCAGGATCTGCGGCCAGTTCGAGGCGTCGATGGGGTCTCCAACCAGGGCGGCCCAGAAGGCGATAGCGGGGGGCGGCGGAGTCACCCCTTGACGGCGCGGAGACCCTTTTCCAGGTCGGCGATGAGATCGTCGGGGTCCTCGATGCCGATGGAGAGGCGCACGAGGTCGTCGGTGATCCCGATCCGCTCGCGCTCCTTGCGGGGCTTGTCCCAGTGGGACATCGTCACGAGGCTCTCCGCGAAGCTCTCGACGCCGCCGAGCGACGGGGCGATGTGAAAGAGGCCGAGCGCGTCGTGGAACTTCTCGACCGCCGCGAGGTTGCCGCGGAGGCGGAACGAGACGACGCTCCCGGAGCCCGAGAGGATGCGCCTGGCGATCGCGTGGTCGGGATGCGATTCCAGGGAAGGATGAAAGACCTGCCGGATCCCGGGATGTCCCTCGAGGTGCCGCGCGATCCGCTCGGCACTGGCCGTCTGCCGGCCCATCCTGAGCGCCGCGGTCTTGATACCTCGCAGGACGAGGTATGCGGAATGCGGCGAGACGAGCGATCCAAACGTGCCGTGGAGGTCGCGCACGGGGGCCAGGGCCTTGCGGGATCCGATCACGGCGCCGGCGATGACATCGTTGTGCCCGGCGAAGTACTTGGTGAGCGAGAGCGGGACGAGGTCGGCGCCGAGCGCGAACGGGTCGCAGTTCCAGGGTCCGGCGATCGTGGGGTCCACGAGAAGCGTAATGCCGCGCTTGCGCGTGACGGCGGCGACGGCAGGAACGTCGGGGACATAGAGGTGAGGGTTTGTCGGGAGTTCGAGGAAGATGGCGCGCGTCTTCTTCGTGATCGCGCGCACGATCTGGTCGGCCCTGGTTCCGGCAAACGTCACCTTCACGCCGTACCGCGCCAGCGTCCGCTCCGCGAAGACGCGCGTGCGGCGGTAGCACTCGGAGGTCAGGACCAGGTGATCGCCGGGGGAGAGGATGGCCAGGAGCGTCTCGCAGATGGCGGACATGCCGGAGGCCGTGACGAGCGCGTCCTCAGCGCCGTGGATCTCGGCGAGCTTGCGCTCCAGGGTGAGTTGGGTCGGCGATCCGTAGCGCCCATACTCGAACCGCGACTTGATCTCCTCCTCGTGGTAGGCCCGGACATCCCGGGAGGCGTCGAAGCAGTAGGTGGCGGTCTGGAAGATAGGGGTCGCGACGGCGTGGCCGATCTTGCGGCCGAGCTCGCCAGCGTGAACGGCCTCGGTCGCGGGTTTTCCGGGCTTACGGGTGCGGCGGATCATGAGGCCTCCTCGAGGGGCGTAACGAAATCAATCATCAAGAATGCCCAAGCAGTCTATCAGCGCCGAGTCCAAGCCGACAAGGCACCCGCCGCTTCTCGTTCCCCGGGGATTTCGGTCGCTCGCTGAGGATTCAGGGGCTGAGGCGTTGGCGGGACCATCCGGCGGCGGTGCGTCGGTAGAGCAGGCGGTCGTGGAGGCGCGAGATGCGTCCCTGCCAGAATTCGACCGCCTCGGGAACCACGCGCCACCCGCCCCAGAACGGCGGCAGGGGAACCTCGCCACCCGCGAAGCGCCGCCGCGCTTCCTCCAGGGAGGCATCAAGCGCGGAACGATCCGCGATCGGCCGGCTCTGCGCGGACGCCCACGCGGCAAGCCGGGCCTCGTGGGGGCGCGTGGCGAAGTAGGCGGCCGCCGCCTCCGTGTCCAGCCGCTCGGCCGTTCCCTCGACGCGCACCTGGCGATCCAGCTCGTGCCAGAAGAAGAGGAGCGACGCGCGGGGATTGGCGTCGAGGTCCCGGCACTTGCGGCTCTCGAGGTTCGTGTAGAAGATGAATCCCCGGTCATCGACGTTCTTGAGCAGCACCATCCGGACGGAGGGCGCGGCATCCGCGGCCGAGGTCGCCAGCGCCATGGCATTGGCGTCGGCGACCTGCGCGTCCACGGCCTCCTTGAACCACTTCCCGAATTGCTCCAGCGCGTCGTTCTCGGCCTGCGCCTCATCGAGTCCACCGTAGGTGTACTCCCGCCGGATCATCCGGACGGCCTCACCGAACGGCACGTCCTCCACCTTGCCTTCCTTGAGGCCGCGGAGCATATCCAGGATGCGTTCCTTCATGTCGCCATGGTAGAGCGATTTCCCCGATAGAGAAAGGCTCCCTGCTTTGGAGGCCGCGTTGCTTCGATAGCGGCGTGCCTGTAATCTGGCGGCCTCATGGCCGACCCTGTAAATCCGCTCCTGGACCCCGCGTTCCAGGCCGCCGTCGCCGATGTCCGCGCCCGCCTGCCGCTCCTCGAGGACAGCCTCGCGCTCAACCACGCCGGCATCGCCCCGCAACCGCTCTCGGCGGCCGTGGCTTCCTACGAGGAGTCCCGGGGCCGCCGCCTTCCGCTCGCGGCCCTGGCGACGGTGGCCGGTGCTCGCCCGCGACTGCGCGAGCTGTATGGCCAGCTCCTCAACATCAGCGCCGATGAGGTCGCGATCACCAAGCACACGGCGGAGGGCGTCAACATCATCGCCCAGGGATTCCCGTGGAAGAGCGGCGACGAGATCCTGACCGTCAACGTGGAATACCCCTCGAACGTCTATCCCTGGTGGAACGTCAAGGAGCGAGGCGTCACCGTGCGCACGGTCCCGGAGCGCAACGGGCGCGTGGACCTGGCCGAGCTGGAAGCGGCCGTCACGCCGCGAACCCGCCTGCTCGCGCTCTCGCACGTGGAGTTCGCCTCCGGCTTCGCCTTCTCGATCCCGGAGCTCGTGGCCCTCGCGCGCCGCCACGGGCTCTTCCTCTTCCTGGATGTGGCCCAGTCCATCGGCGTCCTGCCCGTCGATCTCTCGGGCGTCGACGCCGCCGCCTGGCCCACGTGGAAGTGGTTGATGGGGCCGCTCGGGATGGGCGGCTTCTACCTGGCGCGCCGGCACTTCGAGACCATCAAGCCGATCTTCGTGGGCGGGGACGGCATGGTGCCGACCGCCGACTACCTCGAGTACAGCTTCACGCCCCGTCCCGACGCTTCGCGTTTCGAATACTCGACGGAGAACGTCGCGGGCCTGGTGGGATGCCGCGAGGCGCTGGAGCGCATGGTTCCCCTGATGGACCGCGTTCCCGCCATGGTCCGCGCCAACGCGGATCGGGTCATGGCCCTGATGACGTCCCGCGGCTACAGGCTCTACTCCTCCACGATCCCCTCGGAGCGGAGCGGCATCACCTCGTTCGAGTTTCCCGGGGAGCCGGCGCCGGTCATGGCGCGGTTGAAGGAGGCCGGGATCGAGTGCGCGCTCCGCGCGGGCCGCCTGCGTCTCTCGCCGCACTACTACAACACCGCGTCCGATCTCGAACGCCTCGCGGTCGCGCTGGATGCCGGCGCCGGCGCGCACCCGCAGGCGCCGCCCAAGGCGCTGTGACGAGGCCCCTGCTCTTCGTTCCCGATAAGAAGGACTACGTGCGCGGCCGGCGTCCAGCCGTGGACTGCATCTTCTGCGCCGCGCTTTCCGGTGACCGGCAGGTGGTGAACCTCGTCGTCGGCCAGGATCGTCACTGCTTCGTCACGCTCAACCTCTTCCCCTACAACCCCGGCCACCTGATGGTGGTCCCGCGCCGCCACGTGACGGATCTCCGGCAGCTCTCGGTCGCGGAGCGCCGAAGCATCGACGCCTGGACGCTGAGGCTCCTTGATGTCCTGGATCGGCTTTACCAGCCCTCCGGCTACAACCTCGGCTACAACCTCGGCCAGAGCTCGGGAGCGTCGATCGCTCACCTTCACCTCCATATCGTCCCGCGCTTCCGCAACGAGATCGGCTTCATCGACGTGCTCTCCGGCGCCCGAGTCCACGTGGATGCTCCCGATGAGGCCGTCAAGAATTTGCGCCGCGCGCTTCGAACGAAGAACGCATTGCCGCGGGGCAGAAGGGTGTCGAAGCGGTGAGCGGACCGCTTCTCGAGATCGAGGAACTCGTCATCGAGGCCCGGACGCCGCGGGGCCCCGTCACGCTCGTCGATGGTCTCTCCTTCACGGCGGCCGCGGGCGAGATCACGGCGCTCGTGGGGGAGTCCGGTTGCGGCAAATCGATGACGGCGCTCGCCATCCTGGGTCTCCTTCCGCCGCGCGTGACCATCCGATCCGGCCGCATCAGTTGCGGCGGCCGGCGTCTCGACACGCTCACCGAGGACGACTACCTGGAGATCCGCGGGCGACAGATCGCGATGATCTTCCAGGAGCCGATGACGAGCCTCAATCCGCTCCAGACCGTCGGCGACCAGGTGGCCGAGGTCTACCGCGTCCACGAGAAGGATTCCTTGCGCAGCGCGCGGGCGCGCGCGGTGACGATGCTGACGCGCGTGGGGATTCCTGATCCAGCGGCGCGCGCGGGACAGTACCCGCACCAGATGTCGGGCGGGATGCGCCAGCGCGTGATGATCGCCATGGCGCTGGCGGCGTCCCCGCAACTGCTCCTCGCGGACGAGCCGACCACCGCCCTCGACGTCACCATCCAGGCCCAGATCCTCGATCTGCTCCGTGAGCTCATCGCCGGGGATGCGTCCACGACGGGCGTTCTCCTGATCACGCATGACATGGGCGTGGTCGCGGAGACGGCCAGGAAGCTGGTGGTGATGTACTCGGGCGCGGACGTGGAGCAGGGGAGCGTGCGCGATGTCTTTCGCCGGCCCGCTCACCCGTACACCGCCGGCCTCCTCGCGGCGATTCCGCATGGCAAGCCCCGGGGCGCGACCTTGCCGGCCATCCCCGGGTCGGTGCCGCGTCCCGGCGAGCGACCCGCGGGCTGCGCGTTCGCGCCGCGGTGTTGCTACGCGTTCGACGATTGCCGCCAGGCGCCAATCCCGCGCGTGGCGCGAGGCGACGCGTCGCATGGCTCCGTCCTGGCGCGGTGCCTGAAGGAATCGTTGTGAAGGCGGCCCAGGTTGAGCGGTCGGGCCGGGCGGCGGTGACCTCCGGAAAGGGTCCACTGGTCCGGATCGAGGGGTTGAAGGTCGAGTTCGAGCAGACGCGGCGGTTCTTCGGGAAGGACGCCGCGAAGGTGAAGGCCGTGGCCGGCGTCGACCTCGACCTGGCGCCGGGAGAGACGCTGGGGCTCGTCGGGGAATCGGGTTCCGGCAAGACCACCCTGGCGAAGGCCTCCCTGAGGCTCGTGGCGCCGACGGCCGGGCGCGTCGTCTTCGACGGCGTGGACCTCGCGACCCTGGGCGCGGGCGAACTGCGGCGCCTTCGACCGCGCATGCAGATCGTCTTCCAGGATCCCAACGCGAGCCTCAATCCGCGCATGCGCGTCCTGGATCTTGTCGGCGATGGCCTTCTCATCCACGGCCGAGCCACGCGCCGCGACCTGCCGGATCGGGTCGCGGAGGCGCTCCGCCGCGTCGAGCTTACCCCGGACGACATGAAGAAGTACCCGCACCAGTTCTCGGGTGGCCAGCGCCAGAGGATTGGCATCGCCCGCGCGCTCATCCTCGATCCCGAGTATCTCGTCCTGGACGAACCCGTCTCCGCGCTCGACGTCTCCATCCAGGCCCAGGTGATCAACCTGCTCCGCGACTTGCGCGAGGAGCGCAACCTCACCTACCTCTTTGTCGCCCACGATATTGGCGTCGTCGGCAATCTCTCGGATCGCGTTGCCGTGATGTACCTCGGGAAGATCATGGAGATTGGCGCGAACGTCCTGGACGATCCTCGGCACCCGTACACGAAGGCGCTGATGGCGGCGGTGCCGGTGCCGGACCCGGAGCGGGAGCGGAACGTCATTCGCCTCGCGGGCGATCCCCCGAGCCCGTCGAACCCGCCGTCCGGGTGCGTGTTCCGGACCCGGTGCCCCCTGGCCGACGGCGAGTGCGCGCGGATCGTGCCCGAGCTCAAGAACGGCGTCGCCTGCCTTAAAGTTTGATCGGGGTCAGGCAACCTCGTTCCCTAGAGTTTGTCCCCCGTGCATGGCCAGAGCGCTAATCAGAATTTTTCCAGCAACCAAACCCCGTGCATAATTTCTAGGAAACTAGGAGCCTGACACCCTGGACGTGGAATCGAGGACCCAGCGGAGGTAGGGAGGGAAGCCGTCGGTTACGGGCAGGGCGACGATCTCGGGGGTTTCATAGGGGTGGCGGGCTTTCAGGGCTTCGATGAGGACCGGGACATGGACGGTCGCGGTCTTGAGGACCAGGAGCAGTTCGCTCTCGTCGCAGAGTTCTCCTTTCCAGCGATAGATCGAGCGCACGCCGGGGACGATACTGGCGCAGGCGGCCAGGCCCTCTGCGACGAGGGCGCGGGCGAGGGCGGCGGCGGTCTCGGCGTCGGGGGCCGTGGAGAGGACGAGGGAGATGGTGCCGGGGACTGGTGGCTCTGGGGCGGCGGGGGCTGGGAGCGAGTCGTTCACGGGACCGATGGTAGGAAGTGTCTGCAAAAATCTCAACAAATACGGTCAAGGCCGCCCAAATGCCCGCCGAAAGAGGGGTTATGGCGCGCGTTCGCAGCTATGACACGACGGGAATCCTGGGGCAGGGCCTCAACGCGTCCATGCTCCGTCACAGCATCCTGGCGGACAACATCGCCAACATCGATACTCCCGGCTTCAAGCGCTCCGACGTCTCGTTCCAGGCCGAACTCTCCCGCGCGCTCGACGACAGCCCCCGGATCGAGATGGCGCGCGGTTCCGAGCGGCACTTCGAGACCCAGCCCTCGCGCCACGCCGAGCGGGTGCGCCCGCGGGTCTTCGCCGAGCTCGACACCTGGACCCGCAACGACAAGAACAACGTCGACCCCGAGGTCGAGATGTCGCGCGTCTCCGAGAACGTGCTCTATTACCAGACCCTGACCGGCCGCGTGGGCGCCAAGTTCCGTTCGCTCAATAACGTCATCAGCAGGACCCCGACGTCGTGATGACCATACCAGCCGCATCCGTGAGCGTGACGCGATGAGCGCCTTCGATTCGCTCTTCACCTCGGCGTCCGGTCTCTCGGCCCAGCGCCTGCGCCTCGATGCCATCGCCAACAACATCGCAAACGCGGACACGACCCGCCGCAGCGACGGCAAGGAGGGCCCCTACCGCCGCCAACGGGTCATCTTCGAGCCCCGGACAAACCCGGTCCGGTTCAACCTGCCGATGGTGAGCGAGGACGCGCATATCAACCTCGTCCAGCAGGTCCCGGGTACCGGCGTTCGGGTCGTCGAGGTCAAGGAGCAGGACGGACCGATGCTGGAGAAGTACCTCCGGTACGAGCCGACGCATCCGGATGCCAACGCGGAGGGGTACGTGCAGTACCCGGACGTGGACATCGTGACGGAGATGGTCGACATGATCAGCGCGTCGCGCGCCTACGAGGCCAACGTGACCATGATCAGAGATTTTCGATCCATGTGGCAGGAATCGCTTAGAATCGGCACGTCATGATCGATGATCTCCTGAAGTTGACCGCGCGTCCCCCCGGCATCGACTCGTTCGAGCGGTCGGCTCGGGAGACGGCGAGCACGGCGATCAAGCCGGGCGCCGGCGCCCAGGCCGCCGAGGACTTCCAGAAGCTCTTCCAGGAGAACATCCAGAACCTGGCGAGCGTGACCACGCACTCGGACCGCATGGACCGCGCTTTTGCCGCCGGCGAAACGGACAACATCCACGAGGTCATGGTGGCGGCGTCGCATGCGAACCTGGCGCTGGAGACGGCCATGCAGATCCGAAACATCGCCGTCCGCGCCTTCCAGACCCTGACGCAACTGCGGTAGGTCCCGAGCGGGCGTCCGCGCCCGCGCTCCCCGATTTATCCACCAGTTCTCCACAGAGCCGGATTCCGCCTGAGAATCCAGTTGATTGGTTATCTCAATGACCTGTATACAAGTGTAGAAGTTTGAAATGGTTTCCCCCTTCTCGCGATCGCGTCCCGAGCGCGGTGTGAGCAAGGTGTGGAAAAAAACGCAGCCGTACGACGCAGCAGTGCACGCAGCATTACGACGCAGCAAGAAACGGGGCAAGGCTTGAACGAGTTCTTCGCGAAGATCGCCGCTCAGGCGCGCGAGGTTTGGGACAATCTCTCGCGTCCCCAGCGCTTCTGGGCCATGGGCCTGGGCATCCTCGCGCTCGTTCTACTCCTGAGCATCGTCTTCTTCGCGCAACGCACCGTCTGGGTTCCGCTCGGAACCTTCGACCTCCAGACCGCCGGCCTTATCCGCACCGAGCTCGACAAGCGCGGTTGGCGTATCGATGAGCAATATCGCCTGCGCAGCGACGGCAAGCTCATCGAGGTCGACGCTCAGATCCGCAACGAGGCCAACATCGCCCTGGCCGAGAAGGGGCTCTTCGGCAACACCGAGAAGGGCTTCACGATCTTCGAAGAGTTCGACATCACCACGACCGACTACGAGCAGAGGCTGCGCACCATCGAGGCCCTGAAATCGGAGATGCGGCGCATGATCCGGCAGTACTCTCAGGTCGAGGACGTGAACATCACGGTGCCTCACATCGAGACGGAGAACATCTTCATCGACAAGGAAGTTCCGCAGACCGCCTCGGTCATCCTCACCCTCAAGCCCGGTGCCAGCATCACGAGCGAGCAGATACGCGCCATTCGCGCCATCATCGCCGGCGGCTTCGCGGGCCTTCAGCAGGATCGCATCACGCTCACCGATCAGCACATGAATCCCCTGATGCCCGAGGACGAGGCGCAGGGGATGAGCACGAAGCAGGCGCGCGTCGAGTCCGAGACCGAGCGCTCGCTCGAGGACTCCATCCGCAAGGTTCTGGGCCCCGTCCTGGGTAACGACAAGTTCACCGTCACGGTGAACGTGGAGTTCGACTGGGATAGCGTGCGGAGCAACCGCGAGAACTACACCGTCCCGGGGTTCGACCAGTACAAGCTCTCCGAGCAAACCGAGGACGAGAAGCTCTCGGGCCAGAGCATGCGCCCGGGGGGCGAGCCCGGCGTCAGTTCCAACACGCCCCCCGTCTACAATTCCATCCTGAACGGGGGGCCCATCGACTACCAGCGCGCCGAGAAGATCGTGAACTACCTTGCGGACAAGACCGTGACCGAGCGGATCCAGTCGCCGTTCGTGAAGCGCGTCGCGGCGGCGGTCGCCATCGACGGCATGTGGCGGGAATCGACGGACACGGCCGGGCAGACGGCGCGCACCTACGCGGCGAGGACGCGCGAGGAGATGACGCAGATCGAGGCGCTGGTGAAGTCCGCGCTCGGCGATCGGCCCGATCGCGATCTCATCGAGGTCCGCAACGTTCCCTGGGATCGCACCCGGGAGTGGGCGATGCTGGACAAGGCGAAGGCCGAGGCCGAGTTCCGCCGCAAGACGCTCATCTACAGCCTCCTCGCGACTCCTCTCATCGTCCTCATGTTCGTCCTCTACATGGCCTGGCGCCGCCACGTGCGCCTGCGCGAGGAGGAACTCGCCCGCCAGCGCGAGATCGAGCGCCAGAAGCGGCTCATCGAGGCCGAGAAGGGCCTCGCGGGCGAGATCTCGCTCGAGGACCAGGAACGGCAGGAGATCCACCGCCGGGCGACATCCCTGGCGCGCGCCAAGCCGAAGGTGGTCGCCGATCTCCTCAGAACCTGGATGGCCGAGGATGCGCCCGCGGCATGACGCTTCTCCTTCATGCAAGCCCTCGAACCGGGGAGTGCCGCGCCGGGGCGCCCCACCGCTCGGCGTGATAGGATCGGTGCGATGAGCGGCGGAGCGAAGATCCCGGGGAAGCGCAAGGCGGCCATCTTTCTCGTTTCGATGGGCCAGGAGATCGCCTCCGACATCTTCAAGCACCTTCGCGACGAGGAGATCGAGGGGCTGACGCTCGAGATCGCCCGGATCGACAAGGTGGAACCCGAGGAGCGCGACAAGGTGCTCATCGAGTTCCAGGAGATGATGCTCGCGCAGGAGTTCATCTCGCAGGGCGGCATCGAGTACGCGCGCGAGATCCTCGAGAAGGCCCTGGGCGCGGATCGCGCGATCGACATCATCAACCGCCTGACGACGAGCCTGCAGGTCCGGCCCTTCGACTTCATCCGCAACGCCGATCCCGGCCAGCTCCTGAACTTCATCCAGGGCGAGCACCCGCAGACGATTGCCCTCATCCTCTCCTACCTCCAGCCGCAGATCAGCTCGCAGATCCTCACGCACCTCCCCGAGGGCATCCAGGCGAACGTGGCCAAGCGCATCGCCGAGATGGACCGCACCTCCCCGGACATCATCCGCGACGTCGAGCGCGTCCTGGAGCGAAAGCTCTCGGCCGTCGTCAACGAGGAATACACGGCGGCGGGCGGCATCGACGCGATCGTCGAGGTGCTCAACCTGGTCGACCGGCAGACGGAGAAGTCGATCATCGAGGCCCTCGAGGAGGAGGACCCGGAGCTCGCGGAAGAGATCAAGAAGCGCATGTTCGTCTTCGAGGACATCACGCTCCTCTCGGATCGCGACATCCAGCAGGTGCTCCGCGAGGTCGACACGAAGGAGCTCGCCCTGGCCCTCAAGTCCGTCGACGACGCGGTCAAGGACAAGATCTTCTCGAACATGTCCAAGCGCGCCGCGGCGATGCTGGGCGAGGACATGGAGTTCATGGGTCCCGTGCGCCTTCGCGACGTCGAGGACGCGCAGCAGCGCATCGTCAACGTCATCCGCAAGCTCGAGGAGGCCGGCGACATCGTCATCGCCCGCGGCGGCGAAGAGGAGCTGGTGGTATGAGGCGGCGCTCCTACCGACGGGCGTGACGTTCGCGTGATGCCATGAGCGGCGGACGAGTCTATCGCGCGGACGAGCTCCAGGTCCTGGAGGGGTCCCTGCGGCTTCCCCTGCGCCCGGACATCGCCCCGGAGCGCGGGGAGACCGGCGAACGCCAGCGGCTCGAGGTGCGCTCGCGGATGGCGCGCGAGGTCGAGGCGCGGATCGCCACGGCCCGCGAGCAGGCGGCGGCCACGGCGGCCGAGGCCAAGGCGGCCGCGGAGAAGCTCGTCGCGGAGGCGCGTGCCCAGGCCCAGGCCATCGTGACGGGCGCCAAGCAGCAGCAGGCGCGCCTGGAGGAGGAAGCGAAGCAGAAGGGCCTGGCGGCGGCCCGCGAGCAGGCGAAGGCCGAGGCGCTCCAGGAGGTGGCGGCGGCCCTGGCCGTCCTGGCGAAGTCCGCGCATGACGTCAAGTCCGAGAAGGAGCGGTTCCTCCGCGCCGGTCTTGAGACGATGCTGGCGGTAGTGACGGCGATCCTGGAGCGGCTGGTGCGCGGCCAGGTCGAGGTGGATCCCGATCTCGTGCGCCGCACCGTCGACGCCGCCATCGCCCATGTGTCCGGTGCCGACCGGATCACGGTGAGGATCCATCCCGACGACCTGGGAACCGTCGAGGATTACCGGGCCGAGATCCTCAGGCGCATCGAATCCCTTACCGACATCACGATCCAGACCGACCACGGCATCACGCGGGGCGGCGTCATCCTTGAGACCGATTTCGGACGCGTCGACGCGCGGCTCGAGACCCAGATGGCCGAGATCCTCAGGGAGGCGCGCGCCGTCACGCGCTCGATCGCGGCCGAGGATTTGGACCTGACTCCCGTGGTGCCTCCCTTGCCCGATGGCGCCCCCAAGCCAGGGGACGAACCGTGAGCGCGCTACCTTCCGGACTCCCGGTCCTCGGCGAGCGCCTGCTCGCCTCGATCCGGTCCGTCGATCCGATCCGCCGCGGCGGCGTCGTCGTCCGCGTCGTCGGGCTCCTCGTGGAGGCCACCGGCCCGCAGGCGCCCGTCGGCGATCTCTGCCTCATTCGCCCGTCCGAGATCGGCGCCGGACCTCGCGAACTGCCCGCCGAGGTCGTCGGGTTCAAGCAGGGCCGCACGCTTCTCATGCCCATCGGCGACATGACCGGCGTCTCGCCCGGCAGCACCGTCGTGGCCACGGGCCGCCCGCTGGAGGTGCCCGCCGGCCCGGAGCTTCTCGGACGGATCCTCGACGCGTTCGGTCAGCCCATGGACGGCGGATCCCCGCTCGCGGGCCTGGAGCTGGTCCCGGCCGCCCGCGAGCCTTCGGATCCGGTCACGCGACCGCGCATCACCGAGATATTGCCCCTGGGAGTGCGCGCCATCGACGGGCTCCTGACGATCGGTCGCGGACAGCGCGTCGGCATCTTCGCCGGCTCCGGGGTCGGCAAGTCAACGCTCCTCGGGATGATGGCTCGCTACACGGCGGCCGAGGTGGTCGTCGTCTCGCTGGTGGGCGAGCGCGGCCGCGAGGTGCGGGACTTCATCGAGAAGGACCTGGGCCCCGAGGGCATGAAGAAGTCGGTGCTCGTCGTGGCGACCTCCGACAAGCCCCCGCTCATGCGCGTCCGCGCCGCGTACACCGCGACCGCGATCGCCGAGTATTTCCGAGACCAGGGCAAGCACGTCCTTCTCCTGATGGACTCGGTCACGCGCTACTGCCGCGCGCTTCGCGAGGTCGCCCTCTCGGTCGGCGAACAGCCCGGTTACCGCGCGTTTCCCCCGAGCGTCTGGGCGACCTTGCCCAAGCTCCTGGAGAGGTCCGGGACCGGCGCGCGCGGGTCCATCACCGGGCTCTATACCGTGCTCGTCGATGCGGACGACATGAACGAGCCCGTGGCTGACAACGTGCGCGGCATCCTGGATGGCCACATCGTCCTCGATCGCAACCTCGCCTCGCGCAATCACTACCCGGCCATCGATGTCTTGCAGTCCGTGTCGCGCCTCATGAACGAGATCGTCACGCGGCCGCAGGTCGACGCCGCGGCGCGGGTGAAGGAGCTTCTTGCCGTCTACAAGGACGCCCAGGATCTTATCAGCATCGGCGCCTACCAGGACGGCGCCGATCCCCGCATCGACGAGGCCAAGAAGCGAATCCGCTCGATCGAGGACTTCCTCAAGCAGCGCGTCGAGGAGATGTCCGAGTATGAGACGACCGTGACTGCCCTGAAGAAGCTGGCGGCCTGATGGCGCGCTTTCATTTTCGACTCGAGCGCGTGCTCTCGGTCCGGCGGCACGAGGAGGATCGCGAGCGCCTCAAGTTTGGCCAGGCCATGAGGTTGAAGCTCGCGTGCGAGATGAAGCTGGCTGAGGTGCGGGAGCGGATCGTGGCGGCCGTGGATCAGGCGGCCCGTATCACGGCTGGCCGCCCCACCGTCGATGACCTGGTGCGCTCCCACGAATACCGCCTTGCGCTCCTCAGGCGGGAGGCCGAGGCGGAGCGATCCGTGGAGGATGCGGCGGTCGCCCTGGAACAACAGCGCCTCAAGCTCGTCGAGGCCCGCCGCCGGCGCCGCGCCCTTGAGCTCCTCCGGGAGAAGAAGTGGCGGGATTGGCGCCACGAGGAGGAGGAACGGGACCAGCAGGAGCTCGACGAGATCGGGCTCATGAACTTCATCAAGCAGGCCAACGAGGAGGCCGAGCGGGCCGAGTCGGTCGGCCGCCTGCCGCTGGCTCCCTTGGTCGCCGATGGCGGGGAGTCGTTCCATGGCGCTTGAGCGGATGTCGCAGGCGCTCGCCCGGATCGAGGCGATCAAGGGGCAGATCCGGGCCATCGTCGGCCAGGCCGCCGCGTCCGGGGTCGCCGCGACCGCGAGCACGGAGGGCGCGTCCCAGGCGGCCACGCCCGGCACCTTCGCAGGCGCACTCAACGCGGCGTCCGCGCCAGGGCGGCTCAGCCAGGCGCCCGAGCCGATCCGCTCGATGCTCCAGGGGGCTTCCCAGCGATACGGCGTGCCGTTCCCGATGCTGGAGTCCGTGGCGCGCCGGGAGTCCGGGTTCAACCCCCAGGCCGTCTCTCCGCGCGGCGCCCAGGGGCTGATGCAGATCATGCCCGGCACCCAGCCCGTCGTTGGCGTCACCGATCCCTTCGATCCGGGACAGTCGGTCGAGGGTGGGGCTCGTTACCTGAGAATGATGCTCGATCGCTTTGGCGGCGATCCGCGCCGCGCCCTTGCGGCGTACAACGCCGGGCCGGGCGCCGTGGAGCGACACAACGGGGTGCCGCCGTTTGCCGAGACGCGGGACTACGTGACGCGTATCCTCGGCGACATGTCCCTGTACGGCGAAGGCGAGGAGGATTGATCCGGCCATGAATCGCGTCCTGATCGTCTTTCTCGTGCTCCTCATCCTCGGCGTCTTCGGCGGCGTCGTGTACTGGGCCGACGCCGAGGGATTGGTCGACGTCGTCGACCCGGTTACCGCCTCCCTCGCCACCGTTCCCTATATCGGCCCCTACGTTCAAGCGACGGGCGGCCAGCCGGCGACCGAGATCCGCGAGCTGGAGCGGCTCCAGGAGGAGCGGGCGCGCGATCAGCGGTGGTCGGCGTTGAAGAAACGCGAAGAGGAATTGCGCCGGGCGGAGAGCACGTTGAACGAGGAACGGGCGCGCCTCGGGCAATGGGAGGCGGAGCTCGAGCGCAGGGAGCTGGCGATCAACGATCGCGAGCGCTCGTTCACGGATCGCGAACAGCAGTACGAGCGTTCCGTCCGGACCTACCTCACGATGCGGCCCGCCGCCGCGGCGCGCGTGCTCTCACAGCTCGAGGACCTCGAGGTGATCGAGATCTTCCGGCGCATGCCCGAGCGAAACGTTTCTGCCATCCTCGGCGAGATGGATCCGGCGGTCGCGGGCGCCATCATGCGCAAGATGTCCCGGGCCAACTGAATCCCGCGGACGCGCCCCCGGTGACGGATGGACCCCTGCGGGGACGCTACACGATCTCCCGCCATGAGGCGCCGGACGGCGTGCACTGGGACCTCTTCCTCGAGGAGGGCGAGAGGCTTCGGACCTGGCGACTCTCGGCGCCGCCCGAGTCCGGAATGGTCACGAGCCTTGCCCTTTCCGATCACCGCTTCCTGTACCTGGATTACGACGGCCCTTTGAGCGATGGTCGCGGCACCGTCGCCCGTCATTCATGGGGGCAATACCGAAGCGAGGGTCATCGCCTGGTCCTGGAGGGCGGCCCCAGCGCGGGAGCCTATCGCTGGCTGGACGGGCGCACGTGCCTCCGGCCCGTAGCCTGTCAAGTGAGCGAAAGTGCCTGTGAAAGCCGGGAAAATAGCGAGTTATAGCTTCCGGACAATCGTGCTTTCGGATTTCACCCTATAATCCCCGCTTCGCCTAGTCGTCTCCGGATGAGGAGATGAACGGGGGACCCAGGTTATTGGGGCTTACCGGCCCGGGCTCTCCAGGACCCGGATCGGCGGTGACCTTTCGCGCCGAGCCCGTCAGCTAACCTCGTCGGCGTCGAGAAGGACCACTCCGAAGGGTGGCCCCGCGTGGGTAGGACCCTCGAGGAGTGAAAGCGGATGAGCGCAGTTCAGAAGGCATCGAGCGAGCAGGCTTCGCATGGCGGGCACGGGCTCAAGCACCTCGGCTGGGTGCTGGTCTTCGCCGTGGTGTATGCCGACATCGGCACCTCGATCTTCTACGTGCCCGGGATCCTCTACCGATCGATCGGTAACCTCGCCACCCTGGCGCAGATCATCACGACGGTGGTCTTCGTCTCCATCGCGCTGAAGTACGTCGAGATCTGCGACCGGTGTCCGGATGGGGGCGGCGTGGTCTCGGTGGCGCGGCTGGCCTTCTCCAAGTGGACGTTCCTGCCGCTCCTGGGCGGCGCCTTCATCACGGTCGACTATCTCCTGACCTCCGCGATCTCGGGCGTCTCCGGGCTCTATTACCTCGCGACCCTCCTGCCCGGCGCCAAGGAGTGGGTGCTCCCGGTCTCGGCCGCGCTCTTCCTGGGCCTGGCGATCCTGAACATCGTGGGACTCCGGGAGTCGGCGCAGGTCATCGCCTGGCTGGCCGGGATTCAAATCCTCGTCGCCATTGCCCTGGCCATCGCCGCCGCGCTTCAACTGGAGACGCCGGCGGCCTGGAAGGGGCTGGTGATGCACGTGGTGAAACCCGAGGGGGAGCTGACCTCGTGGCGACTCCTCAGCGGCTACGCCGCGACCTGGCTCGCATACTCCGGGCTCGAATCCGCGTCGCAAATTTCGGGCGCGATGCAGGCGCCGGTGAGGCGCACGGCGATGAAGGCGATGATCCTGGTGATCGTCTTCGTCGCCGTGCTGACGCCCATCCTGACGGCGTTCACGCTCTACCTTCTCCCTCCCGAGCTCAAGCTGGGCGATCCCGAGGCCTTGCTCTCCGCGCTCGCGTTCCGCACCGGCGGTCCCTTTCTCGGCGTCGCCACCGTGCTGGCCGCGTCCGCGCTCCTGTTCATGGCCTGCAACACGGCCCTGGTGGGCAACTATCACGTGAATTATCGCCTGGCCGAGCTGGGGTTCCTGCCCGGGTGGCTGCGCAAGCGTCACCTCAAGTTCGGCACGCCTCACATCTCGATCCTGCTCTCGGCGCTCATTCCCCTGGTCATCCTTCTCTTCGCGCGCGGGTCGATCCACATCCTGGGCGACCTGTACGCGTTCGGCCTCCTGGGAACGCTCTCCATCTCGTCGCTCTCGATCGATCTCCTGCGGTGGCGCGATGGGCGGCGCGACCTGGGATTCTGGTGGGGCGCATTCACGACGGTCGGTCTCCTGGCGGCGTGGATCATCAACATGGTCAACAAGCCCATGGCCCTGCTCTTTGGCGCCCTCATCACCCTCGTGATGCTGGCGAGCGGATTGAAGAAGCGTTCGGCCGTCGAGGCCGAGGCGGCGGAGGATTTCGAGGAGGCCGAGCACGAGGCCGCGGACACGCCGGAGGCCGAGAGCCTCCTGACGCTGGAGGAGGCGGAGGAGGCCAGCGGCGTGGAGGCCGCTACCCACCTCATCTCCCTCCGGTATCTCAACTCCAAGCTCCTGAAGACGGCCGCGGGGAGCGCGCGCGGCGAACGGCAGAAAAATGTCTACGTCGTCTACGTCGACGAGGCGCCCGGGCTTTACACGCCCCTCGATATTCGACCCTCCCAGGAGGCCGTGCGCGTGCTCAACGAGGCCGTGCGCTTCCTGGCCGACGAGGGCGTCACCGCGATCCCGATCTGGCGGCTCGCGGAGGACGCGGGTCGCGCTGTCGCCGATGCCGCAACACGGCTCAGGGTCACGAGCGTCTTCGTCGGTTCCTCGAAGCGGACCTTCTTCTGGCGCATGCTCCGCGGCCGCCTGCTCCAGCGCCTCGCGTCTCTCCTGCCCGAGAACTGCAACCTCATCGTCGTCGGTTAGTTTGCCGGATTCACGCCAGGGAACCGCGGAGACACGGAGACACGGAAAAGAGGAGCGCGGAGTCGAGGCCCTCGATCATCGATCGCGCATTCTCGCAGGAGGAATCGTGTCCTCGCCGGAATCTACCATGGACTTCGCCATGCCTCGGTGCCTCTCGTGGTTGGCTTCGTCAAGTTCCGGGTGAGCTTCGTCTCGCGAGGGCGATGAAGGTGGCTGCGAGGAGAAGGAAGGCGAGCACGGCGGCGGGGGAGGGACCGAAGACGTTGACATACCAGAGATCGAGTTCGCCGGTGGCCGCGAGGTAGCGCCAGTGGCCCAGGGCGGCCGAGTGCCCGAACGACCATAACGTCGACGCCTGGCGTTCGTTGGCCCAGGCGATGTAGTGCATGAAGTCGACGATGAGCCCGCCGAGCTGCATGAGAAATCCCAGGACGATGACGGTCGCCGCGGCGATGCGACCCGCGCGGCGAGGGCTCAAGGCCCGGAGGGCGAAAGGCGCACCCAGCATCAGGAGGGGCAGGAGCGCGACCAGCCGCCTCGGCCCGTAGGACCATCCTCCCATCCACGAGTGCCAGAGCGCGTGGAGGATGATCATGGGGACGACGGCGAGGAGCGCGAGGCCTGCCGCGCGCGCGTGCGCTCCCCTCATCGACCACCAGCCCATGAGCCCGAGGAGGATCGGCGGGCAGTACCAGAGCACGCCCTTGCCGGGGGAAAGGATGAGGCCGTAGAGGCCCGTGACGAGGGGCGTGGAGAAGGTGTCGTAGGGATCGTGGCCGAGCTGGCCCTGGTCCAGCGGGTTGCCGAAGCGCATGGCGTTATAGCCGAGCATGAAGAGCCCGGCGACGGCGAGCGGGAGGGCGAGGCGCGGCCATTGCCTGGGCGGCGTGAAGAGGAAGAAGGCGGGAATCGCCACCACGTATTCGGCTCGCGTAAGGGCGGCCAGGGCCAGGGCGAGACCGCAGGCGAGCGGTTCCCTTCTGAGCGCGGATCGAAAGGCGGCGAGCAGAGCCACGGCGACCAGGGGGTCGTTGAAGAGCGCGCGGCCGTACGCGGCGACGGGCGTGGCACAGGTCAGGACCAGGGCACCGATCGATGCGTCGCGCTGGCGCGCACCCAGCTGGAGCGCGGTCAGGGCGAAGAGCGGAGCCAGGAGGGCGATGAGCACGGGGTTCGCGAGACAGGACGCGATGATCGCGGCCTCGGGTCCGAAAGGGCGTCCGGCCGCGTAGAAGGGGGCCAGGACGAGGGTCATGCCGAATCCGAACTTGGAGTAGAGGCGGCCATCGCGCCCGGGACGGGCAAAGTCCCGGGCCTCGGGCGAATCCGGAACACTCAGCTCGCCCCGCTCGACGATGGCGCGCGCCGTCTCGATGTGAATGACATCGTCCCACGAATAGAGGCGGCCGGAGAACCAGGTGAGCTGGAAGATGAGGGCCGCCAGGAAGAGCAGGACGCCCAGGGTGCGAACGGGCGCGCCCGGAACGGACGCGCCCGGGACGGACGCGTCCGAGTCAGGCCTACCCGCGTAGGCCCGCGCGGGTGTGGCGTCCCCGGCGCTCACAACTCGATGCCGACCGCCGCCCTGATGCCCTGCTGGAAGGCGTGCTTGACCTCCCGCATCTCGGTCACCGTATCGGCGGCCTCGATGAAGGCGGCGGGCGCGTCGCGGCCGGTGAGAACGACGTGCTGGTGGGAAGGACGCTCCCGGATCGCGGCGAGCACATCGTCCAGAACCAACCAACCGTAGTTCACCGGGTAGGTGATCTCGTCGAGGATCACGACGTCGTACGAGGGATCCGCGAGCTTTTCCCGGCATCGCGCCCAGCAGGTCTCCGCAAGCGCGCGGTCCTTCTCGAGGTCTTCGGAGAGCCAGGTGAAGCCGTCGCCCAGCTGGATGATCTCGAGTCCCTCCATGCGAGCCGCCGCCCGGTGCTCGCCGTACTTCATATCGCTGGCCTTGATGAAGGAGAGCATGACGCCCTTCATGCCGTGGCCCCAGGTGCGCATGAGGATGCCGAGCGCGGCGGACGTCTTGCCCTTGCCGTTCCCGGTGAAGACCAGGATCAGCCCTCGCCGCGTCCGCGCGGGCACGCGGGGCTTCTTCTCGATCGCCTGGTCCATGGAGCATCGATCTTATCAACCTTGCATGTTTCCTGCACATGGAAGATAGTTCGCCGGGCACGGGACAGCGGTTCCGGCCGGCACCTCGGGAACGCGTCCCATCGGACGGGGAGGAACCCACTGTGAAGTTTCGTCGCACCGCCGTCATCGGCCTTTCCCTGGCGCTCCTGGCGCTGCTCGGCGGCCGCGTTGCCGCGGAGCCCGGCGCCGCCGTCACCGCGAGCTTCCTGACCCCCGATGATGCCCGCCCTCTCGCCGTGGTCTTCACGTCCGCGCACGATGCCGCCGCCGCGGACCTGGCCGGCGCTCCAACCCGCGAACCGGCACTCGCCGATCTCCTCTACTCCCGGTTTGCTCCCGTGCCTTTCCGCTACGTGCCCCTCGTGCCCGCCGCCCTGCGGTCTCAGGTCAACACGTATCGGCCCCTGCGAACCGGCGCCCTGCGCGCCGGGACCATGGAGTCCGCGCGGCATGTTCTCGTGATCAGCGTGGAGGAATTCCCCGAGGTCGCGGCGGCCTACGACGTCACCGGCCTCCCGGCGTTCCTCGTGATTGGCGCCTCGGGAGACGTGGTCGCCCGACACGAAGGCGTCCTCTCGCCGACCGAGTGGCTCTCGTTTCTTGCCTCCGCTTCGTCCTCTTCTCCTGCCGCCGAGGTTGCGCCGCTGGTGACCCCCATGACCGTCACGGCGGCGGAAATTCCCCAGGTCGCGCCGCAAGCCGCGACGCCTCCGATCCCGGTCGCGAACCTCGTCACGATCCCGTGGACGGGCACCGCCCCAGCGACGCCCGTGGAGCCCCCGGTGGTCATGGCCGCGGCCGCGCCGAGCAGCGAGGTTGCGCCGGCCACGACGGTCTCGCCGTCCACGGCAACGGCGACCGGCGCGCCGGGTAACGAGTTTCCCCGGGACACCGATCGCGCCGTGACCCGCGGAAGTTTCCGCCGGGACCGTCCCTCCCAGCGTATCCTGGAGCGCACGTTTCCCAGGGCCGGTCTCTGGACCATCGGTCTCAGGACGACGCGCGGGGAAGGCGATCTCGACGTCGAGGTCCTGGGTCCCGAGGACCAGAAGATCGAGATCTCCGAGGCCGCGTCCGGTGACGAGAAGATCGAGCTCGCGGTGCTGCCCGGCGTCGTCTACAAGGTGAGAGTCTTCTCGTTCCGCGAGGTCGAACAGACGCTCTCGTGGCGGCTGACCGAGCGCATCCAGGTCCTGGACGCCGATCGCCTGGCGCCCGGTGTCGACGGCGAAGTGATCGAAGAAGGAGCCACCCGGAACGTCGTGGTCGCTCCCGGGCGGCCGACCTGGCTGAGGTTCCTGCCCGCGCGGCAAGGGCGCTATCGGTTCTCGCTGGCCGGAAACGCCGCGGGCGTGGAGGCCGTCGCCGTGAACTCGCAGGGCCAGGTTCTCGGCAGGCTCGACCAGGGCGGCCTCATTGTGGCGCCCGTCGACCAGAAGCGCGTGCACGTTCGGCTCTCGGTCGCCTCGGGATCGTCCCGGTCCGTCGAGGTCGGCGTCGCGCAGTACGCGGCCGTGGATCCGGGCGCGGTTCGTGGCGAGGTGGCCCCTGGTCGCAATGCCTCGGGTACGGTGGGCGGTGGCTCGGGAGACGAGATGCATTTCCGCCTTCGCGTTCCCGCGAATGGATCCTATGACATCGCCCTGCGCGGGACGGGCACGACGAGCGCCGATATCGACCTCGAGCTCCTGAAGGGCACTGGCGAGATGCTGGAACGCTCCGAGGGTCCCGCGGCGACGGAGACGATTCGCCACGAGCTCCGCGCCGGGGAGGACTACTTCGTGCGCGTTTACGCGTATCGCGCGGAGGCTCCTGTCAGCTTCCAGGTCAGCGTGGCGACCGCCACGGGTCCTGCTCCAGGCCCCGGCCCGCGGCCCGATCAACCGGGGCCCTCCGCGGAGGAGATTCGTCCCCCGGCCAATACGCCCGTCCTGCCGCCGGCGCGGCGCCAGGCGGATTCCGTGACTGCGGGACAGAGCCGGTGGTTCAAGATTTCGCCTGCCGCCGACGGTCTGATCGCGATCTTCCTCGATGGCGGCGACGTGGACCAGGATATCGACCTGGCGGTCCACAAGGCCGACGGGGAGCGCATCGAGGTGTCGCAGACCGAATCGGCGCGCGAAGCGCTTCTCATCAAGGTGCGCGCCGGAGAACCCGTGTTCCTGCGCGTCTTCACCTACGGCGCGTCCAGCGGAGCGGGCTTCCGCATCTGGTACCAGGTCATCGACTGACCCGCTTGATGCGTCGTCCCGTGAAGAGGACCCTTGTCGCGTTCGCCTGGTTCCTCGTTCTTGGCACGCTTTCCTGCGCCCGCCCGCAGGCCGGCCAGGTGATCGCGCACTGGGACCACGTGGCCTCGGGCGTGGAACATGCCCAGCCGGTGGGCGACGGCTTCCTCCTCGTCCGCCGCACCGCGCTTCGCAACGTCTTCGAGTGGTTCCGCCCGGACGGGACGATCGCCTGGAGATTCTTCAACGATCGACCCGTGACGAAGCTCTACGTCTCCGGGACCACCGTCTGGTTCATCGACGAGCAGTCGCCGGGCATCGGCCATGTCTGGAAGACCGAGCTCTCCGCGGCCGCCCCGGGACAGCCGCCGACGCCGGGAACCGCGGAGCGGGTGAGCGAGCGCGGCAACTGGACCGATCTCGTGAAGCTTGCCGACGGTCGCCTGCTGGGATTCGAGTCGCTGTTTCTCTCCCGCGATGTCGCGCCGTCCGCGGTCAAGGTGTGGGACCTGGCGAATCATCGCCCCTGGTGGCAGGACAACTTCTCGTATCACTACCCCGTGGAGGCTCGGACTCTTCTCGTGGTCTCGCCGATCGATCGCCGCGTCCGGTCCCTGGCGGCGGCGGGCGTGACGGAGGTCGGGCAGGTCAACAGCCTGGAGTTCCCGCCGCTGGCCCGCCCGGACGGCCTGTGGACGGCCTGGTTCGGCCCCCATGCCGCGGGTTCCGCGCTCTTCCTGGCCGACGAGGCCGGTTTCGCGCGCCTCCTGCGAGCGCCCTACGGCGAGCGGGCGATGACGTGGCTGGGCGCCGATCTTCTCGTGGCCGAGCGTGACGAGTTGAATGGCCGCTGGACGCTGTCTCGGCTCTCCGTCCCGGACGGCCTGGTGAAGGGAACCATTCCCGTGCCCGACGGGATCACGCCCTCGAAGATCCTCGCGTCCCCGTCGGGAGACTTCGTCGGCCTGCCGTCCGGCACGGGCTCCCTTCTCCTGCGCCTCTCCGATCACTTCATCCAGGACTTCCCCGGGGTGCCGCTCACCGCCTGGCGATTCTCTCCTGACGGCAGGAGGCTGTACCTGGCCCAGCGAGACACCCTCCAGGTCGTCGACCTGAAGTAGCAACGTCGCGCCCTGGCGTCGATCTCCTGCCGGTAAAGATCAGGGCGCGCCGATCTGTCGGCGTAGCTCCGGTCTGGCTATACTCGTCGCGTCCTGTCACCCGAGGCGGTAACTCAATGGTAGAGTGCCGGCCTTTTAAGCCGTGAGTTGAGGGTTCGAGTCCCTCCCGCCTCAGGGGTGATGACCAGCGGTGGGGGACTCCGCGAGGATGGATCGAGGAAGGCACGGATGAGTCAGACGAGAAGCCGGTGTCGCATCGTTCTCGGGATGCTGGAGCAGGATGAGAGCCCCGGGTCCCTGCCTGCCGGGAACCGCTACCGTGCGTCATACGTGCGGCGAGAATACTGGCGAGCGAAGGCCGGCGGCGAGACGCTGCTGGTCTTGACTCATCGGAACGCGCTGGTGGGCTGGCACGAGCCGACCGTCTTCGCCGTCTCGGTGCCGACGCCGGAGGAGACTCCCGAGCTCATTCTGCGAGCCAGTGGGCCGCTGGGCGCGCACGATGAGGCGATATTCGTGCGCCCCCCCGCGAAGGATGCCGACCGTCCCGTCGAACCATGGGAATCGATCCTGGTGACGGCGGCGGAGCGGGTCGCTGTTCCGCTCGAGGTTGCCGACGCCGAGCGGCGCGTCCTGGTGGTGACCTATTGTTCTCGTCGGAAGAACGCCGCGAGCGGAGACCTCCCGGCCATCGAGCGCTATGAGTCGCCGCGCATTCGGGCGTCGAGCGATCGTGCGGCGGCGATGGGTGCCGATTTCCGGATACTCTCGGGTACGTTCGGGCTTCTGCGCGCCGAGGATCCGATCCCCTACTATGATCATCTTCTCCAGCCGGAGGAGGTTGCCGGCATGGTCGAACGCGTGATCCCCGTCCTCGGGGTCTATGACGAGGTGGTCTTCACGCAGGTCCCCGGCGACTACATCGAACCTTACCTTGCCGTGGTGACCTCCGCGGCCCAGGCGACATCCACGGCCATCTCGAACGAGAACCTTTCGCTCTAATCGTTCGCGCATTTTTGCCACAGAGACCACAGAGGATCCCGGAGGCAAAGATTCAAGATTGTGCCGATTCGAGCTGTATCAGGCACAAGCCGTGGTAGGAGGAGATGTTCTGTTTGTTGGTCAGGATTCTTCTCTTTTGCCCTCCTCAGCGATCTCTGTGGTGCGAATTCATGAATAGATCAGGCGCATCAGCGAATCCTGCGGAAGACGATGCGGTTGCCCTCGCGACGGGCGGCCGTGAAGCGAGCGTCCGAGCCAACGACCTCGCGGATGAGGAGTGTCTGCTGGGTAGCGTCGAAGCGGCGAACACGGAGACGTCCGTCGGGGGTGCGCGCCTGGTCGTCCCACGAGCGAAGCGCCTGCGCAGCTCCGGTGACGGTCCCACCCGCCGCGGCGCCCGGTTGGGGCTCCGTCGTCGAGGTCGGCACGGTGGGCGGGCCCTGGGATCGCGTGATGCCGACGGGATGGATTGTACGCGGTGGGGCGACCGGCACCGGCGACGGGGCGGGCGCGGTCGGAGTCGATGAGCGCGGGGCGGACACTCCGGTCGATCCGGCGGATGGGGTGGCGGCCGTCGGGGCCGATGATGATCTTCCCGGTGTCGCGGAGGGTGGGCGGGCCGACGTCAAGGGACGAGGCGAAGGCGCGGTACGAGCCGTTCTTCGCGGACCCGGTCGCACGCGGATGCGAAATTCATCGGGCCCCAGGTTGATGCCTCCGGCGATGCTGAGCACGTGCCTGAGGACAACCCCGGTGCCGTTGTACTCGCGGATGCGGTTGTTGAGATCGGTGCCGAGGGCCTGGTACTCGGCCGCGAGCCTCGACCCTTCGGCGCGGTGATCCTCCGCGGCCGCGCCGCCTCGCCCCACCAGCGCCTCCAGCTCGCGCAGTCGCCTTTCCATGGCCCCCAGTCGCACGGCGTCGCTGTCGATGGCGCGGATGGCTTCCTGTCGCCGCGTGAGGGCGGGCGGCGGCCGCTTCTCGGCCGCGCGCGTCGCCCAGGCCTGGAGATCGGCGGGCGTCTTGATGAGACGTCGCACGGGGGCTTGTCGCTCGTCCTGCCAGGAGGCGCGCGCCCGCGCCGCCGGCGGGGTTCTGCCCGCTTCGTGCGATGAGGAATTCGCGGCCGCGAGGAATCCCGCAAGCGCGGTCTCCGTCTCGAAGAATGTCTCGATCGATTCGTCCAGGAGAGGGGAGAGGCTGGTGGACCAGAGACCGGCCTGTACTCCGGCCGTGTCCGGCCAGGGGGCGCCCGAGGGCACGACGAGCCAGTTTGCCGCGATCATCTGTTCCCGGTCCGGCGGCGTTGGCACGGCGGGAAGGGTCATTCCGAGGAGGGCGTCGAGGTCGAGGTTCACGGCGCCATTCGGGCGGGGGGAGCCGCTGGAGGCGCCGCCGCGCTTGAGCCAACTACAGATGCCGAGAAGCCGGGCGACGGTCTCGAGCTCGCGGAATTCCTCGAACGCCGCGGCGTACACCTCGTAGCGCGCGTTCAGGTCGTCGATGCCGGCGCGGATGGAGGGACTGAGGAGGCGGCGGCGATCCCGCGCGAAGGAGCGCGGATCGGCGAAGTCGCCGCGCTGTCGCTCGGCATCCGCCGTGAACCGCGCCTTGATGATCTCTGCCTCGCCGAAGTCGGCGTCCGTGACGAGCTCGACGGATTCCGGGTAGAACCAGAAGCGCGTTCCGATCCATCCGCTCCCGTCGTTTCGCTCGCGCAGGAGGTCGCGTTCGGGCGTCGTGAGGAACCCGGGGATGGTTCGTGCCGCGTCAGCGCGGAGATCGGCGTGCGTATTGGGGTCAAGGCCACTCGTCAGGGTCTTGAATCGCTTGTCGGCCTCGAGGACGGTTGCTCCCATGCTGGTGTTCTCAAGGTAGCCGCCGAAGTTGACGGTGGCGCGGGTGGGATCGGCGTGCGGATCGAGGCTGATGAAGGCATCGTTGTCTCCGGCCCAGGCGACGGCGCGCCAGGCCACGGCGAGATCGGCGAGCGTCGCGGGCCGGCCGTTGAGCCGGGGAGGAGACCCGGGCCCGGGGATGAGCTCGAGCCCGCCATCCGCTGTTCGGCGCGCGCCCGCGATCGCGCGGTTGGAGCTGAAGAATGCGGCAAGAGCGGAACCATCGAGCGAGGCTCGGCCGCCCGGCGGCGGGAAGGAGCGACCGCGCACCGAGTGAGGCTTGGTGGCGAAGGTGATCCGGGAGCGCGAGTAGTCATGCGTGTAGGACCAGACGCGGGCCTCGAGGAGGCCGGAGTCGGGAACGAGGGAGGTGAGGATGTGCCGGATGACGGGATACCACTGGCGCCAGGCCGCCGAGGAGTTGGCCCCGGGAACGAAGAGGCGAACGCGTCCCGCGCCATCGGTGAACGCGGCGATCCGACCGCCGCGCACGAGCGCCACCCAGGCCGGTTCGGCCTGGCCCGCGGGATACCACGCCGCCAGCGGCATGAAGGAGGGAGCCCCGTTCGGCGGGGGCTCCATCATGTCGAGGGCCTCGTTGAGAAGCGCAGTGTGGGGATCGACAAGAGGCTGGGCGGCGCCGCGGAGGGATCGGGAGGAGGAGAGGAGCGGCAGGGCCTCGGCGAGGGTCTGGCCGGTCCGGATGATGCGAGAGCGATCGACCAGGTCCGCGTAGTCGATGATGACGGCGCGAGAGACAGCAGGAAGCAGAACGAGGAATGCGGCGACGGCCAGGAGGCGGTGCGCGTTCGTGCGTCGGGCGGCGAGGCGATGGTCGCGGGCGCGTCGGGCGCTGGGAGGTTCGAGCTTGCGAAGCCACGCGTGGAGAGTCATCGCACGACCAGGGCGCGCAGCACGTCCTTGTCCTTGGTGTAGTGGTATTGGATTTGATCCTCGAAGTAGCGCGAGTCCCTGCCGACCGGGCAACTGTCTCGCAGGGCGACCCAGAGTTTCCAGGAGGTGCGCGGCGTCGAGGCCAGGTCACCGTCAGCGCGCGAGGCGGCGACGGCGACCTGGAGCGCGGGCTCGCACCGGGCCTCGCAGTCAGCGCAGAGATCGGGCAGTTCGATCGCGGGCGCCGGTGGTCCTGGCACGTCGCACACGACCATGGCCCTCAGGCCGATCCAGGGCCCGTGCACGGGGTGGATGCAGAGGTGGGTGCGGCCGAGGCGCGCGAGGCCGGCCAGGTGAGCGGCTCGCTGGATGGCGATTCGTCGCGGCGGCGGATCGTGGCTCCAGCGCACGCTCGTCCGCACCGGGAGCTCATCGGCGGCCGCTCGGATACCCTCCATGCAGAACGTGTCGAACGGGTGGGGCTGATCGAGAAGCTCCGGCCTGGCACGCAGGGCATCGAGAAAGACGGGCCAGATCGCGCGCGAGCTGGCGACCACGATCACGAGGGCGTCTTCTCTCCTGCTATCGCCGATGCGGCAGGATGCGGGGACCCCGGCGTTGTAGTGACGCAGGTTCAGGGGAGCGGTGAGGTCGAACCCCCGGGGGAGCAGGGCGGAGGAGAGCGCGGCGCGGATCGCCTCCGCCGAGGCTCTGGGTTCGGCATCGACCGGCGCCATGCGTCCATTATCCGCTTCTCCCGCCCGTGGAGTCCATGAATCCGTGCGGACGGTGACGGTCTCCTGAGGATATACTGATCGCGTCGGCGCCCGGAGGGGTGGCTGAGCGGTTGAAAGCGACGGTCTTGAAAACCGTTGACCCGCGAGAGCGGGTTCGTGGGTTCGAATCCCACCCCCTCCGCCGTCGCCGCTCCCTAGCCCTAAGCCCCCGTCCCCGCCTCCCCGGAATAATTGGGAAATCACCGCGAAAACACCTTGACAGGCATCGGGCTTAATATCATTAGTTAAGCTAGCTAATGCGCATTAGCTAATATATTAGCAACGGGGCGCCCGCGACGGGCGTCCGGCCGCCGAGGGAGGAGACGGAGCCGGGGGAGCCGGTGGCGGCGCTTGGAGTCGCGGGGGGTCACGAGAGGTGATTTCCTGGGCATGACCGATGGTCCTTCCCCCGAGGTTTCGGGCCGGAGGACGGCTCAAGGGAATGCCTCTCACGTAAACTCGAGGAGGTTTCATCATGATTCGTTCACTTCGTCTCTTCGCCGGGCTGGTCGGCCTGGCGCTTGTCTTCGCGCCCGGAGCGCGCGCCGCGCTGGATTCGTCCGACAGCGTCGCCGCGTCGCTGACGGTGCTGGGATCGGCCAGCCTGGCGCTCCAGCCGCGCAATGTCAGCAACAACGCCAGCGCGTCGTCGCTCTCGTTCAGCCTGCCGGCGCCCGGGGAGACCCTGACGCTGGGGAACCAGTACGTCGAGGTCGCGTGGTCGACGAACTATGACAACTGGAAGATCAAGACGTACACCGACAATCTCCAGCCGTCCTCGCCGACGGATTACTGGGGAGCGCTCATCGGGCCCGACACGGCCTATCGCGTCTACTTGAGGTGGCAGGTGAAGGATGACGCCGTCACTCCCGCGCTCAACTCCGGCACCTGGAACAACTGGACACTGGTCAAGGACAAGGCCGATCCCGATTACGACTACAACTCGGGTTACATCAATGTCGCCCAGGGCGGCACCTGGGACGGCGGCTGGGCCCAGCTCGGCGACGGCTCGCCCTGCGCCTCGCCCGTTAACGTCTATGTTGCCGGCACCACCAATGGGCTCCCGCCCGGCGTGTACCGGACCAGCATGGTCTTCGATCTCCTTCACCTGTAAGCGAGAACTCGTGGCTTCCGGACCAGGAAAGGATCGGAGACGCTCGCCCGCCCCGCCGCTCGATGGGAGCGGCGGGTGCCGGGTTCGGCGCGGCCGAATTCCCGTTGGCGTCCTGGTGGCGGCGCTCGCGTGCTGGCCGCCCGCTCATGCCGGGATCGATGTCCACCCGGTGATCGTCGAGGCCGTCGTCGAAGCCGACTCTCACCTGTCGGGCTCCTGGTCCCTGCATAACAGCGGCGGCGCGGCGACCGAGGTCGCGATCGCGGCCGTCGCGTACGAGGATTACTCGCGCGGCCGCCGATTTGCGCCCCCGCCGGCATGGCTGTCCCTCGGGGCAGACACGCTCATACTCGCTCCGGGCGAGGAGACGTCGGTGGCGTTCACCATCCGCTTGCCCGCGGCCGCGGTCGGGGAATCCCTGGCCCTGGTCTTCTTCGCGGAGAGAGCCCGCGGCGCCGGCGCCACCATGCAGGGGCGACTTGGTACCGCGCTCTACGCGCTGGCCGCCGGGACCGCGCGGCCGGATCTGCGCCTCGCCTCGACGCACGCGTCGCAGGATGCGGCCGGAACCATACTCGGCGTCAGCGTCGCCAATGCGGGCAACGTTCATCTCCGGCCCAAGGGCATTCTGGAGGTCCTGGGGCGCACCGGCCGCGTGCGCGCGCGGTGCGTCCTGCGCACGGGAGCGCCCGTCCTGCCGGGACAGGTGGAGCGGTTCTTCGCGGCGCCGATCCACCCGCCCCTGCCGCCAGGCCGTTGGCGTCTGCGCTGGACGATCGATCCGGGTCTCGTCGACGGTCGCGCCGGTCCGGTGATCGCGGGCGACACGGCCTTGAACGTGCCGCGGTAGCGCGGCGCGTGAGCTCTGCGGCGAAGCGGACCATCCCGGCAGGAGGTCTTCTCCTGCTTCTCCTGGCGTGCCCCACTTCTTCGAGCGCACTCTCCCTGGATACCACGCGTTCCGTCGAGGCGCTCCTCTTCGTCCCCGGAACGCGCGCGGACGGGCTCCCGCTCTGCCGCATCGTCTCTCTCCCGAGCGCCGAGCGGGGCCTCATCCCGATCGCGGGCGATGTGCTCTCGCTGAGGGCGAAGGCGTATCGGCCTCTCAAGAGCGTCGTCTTCGAGTTCCGGCCGCTGGGGGGGGCGTCCTGGCAGACCTGCCCGGACCCGGGGTTTGGGTCGCGCCCGGACCAGAGACTCCGCCTTTCCCAGGCGTGGGACATTTCACGCCTGGAGGCGGGCGCCTATGAACTGCGGGCCGTCGCGACGGATGAGGGGGGAACCCCCGACCCTGATCCGGAAGTGGTCTGCATCGACCGCGTTGACCGGGCGATGGCGAGCGAAGAGTGGTTCCAGGAGGCGTCGAGGACCTGGACGTCGCGCCGGCGTGCCACTCCCGGCCGCGCCGATACCATCACGCTTCTCGACGGGACGTCGCTCCACCTTCCCGAGGGCGCGTTCACATCCGGCGACACCACGTGGCTTCGCATCGTGATCCTGCCCGCTCTCGATCCCGCGGATGCCGTGCCCTCGCCCGGTCTCGTCGTGCCGTCCGGCGGGTCGTTTCGGCGCTTTGAGCGCGAGGATGGTACCTGCACGTTCTCGTCCGCGGTGACGCTGGGAATTCCCTACGACGATCGCGGGCTCACCGTGCCCGAGCATGGGCTTGGCATCTATCGATTCGACCCCGTGGATCGCGCCTGGATCCGTGAAACGAACACGTGGTTGGACCAGGACGAGAACATCGCCTGGGCGCGCGTCGATCACTTCACCTCCTTCGCCGTTCTCGGCGCGGTGCCCGCCGTCAGTCTCTCCGGCGTTGTCGTCTATCCCAATCCTTATGTCCCCACCGACGCGGATCCGGCCAACGGCCGCCCGTATGCGGCGGGCGATCCCGGCTCGGGGGTCAGCTTCGGATCGGTCACCGACGATGTGGAGATCACGGTCTTCACCATCGCCGGACAGCGGGTCGCCCGGATGCAGGCGTCCCGGACAGGCGGAACGGTGCGATGGGATGCGCGTAATGACGCCGGGCGCGAGCTGGCATCCGGCGTCTACCTCGTGGTGTTCCGCGCCCCGCGCGGAGAGGTGGTCGTGAGGAAGCTGATGATCATCCGCTGAGTGGGGACGCGCTCGACGTGCGCCGGGTTCGCTAAAAGGTCAGCAGACGAGATGGTTGGCCGTGCCGCGGATAACGCCGAGCGAGGACAGCGGGGGCGCCGGGCGTGGCCGCGGCATCGGGAGGTCCAGGGCGCTGTCCGCGGCTGTCTCGGCCTTGAGGCCCCGGATACCCGCTCGCGCGGCGGCGACCTGCGCGGCATCCGCCTGGACCGTGCGGTTCCGTCCCCCGCTCTTGGCCGCGTAGAGCGCGGTGTCCGCCGCGGCGAAGAGGGCGGTCCAATCCGGGGGCATCGAGGCCGCGATGCCGGCGCTGGCCGTCATCCGGAGCCCGCCCGGGAAGACGTGGGCCGCGATGCCCGTGATGATGCGGTCGGCAACCCGTGCCGCCTCCTCGATCGTTGCGTCGGCCAGCAGGACCACGAACTCCTCGCCGCCATAACGGACAGCCTCGTCCTGGGAACGGATGAGCGTCTTGACGAGGTGTCCGCAATCCTCCAGCACGCGGTCGCCCACGGTGTGCCCGTGCGTGTCGTTGACGGTCTTGAAGTGATCGAGGTCCAGGACGAGCACGGCGCCGCATTCCCCTCGCTCCCAGCGGGGGAGGATGTCTCGTTCCAGCGCGGCGCGGTTCTGGAGGCCCGTCAGCGGATCGACGAAGATGATGCGGCGCAGTTTCTGGTTTTCTGCCCGTAGCTGCGTCAGCTCCAGCTCCATGCTGATGACGCGATTGCACATGGTGTGCCAGGAATTGGAATTGTTCGGCGCGCCGGATCCGCGCGCGGGCGCCGGCCGGAGGGACGCGTCCCGGAGGGCTCCGTTTCGAGACTGGATCGACTTATTCATATTCCCCTGTGATGCGAAAGCAACGTCCATGTTATCGCTCCCCGTGACGAGAAACTTGAGTCCGCTCCGCGGCTAATTCACCTATCGGCAGGATGAGAAGCTGATCAAAGCTGTATTTTTCGCGGCATCTCCGTTCGGGCAGGCGTCGCGTGATGCGCCGCGAGGGAATTAAATCCCGTGAGCCCGGACTTTCGTCCGGGCTCGGGGTTTATGAAATGTGGTATGAATCAGGCCGCCCGAAGATCCGCTTACGCGGACGCCGGGAGAACCGCCTGAAGGGAATTCCAGAGATCGTCCGGCGGCGGCGTCGCATTCAGCGCGCGCGCGTTTTCGCCGGCGTTGAGCGCCTCGAGCAGCGACCGCGGATGGGAATCCGGGCGCCGGCTCTCGGCAAGGGAGTTCAGGAGTGCAAGCAGGTCGGTGGACCCGTTCTTGTCCAGGTCCGCGGGTAGGTCGAAGAGCTGATCGACGGGGAGCCCTGGGAAGACCTCCTCGGTCGCCGCGCTCACGGCCTCGAAGAATCCGCCGGCCGTGGCCTTGACCTGGGCGGCGATCCCGTCGAGAGCGGTGTCCCCGAGCCCGTAGCCCTCCTCGAGGGCGGAAAAGAGCTGATCGGCGGCGGCGAAGAAGCGGTCCAGCGCGTCCTGGTCGAGCCCGGCCAGGCCTTCGACGGCGCGCGAGAAGGACTCCAGCACCTTCGGGTCGATGGCCTCGGCGGCATCCGCGAGGTTGAGGAACCGACCCGCGATCGCCACGGAGAAGTTCGAGGAGAAGCTCGTGGAGAGTTCCTGCGTCGCTTCGTAGAAGGCGCCCGCGGCGTCGTTGCCGCCACGAAGAGAGCTGCGCGCGGAAACGGAGAAGAAGAGGTCGAAGTTGACCTCGACGGCATACCCCATGTCCCTGGGTTCGTAGGTGCCGAGCTGGGGATCGACGGCGATGCCCGGCTCCGGCGCCTGGGATCGCGGCGACGGCCACGGAGCGACGACGGCCTCGGCCGCCGCCTTCTGTTCCCATTGCAGGACGGCGCCCGCGGCCTTGAGGAAGGAGTCCTGCTGGGCGCCCGGGACGAGTCCGACGCCCTGAGCGACATCGGCGAGTCGCCGAGCCGGATTCGGGGCCCCGCTGGCCAGCTTCATGGTGCGGGCGAGAAGCTCCGGATCGAGGGCGGCCTGGTTGGACTCGGTCAGCCCGGTCCGCTCGGCGATGATGGCGCGCATCGCCTTGAAGACGTGCGTGCCGTTCTCGTTGAGGATCCGGAGGATGTCGCTGAAGTTGCGGTGATCTTCCGGGGGAAGGGTCTCGGCCATCTTCTCCGCGGCCTTCGCATCCTGCGATTCGCGTGCGTCGGGCCCGGAGCCGATCTCCAGGCGATCAGCGGCACGCCCGCCGGCCCGATCTTCGCGACCCGGGGCGGCCGAGGCGGAGGGTGAGGAGGGCGGGGGAGGGGGAGGAGGAACAGAGAGGGACCGAGTCGTTCCGGCGTAGTTCTGGCGGCTGGTTTGGAAGGAGAGGAGCTGTGACAAGTCCGTTTGCATCATAACCATCCTTGGTTACTCCACTCATCGACGAATGACCGTAAGAACTTGAGCACCCAGAGGGTTTAGATTGCGCGGTGACGCAGCGCCTGTGGATGGCGCGGCCGAGGTTAAGCCAGCGAAAGGGATTGAAGAGGGAGGAGGGGAGGCGGGCAGCGAGCGGTCGTGGTTAAACGGAGACGGGGCGGCCTGAGTGGGCCGCCCCGTCAACGCTCAGAAGAAGGTCAGTAATCGTCGGTGTTGAGGAGAATCAGCTCGTACCAGCCGGATCCCTTGTAGGCGAGGATCTTGATCTTGTACCAGCCTTCCTTGTTTGCCGTAAAGCGGATCCAGTCCGTGTTTTCATCCGTGCTGTCCGACTGCATGATCTTCTCTCCGGAGGGATCGGTGACGGTGAGATCGAAGTCCACGCCGCCCTGCGAGGCGACGGACATGACCATGTACTTGTCGCCGGGTTGGCACCGGACGGAATACTCGTGGTGCGCGCCCTCGTCGAGCCTGTCCTGTTCGTAGAGGTTCAGCGACGCGTACGCCGCCAGACCTGACGCGGCGATGACCGCCGCGAGACCGAGTGTCCTGATCCAGAACTTCTTCATCCTGGGGTCCTCCTGGGAATTGGGGATAGTCTCCGCCGGTCGCGGCGTCCTCGGCGCTTCCTCGATGGATGGCCGCCTGCCGCGTCTCGGCGAGCGGATTGTAGGCATCTCGGGGAGGCCCCGTCCACGTCGAAACCTTTGTCTGGAGCCTCTTTTGACGGTATAATTTCTCACGATGAAACGCCGCGCCCTCCCCAGTTTCTGGCTCCTGATGCTGCTCGTCGGCATTCCGCTCCTCGTCATGTCCCAGCAGATGGACAAGGCCGCCCAGCCGCGCAAGATCAGCTACAACGAGTTCTGGCAGATGGCGGCGACCGGCGACGTCCGGACGGCCTCGGTTGACAACCAGAACGGTACGATCGCCGGCACGCTCAAGGACGGCGCGGAATACATCACCTACGTCATCGCCACGGATCTCACGCTGGCCGAGCGTCTGGCCAAGACCCAGATCGCCCACTACGAGGCGAAGGAACCCGAGAGCCAGTTCCTCGAGAATTTCTTCTACTACTGGGCGCCGACGATCCTGCTCATCGGCGTCCTGTGGTTCTTCCTCTTCCGCCAGTTCAATAACGCCGGCAACAAGGCCTTCTCGTTCGGCAAGTCCAAGGCTCGGCGCCTGACCGAGGAACACCCGAAGACCTCGTTTGCCGACGTCGCCGGTGTCGAGGAGTCCAAGGTCGAGCTCTCCGAGATCATCGATTTCCTGAAGGACCCCCAGAAGTTCGTCAAGCTCGGGGCGCGGATTCCCAAGGGCGTGCTCCTCGTCGGTCCTCCTGGCACCGGCAAGACGCTCCTCGCGAAGGCCATTGCCGGCGAAGCCAACGTCCCATTCTTCTCGATATCGGGCTCGGACTTCGTGGAGATGTTTGTCGGCGTCGGCGCTTCCCGCGTCCGCGACCTCTTCGAGCAGGGGAAGGCGCACGCGCCCTGCATCATCTTCATCGACGAGATCGACGCAGTCGGCCGTCATCGCGGCGCCGGCATGGGCGGAGGGCACGACGAGCGCGAGCAGACGCTCAACGCGCTCCTCGTGGAGATGGACGGCTTCGAGTCCAAGGAGGGGGTCATCCTGATCGCGGCGACGAATCGCCCCGATATCCTGGACCCGGCGCTCATGAGGCCCGGGCGCTTCGATCGGCGCGTCGTCGTCGACCTGCCCGATCTCGAGGGGCGCCTGGGCATCCTGCAGGTTCACACCCGCAAGGTCCCCCTGGCCAAGGAGGTCGACCTCTCGAAGGTGGCGCGCGGCACGCCCTTCTTCTCCGGCGCCGACCTCGCGAACCTCGTGAACGAGGCCGCCCTGCTGGCCGCCCGCGTCAATCGCTCATCCATCCTCCAGCAGGATCTCGAGGAGGCCCGCGACAAGGTGATGATGGGGCCCGAGCGCCGTTCGCGGAAGATCAGCGACAAGGAGAAGCGCATCGTCGCCTGGCACGAGGCTGGGCACGCCGTCGTCGCCAAGAGCCTTCCGAACACGGATCCCATCCACAAGGTGACGCTCATCCCCCGCGGCATCGGCATGCTGGGCGCCGTGTATCACCTGCCCGAGCGCGACAAGTACCTGAGCGACCGGTCCGAGTACATGAGCCGGATGGCGACGATGATGGGCGGCCGCGTGGCCGAGGAGCTCGTCTTCGGCGAGATCACGGGCGGCGCCGCCAGCGATATCAAGCAGGCGACCGAGCTGGCCCGGCGCATGGTCTGCGAGATGGGCATGTCGGCCAAGATGGGACCCCTGGCCTACGGCGAGAAGGAGGACCAGGTCTTCCTGGGCCGGGACTTCGGCCGGCACGCCAACTATTCGGAGCAGACCGCGCGCGACATCGACCAGGAGATCAAGGATCTCGTGCTTTGGGGCTATAATCGGGCGCGCGAGATCCTGACGGAGAATCGCGACCTGATGGACCGCATGGCGAATGCGTTGCTGGAACGCGAGATCCTGGACACCGAGGATATCGATCTCCTGGCGTCCGGCAGGGACCTGCCGCCCCGTGAGCTCCCGCCCGTTGACCGCGGCGACAACACGCCCGCTCCCGCGATCGTCCCTCCGGACGCGCCGCCGCTTCAGGTCTCCACGCCCGGCCTGGCGCCCGTTCCTCGCCCGGCCTGATCCGCCTCGCACGCCCGTGGCCGTGATCCCCGAAATGGCGCGACGCTGGCGAGCCGGTGGCCGCGCATTCGATCTCGCGGAAGAGCCGATCATCTTCGGCGTCCTGAACGTCACCCCGGATTCCTTCTATGACGGCGGGCAATACGAGGAGGCGGATGCCGCGATTGCCCGTGGGCGCGCCCTCGTGGCGGCCGGCGCAACCGTCCTCGACTGCGGCGGGGAATCCACGCGACCGGGCGCCGGCGATGTCTTGCCCGGGGAACAGGTGAGGCGCCTGGAGCCGGTCGTCCGCGCGCTCGCCGCCGAGGGATACCTCGTCTCCGTCGATACGCGGAGCGCAACGGTCGCCGGTGCCCTGCTCGCGGCGGGCGCCAGCATCGTCAACGATGTCTCCGGTGGCGCGGATCCCGCCATGTTTGCCACGGTGGCCGTCCACGAGGCGGCGTATGTCCTCATGCACAGCCGCGGAATCCCGCGAACGATGCAGGATGACCCGCGCTATGACGACGTCGTCGTGGAAGTGCGCACGGAGCTGGCGCGGGGCCTGGCCGCCGCGGTGGCGGCCGGTGTACGCGCCGACGGCCTGGTGCTCGATCCCGGGATCGGTTTTGGCAAGCGTCCCGGGGACAACCTCGATCTCCTGGCCGCCCTGCCCTCCTTCCTTCCCCTGGGGCGTCCCCTGATGGTGGGCGTCTCCCGCAAGAGCTTCCTGGGCGCTGTCGGGGCCGGCGCGGATCCGGCGTCGCGCCTCGCGGGATCGCTGGGCGCCAGCGTCGTCGCCTGGCAGCGCGGCGCGCGGATCTTTCGGACACACGATCCGCGGGAGACGATCGAGGCCCTGGCCGTCGCTCGCGTCCTGTCTGCCCGGGGACAGGATGCGTCCTTCTCCCCGGCTCCGCGCGCCTCGCGCCCGTTGTCGTCCGGCGGATCGTTCGTCGCCGCGGCAACACGATCGTGAGCGCCGTGATGCCCGAGACGGGCAAGTCGATCGAGCTTGTGGTGGGCGAGGGGGATGCCGCGGTCCACATGCTCGCGACCGTCCTGGACCAGACGCCGCAAGGGCTCATTCTCGGCAAGATCGAGGGCGCCGAGTTGCCGCGCCTGCCGGACATCGCGACGCCCATCAAGGTCCGCTTTCATCTCCGCGACTTCGGCTACGAGTTCGCGTCCATCTGCCTCCAACGCCGTGAATCGCCCTACAAGTTGCTCTACGTCGCCAAGACCTCGGAGGTCGTGCGGCGCCAGATGCGGGCCTACCTGCGCGTCGATTGCGAGATCCCGGTCAGCGTGATCCGGATGGACGACGCCAAGCGCACGCCCATCACCGGCATGATCCAGAACCTCTCGGGCGGCGGCATGCTGGTCGCCCTGATGGTTGCGGTTCCGCCCGAGTCCCAGGTGGAGGTTCGCTTCGACCTGGGCGAGGACCAGACGATCGCGAACGTGACCGCGCGCATCCTCTCCATTCGCGCCGGGGACGACGGCAGCAAGGTGCACGTCATCAACTTCGAGGGTATCGACGACGACCAGCGCACGGCCATCATCCGCCACACGTTCCAGCTCCAGCACAAGTCCGCGCGCGCCGCCCGCGGAAAGAACAAGGGCTGAGATGGCGCTCGTCGACGAACTCCTGGTCTGGCGCCACGCGCTCGACATCGCCCTGGTGGCCTCGATCATCTACCTCGTCCTGCATGTCTCGCGCGGACGGATCGCGCGCCAGGCCCTCAAGGGCGTCGTCATCCTCGCCGTCGTCGTCGGGTTCGCCCATGTCCTCAGGCTCGAGACCTTTCTCTGGATCATCGAGCGGCTGACACCGGTCATCCTCGTGGCCCTCGTGGTTCTCTTCCAGACCGAGATTCGCCGGGGCCTCGTGCGCCTCGGGGAACGTTCGTTCGGGACATTCGCCGCCCTCGAGAGCGAGCGCGTGGTCGAGGAGGTCTCGCGGGCCGCCGCGGCCCTGGCCCGGCAGAAGCACGGCGCGCTCATCGTCTTCGAACGGGAGACCGGGTTGGAATCGTTCATCGAGACCGGGGTGCTCCTGAACGCGGAGCTGACGGATGAATTGATTCGCTCCATCTTCTTCCCGCACTCCCCGCTCCACGACGGAGCCATCATCGTCAGGGGCCACACGCTGGCCGCCGCCGGGTGCGTCCTTCCGTTCGACCACGACGATCTCGTGAAGAAGGAACGGGGAACCCGACACCGGGCCGCCACGGGGATCAGCAAGGAGACGGACGCCGTCACCGTGGTGGTCTCCGAGGAGACCGGCGAGATCTCGCTGGCCATCAACGGCAATCTCTCGCGCGGCATCGACAACACGACGTTGCGCGAGATGCTCGCGCTCTACCTCGGCGGCGTCCGGGCGAGAGGTGCCGCGTGAGCCGCCGCCCGCTCCTCGAGACGTGGGGCACGCCCGCCGTCTCCCTCGTCATGGCTGTCCTCCTCTGGTACTACGTGGTGGGGCAGAAGGAGAGGGAGTGGACGTTCGCCGTGCCCGTGCAGGTCCACATGGCGTCCAGCGAGGTCGCGGGGTGGTCGACCCCGGAGAAGATCTCGGTACTCCTCCAGGGGCCCCAGAGACTCCTCGACCGCCTGCAGAGCGATTCGCTCGCCGTCCGCCTGGTCCTGCCCGAGACGCAGGCGGGCCAGTACACGCGGAGCGTTCTTCCCTCGATGATCGCCGGTGTGCCTCCCGGGGTGCAGATCGTGAGGTTGGAGCCGGCCGAGGTGCGCGTGGAGATCCGTCCTCTCCTGGAACTGCGGTATCGCGTCATACCGCAGGTGCGCGGCTCGGTGGACGGCCGTTATGCCGTCTCGGGGGCCGTGGATGCCGAGCCCCGCTACGTGGAGCTCCGGGGAACGGGAAATGTTCTGCAGGACGTGACCGAGGTTCGGACCGAGGTCGTGGAGGTGACGGGGCCCCCGGGCCGCCGCACCTCGATCGTCGGGCTCGTGGCCCCGCGCGGAGCGCGCGTCCTGCCGCAGGCCGTGACGCTCACGTACACCGTGGTCCCGGTGGCGAGCCCGGAGGCGGACGTGAGCGAGGAATGACGTCATGAGCACGCTTCGCCTGGGCGTCAACGTGGATCATGTCGCCACGCTCCGCCAGCAACGTCGCGGCTCGGTCCCGGACGTGGTTTCCGCCGCGCTGGAGGCCGTGGCCGCGGGCGCCGACGGCATCACCGCTCACCTGCGCGAAGACCGCCGGCATATCCAGGACGCGGACATTGCCGCGCTCGCCCCGCGTGTCCGGCTCAACCTGGAGATGGCGGCAACACCGGAGATGGTGGACGTTGCGTGCGGCCGCGCCGGCTCGGCGCCCCCGCACTCCGTCTGCCTCGTTCCCGAGCGGCGGCAGGAGCTGACCACCGAGGGTGGCCTGGACGTGGTCGCCGACTTGGCCCGGCTCTCCGACGTCGTCGCCGCCATCCAGGCCGTGGGCCCCGCCGTCTCGCTCTTCGTCGCCGCCGACCCGTGGCAGGTCGAGGCCGCGGCCCGCACGGGCGCGCGGTTCATTGAACTGCATACCGGCACCTACGCGGATGCCTTCGCCAGCGACCCCGACGGCGAGGCCTGCAGGCAGGCGGCCCGCGCGCTCTCCCACGCGGCCACCACGGCCGTGCGGCTGGGTTTGAGGGTCAACGCGGGTCATGGCATCGACACGGCCAACGTCGGCCGCCTCCTCGATCTGGACGGGCTCGAGGAACTCAACATCGGCTTCAGCATCGTCGCGCGCGCGGTCTTCGTCGGTCTTCCCGCCGCGGTCCGCGCGATGAAGGCGGCGATGGCAGGAAGCGCGCGACCGGCCGTGGAAAGGGCAAGCGCGTGAACGGCAACTACGAGCAGAGGCGGGCCGAGCTCTTCGCTGACATGGCCGCGCTCTTCGAGTTCTTCTCGTATGACATCCAGCCGACGCTGGAACGGTTCATCCAGGCGGCCCGGCACATCCAGGAATTCGACGAGCATGCGCTCGTGGTCCTGACGAGTTCCAACGAGCTCCGCACGTATCTCTCGCCGGGCCTCTCGCTCTCCAAGACCGAGGGGCTGGAGCTCGCCGACTTCTATCCCGGCGAGTCCGCGCTCTACATCGTCGACGAGGTCAACGAGCGGACGCAGAACGTGATCTTCCCCTCCGACGGACCCGTCCGTTCCTACGCGCTCATCCCGCTCATCACCCAGAACGACGTCATCGGGCTTCTCATCCTCGGGTGCCTCAAGCCGACCGCGTTCGAGGAGGAGGCGCAGGACCTTTTCTTCTCGCTGGGGTCGCACCTGGCCGTTGCGATGGAGAACATCCGGCACTACGAGCGGTCGCAGGAGCGCCTGCGCGTGCTCGTCAGCCTGCAGGAGAGCCACCGCGCGATCGCCTCGGTCGAGGACATCGACGGCATCCTTGCCAAAATCGCCGAGGAGGGCATGAAGACGCTGGGCGTGGCCACGATGGCCATCTACCTCCTCGACGACGCCGGCGGCCTCTGGGAACGCCGCATCTTCCGCTCGCGCGTTCCCGCCGTGCCCGGCCCCGCCCGCGTCCCGCTCCCCGATCTTCCCGCCCAGCTGGCGCAGGCGCTGGAGGCCAACGAGGTTCGGACGATCGTGACGGGTGGCGAGCCGATGGGTCCGTTCCCCTTCTCCCCGCGATTTCCCGTCGGGGTCATGGTGCCGCTTCGCGGCGGCGACGCGCTCCGCGGATTCTGCCTCATGGAGACCGGACGCATCGACGGCGATCGCGAGTATCTCATCCAGCTCTTCGCAGGCCAGGTGCGCGTGCTCTTCGCCAACGCCATGCTGGTGCAGGGCCTCAGGGAGAAGACGCGCGAGCTCGAACATTCGACGATGCTCATCCGCGAGTATGCCGAGAATCTCCAGCGGTCGAACGAACAGCTCGAGAACCGCGTGCGCGAGCTGACGACGCTTCACGATGTCTCCGACGCTCTCGACTCCCGCACCAGCCTCGACCAGGTGCTGGAATACATCCTCGAGCGGGCCTGCGGCGTCATGCGGGCGGACAAGGGATCGCTGTTGCTGCTCGAGGACGATCAACTCCACGCCCGGTGCACCCGCGGCATCACCGATCCCGCGCCCCTGGTCTTTGGACTCGGCGAGGGCGTTGCCGGCTGGGTGGCCAAGACCGGCCAGCCGCGCATCATCGAGAACATCCAGCGCGATTCCCGCTTCAAGCGCCGCGCCGGCGGGCTCGATCGCGAGGAGACGATGCTCTCGGTCCCACTCTCGCTCGACAACCGCGTCATTGGCGTCCTGAACGTCGATCGCGAGCTGAAGTTCGGCGTCTTCACGCCCGAGGAAGAGCGGGTCCTCATGTCGCTGGCGTCCGCGGCGGCGCAGGCCCTGGAGCGCGCCCAGCACATCGCCGACCTTCGGACCCTGCACCTCGAGACGCTCGAGGCCTTCGCGCAGGCCGTCGACACCAAGGACGCCTACACGCACGGTCACTCGCGCCGCGTCAGCTACATGTCCGTCCAGGTCGCGCGCATGCTCCGCCTTCCCGAGGACGAGGTCGATATCATCGCGCGCGCCGGCCTCCTCCACGACGTGGGCAAGATCGGCATCACGAACGCCATCCTCTTCAAGCCGGGCAAGCTGACTGACGAGGAATACGAGATCATGAAGGCGCACTCCGTCTTCGGTGAGAACATCCTCAAGCCCATCAAGCGCATGGCCGCCGAGGCGCGGCTGATCCGGCACCACCACGAGCGGTGGGACGGCCGCGGGTATCCCGACGGCCTGCGCGGCGAGGCCATCCCCCTGGGCTCGGCCATCATCTGCGTCTGCGACGCCTACGACACCATGACCTCGGATCGCCCCTATCGGCGATCGCTGGGCAAGGAGTATGCGCTCGAGGAGCTCAACAAGTGCTCGGGCCAGCAGTTCAATCCCTTGGTCGTCGGCGCCTTCACGATGGTGGCGAGCCGCCGCGATTTCGCGGAGGGCGCCGGATCGCTCGCGCTGGCCACCGCGGTGGCCGGGCTCGGCGCGGCCCCGATCGCGCCGGCTTCCGGCCTGGCGGGATAGGAAGGCGATCATGGACGAGAACGAGCGACCGGGAACGGGTGCGCCCCCAGGGGCGGCAGTGCCGGTGCCGGCGGAGGCCCAGGCCACGGCTCGCGAGGAGCGCGTGGTGCGTCGCGGCAAGCGCGATCGCCTTCGCGCGATCGGCGTCGATCCGTATCCTCCACGGGCTTCACGGACGCACACGTGCGAGGCCGCGCGTGGGCTCTTTCGCGAGGAAGATCCGGTCGCGCCCGGACCGGCTGCGACCGTGCGCGTGGCGGGACGCATCCGGGGCCTCCGGGATCATGGCAAGACCTGGTTCGCCACGATCAGCGACGAGTCCGGAACGATCCAGCTCTACCTCAAGAAGGATTTCCTCGGGGATGCGTTCGAGATCGTGAAGCTCCTCGATCTCGGCGACTTCCTGGCCGCGTCCGGCACCATCTTCAAGACGAAGAAGGGCGAGATCTCGGTTGAGGCCCGCGCGATCGCGGTCCTGGCGAAGGCCCTCGAACCCCTTCCCGACAAGTGGCACGGGCTCGCCGACCTCGAGCTCCGTTGCCGCCGCCGCTATCTCGACCTGGTGGCGAATCCGCCGGTGAGAGGAATCTTTCGCGCGCGGGCCCGGATGGTTGCCGCCATCCGCGCCTTCCTGGCGGGCCGCGGGTTCATGGAGGTCGAGACGCCGATGATGCAGCCGATCGCGGGCGGCGCCGCGGCGCGGCCGTTCATCACGCATCACAACACCCTCGACATGGATCTCTTCCTGAGGATCGCCCCCGAGCTCTACCTCAAGAGGCTCGTCGTGGGCGGGTTCGAGCGCGTCTTCGAGCTGAACAGGAACTTCCGCAATGAGGGCATGGACCGGAACCACAATCCCGAGTTCACGATGCTGGAGGCCTACCAGGCCTACGCTGACGTCAACGACATGATGGAGCTGACCGAGTCGCTCATCCACGACGCCGCGAGGGCCCTCCGCGACGGGGCGACGGTCGACTTCGATCCCGCGATCGTGCCCGAGTTCCCGCTCCCGCCGTGGCCGCGAGTTCCGTTCCTGGAGGCCATTGCCAACGGCGGTGGGCCGCGGCTGGCGCCGGGTGACGCCGCCGGGACCGCGGAGGCCGCGGCGCGATTCGGGCTCGAGATCGACCCCGAGGCCGGCGACGGACCGGACGCCGAGTACGCGGCCCGCCTCGACGCGTTCTTCGATCGCTTCGCCGAGCCGACGCTGGAAGGGCCCATCTTCGTCATCGACTACCCGACGGTCCTCAGCCCGCTCGCGAAGCGAAAGCCCGAGGAACCCGAGCTGACGGAGCGCTTCGAGCTCTTCATCCGCGGCATGGAGGTGGCCAACGCCTTCTCCGAGCTCAACGATCCCGACGATCAGGAGGCCCGGTTCCGCGGCCAGGGCGGCACGATCGATATGGATTATGTCCGGGCGCTTCGCGCGGGCATGCCTCCCGCCGGCGGCCTCGGCATCGGGATCGATCGCCTGGCCATGCTCCTCACCGGTTCGCGCACCATCCGCGACGTCATCCTGTTCCCGGCCATGCGGCCCGAGGATCCGGATGAATCGGCGGAGACCGCGGGTTGATCGGCGGGGATAACCTTCTCGTCGAACTCGCCGGGCGCCATCTCCTCGGCGGTCGCTTTCGATCGTTCTTGCGGGCGCGCTGGCGCCGCTGGCTGACCGCCGTCCTCGGGGCGGTCTTGACCCTCGCGACCGCGCTTGTCCTGGCGATGCGGGGCTCGCCCGTCTGGGGAGCGGTTGCCTTTCTCGGCGCGGGAGTCCTGGTCGCCGTCGCGCACAGGCTTCTCCACGGCCCCCTGCCGGATGCGGCTCGCGGCGCGTACGCGTCGGCGGTCACGTTCGTCGCCGTCGCCGGGATCGCCCTGGCGGTCATGACCTTCATCGTCGTCGTCTCCGTCATGGACGGGTTCTCACGCGACATCCAGCGCGCGCTCTTGAAGGTTACGCCGGAGGTCATGGTCACGGCCTTCGACGAGCGGCTCGATCCCCGCGTCGCCGACGCGGTGCGGCGTGTCCCCGGGGTCGTCCGCGTGGCTCCCTACATCGAGAATGACCTCCTCCTCAAGCTCGACGGCATCGAGCGCCCGCTCCCGGTGAAGTTGCGCGGGGCCTCTACAGAGTCCCTGGGCCGCGAAGGCGGGCCGGATCTCCTGGCCGGCGCCTGGACCGACCTGGACTCGCCCGGCACCGTGATGGTGGGCAGCGAGCTCGCGCGCCTGTATGGCCTGAGGCCGGGTTCCCGCGCCTGGCTCGTGACCTCGAGCGGCACGCTGACCCCGATGGGCCTCGTGCCGGGGCTCGTCGAGGTTACCGTGGCCGGCGTCTTCAAGTCCGGGTTCTACGAGGTCGACCAGGGGATGCTCTTCTCCGGCATGGAGACCGCGCGCGATCTCTTCGGCCTCGGCGACGCGGTGACGGGCCTCGAGGTGGCGGGCGTGGATCCCTACGCGGCGCCGGAACTGGCGTGGCGGATCCAGGCGGAGATGATCCAGCCGCTCATCGTCATGTCCTGGGCGGACACGCGCCGCAATCTCTACACGGCGATGCAGACCGAGAAGGTGGCGATGTTCATCATCGAGTCCCTGCTCATCCTCATCGCGTCCTTCAACATCACCTCGACGCTCTACATGGCGATCGGCCGCAAGACGCGCGAGATCGGCCTTCTCGTTGCCCTGGGCATGAGCCGCGCGCGCATCGTCGCGCTCTTCGCGATGGAGGGCCTGGCGATCGGGCTGGCCGGAACGATCCTGGGCGCCGTGCTGGGCACCGGGTTCTGCGTCTACCTGGAGAAGTTTCCGGTGCAGATGCCGGGCGGCGGAAGCGTCTACTACATCGCGACGGTGCCGGTTCATCTCTCGCCGAGCCTCGTCGCGATCACGGTCGCCGTAGCCGTCACGGTCTCGCTGGGAGCGGCCCTGTACCCGGCCTGGCGCGCGTCGCGCCTGGCGCCGGCCCGCGCCCTGAGGGTCGAGGGATGACCGCGCGGCCGCCGGGGGTCGGTGGCGTGAGCGTCGTGGGCGTGACCGTCTCCGGCCTGACCAAGGGCTTTCCGCTCCCGGATGGCGGTCTCCTGCCGATCCTGCGCGGGATCGACATGCACGTGGGCGAAGGCGAGGCGGTCGCCGTCATGGGGTCGAGCGGTTCGGGCAAGACGACGCTCCTGCACATCCTCTCCGGGATCGAGACCGCGGACGCGGGCCGCGTGGAGGTCCTCGGTGGTCGGCCCGGCCTCGTCTTCCAGGCGCACTACCTCGTGCCCGAGCTCGACGCGCGGGAGAACGTGGCCCTGGCGGCACGGCTGGCTGGCGTCGGCAGGGCGGAGGCGATGGCCAGGGCGGATCGCCTGCTGGAGGAGGTGGGATTGGCGGCGCGAGCCCTTCATCACCCGGCAGAACTCTCGGGCGGAGAGGCCGCGCGCGTGGCGCTGGCCCGATCGCTGGCGTCCTCGCCGCGCGTGGTGCTGGCCGATGAGCCGACGGGGAGCCTGGACGAGGAGAACGCCGCGCGCGTCCTCGACCTCCTGTTCGCCGCCGTCCGCGCTCACGGCGTGACGCTCGTTCTCGTAACTCATGACGCCGCAGTCGCCGCGCGCGCCGACAGGACCCTCAAACTTGAACACGGCGTACTGCGATGATAGCCTTCCTCCATGGCTAAGAAGGTCGACGAGCGCTGGGTCTGGATTGACGGGACGTTCTTTCCGAAGAGCGAAGCCAAGGTCAGCGTCTTCGACCATGGCTTTCTCTATGGCGACGGCGTCTTCGAGGGCGTGCGCGCCTACGAGGGCAACGTCTTCTGTCTCGACGAGCACATCGAGCGCCTCTTCAACTCCGCGCGCGCCATCGCCCTCGAGATCCCCCTGACCCGGCAGGAGATCGGCGACGCCATCGTTGAGACCCTGAAGCGCAACAAGTTGACGAGCGGGTACATCCGCCCGATCGTCTCGCGCGGCATCGGCGACCTCGGGCTCGATCCCCGGAAGTGCCCGAAGGCGTCGGTCATCGTCATCGCGGATACCCTGCAGATGTACCCTCAGCAGTTCTACGACGAGGGACTCGAGATCGCCATCGTCTCGACGCGCCGCAATCTCCCGACCGCGCTCTCGCCGCAGATCAAGTCGCTCAATTACCTCAACAACATCCTGGCGCGGCTCGAGGTCAACCGCCTCGGCGTCGGCGAAGGGATCATGCTCAACCACGAGGGCTACGTGGCCGAAGCGACGGCGGACAACATCTTCATCGTCAAGGGAGGTGCCATCAAGACCCCGGCCATCCCCATGGGCGCGCTGCCCGGCATCACCCGGGGGTGCGTGATCGAGCTCGCGCGCGACGCCGGGATGAACGTCATCGAGACCATCTTGACGCCGTACGATCTCTATACGGCCGACGAGTGCTTCCTCACAGGCACCGGCGCCGAGGTCGTTCCGGCCCGCGCCATCGAGGGGCGCGCGATCGGGAGCGGGAAGCCGGGCCCGATCACCAGGAAACTCATCGAGCTCTTCCGCGGCATCGTCAAGGTTCGCGGACGCCGCTTCTCCTGACGATTTTAACCATGAGCGCCCATTCCGGCAAAGCCGGAACGGGCGCCGAGGCGCGCGCGCGATCAGCTCCCCCCTCGGACTCCCCCCATCGCTATCCTGAAAGCATTCAAGTTCTCTGGAAACCCGGGGAACGGTCGCTGACTTTTTCCGCCGCCAAGCGAACGTGACCGTGCCGCCGTTCCCGGTGCCGCCGATCGATCCGGGCAATCCCCCGGTCTGCGATATCTGCCACGAGCACCCGGCGAGCGTCCAGTTCGTCGAGCAGAGGGGAGACCAGGTTCGCCAGCTCTCGCTCTGTTCCCAGTGCGCCCAGAAGCAGGGGATCAACACGCAGGGCGGGCAGGTGACGTTGAACCTTCCCGCGCTGCTCGCGCAGATGGCGGCGGGCGCGGCCGGAGCCGGTGGTCCCGGCCGCCTCGCGGTCGCCCACGACGTCGCCTGCCCGTCCTGCGGGATGACGGCGGAGCAGTTTCGCGAGGGCGGGCGACTGGGATGCGCGCGATGTTACGAGGCGTTCGAGCCGATGATCGCGTCGATCGTCCGGAGGGTCCAGGCCGGGAGCGCGCACCGGGGCCTGGCGCCCCAGCGACTGGGCGCCGCTCCCGCCGACGATCTCGCCGAGCTGAGAGAGAAGCTCAAGCGCGCGGTGAAGGAGGAACGCTACGAGGAGGCGGCGAAACTGCGCGACCAGATCCGCGAGCTCGAGAAGGAAGGCGCGTGAGCGAGTTCCTGTCGCGGCTCCTGGATTCGCCCGCGCGCTGGCTGCATGGCCATGGTCCCGAGGCCCGCGTCGTCCATTCGACGCGCGTCCGGCTGGCCCGTAACCTCGAGAATCTCCCGTTTCCTCGGCGCGCCGACGCGGGAGTACTGGAGCGGTTGAAGTACGAGGGGCGAAAGCTCGTCGAGACGGCGCCCTTTCTCAAGGCCATGAAGCTCGTGGACTTCGACACCCTTGGTCCCCTGGACCGTGAATTTCTCGTCGAGCGCCACCTGGTGTCGCGCGAGTTCGCGGGCGGCAACGGCCGGTTGCTCCTTGTCGACGACGCGGAGTCGGTGGCGATCATGGTTCACGAGGAGGATCACTTCCGCTTCCAGGTCCTGCAATCGGGGCTGAACGCGGCGGAGGCCTGGCGCATCCTGCGCAACATCGAGCGCGATGTCGACAAGCAGGTGGCCTTCGCCTTTCGCCCGCCGTGGGGCTACCTGACCTCGTGCCCGACCAACCTCGGCACCGGCCTCAGGGTCTCCGCGCTCTGCCATCTCCCGGGGCTGGCCCTGACCGGTGCCATGCCCGAGGTCATGCAGTTGGCGGGGCAGGTCGCGGTGGCCGTGAGGGGTTTCTACGGCGAGGGATCCGAGCCGAGCGGGCACTTCTTTCAGTTCTCCAACCGGACCTCGCTGGGGCGGAGCGAGGACGAGATGGTGGGCGAGATCGAGGCGTGGGTGCGCCAGATCATCGAGCGCGAGATCGCGGCGCGGGAGCGGGTGCGCGACCAGGATCGCCTTGCCCTCGAGGATCGCGTGCACCGCGCGCTGGGACTCCTCTCCCACGCCCGCGTCCTCAGCTCGCAGGAGATGATGGATCACCTGTCGCTCGTTCGCTTCGGCATCGACATGGGCCTGGTGGAGAAGCCCGACCTCGCGACCCTCCACCGGCTTCAACTCCTCGCCCAGCCCGCTCACCTCATGAAGCGAAAGCTCCGCGACGATCCCGACGCGCGACCTCTCTCGCCCGTCGAGCGCGACGTGGCGAGGGCCGCGCTCTTTCGAGAAGCCCTTACGGCGTAGCCGGGATGGGGTTGAGGGCAGAACCCTCCAGCCATCTCGAGACGGCCTCGGCGGCGACGGCGTGGCCGGCCGCTGTCCAGTGCCCGTCGTTCCGGAAATAAAGACTGCCGGGATCCGGATGCGTGCGAAATGTGTCCCAGAGAGAGAACACGGGGATCTTCTCCGTCGCCGCCCAGCGAAGGAAGAGTTCCTCGGGGCGTCGCGAGGAGACGCCGGGGGGGAAGTTGTGCGCGATGCGGCCATCGGTCCAGGCCTCGGCCGAGACCTGGTGGCCGTAGGGATAAAGGACGACGCGAAAGGCGACGCCCTGCGCCTGGAGCAGGTCCCGGATCTTCGCCAGGTAGTGAAACGAGTGGTCCCAGCGGGGAACGTACTCCGTATCGGGGATGGAGTCGCGGCCGGGAAAGAGCGGCTCTAGGTCGAGAGCGGCTCCCGCGTAGCCCACGTCTTCTCTACCAGCCGGCAGCACTTTCAGCGCGGTGTGCCTGAGGTAGCAGAAGAGGGCGCTGTGCCTTTCGAGGAATTGCGCGGTCGGGCCGGTGAGCGAGAGACCGCCGGCCTGGCGCGGCCGGATCGAGAGGGGCAGGCCGGTCTCGTCGGTGATGAGGCGCCGGGAGTAGTAGACGTCGTTGGCAGGATCGGAGAGGTCAAAGAAGAGGATGACGGTGTCAGGTTCCAGGGCGAGCCCGCGGTGGCGCAGGTAGAGGTACTCGAGCAGGGGGGAGTAGGATTTCACGCCCGCGTTCAGCACGGTCCGACCCGGTCGTTCCAACCGATCTGCCAGGATGAAGCCTCGCGCGACGCCGTATCCCTCCATGAAGGAATCTCCCAGGAGCAGGATGCGGCTCGAGCCGTTGTCCGTGATCTCGTCATCTCTCATGCCGAGAGAGTTGATCGCGTAGGCGACGTCATACTCCGCGCTGATCATGCGTCCCCGCGATCCGGGGCGCAGGGAGTGATCAAGGATGGGGTCGGGGCGCATGACCGTGCCCATCGCGTTGACGGGAAAGAAGGGGAGGGCGCGTACGAGGAGTTCGGCAGCGAGCACGGCGACCAGGGAGGCGACGGCAAGCAGGGCTAGTTTCGCGAGAACGGGCTTCATGCGGAGGCGATCCAGGCCGTGGCGATCACAGTTCGAGTCGGAAGCCCACGGAAGCGGATCCGCGAGTGGAATTCTCCCGCGTCGGGGAGGGCATGTCGAAGTCGGTGGCCTCGGCGCGCCCGCTGAATCGCATCGTCAGGCGTTCGTTGACGGGACGCTCGAAGGAGGCGAAGACCGCGGCCTGGTCGCGATCGCGGAAGGATTCGTCGTTGTAGCGACTGCCCGACCAGGAGGCGCCGATCCTCACGCTGTGCCGTATCCCCCAGCGGTAGCGGGCCTCCACGCCGGAGGTCACGATGAGGTTGTCGAGCGATCGCTGGTCGTAATCGCGCTGGCGGACCGAGACGTGGGGCCAGAGCGCCCAACCCGGGGCGGGCTCAAATGTGAGGCGCACCTGCCCGTGCGTGGTGTGATTGTCGAGCTGGGGACGGGTGACGTAATCGCGGTCCAGGCGCTGGGCTCGAACGCTGACGCGCGCCCCCTCGCGAACGACCTGGTCCCACTGCAACCAGGAATTGTTGTAGCGATACCGATCGAATTCCTCGTCGTCCCGGGCGTCGGCCGCGTCCTCCGATTCCACGTAGACGGCCGTGTATTTCTCTCCGTATTCATGCTCGCCGGAGAGCACGCGTTCCCCGGCCGCGTCGGCGCGACCGGTACTCGCCGGAGAAATTATCAGGAGGAATGAAGAAAACGCTAAAGTCGGAATCCACAATGAGGAGGGAAATGTCATGGCCGCTCCCCGTACTCATCGGCGCGGCTGACATGGCGCTAAAGTTTTCGGCGCATTCGCCGACAAGTGTATTACCGAAACTTCTCGCCCTCCGAGAAGACGGAAAGGTATTATTCATCACAGAAGCCGGAGCTCGCCACTCCGGCTTCACCTTTTAAGTCTCCGTTCACCCCCGTCCCGCCTGCCATCACGACTGCCCCGGCAAAGCCGGCGGAGTCGCATGGCCGGAACGGGCGCCGAGGGGGGCGCGCGAACAGCGTGTGGAACAGCTCCCCCCCTTGGTCTCCACCCCATCGCTTACCCTTTTATCCCTCGTAGCGCGAGGGATGCGCGGCTGGATATTGAGGGCCCTGAACGGTCGACATTGGGTTGGGGAACGAGTGCCTGTTTTCACATTTCCGTGGCGAGTCGCTTGTTCCATCACTTATACTCCCTTCGTGACAAAAATCTCCAATTCGACGGTCCGTCGTCTCTCCATCTATCTCCGTCAGCTCGAAGACCTTATGGATGAAGGGGTTGAGACGGTTTCATCGGCGCGGCTGAGTGAATTGGCGACCGTCAAAGCCACCCAGCTCCGCAAGGATCTCAGCTTCTTCGGATCGTTCGGCGTGCGTGGTCTCGGATACTCCGTTCCCAAGCTCGCCGCTCGCATCAAGGCCATCCTAGGTCTTGACCGCGAGTGGAAGGCCGTCCTCTTCGGTGCGGGATCGCTGGGCCGCGCGCTGGCCGGATACAGGGGCTTTGAGCGGCACAACATCCGGATTGTGGGTATCATGGACAATGATCCCCATAAAGTGGGGACCGTCATTGGGGGTGTTACCGTCCAGGGTATGGATCGCATGCAGGAAATTCGCCGGGACACCGGTGCTCAGATCGCCGTCATCGCGGTCCCGGGTTCGGCGGCCAGGTCCTTGAGCGAGAAGATCGTCGATGCGGGATTCGCGGGTGTCGTCAACTTCGCCCCGGTCCGGCTCTCCCTTCCCAAGGGAATGCCGCTCTACTCCGTGGATCTCTCCATCGCGTTCGAGCATGTGACGTACAAATTGAAGGAAACCGACACGGGGGACAATTGAGTTCGTCCGACCGTCCCGACGCTGCCCCGCCTGTTCCCGTGACACCGGCGGCCACCCATGCCCACGAATCCGCCGGTCTCGTCGTGCCCGATCAACTGACTGGTCGCCGCGATCCCTCGGTCTCGTTTGGGGCCGTGGCCATCGGGCTCTCGGAGACCGGGCTCGGCTTCCGTTCCAGCGATCAGAAGCTGGGCGTCTCCAGCGTGGAGACGTTGCTTCGCCAGCCATTCGTGCTGGTCTTCCATGCGCCTGGCCTCAAGACCCAGGAGATCATCGTGCGCATCCTGAGGGTCGAGGCCTGCCGTCACGATCCGGCCTACCTCTATTTCGGCGCCGCGGAGTTTCTCTCGATCTCGGACGTGGATGTCCTGACGCTCCAGACCGGCCTCAAGATATTCGAGTCCCGCAAGAAACCGCCCCCCGTCTTCTCCGCGCCCCCGCCCCCCCCGTCCCGCTAAGACGGGGTATTGCGGCGCCGGGTCTTGCCGCAGCCGCCGCACCGGCGGCGCTTCCCGCGCAGGATACCAAGGACGCCGTACACGGTGCGGGCGAGCCAGTTGCCCGGCACGCTCTCGATCATCCACCGATACGACGCGACCTTGGGGGACATGGCGGCGACCGCGGCCGCGGCCTGGCCGCCCGTGAGCACCCGACCGCTTGGTTCCACGAGCGTGAAGGCGGCGCGGCAGATTTCCGGGGGTACTTCCGGCGCCAGCTTGAGCTGGATGGGCGTGTCACAGGCCACGACGTCGAGGAGTTCGTGGGAGACCGACTTGCGGAGGATGGAGGCGAAGCTGCGGCAGAGCTTGCAGTTGCCGTCATAGATCGCGACGGCGACACGGCCCGTCTTGATGACGCTGGGCGCGGCTGGTGCTGATGCGGCGCGCATCGCGCCGGTCCCAGGGTCAGCGGTCACCACGTCGCCATCGAGATTCAATCGCGGTTCTCGACCTTGGAGTTCGGGTTTCGCGGGATGTGGCCCTTCGCTCTGCTGAAGGCGAGAAAGAGCTCGGCGATGCGCTCCGCGCAGTTCTCGGGCGTGTCACTTCCCGTGTCGACGATGGCGTCCGCGGCCGCGCGGTAGAGCGGCTCCCGTTCCGCGAGGACGTCCCGAACCTCGTCCGCGACGGGCTTGCCGGTCAGCGACGGGCGGTTCGCATCGCCGGCGATTCGCGCCGCGAGCACATCGATGGGCGCCGTCAGCCACGTCACGTGGCCGTTCGCCTTCAACGCCGCGGTGTTCTCGGGGCGCAGGATGACGCCGCCGCCGCAGTCGAGCACCTGCCCGTCGCCGGCGCTCGCCTCCGCCGTCACCGCGCTCTCGATGTCGCGGAAGCGCGTCCACCCGCGATCGGCGACGATCTCGGGGATCGACCGACCCTCGCGTCGCACGATCTCGGCGTCGATCGCGAGGACGGGCCATTGAAGTCGGGCGCCAAGAAGCTGGGCGATCGTGGACTTGCCGGTGCCGCGGTAACCGATGAGGACGAGGTTCACCCGCGCTGACCAGCCGCCCGGGCCGCCTTCTCCAGGGACTCCCTCACGACGCGGTGCATGAGCGGGCGCGGAGCGGGATGGCTGGTGAAGAGTTCGAACTGGAGCGCGGCCTGCTCGGCGAACATCCCGACGCCGTCGACGATGCGGCATCCCGCGGCCTCGGCGGTGGCGAGGAAGCGGGTGCGCAGGGGATTGTAGACGATGTCGAAGACGGCCAGAGGGGGAACCAGGAGCGCCGCATCGACCGGCATCTCGTCCACGTTCGGGTGCATGCCGATGGGAGAGGCATTGACGAGGAGCCCCAGCCTGTCGCGGTTGTCGGCAACGACGAAGCCAGGCTTCGCGGCATGGAGATCTGCGGCCAGCTTCGCCGCCTGCTCCGGGATGGCGGCCTGGAACGAGAGGTCGGCCGCGCCCGCCTCCAGGAGCGCAAAGGCGATGGCGCGCGCCGCTCCGCCCGTGCCCACGATCCGGGCATGGATGCCGGAGGGATCGACGCCGCCCGCGCGAAGCGCCGCCACGGCGCCGGCGCCGTCGGTCGAGTGGCCGGTCAGGATGCCGTTCTCGTTCACGATCGTATTGACCGAGCGGCAGTGTTTCGCGGAGTCGGCAAGATGATCAAGGTAGGGGATGACGGCTTCCTTGTGCGGAATGGTCACCGAGTATCCCCTGAGCCCCAGCGCTCTCATGGCCGCGACGGCGCCCGCCGCGTCCTCCACGCGGAACGCCACGTAAGCGAAGTCGACGCCCGCGGCCTCGATGGCGGCGCCGTGGATGAGCGGCGAGAGCGAATGCTCGATGGGGTTTCCGATGACGGCCAGGAGGCGAGTGCGCGCGGTGGGCATGGCGCTATCTTACCGCGCTCCCCGCCTGGAATGTAGACCCGGGATGGAGCTGCGATTTCAGGCCGGGACGCGGCCGGCGAGCTGGCCGCAGGCGGCGTCGATGGCCTGGCCCCGCGAGCGCCGGACCGTGGCCAGGGTTCCCGCGTCCGCCAAGAGGCCCGCGAACTCGTCGAGCCTGGGTGAGGGCGCAAAGTCGATGCCCTTCACCGGGTTGTAGCGGATCAGGTTGACGCCGAACGGCCCGCGCTCGGCCAGGGCGGCCAGCCGGTCCACGTCCTCGTCCGAATCGTTGATGTCCTTCAAGAGGATGTACTCCAGCGTCACCTTCGCGTTGGCTCGCCTGGCGTAGTCCTGCGCGGCGCCGATCACGGCCTCGATCGGGTACTTCCGGTTGACCGGCACGATCCCCGTGCGGACAGCGTCCGTCGTGGCGTGCAAGGAGATCGCCAGCTCGACGCCCAGGCCCGTGTCCGCCAGGTCCATCAGTTCGGGGACCAATCCAACCGTGGAGACCGTGATGCGCTTGCGCGACCATCCCAGCCCCTTCTCGCTCGTGAGGAACCGGAGAGCGGGGACGAGTTCGTCGAGGTTCTCGAGCGGCTCGCCCATGCCCATGACGACGAGCCGCGCGATACTGCCCTCGCCCGAGAGCACGAAGACCTGGTCGAGGATCTCGCCGAACGAGAGGTTGCGCTTCAAGCCCAGGGTCCCGGTTGCGCAGAACGCGCACTTGAGCCGGCACCCCGACTGCACGCTGATGCAGATCGTGCGTCCCTTCACGCTCGGCATCAAGACCGCCTCCGCGCTCGCCGAACCGACGCCGGCCGATCGCGAGGTTTCCGCCGGGTCGCCGGCTCCTCGCCAGTCGAGGAGCACCTTCACCGTGCCGTCGGGAGCAACCTGGCGCTGAACGGTGTGCGGCAAGTCCGCCGACCAGGTCTCGGCGAGCCGCCGGCGCGCGTCCTGCGAAAGCGTCGTGAGCGCGGTGAAGTCGGAGATGCCGTGCTTCCAGAGGAAGCCCTTCACGACCTCGACCTGGAATTTCTGGGCCCCGGCCTTGGATAGGGCCTCGGCAAAGCGGGCGTGCGAGAGGGAACGGATGAGCGGGAGGGGAGAGGTCATGAGCCGGCACCGGATCTTACTACGCGACGGACGCCGGTGACACCCTCCAGGGCGCGCATGATCCGGACGAGGTGCGCCGCGTTCTCGACCTCGACGACGAAGAGGTCGCGCCCGATGCCGCGGGTGCGGACCTCGGCCTGCCGGATGTTGCCGCCCTCGCGCGCGATCACGGTCGTGATGTCCGCCAGGAGCCCGATGCGGTCACTCCCCTCGACCGAGATTCCCGCGCTGAACTTGCCGTCCTGTCGGGACCAGCTGGCCTTGACGAGCCGCGCGGATTCGCCGGCCAGGGCGCGGCTGTTGGGACAGCTCGTCCGGTGGATCGAGACGCCGCGTCCCCGCGACAGGTAGCCGATGATCTCGTCGCCGGGAACCGGGTTACAGCATCGTCCGAACCGGATGACGAGATCGCTCATCCCCTCCACGACGACCGTGCCCACCTCCGCGCGCGCGCGCGCTCCCCGGCCCTCCGCGAGGGCCTCGGACAGAGCCGGCGTCGCCGCGGCCACTGCGCCCGCGCTCTGCGCCGCCTCGCGCCGGACCTCGTCGGCGATCTTCCGGGCCGCGCTCTCCGCGCTCTCACTGCCGAAGCCGATGGCCTCCAGGAGTCCGTCGAGGTCGCCGTAGGTGAGCTTTTCCGCCGCCTTCTGGATCGGCTCGTCCCGCTGGGCGACGGAGACGCCGGCGCGGAGCTTGTTGAGGGCGGCCTGGAGGAGTTCGCCGCCGCGGCGCCGCAGTTCCTCTCCCTGTCGCTCCTTCAGGTGGTGGCGGATCTTCGAACGCGCGCGGGGAGTGCGGACGTGGTCGAGCCAGTCGAGCGACGGCTTGGCCTGCGGGGACGTGATGATCTCGATGACGGCGCCGGAATTGAGCCGGGAGAAGATGGGGATCATCCGCCCGTCCACCTTGGCCCCCGTCAGCCGGTGTCCCAGCTCGGTGTGGATGGCGTAGGCGGCGTCGATGGGCGTGGATCCGGCGGGGAGTTCGAGGATGTCGCCCTTCGGGGTCAGGACGAAGACCTGGTCAGCGAAGAGGTCGATGCGCAGGGAGTCCATGAACTCCTCGGGCGTCACGGCCTCTCTCTGCCACTCGAGGATGCGCTTGAGCCATCCCAGCCGCTCGTCGACGGATCCGGCCGCCTTGTATTTCCAGTGTGCGGCGATGCCTTCCTCGGCGGTCAGGTGCATCTGGTGCGTCTTGATCTGGAGCTCGAGCGGCGTGTTCGCGGGGCCGAAGACCGTCGTGTGCAGGGCCTGGTAGAGGTTGGGCTTGGGCATCGCGATGTAGTCCTTGAAGCGCCGCGGCATGGGCTTCCAGAGCGTGTGCGCGATCCCGAGCGCGCCGTAGCAGTCCTTGGCCGTCGACACCAGGACGCGCATCCCGAGGAGGTCGAAGATCTCGGTGAGCGGCCGGTTCTGGCGCATCATCTTCTTGTAGGTGCTGTAGACCTCCTTGGTGCGGCTGGAGACCGTGGCGTTGACCCCGGCCTCGGCGAGGCGCTTCTTGAGGAGTTCGACCGCGTCCGCGAGGTGCTGGCGCCGCTCCCCCACGAGCTGTTCCATGCCGCCGGCGAGCTCCGCGTATTTCTCCGGCATCAGGTGTCGGAACGACAGGTCTTCCAGCTCGGACTTCACCGTGCTCATGCCCATGCGGTAGGCGAGCGGCGCGTAGATCTCGAGCGTCTCGCGCGAGAGCCGCTCCACGCGGGACGGATCGAGCGCGTCGATGGTGCGCATGTTGTGCAGGCGGTCCGCGAGCTTGATGAGCAGGACGCGGATGTCGCGGGCGACGGCGACGAGCATGCGCCGGAGGTTCTCGGCCTGGGTCTGCTGCTTGGTCTGCTCCGAGATCGTCGAGATCTTCGTGACGCCGGCGACGAGCCCGGCCACCTCCGATCCGAACGCGGTCTCCAGCTCCTCGTAGGTGACGTCGCAGTCCTCGAGGACGTCATGCAGGAGCGCGGCGGAGAGCGTGATGGCGTCGAACCGGTGCTCGGCCAGGATCGTGGCGACCTCCACCGGGTGCGAGAAATAGGGCTCCCCGGATTTCCGGTTCTGTCCCTTGTGAGCGGCCAGCGCGAAGGCGTAGGCGTTCTGGATCGGCCGGATGTCGCCCTCGGGGCTGTACGCGAGGAAGATGGATTGCAGGGTCGAGAGGTCGAGGTCGGCGCGCGGGCCGGACGAATCCAATGAAGAGGAAGTGGTCGTTCGCGATCCCGAGCCCTCGCTCACGGAAGGATTCGAGCGGACGGCGGCGGTTTCATCGCGCCGCCGGCGCTAGCGCTTCCGTGCGGCGAAGCGCTCCCACTCGATGAGAATGGGAGCGGCGACGAAGATCGACGAGAACGTTCCGATGAAGATGCCGAACGTCAGGGCAAACGAGAGATCGCGCGTCACGACCGGGCCGAACATCAGGAAGGCCAGGATCGAGACGATCGTGGTGCCGGCCGTGGCCGTCGTCCGGGACAGGGTCTCCGTGATGGCCTGGTCGATGATGTGCGGGTCCAGGGCCCCCTTGACCTTGCCGACCTTCTCGCGGATGCGGTCGTAGATGACGATCGTGTCGTTCACCGAGTAACCCATCACGGTCAGGACCGCCGCCACGATCGGGATCGAGAACTCGATGCCGGCGAAGCTGATGAGACCGAGGGTGAGCGCCGTGTCGTGGAGGAGCGCGATGATGGCGCCGACGCCGTAGCGGAGTTCGAAGCGGAACCAGACGTAGACGACGATGCCCAGCATCGAGACGAGGATGGCGTAGAGCGCCGACCACATGAGGTCATTGCCCACGGCCGCGCCCACGGTCTCGGAGGAGGCGATGATGAACCGCCCCGCGCCGAAGTGGTTCCTGAGGAGCGCCTGGAGCTCGGGGTCGTCTGCGGGCGCCTTGGACGCGGCAACGTCCATCGACGGAAAGAGTCCGCCGAATTCGCGGTCGCGGTAGGCGGTCACGACCTCCGCGTTCCGGCGGAACCGCTCCAGGAACGTCGAGACGAAGGCCTTGGAGAGGTCGGCGGGGGAGGCGGTCAGGACGGAGACGCCGGCCGCGACCGCCGGGGTCTCGTGCCAGATCTCGCGGCGGATGGAGGGACCGTCGAAGGCCTCCAGCTGGACGCGACTCAGGAATTCCTCGACGGTCTTCCAGGGACGGGCCCCCGTCGCCGTGTCGATGGCGGCGCCGATCGCGATCTCGGCCTGCCGGCGCTTGAGCTCCGCCAGGGCGGCCGCCAGGTTCTCGGCGTTGCCGATGTTGTTGATGTCGAATTCGCGCCCGACCTCCTGGGGCCCGTGTTTCTCGGCAAGGGCTTCCCGAACGCTCAGCCCGATGTTCTCGTTGAAGATGCGCTGGAAGACCTCGTTGAGGTCGCCGTGCGTGGCTGTCGCGACCTGGTGGAGCGGAGTGGCCGAGGTGTCTCCGGCAGGCGGGAGGAAGTTGGCCTTGAGTTCGTGGAGAGAGCGGGGTTCGAGAGAACCGGCGAAGACGGCGTCGAGGTCGTCCACGGTGAGCGTCTTCCCGGCGCGAGCCTCCTCGAACCGGTTGGTCATGTCGTCGGCCCAGCGGGTGCCGCGAATGTCGATGGCGATCTCGCGCGCTTCCTCGGCCGATGAGCCCGCGCCGCCGATGGTGCGGATACTGCCCGCGAGGCCCTTGGGTTCCAAGGATGCCCGGAGATCGGCCAGCATCGCGGCGTCCACGGCCTGGTCGAACTTCACGATGACCGACGTGCCGCCGACGAAGTCGATACCCAGCTTCACGCCGCCGCTGAAGAGACTGCCAACGACGAAGACGAGCATGAGCACGGCGGAGAAGATGTAGCCGCGCATGCGCCATTCGACGAACGGGTAGGGATTCTCGGGGTGTAGAAGGCTCATATGGATAACCTCGGCTGTTCCGCGCGCAGTATGACGCGGTCGAAGATGACTCTGGAGACGAAGACGGCGGTGAACATCGAGGTCAGGATGCCGATGGAGAGCGTCACGGCGAAGCCGCGGATGGGCCCGGTGCCGTACTGGTAGAGCGCGGCGGCGGTGATGAGCGTTGTGACGTTGGCGTCGAAGATGGTGGTGAAGGCGCGCTCGAAGCCGGCGTTCACCGCGCTGAAGACGCCCTTGCCGCCCCGGAGCTCCTCCTTGATGCGCTCGTAGATCAGGATGTTGGCGTCGACGGCCATGCCGATCGTCAGGACGATGCCGGCGATGCCCGGCAGGGTCAGCGTGCCGCCCATCGCGGCCATGACGGCCATCATGAGAGCGACATTCAATACGAGTACCAGGTCCGCGAGTATGCCTGAGACCTTGTAGTAGAGGAGCATGAAGAGGACGACCAGGGTGAAGCCCACGGCCGCGGCCGTCGCTCCCTTGGCGATCGAGTCGCGTCCCAGGGACGGGCCGACGGTCCGGTCTTCCAGCACCTCGACGGGCGCCGGGAGGGCGCCGCTGCGGAGCACCACCGCGAGGTCGCGCGCTTCCTCGTGGGTAAAGGTGCCCGTGATCTCGCCGCGCGAGCGAATCTGCGACTTCACCGACGGCGCGGACTGGACGACGTCGTCGAGCAGGATGGCGAGACGTTTCTGCCCGCGCATCAGCTCGGCCGTCAGCTCCCCGAACTGCTCCGCTCCCTCCGAGCCGAACTCGAAGGCGACGGCCGGCCGGTTTCGTTCGTCATAGGTGATGCGCGCCATCTCCAGGTTCTCGCCCGTCATCGCGGGCTCCTCCTGCAGAAGGTACAGCCGGGCCTGCTTCACGCCCTGGACATCCTCGGCTGAGCCCAGGAAGACGCGCGCGCCGGCGGGCATCTGGGCCCGCACGGCGTCCGAGGCCAGCATGGCGGCGACCTTGTCCCGGTCCTCGGCCTTGATGTGAATGTCCCAGTAGCCCTGTCCGAGGTCGGAGGAACTCACGAGCGGAGCCAGGGAGCCGCCGGCGCCACGATCGAGCGCGGGCAGGAGCGCGTTGAGCTCGGCGTCGTCGCGCACGCGGTGAAATTGGAGCTGGGCGGTGCGGCCGATGAGGTCACGGGCACGCTGGGGATCCGCGGCGCCCGGGAGCTCGACCACGATCTTGTTGTCGCCGGATTGCTGGATGGAGGGTTCCGCCACGCCGAAGGCGTCGATGCGGTTGCGGATGATCTCGAGCGCGCGCCCCGTTGCCTCGCGCACCTCGCGCTCGAAGTGCTCGCGATCGAGCCGCGCGACGATGACGGCACGATCCGGCCGCGCCGGATCCGTCACGTACTCGGGAGCGGCCAGGTAGCCGACGATCTGGATGGCCTCCTCGATGTCGGCCTGCCGGCTCGTGCGCGCCTCCGGGTTGACCTCGAACTCGATCCCATTCTCGACGGTGCGACTGCCCGTGACCGCGATGCCCTTCTCCTTGAAGACCTGGGGGAGCCGGCGATTGAGGGTCAGCAGGAGATTCTGCCGCAGCTTGTCTTCCTTGATACCAAGGACCAGGTGGATGCCGCCCTGCAGGTCCAGGCCCAGGTTGACCGAACGGGACCGCAAGGCCTCCGTCGCCTCGGGATTGGCCGCCGCCTGCTCCGGCGTCAGCCGCGCCCACTGGATGGTGGGATAGAGCGCGTACCCGCACCAGGCGAGCACCGCGAGGATGACCCATACTCTCCACATGCCTGACTTCACAAGGTTCCTCCGCGTTGTCCCGCATTCAAGCAGGCGATGGGGGGCGTCCGAGGGGAGGAGCTGTCTGCGCACCCTCCTCGGCGACCTTTCCGGCCATGCGGCTGTCCCGGCTTTGCCGGGGCAGTCGTGATGGTAGCCGGGAGGGTCGTGAATGGTTACCCCGAAAATGACGTTCCTTTTTAACCTCAAACTCCGCTGGTGTCAAGGCCTGCCGTCCCGTCCGCCGCCGCTCGAGAGCGCGGCGCCGGGTTGCGCGAACAGCATCCCTCAGGTACCATTTGCTCGTGGATTCCACCGCGTATCGCATCAATCCCGACCTGGCCTGGCGCACCATCGACGGCGAGGTCGTGATCCTCAAGATCAAGTCCACGACCTACTACTCCCTGGATACCGTCGGGAGCGTCATCTGGACCAGCCTCGACGGCGTCACGCTGACCCGGGAGGAAATTCTCCGGAAGGTGCTCGACGAGTTCGAGGTCGAGCCCGATACCGCCGAGAAGGATCTCGCCGAGCTCCTCGACGATCTTCTCCGCGAAGAACTGCTCGTCGCCGCATGATCGCCGAGGGGGTCCAGGACGATCTCTTCCGGCGCCTCGAGCGCAAGGTTGTCCCCGTGATGGGTCACCTCCACCTCACCGAGAAGTGCAACCTGGCCTGCGAGCACTGCTACAGGATTGGTCTGCCGGTTGGCGGCGAGATGTCCACCGCGGAATGGATACGCATCCTCGGCGAACTCCGGGCGGCGGGGACCCTGCAGTTGACGTTCAGCGGTGGAGAACCCCTCGTGCACCGCGGGTGGCGGACGATCGTCGAGGAGGCGTCGCGACTGAGGTTCCGTTTCGAACTCTTCACGAACGGCACCATCATGACCGACGACGACATCGCCTTCCTGAAGGACAGGGAAGTCACCGAGATCCATTTCTCCATACACGGCACGCCGGAGGTTCATGATCCCTTCGTGAAGCAGAAGGGCGCCTTCGCGAAAGCCTGGCCTCGCGTCCTGACGTCGGCCCGCCTCGGGATCAAGACCGTCGTCAAGATGTCGCTCCTGAGAACCACGCTCCCGGGCCTGGCCGGCCTCGCCGCGCTCAGCCGCGAGGCGGGTGTCATCTTCGCGCCGTCCTATCACCTGCTTCCGCGGTTCGTCCCGGGCAACGACGGCTTTCTCGAAGATCGCCTGACCATGGAGGAAATTCGGGGCGTCGAGGCCACGTACACCGAGCTGACGGGTCGCCCCGAGCTCTCCAAGATGTCCTGCGAGGATGATCAGTATCCCACGATGTGCAACATGGGATGGAGCCGATTTGCCATCGGCCCCCTGGGCGACCTCTTTCCCTGCTCCCAGGTCGCCGAGGCCGTGGGCAACATACGGAACATGCCGTTCCAGGAGGTCTGGCGCCACTCGCGCCGGCTCAACGAGATTCGACTCAACAAGGGGAAGACGATGGAGACCTGTTCCTCCTGCTCGATGCTCTCGGACTGCCGCTTTCGTTGCATGGGACACTTCCACCAGGCCACCGGGCGCTATGACGAACCCTCACCCCGCCACTGCGAGATCACCGCGGCCTGGCTCGGGCTCGATGCCGTTCCGCCGCGCGTTGCGGTCCGGCAGGTCGCATGACGCCCTCGAATCCCGGCAGGCCGTCCGCCCTTCGCCCCTGGTCGCGGCCCGTCTTGACGCGGTATCGCAAGCCCGAGGGCCGGATCGAGTTCTACCAGGCTTCGACCGGCGTCCAGAACTCGATCGGGTGCACCGACCCCGACCAGTGCACGGGCGGCGAAGGCGCCGCCGCTCCTCCTCCCTGGATGATCCCGGGCTGAGTTCTCTTCCGCGGACATTGACCACGAAGGAACACCAATGCCCATCGCTCCATGTGAGCTTCTGATGTTGTCTATGTCGAGTCCCCGCGAGCCCCTTCGTGGTTCGTCTTATCTGAGCGGTCACGGCCGTGCTTGAGTATCACGCCGCGCTCGTCGGGGATGAGCCGCGCACGCGGGCGTTCTTTCGGGCGATCGAATCCGCGGTGACGCCGGGATGCCGCGTGCTCGATGTGGGAACGGGCACCGGGATCCTCGCTCTCCATGCCGCGCGACTGGGAGCCGAGGTCGTCGCCGTCGAAGAGTCCGACATGTTCGACTACGCGCGGGCGATGGCGCGCGCCAACAACGCTTCGATCGACTTTCGCCATGGTAACGTCAAGACCCTGGCGCCGGATGCCATCGCACCGGTCGATGTCATCGTCAGCGAGATGATTGGGAACATTCTCCTGGAGGAGGAGATCATCCCCATCTTTGCCGCGGCTCGCCGCTTTCTCAAGCCGGGGGGGAGGCTCATCCCGAGCCGCGTCCGCTTTCACGCCGCGCCGTGCTTCTCGGAGCGCGTCGACCAGGCATCCGCCTTCTGGAGAACCCCGCACTTCGACCTTGATTGGTCGCCTCTGGCCGCCTGCATGGACCATCACCCTCTCCTGGACCGCGAGCCGCATGCCGCCTTGATTGGTCCCGGCGTTCCGCTCCCCTGGATCGAACTGGCGGAGGCCACGGACGATCGGCATGCGGCGACCGTGTTGCTGACGCCGGATCGCGATGCCGTTCTGAACGCGGTGATGATCTGGTGGGAGGCGGAACTCGCGCCGGGGATCGTGCTCTCCCAGGCGCCCGCTGACGCCTGGCCCGGCCAGCATTGGTTTCGCACGCTCCTGCCGGTGGCATCGCGCGCGGTTGCCGCCGGGGAACCGATCCCGCTTTGCTTTGCCTACGACGGCGACCAGGAGCCCGATCTCTGGAGCTGGTCACTGGGCTCCGAGACGCGATCCAGCTTCTTCGCGTTCCCGCCCGATCGCGAACGCAGGGCTCGCACCCTTCGCTGAGGGGCTGTTGGCTTCTACGCGGCCCCGGTCTTGGAGAGAAACTCCGGCAGGCCGTCGAGGTCGCCGACCCAGAGTCTTTGCAGATGGTTTGTGAACGGCGCGAGATCGGGCGTGGGAGCGCCGGTCAACTCGTCCGTGGCGCAGAACGCAGTCTGCATCGAGAGCACGTGGGAAGCCAGCTCTGGCGCGACCGGCTCGCAGCGGTTCTTACCATCGGTCGCGGCACCGACGAGGTAGATCCGGTGCCGCGAGCTCGGGTTCGCGGTCGGCCAGGAAGCCAGGAGACGTTTGCCTGTCCGTCGCTCGCCGCGCACACGTTCCTCCAGGCCTAACCGTTCGACGGTCCAACGCGTAGCCGCGGGAATCTTGGCGAGCGGGTGGATGGTTCCGTCCCTCTCCCAGAGGACGAGATCGTCGCCGAGCCAGGGCCATCCAGCCGCGGCCAGCCTCAGGGCCGCCGTCGTCTTCCCCGAGCCGCTATCCCCGGTGAAGAGGATCGCGGTGCCGTCGGGCGCGATCGCGCCCCCGGCGTGCAGGGGGAAGATCCCGAGACGTCGCAGGAGGATGAAGAGCACGTGGTTGATGGAAAGTTCGGTCCAAAACATCGGGTCCACGCGCTCGTCGCTGTAGCAGACGCCCTCCGCTTGTCGGCTCTCGATCCGGAAGAACGCGTTCTCGTGAAAGTCGATGTAGAAGACGTCGGAGCCCGCGGGCCCGGCGAAGACCTTCCGGCCTCCCGAGCGCATCATGCGGGCGTCCGGCGGCAGGAGCAGGGGGGAAGGCTCGTGCCACCCGCGGGGGTGGATCACGATCGTGGCGTCAGGTGTATCTCCGTGGGATGCCGATGAGGCGTGCCCGGCAAGGTCTTCGGCCACCGTGCTCCAGGCCGGGTCCTCTCGATCGCTCGAGAAGTGGACCGTCCGGCCGGCAAGCTTGAGCGTGATCGAGGGCATGTCTCAGGACACCGGCAGCGTGGAGACAGCCGCGCTCCGCGGCCGGTCGACGATGGCGTCTCGCGGTCCGGTCAGGGCCAGGGTGTGATCGCCGATCGAGAGGAACGGGACGAAATCGCGGGGAGGAGTGAAGACAGGATCCTTCAGTCTTTGCCCGTTGAGCTCGAGCCATGCGTGCCCGGCCAGACCTCGGCCCTCGCGATCCAGGCCGATGAGCGCGTGGGGATCGTGGCCATGGGCGCGCAGGAGCCGCCAGAGGACGAGCGTGCGCTTGAGGCATCGCGTCCGGAAGAGGAGTCGCCCGGCAACGCGGCAAAGGAGGATGGCGTCGGCGATCGCGATCAGGTCCTCGGACCCGAATCGCGCGACCGGTGGTCGCTCGCGCCGCCAGGTCTCGAATGCGCGCACCGGCCCTCGCCGCATGACGAACGGTGCCGCCATCGTCCAGCCAAGGACGCTCCATGCGATCACATATCGGTCCTTGAGGTGCATTCGTCCTGTCCGCCGCGCGATTATAGTCTATAGTCGCGTCGGCATGTCGATGCGCGTGCGCACACACGCCAATCCCCTGCGGCGCTTTCCCGACCTCGCGCCCCCGGATTGGTCCTCCGTCTTTCGCGATCCTTCGAGGCCCTTCGCGCTCGAGTTCGGGTCGGCCAAGGGGGAGTTTCTGATCGCGCACGGGACGAACCGGCCGGGATGGAACATCCTGGGCACCGAGATCCGAAAGCCGGTGGCCTTGGACGCGGCCGCCGCCGTTCGCGCCTCGGGCCTGGGGAATGTCCTGGCGCTCTGGGGCAACATTTCCGGGCGCCTGGCCGAGTTCACGCCGACCGGGCGCATCGACGCGGTCTACCTCTTCTTTCCCGATCCCTGGTTCAAGGCGAGGCACCACAAGCGTCGGATCGTTCAGCCATCCCTGGTCGCTGAGCTCTCTTCGCTCATGCCCAGGGGCGCCATGGTTCACGTCGTGACCGATCAGAATCCGCTGGTGGAGTGGACACGTGCGATCTTCGCCGAGGCGCCGGCGTTCGCTGGCATCGCCCCGCCGGAGCTTCCGGCGTCCTCCGCATGGCAGGAACATTGCCTCAGGACCGGCCGCCCCTTCGAGTCCCTGGCCTGGGTGCGCGCGTGAATGTGCGATCGGCGAACGCTCTCGGGACGCGCTGTTTCGCTCCCGGGGCGGGAGGAGCGGCGTGGGGAAAGGAGGAAATTCGAGCATGAAGGTTTACGTGGGCATTGCCGTGAACTCGCGCGTGGAGGCGGTCGCCTGGCAACCTGGAAAGGGTGTCGTCGCGCGCGCGGATCGCGAGTTGCCGGCGCGCGAACCCTCGCGTTCAGCCGCCATCGTCGATGCGATCCAGGGCGCCCTGGGCTCGCTCCCGAATCGCCTGCCGCCGTGCGAGGCCGTGGGTCTGGCCCTCTCGCCGCCGGATGACGTGACGCGCGCGCGCTTCGCCGGCGACCAGCTCGTTCACCTCACGTTTCCCTTCGCGGGAGGGGCCCCCTTGGCCTGGTCTGGGTGGGAGCCGGCCGCGCTCTTTCCGCTCTATGCTCCGGGTGCGGGCCGCACCTGGCTCATTCTCGATGACCGCGCCCGCGTCTACGTGGAGGGGGCCGACTTCGGGGAGACGCTGGAGGCCGTCGACAGCGGCGGGAACGCGCGCCGCATCGCCTGGGCGCCATGCACCGAGGTCCTGGAACCCGTTCGCGCCCTGCTCTATCGGTTCGGGCTCTTCGAGTCGCTGGATGAACTGGAGCGCACGGCCGCGGTCGTGCGGGACTCGGCGGGCGTGAGGATGGCTCCGCGCGGGGATGGACTCTCGATTCGTGGTCTCACTCACGGCACGCGTCGGCCCCAGGTGGCGCGAGCCGCCCTGGAGTCGGTGGGCGCGGCGGTGCGCCGCCATATTGCCGACCTGGCAGGAGAGGGAGCCGTGACGGAACTTTCTGTGGCCGGCGGTTACACGCGCGGCGACATGCTCGTGCGACTCGTTGCGGATCTGACCGGCATGGTCATCGTGAGGCCGCGGGCCGATGAGCCCCTGGCGCTTGGCGCCGCGCTTCGCGCCGCGCAGTCGACGGGCGAGACCATCACTCCCCCCGAGAGGGATCGGTTCAATCCCTCCCTGCCAGCGGCCCTGCGCGATCAGCTCTTCGCCCGTTGGCTGGATGCCGGCGGCGATTGAGTTCTCCGGAGCGCCGGCGGGTTTACCTGTTTATGCCCGCCGGGGATAACGCTAGACTCGCGCCATGACCCCGTCGCCCGCTCTTGTTGCCGTCTTGCTCGTGGGAGGCCGCGGCGATCGGTTTTGGCCTCGCGCCCGTGGAGGCGCCGCCAAGCCGCTCCTGGCCCTCATCGGCGAGGATCCGATGGTGCGAGAGACCGCCGCGCGCATTGCGCCCATCGCGAGCCGCCTGATGGTGGTGGCCGCCCCGGAGGCGTCGCGCCAGGTGGGCGCCGCGCTTGAGGGGATCAATCCCGCCGTGGAGCTGGTAGCCGAGCCCGTGGCGCGATCCACGGCACCTGCTCTTGGTCTGGCCGCCGTCCGCGCGAAGCCGGACGCCGTGCTCGTGGCCCTTCCTGCCGACCATCATATTCCCGACGCGGCGCGGTTCCGCGACGCCATCGCTCGCGCCGCCGCGCTTGCTTCGGCGCGCCCTGGGATCGTCTGCATCGGCATCGCGCCTTCGCGGCCCGAGACGGGTTACGGGTACATCGTCCCCGGTGACCCCTTGCCCTCGATGCCCGGCTTTGCCATCTCCTCCTTTGTCGAGAAGCCGCCCGCCCAGCGCGCGGTACGGCTCGTGGAGGATGGGGCTCTCTGGAACAGCGGCATCTTCGTCGTCCGCGCTGGAGTGTATCTGCGCCTGGTCGAGCAGTACCTGCCGGAGCTCCACCGGGTGCTCGAGGCCGTGCGCGGAGGCGATGAGTCCGCGTTCGAAGAGGCTCCCACGGTCTCGGTCGATCACGGGCTCCTGGAGGCAGGAGGGGAATCCTTCGCCGTGCGCGGTGATTTCTCCTGGGACGATCTTGGCGATTGGGGAGCCCTGGCGCGCATTTTTCCGCGCGACTCCGTGGGCAATGCCGTGCGCGGGAGATTCGTGGGGTGCGAGGCGCGGCATAACATCATCGACAGCGATGCCGGGCTCGTGGCCGCCGTCGGGGTCGAGGACGTGGCGATCATCCGGCACCGCGATGTTGTCCTCGTTGTGAAACGGGGCCAGGAGCGGCTCGTCTCGCGGCTCCTAGGCCAGATCCAGGCCGGCGATCTGAAGGAGTTTCGATGAGCACCGCGGAGAAAGCCCGGGATCTCATCGAGGCCGGGCGTCGGCTCTGGCAGCGCGGCCTCATCTCCGGAACCGATGGTAATCTCTCCGTCCGTCTCCACGACGATCGCATCCTCGCGACCGTCTCCGGGGTTCCCAAGGGCGACTTGCGTCGCGAGCACCTGGTCGAGATGACCCTGGACGGGAAGATGGTTTCCCGCTCGCGGTTCAAGCCCTCCAGCGAGGTCAAGATGCACCTGGTGGCCTACCAGTTGCGCGCCGACGTCGAGGCTGTTTGTCATGCCCATCCTCCGCATGCGACCGCGTTCGCGACCGCGGGGCTCGGGCTGACGGAGTGCGTGATCCCCGAGATCATCGTCGCCCTGGGCTCGGTGCCGCTCGCCCCCTATGCCACCCCGTCGACGCACGAGGTCCCGGACTCCATCCGCGATCACGTCGTGCGAGCCGATGCTATTCTCCTGGAGAATCATGGCGCGCTCACCGTCGGCAAGTCGGTGATGGAAGCCTACCTTCGGATGGAATCGATCGATCACGCGGCGCGGATCCTGATCCTCTCGCGCATGGTCGGAGGCCCGCAACCGCTGGGCGCGAACCAGGTGGAGAAGCTCATGTCCACGCGCACCGCTCTCGGCTTCACCAACCCCGCGCCTCGCTGCGGCTGACGAGCCTGGCGGTGACTCTCACTCTCGCCCCGGATGCGCCCCTCGTGGAACGCCTGGCGTCGATCCGGGCGCGCATGGCGGAGGCAGCGCGCGCCGCCGGGCGCGATCCCGAAGCCGTGCGGCTCATCGCGGTCTCGAAGGGTCAACCCGTCGAGGCCGTAAGGGAAGCGATGGGGTTGGGCATCACCGACTTTGGCGAGAACTACGCCCAGGAACTTCTCGCGAAGGCGGCGTCCCTGGGGCCGGAGTTGGTGGCGCCGAGATGGCATTACCAGGGAACGCTGCAGCGGCGCAAGGTGCGCGACCTCCTGCCGGTCGTCGCCTTGTTTCACTCGGTGGCCCGTATCGAGGAACTGGATGAGATCGCGAAGCGGGCGTCGGCGCCCGTGGCGTGTCTCGTGGAGGTGAACATCGGTAAGGAGGCGGGGAAGAACGGCGTCCTGCCCGAAGGCCTTGCCGCTCTCCTCGAACATGCGCATGGCCTGGAGATGATCGCGGTCGGCGGCCTCATGACGGTTCCTCCGGATGACGAGGAACCTGGGCGATGGTTCGCGGCCCTGCGCGCGCTCGCCGAACGCCACGGCCTCAAGACGCTCTCGATGGGCATGTCCTCGGACTTCGAGGAGGCCATCCGCGAGGGCGCGACCGTCGTGAGGATTGGTACCGCGCTCTTCGGCCCGAGGTCGCCTCGCGCCTAGGGAACGATTCCGGGCATGCTCCGACAGAAGATTTCAGCCTGAATCATCTGCACTTTTCACCACGGAGACCACAGAGAGCACGGAAATTAGCCATACAGTGCAGGAAACAGGGTATTGGCGATTCCGAGCTCGTCGCTGTTCCAACGACAAACTGCGAGATAACCGTGCGGTGCTCATCGTGGGTTCTGCTTACTCTCTTTGCCCTGCTCCGTGGTCCCTGTGGTCTCCGTGGTGCGAATTCATGCCTAGGCCTTAGGGCAACCTGATGACGCCACTCCCGGTTTAAATCGTACTGCAACGGTTCGATTTGTCAGGCCGGCGACCGGGCCGCTATACTTACCGGTCATGACTACGAATTCCCTTCGCCCTGCCAGCTGGAAAGAGGCTCTCGCGGACCGTCTGCAGACTCCGCTGGGAGCCGAGATTGACGTCTACGAGCGGGAGATTCAGCTCCGCAAGGCCGGCCGCATGGATGAGAAGGTCTTCGCGGAGACGCGCCTGCGTCGGGGCACGTACGGCCAGCGCTATGACAACGGCCAGCGTCATGATGGGCGCTCAACGAGGACCATACCGTATCCCGCCGACGCCGAGACCAAGGGGCCGAATACGCTCTGGCATGCCCCCGGGATGCAGAGGATCAAGATCCCCTTTGGCGGTCTGAATGCCGCGCAGATGGATATCCTGGCGGACCTGGCCGAGGAATACTCGGATGGGATTCTGCACGTGACGACGCGGCAGGACATCCAATTGCACTTCGTGCATATCGAGGACACCCCGGATCTCATGCGCCGCCTGGCCGCGGTGGGAATCACGACCCGGGAGGCCTGCGGCAATACCGTGCGCAACGTGACGGGCTGCCCCGTCGCCGGGGTCTGCTGTGGCGAGGCCTATGACGTGACACCGGCCTCGGCAGCGATGGCGGCCTTTCTCCTCGGGCACCGGGATACCCAGGATTTCGGGCGCAAGTTCAAGATCGCCTTCTCGGGTTGCCTGGACAAGGCCTGCGGGATCGTCTCGATCCATGACCTGGGCCTGGTCGCCAGGATTCGCGAGGTCGCAGGAAAACAGGAAAAGGGATTCAGCGTCTACATGGGCGGAGGGTTGGGCGCGGTCCCGTTTCCGGCCCGCCTCTACGCCGAGTTCGTGCCGCAGGAAGAGATTCTGCCGCTCGCCCAGGCCGTGGCCCGCGTGTTCGCTCGGCACGGCGAGAAGAAGAACCGTGCCGCCGCCCGGCTGAAGTTTCTCATCAAGAAGCTGGGATGGGACGAGTTCTGCCGACTCGTGGCCGAGGAACGTCGGGCGCTCGCGCCCGACCCCGCCTGGACCGCCTGGATCCCCCTGGCGGACCAGAAGGTCGAGGAACCCGCTCGGGAAACCCGTCATGATGAATACCCGGAGAGCGCTGATCCTCGGTTTCGAGCCTGGCTTTCGACGAACGTCCAGTCCCAGCGACAAGCAGGGTACGCGGCAGTAACGGTGACACTCCCGCTCGGAGATGCGTCAGCGCACCAGTTCCGAAAGCTCGCCACGATGGCGCGGAAGTGGTGCCGGGAGACGGTGCGCACGACGGTGGAGCAGAACCTCGTCTTTCGCTGGATCGCCAAGTCGGACCTCGTGGCTTTCCATGGCGAGCTGGGCGCGATCGGCCTGGCGGAGCCGGGGGCCGAGACCATCGTCGACGTGGTGGCCTGCCCGGGCACCGATACCTGCAAGCTCGGGATGGCGTCCTCGCGAGGCCTCGCCGGGGAACTACGTCAGCGCCTGGCCGCGCGGCAGCTCCACCTGGACGAGGCCGTTCGGAACATGCGGATCAAGGTGAGCGGGTGCTTCAACTCCTGCGGTCAGCACCATGTGGCCGACCTCGGGTTTTATGGCTCCAGCCGCACGATTGGTGGCTTCTCGGTCCCGCACTTTCAGGTTCTCCTGGGCGGCCAGTGGAGCGAGAACGGTGCCCACTTCGGGTTGGCGATCGGTGCCGTCCCGTCGAAGCGCATCCCCGAGGTCGTGGATCGGTTCATAGCGCGGTACATTGCTGATCGGACAGGAGGAGAGAGCTTCCGTGAGTTCACGGCGCGTATCGGGAAGCGAGCGTCCAAGGAGATGATCGAGGATCTCATGCAGGTGCCCGACCACGATAAGGCCCCGGACCTGTACCGGGACTGGGCCGACTCCCGTGAGTTCACGATCTCGGACCTGGGAAAAGGGGAGTGTGCGGGCGAGGTCATCAGTGCCGCCGACTTCGACCTAGCCGCAGCCGAACGCGAGGTCTTTGAGGCTCACTTGCTACTGGAAGAAGCGGAAAAGAACAGTGACAGTGAGCGTGTGTATAAAGCGGCACAGGCGGCGTATCGTTCGATGGTAATAGCCGCTAAGGGACTGATAAAAAACAAGTTTAGTGATATTTCCGATGATGCAGATGTGATTGTGGAGGAGTTTAGGATCAGGTTCTATGATACCCAGCTCTTCTTCGACCCCTTTTCTGGAGGCAAGTTCGGCCAGTATCTCTTCGCGGCTCAACAGCTGCTATCGACTCCTTCGGATGCCGAGAAGCTGACCCTGGATGGAGCTCATCAGCTCGTCGAGGAGGCCCAGTTGTTTATCGAGGCCGCTCACGCCTGCAACCAGAGAATGCTGGTGTCGACCACTCCTCCGGGTCTCGGCGCCGCTACCGCGGGAGCGCGGTCATGAACTGGCCGGCGCGCATCTATATTAAGGCGTTTGCTCAGGAGGGAATGGACCAGGTCCGTGATTCCGAGTTCATCCCCATCTTCCAGGGTTGGATCCGCGATTCGGCCCTGGAGGGGACCTGGATCGATGTGGCCGATTATGGCCACGTGCACCAGGGGCCAGGAGTCTTGCTTGCCGGACATGATGGGCACCTGATGACCGACCGCGAAGACGGCCGCCTGGGTTTGCTCTACCAGTCTCGCCGAAGTCAGGGGCTGGCGCCGGACTTGAAGCGACTACTTTCCGCCTGTGCGTTGCTGGAATCAGCACCATCGCTCTCTGGCCGTCTGAAGTTCTCCATGGATAAACTGCTCGTGGGTGTTAACGATCGCCTGGTGATTGCGGCCGGGCTCGACGAAGATGCTTGGGGGCGCGCTATCCTGGAGGCGTTACGCGAGGTTGGCGTGACCGCGTCTCTTCCTGCCACTCCCGGCAATGACCCCCATACCGGTGGTAAGGCGAGCAGGCTGTCAGTAACAGTCCGATTCGATACAGCCATTACCATGCAGTCTCTCGCCCATTTCCCGGCCTAAATTAGGTCCCTTGGGTCGGGGTCGTCGGGCCAAATACCCGCGATCGAGTCTGGCACGAAACGTGCATAACTAGCAAATCCTACTCCTCGCCGCTTGTCGTGCGGGACGATCAAAATGAGAAAAACTCGCAAAAGGCTTTGACCTTCCCCCGGGTTCTCCGATAAAACTCTCTGGTCCGGGGAGCTTCGACCTTCGGGGGGTTGTCACCTTTCGGGAGTTTTTGAGCTTTCACCCGGACAAATCATGCAGGGATCCATACCTCGGATAGCGAGGTATACCCTCTTTGTGGAGGCAACGCGTGTCGTTGCAACAAGCGCTTTCGAACGTGAACGACAACTTGCGCCCTCGTCGTAGCGACGAGTGTCTCCGCGCCAATTCCAGCCCGAAAGGGGTGATCCAGTAATGCGTAATTCGGTGAAGTTCCTTCTTCTTGGTCTCATGCTTTCAACGCTCATCGTGGCCTTGCCGGGTCAAGCCCAGGCCGCGAGAGATGCCTTCCGCGGGGATAGTTTCGTCAACTACATCACGACCACCACGACCGACACGACGCTGGTTCCCGGCGGAGTCAACCGGTTCTACCTGAACACCCTCGGCGCCTTCGGCGTCCAGGGCGAAGCCGGTTCCGATACCTTCGTTGCCGTCCGCGTTCGCTTCATGAAGGGCGCCGGCGTAACGGCGTTCACGGACATCATTGACACCGTTCAGCTCGTCCTCGACGCGAACAACAACCAGATTCGCGATGCCGGCGACCTGACCATCGTCGCTTCTTCGACGACCCCCGACTCCTCCGGCACCGACTTTGCGCGTTACGCCCTGTCCGGCTTCACCCGCGTCATCGGCACGGGTGCGGAGTCGCACGTCATCGTCGTCCACACCAAGAACAACCTCCTGCTCGCCGACACGATCTTCTCCGTGTTGATCGATACGTATGGTGTCGACGTCAAGCCGAACCCCGGCAGCACCTCCAACCTGCCCTCGAACGGCGAGGCCATCCAGTTTGCGTCCTACCAGTTCAAGGTCTATGCCGACTCCACGGGCTTCAACGTCCTTTCCAACGAGTATCGGCACCAGGATTCGGCCGCCGGCGGCTCCCCTATCACGATCCTGCACGGCACGCTCCAGGGTGAAACGCGCACGGTCGGCGACTCGCTGGCCAAGTTCGGCGTCAACTTCGGCGGCACCGCCGCGGCGTATGTCGACAGCGCGTGGCTCCTCGTTGGCCGCCCCGGCGCCGCCGACATCCGCGTTGACCTCGGCGTCGCTGGCGGCATCCAGCATTCCTGGAATGCCCCCGTGATCACGACGGTTCCGATTGCCGCGCTCGGTACCTTTGACACCTTCCGGGTCGTCGCGACGGTCAGCTACCCGCCGTTCCAATCCACCCTCTCCTGCACGATCCCCCTCGACTCGGTGCAGACCCGCTTCCGCCACGCGAACACGGTGGTCATCGGCCCGTCGCGAACGGACACCTTCACCCGTCCGCGCGTCTCGGCCACGGACTCGTCCCTGACGAACCTCGTGGTCTTCCCCGACTCGCAGGTCACCGGTCAAGCGCCCTTCCTGCTGGCTGCCGGAACCATCGATGCCGATACCCTCCTGACGCCCCAGCTCGCGAATGACACGGTCAATCGCTTCACGGTCGGCCTCGTTCTCGGCGGCACCATGCGCCACACCGACATCGAGTCGGTGGCCATCGAGGTCGACGGCGACACCATCACAGGCGTCTGGATCGCCGGAACCGACAGCTGGACGGCTCAGTTTGGAACGACGGCCTCTGGATTTGGTCTCTCGACCAACTTCCGCGTCTGGGTCAACCTCCGCGAGACCGCCCCCGTGAACGGCACCGTCCGCTCCCAGGTGCCCATCGATTCCATCTTCACTCGCTTCCGTGATACGGGTCTTTCCGCCTCGCTCCTTGGAAGCCGCATCGTCACGGTCAACCGGCCGCGCCTCCACCTCCAGGACTCGATTCTTCCCGCCATCAATGTTCACCCGGATACCCGCGTCACGGATAGCTTCGTTCTCGCGACCTATTCCATCCTGCCAGACTCCCTCCTTTCCACGCCGCTTGCGCTCGATTCCGTCACGCGCCTGGCCACGCGCCTCCTCTTCGGCGGCGGGCTCAACGCGACCCACATCGACACCGTCCTGTTCATCGTCAACGGCCGTCTCCACGTGACCGGAAGCACCGGTCCCGATACCTACGGCATCGGGTACGGTGGTGGGCTCGCGGAGACCTTCACGAACGGATGCTCCGTCACCATATTTGTGAAGACCAACAACAATGCGCCGATCAATGGAACGGTCCAGGCACAGATCCAGACGGATTCCATCACGACTCGCTGGCGTTTGGCTGGTCCGTCTGCTGACTCGACCGCGGCGCGGATCGTCACCATGCTCAAGCCTCGGGTCGTCCTTCAGGACACTCTTGCTACCAGCATCACCGTTCATCCGGACACGCGCCTGACCGACTCCTTCATTCTCATGGCAGGTGTCCTCTACAAGGACACCCAACTCTCCACGGCTCTGCCCTACGATACCCTGGTCTCGGTTACCGTCAGTTGCAGCATGGCGGGCGGCTTCCTGTTCTCTCACATCGATACGGTCATCCTCAAGCTCAACGACACCTTCTATGTCTCGACGAGCAACAACGGGACCGACTCCTTCGGCTTCCTCCTTCCGAATACGCGCTGGGTAGACACGCTCTCGTACGCCGTCTACGTCCGCACCAACAACAACGCGCCGTTCAACGGCCAGATTCGCGGCATCATCACGACCGACTCGGTCGTCCCTGTCTTCCGCCTGGCCGGTCCCGCCGATAACGTGATGAGCGCGCGGACGGTCACGATCCAGAAGCCCCGGGTGGTCATCGCGGATACGCTCGTCACGAACATCAGCGTTCATCCTGATACGCGAATCCAGGACTCCTTCACTCTCATGGCGGGCGTTCTGTACAAGGACACCCAGCTGACGCCTGCGCTCGCCTACGACACCCTTCTCCGGGTGACGGTCTCGTGCAGCATGAGCAACGGCTTCATGTTCAGCCACATCGATACCGTTCTCCTGCAGCTGAACGACACGCTCTACGTTTCCACGGGAAATAACGGGACCGACTCGTTTGAGTTCCTTCTCCCCAACACGCGTTGGGTGGACACGATCGCCTACTCGGTCCACGTCCGCACGAACAACAACGCGCCGATCAACAGCCAGGTCCGCGGCATCATCACCACGGACTCGGTGGTTTCGGTCTTCCGCCTGGCCGGCCCGGCCGAATCGGTCATGAGCGCGCGCATCGTCACGATGATGAAGCCGCAGATATCCATCATCGATACCCTGACTACCAACCTATCCGTTCACCCCGACACTCGCGTCACCGACTCGTTCATCCTGATGGCGGGCGTCCTGCTGCGCGACACGCTCCTGACCCCCGCGATGAACGACTCCATCGTGAGCCTCGTGGTGCGTTGCAGCATGACGGGCACATTTGCCTTCGCGCACATCGACACGGTCCTCCTCCAGCTCAACGACACGCTCTACGTCTCCACGGGCAACGACGGCATCGACTCGTTCTCATTCCGCCTGCCGAATGCCGCGTCCTGGGTGGACACGCTGACCTATCGCGTCTATGTCCGCACGAACAACAACGCGCCGGTAAATGGCCGCATTCGTGGCGCCTTCCCGGCCACTCATTCTCTCTCGACGTATCGGTTTGCAGGTCCGTCCGACACGGTGATGAGCGCACGGACGGTTGACATCGTGAAGCCGCAGGTGGCCATCGTGGATACGTTGACCACTCACCTCTCCGTTCACCCGGATACCCGCGTCACGGATTCGTTCATCCTGATGGCCGGTGTCATCCTGCGCGACACACTCCTGACCCCGTCGCTGCATGACTCCTTCGTGACCCTGAGCCTTCGTTGCAGCATGGCGAACACGTTTGCCTTTGCACACATCGACACCATCCTCTTGCAGCTCAACGACACGGTCTATGTCTCTACCGGTAACGATGGCATCGACTCCTTCACCTTCCGCCTGCCGAACGCCGCGTCGTGGATCGATACGCTGACCTACCGCGTCTACGTTAGGACGAACAACAACGCGCCCGTGAACGGCCAGATCCGCGGGGCGTTCCCCGGCAACCACACGCTCTCCACCTATCGGGTCTCCGGTCCTTCCGATACCGTCCTCAGCGCGCGGACTGTCACCATAGTGAAGCCCCAGGTCGTGATCGTCGATACGCTGACCACGCACCTCTCGGTGCACCCGGATACCCGCGTGACAGACTCGTTCATCCTGATGGCCGGCGTTATCCTCCGCGATACGCTTTTAACTCCGTCGCTGCATGATTCCTTCGTGACGTTGACTCTGCGTTGCAGCATGGCGAACACGTTTGCGTTTGCGCACATCGACACCATCCTCCTGCAGCTCAACGACACGGTCTATGTCTCCACCGGCAACGATGGCATCGACTCCTTCACCTTCCACCTGCCGAACGTCTCGTCGTGGATTGACACGCTGACCTACCGCGTCTACGTACGGACGAACAACAACGCGCCCGTGAACGGTCAGATTCGTGGAGCGTTCCCGGGCAACCACACGCTCTCCAGGTATCGCGTCTCCGGTCCCTCTGACACCGTTCTGAGCGCGCGCACGGTGACGATCATCAAGCCTCGGATCGCGATGCAGGACACCCTGACCTCAAACATCAACGTTCACCCGGATACGCGTGTCACCGACTCCTTCATCCTGATGGCCGGAATGATCCTCCGTGACACCGTGATGACGCCGTCGCTCGCTTACGACACGTTCGTCTCGCTGGCTGTTCGTTGCAGCATGGTGGGTGGCTTCGCATTTGCGCACATCGACACCATGATCCTGCGTCTCAACGACACGTTCTACGTCTCGACCGGCAACAATGGCAACGATTCGTTCACCTTCCACCTGCCGAACGCCGCTCACTGGACCGAGACGATTCACTACGCCGTTTACGTGCGAACGAACAACAACGCGCCGATCAATAGCCAGCTCCGCGGCTACATCCCGATCGATTCAGCCGTCTCGACGTTCCGCCTGCCCGGTCCCTCGGACACGGTTCTTAGCGCGCGGACGGTCACTTTCGTGAAGCAGCAGGTTATCGTCCGGATGGCTACGCTGGCTAACCAGATTGCCCATCCGGATTCCCGCGTACAGTCGAGGACTCAGCAGTACGTCGTCGATTCGTTCATCGTCGCCTCCGGCGACCTGCGGGCGGACAGCGTCAGTGGTATCGTTGCTGATACGCTCACCCAGTTCGGCTTCCGCCTGGCACTGACCGGCATTCACCAGGTGGACATCGAGTCCGTGGCCGTCGTCATCAACGGCGAAACGCGCACGGCGACCAACACGATCGCCAACCTCGATTCGTGGTACGTGGCTGCCAACAAGCTTGTCTCGGACACCATCAGCTTCCGGATCTACGTGACTCCCAGGGACAGTGCGACGCCGGGGTCGACGATCCGCGCCTTCATCGCCTTCGACTCCATTACCACCGCGTTCCGCGATTCGGGTCCCCGCGTCGATACCAGCTCGACGGGTATCCTGACCTGCTCCAAGCCGATCCTTCAGGTACATTCGTATGTCTACGCCACGCACGTGGACAGCTACCAGATCAACCCGACCTACGCGGCGACCAACCCCGTGCTCGTTCTTACCTCGCGGTGGGTCCTTGACTCCACGCTGATCATCACCGATTCCGATCGCCTCGGCGGCGCACCCAACAAGGGCGTCACGATCGTCTTCTACGGAACGGCCAGGGACTCCATCACCTCCGTCGAGATCAACTACTCGGAATCCCGCACGCTCAACGGAACCTGGGTAACCATGGTCAAGACCGGCACGGATACCTACTTCGACAGCACCAGCATCAGCATTCGCACGTATGACTCCATCGCCGTTCGCATCAAGGTCGACTCGCGCGCAGTCATGGGCAACACGATCTGGGCCAAGCCCGCGGCATTCGAGTGCACGGGCACCTATTCCACGCCTGGGCCGGGGACTACTGTCGATTCCAGCGGCGTCTTTACCATCGCCACCGATCCCATCTTCATCAACATGTGGAACCTCGGGAATATCTACGTAACACCGTGGGCAATCCTGGATTCGAATCCGTTCATGGTCTGCTCCGGCGTCATCCTCACGGACAGCGGCAATGTCATCATGCCCGATTACGACACGCTGACGAGCTTCGGCATCGTCATCGACTCCGTGCCCGACCAGATCCAGGCCGCCAGCCAGATCGCCGCCTGCACGCTCGTTCTCTGGGCCTCGCCCGCGCACGGCGTGACCGAGACCATCGCACTCGTTTCCGATGCTGCCAACAACCGCCTCTGGAAGCTCCCCGTCATCACGGATAGCCGCGTGACGATCAACAAGGTGCAGCCGTTCACGGTCTTCATCCAGCTGAACGACACTCCTGGTGGCTATCGCCACATGGCCGGAAGGGACACCTACCTCTTCGCGCGCATCCCCAGGGATTCCGTCAACACGACCTTTACCTCGGGCCTCGGCGGCGAAACCTCCTCGCTGCGTAACGTCGTCTTCATCTTCGCCGACACAACGCGGATCGTTCAGAACACGACTCTTGCCGACACCAGCGTTAACCCGGATTCTCGCTTCAGCCAGAACCCGTTTGTCCTCTTTGGCGGCCGTATCAATGGCGCTAATGCCAGCACCGCCCTCGCGGGCCCGGGTGCGCAGCAGTGGAAGCCTTCCGCCGGCGACTCTCTCACCTACTTCGGCATCCGCATCTTCAGCGCCATCTCCGGCGACTTCATCGCGGACTCGGTGACCTCGGTCACCGTCCTCCTGAGCGACAGCGGCCGCAGGATT
>CAZJQD010000005.1:93990-102058 GCA_964548165.1 uncultured bacterium
TCGGTCCTGGGCTCCCGGACCGTCACGCTTGCCAAGCCCACGTTCTCGATCGCGGTTACGCCGCTGACGGATACCACGGTCAGCCCCTTCCGCCAACAGAATGATTCGACACTCGCCATGACTGGTCGGTTTGCCACGACCCAGACTCCGACTGATTCCCTGGTCGGATTCGGCGTCCGTCTCAGGTCCGCACTCTTGACTGGTGAATCGTTCACCCTCCGCATGGCGTTCGAGTCCGGGGTGACGCAGCCGTTCTACGAGACGACCCTGGTCCGGGTTGACAACCTTTCCAAGGCGGCCACCTACCGCCTGTCCGCTCCGCTCACCATCGACTCCGGGCAGGTCTTCACCATTCACGTCGTTACCGCCGACTCGTCGCTCAGCTACATGGGCGAGTCCATTACGCTCAGCATTCCGCAGGATTCCGCGTGGGCCCTCTATTCCATCGGTACCGCGGGCAACCTGACGTGCAGCCGTCTCATACGCTACAACTTCATCGACACCGTTCTCGTCACCGACAGCGCCCTTTCGGATACGACCATCCACCCGGATTACAACATGCTCATGAATCCCTTCGTGGCATGGGTTGGAACCGTCCGCGGCCAGATCTCGACCTCGGCGCTTCGCGATACCTTGCAGCGCCTGGCCTTCCGCTTCACGGGTTCGGCGACAACGGGCGGCGACAGCATCTCGAGCGCCGTTGTACTGGTCGATCGCATTGATGCAAATGGCGTCGCCTCGGCCGGCTGGGATACCTTCCCGCTGATCCGTCAGACGTCCACCTCGTGGGTGGCCAATCTCGATACACAGTTGCCGGCCAACTCCACGATCCGTTGCACCCTGGTGGTCCGTGCCTTCGATACGATCCAGCTGGGCTCGAACCTGCTCGTCGTGATGGATCCGGACTCCATCCACACCTTCTTCGCCAATCGTCCCGATTCCCTGGTTTCCGCTTCGCGCCTCGTCACCTTCAACAAGCCTTCGTTCGGCATGTCGGCCGATGTCCTGGCCGATACGACCGTCTCTCCGTTCCGGGCGCTCAATGATTCCACCCTGGCGATGTCGGGACGGATCACGGGCGCCTTCTCGCCCTACGACACCCTGTCCTTCATCCGCGTGATTCTCACCGGCTCCAACAGCCTCGTCCGCGAGTCGGTCGGCGTCGTCCTCCGGCTCAACGGTTCCGTCAGCCACGATTCCGAGTATTACCTCGTCCGTGGCACGGATTCGATCTCCCTGGCCAACGGGGGAACGAGCTGTTCCTTCTACCTGCAGGGTCCCGCCTTCATCGAGACGGGAATGCGCTACGGCCTGCACATCGTGCCTCGCGAGACCATGACGCTCATGGGTCGCTCGATGACCATCACCATCGACACCGCCACGTCATCGTTCTTTACCGGCGCGGCCAGCGGTCTGACCTCCGGTCGTACCATCCGCTGGAATTACATCGATACGGTGCTCATTACCGACAGCGCTCTTGTAGACACGACGGTTCACCCCGACAGCACGGCCAAGATGAATCCCTATATCGCCATGGTCTTTAGCATCCGGGGCCAGACATCAGCGTCCGGCGTCGCCGACGCGCTCACGGCGATCAGCGTTCGCTTCTCGGGCACGGCGGCGGACTCCGTCCTCCAGACGTGGCTCATCTTCAATGGCGCCGACACGCTGAATCTGTCCAAGACGGGCTCCGATACCTGGGCCTACACCGCGGCGTCGCTCGATTCGGCGATTCCCTACGGCCAGACGATGGCCTGCACGCTGTACGTCCGCGTCTACGAGACCGTGACGCTCGGGACGACCTTGAATGCGGCCGTTCCCATCAACGGCATTCGGACCTACTACACGGCAGGCCGGGAGACTCATACGCTCGCAGCGCGCACGGCTACGCTCAACAAGCCCCTGTTCGGCATGGCGGCCACCCTCCTGCCGGACACGCGCGTCTCGCCGTTCCCGGCGCAGACGGATTCCGTGCCGGCGTTCGCGGGGCAGTTCACCTCGACGTACACGGTCACCGACACGCTCATGCAGTTTGGCGTTCGCCTGGGCGGGTCAAATAACCTGCTGGGCGATTCCTTCGCGGTATTCATGCAGTTCCTGCCTGGTCCCACGGGCGTGGTGGCCGGCTCGGAGACCCAGCTGGTTGCTGTCAATCCCGGACTCAATCTTGGCCAGAACGTCACCTTCCGTCTCCTCGGCGCAGTGGCCATTGAAACGGGCCAGCGTTTCGTGATTCACGTCCGCGTGCTGGATACGCCGACGCGTTATCTTGGCGAAACACTGACTGTTGTGATTCCTCCCGACTCCGCTACGGCGGCCCGGGTTGTCGGCACGCAGGGCAACCTCACCTGCAGCCGCATCATTTACTTCAACTACGTCGACACCGTTCAGATCGTGAATGGCGTCCTGCCGGACACCAATATTCACCCTGATTCCCGTTCCAAGGAAAACCCGCTCATCGCGATGACGTTCAACCTGCGCGGGCAGACCTCGGCGTTCAACGTCGGGGATACTCTCCGCTTCATCACGATTCGCTTCGAGGGAACCGCCGTGGGCACCAATGACAGCGTGGCGGGCTGCTCCATTGCCATCAATGGGGCGGACTCCCGCGGCCAGGGACTCACGAGGCTGGACACGCACACGTGGCGCCTGACCATGGATTCAACGATTGTCTACAACCAGGTCGTCAGCTGTACGGTGATCGTCCATGTCTTTGAGACCGTGGCGCTGAACAAGGTCCTGCGGGCGGTCCTGGACTCCGGCGCCGTACGCACCACGCTCTCGGCGGCGGTCGAGACGGCAACTGTCGGGCGCTGGATTACCCTTGGTAAGCCGGCGTTTGCGATTGCTACGGACCAGCTGACCGAGTCCTCGATTGTGCCGGTCTGGCGCGCGCAGATGGAATCGGTGCTCGTGATGTCCGGACGCATCAGCTCCAGCTACTCCCAGACGGACTCGCTCGTCGAGTTCCGCGTGGCCTTCAAGAGCGCCAGCCCGAGACTCCTTGGCGAATCGCTGATCATGGTCTTCCGCCGTGATAGCGGTCCCATCGGCTTGACGCCGACCCTTGACCTGGCCATGACGCCCATCGGCACGGGCGCCTCGATGCAGTGGGCGATCCCGCAGCAGATCAGCGTGGATACCGGCCAACGTTGGTCGGTCTGGGCCACGGCCTACGAGACCCCGGTTCTGCTTGCCGGCGAGACCGCGATCTTCTTCATTCCCGCGGACTCCGCCTATGGCATGCTGAGCCAGGGCAGGGCGGGCAACATCACCTGCAGCCACGAGGTCCGCTGGAACTACGTGGATACCGTGACGATCAACGATTCTGCTCTTGCCAACATCACCGTTCACCCCGATTCCCGCATGAACCAGAATCCGTTCGTTCTCTTCCGTGGTTCGATCCGCGGCCAGCGCTACAAGGCCGGGCTCGACGATACGATCACGCGCATTGCCTTCCGCTTCAACGGGACGGCGGTTCCCGATCAGGGTACTAGCGCTACCGCGATGGACTCTGTCATCTCTGCCTGGATCGTCGTGGATACCGGGTCCGGCATCGGACCGGAAACGAAGCAACTCGCCCGGGTTGACAGCGATGCCTGGGGCCTGACGACCACATTCAAGCTTCCGTATGCCGCGGGGACGATCATGCAATGCACCTTGTATGTCCGCGTCTTCGACTCCGTGGCGCTCGGTGCGACCTTCTTCGCGGAGATCCCGCGGGATTCGGTCGACATCTACTATTGCAACGATACGCCGCTCCTGGCCGGCGACACCGACCGTGTCCGGCTGAGCCGGACAGTCACCTTTGGAGTCCCGACGACGACGCCGGTGATGGATACCATCGCCAGCCAGGCCTGGGTGCACCCGGTTTACGCGCAGGCTTTGAACCCGAACTACCTCAGGTTGCGCGGACAGGAATCCAACCCGATCGTCATCATGTCGGGCCTGATCAACGGCGACGCCAGCGCGATACCTCAGCTTGCGGTTACCGGCGATACGCTCAAGTCCTTCCAGGTCAACTTCCTCGGCACCGGTGCCGGCGGCTCGCACATCACCGCCTGTACTCTGACGCTCATGCCTGGCCTGCGTCACATCGCGCTCGCTCAGCTGACCACCGCCGTCGGTCTCGAAACATGGGGACAGCTCGGCCTGGATACCGGCTTTACGGCTCCTGACACCACCACGGAGAGCTTCTACGTGACCGTCAGGGTGTCGGAGACGATTCCGCAGGCCTCGACCCTCTTTGCACAGATTCCGGCGCACGGCCTCAAGACCCAGTATCGCGACACGGGTCCTGGCGTCGCCATGTCGTCGGGCTGCACGTTCACTTACCGCCGCGATTCGATGCTCATTCACACGGAAGTTCGTCGTCCGTGGCTGTCGCCCGTCCTTGAAGTCCGGGAGACTCGTGAGATCATGTGGTTCGTTCCGAAGAGCGACGTGGAGGCGGACACGCTCTCCCACCTCGCGATTCGACTCATGAACACCGCAGGGGCGGCGGCCAGCATCGATGCCGTAACGCTCTATCGCGACGTCAATGGCAACCGCCGCTGGGACTCCATGATCATCTGGCCGAGCAGTGCCCTTACCGCCGGAGACTCGCTCGTCGGCCGCTTCGTGCAGACGCCGGGTACGGACACATGGACGCTCGTTCATGGGGACACCACGGCGTTTGGCAGCACCGACCGCACCTTCAAGACGGATACCCAGTACCAGACCACGGATACGGCCGAGTACCTGATCGTCATGCGCATCCTGGACACGGGCATCGTCTGGACCCAGGCCATCGTTCCGGCCCTGGGCGCCGACGGTTGGTACACCGAGTCCGGGATCACGATCCCGGTCGTGTCGGACACCTACTACGTGGGTCGCACCGATGACACCGCCCCGATCTCGCCGGCGAACTTCACGATCACCGTGCAGGCGGGAGCGATGGTGTTGGCCTTCGAGCCTTCCCCGTCCGGCGATACCGAGATGCTGGGCGGCATGTACGTCCTCTTCTTCGACTCCGGCCTGGGGCAGTACCCGACTGCGTTCCTGAAGACCTTCGCTCACGTGCCCGGCCAGCTGAGCTACACCTACCCGCTGCCCGATTCCACGATGAGCTTTGTTTCGGATTCCGCCTACCGGTTCGTCCTCGTATCCCAGGACTCCACCGGGAACAAGAGCGCGGCCTCGCCCGTGGTGACGGCGGTCTTCCGCTCGGCACTCGCCCCGGCGGCCGCGGCCAGCGTGCAGATCATCTCGCCGCAGGCTGGTGACTTCGTCTACGACAGCGTTGCCCTCGCTAATCACCGGGTCAACTTCGTGGCGAAGCTCGCTGACAGGCTGACCGCTCCGCTCGTGACGGGGGTCGAGTTCAGCTATCGCCGCGTCACGGATACGGGAACCACCTTCTCCGTCTTCGCGTTGGCGAGGGATTCGTCCTTCGACGCCGCGGGAGAGGTCTACTACAACGCCGTCATGGACACCACGGTCACGCTGCTGACCTACGGTGCCTTCATCGATTCCTATGAAGTCAGGGCCGTGGCGATCACCTCGGCCGGGCGCGACACGTACGCCAGCACCATCAGCTTCGTCGTGGTGTCGGATACGCGCTTTGCAACCTACGTGACCCTGGTCGGCGACTCGCGCGCCGCGGCGGACTCGAGCTTCCTCGAGCAAGTCGTCACAACACGAGCCAACCACGATATCGTGGCGATGCGGACCCCGACCGGGGCCTTCGACGTCGTCCTCAAGCTGAACCGCGGGAGTATCGCCAGTGACACGGCCCGCATCGTGGGCATGGTCCGGCGCAACGGCATTCCAGATACGTTTGCCAACGCGCTGCGCGCCATCGGCGCAGAAGTCCTAGCCTACTGGGCCCAGTTCACCCTGCAGCAGAACTCGGGTGACACGGCGCTCTACGGCGACATGGCCCAGCTCACGATCAACTACATCGACGCCAACAACGACGGCATCGACGACTCGTCCTTCGTGGACATGACCAAGGCCAAAATCTACTCGATCAACGGAACCGGCCAGGCCGAGCTTTTGGAGAACATCACGCTCGACCGGAACCGCCGCACGTTGACGGCAACAGTCAAGCACTTCTCGCCATTCTTCGTGACGAACGACACGGGCACGAATGCGGCCGGCCTCAACCGGCTCATCATCGGCCCGAATCCGTATCGACCGAATGACGGCAATGACCAGACCGGCCGACCCTGGGTGCCGGGCGACGCGACGACGGGTATCATGTTCAAGAACCTGCCGAACCGCGTCCGCATCGAGATCTTCACCATCCTGGGCGAGCGCGTAATCGAGATTAATAAGAACGACGCCAACGCGACCATCAGCTGGGGCGCGAAGAACCAGGACGGGAGGGACGTAGCCAGCGGCTATTACCTCTACGTGGTGACCGACCTGGGAACAGGTCAGCGGGTTACCGGCAAGATTGCGGTGATCCGATGAGGCGAGCGGTGACGGAGACGAGGACGATGATGAAGAGGCTTTCGGCAGAGGTCCTGGTGGGCGGCGTCATGCTCGCCCTGATGGCCGGTACCGTCTCGGCGGGAGCCGATGATGCCGGATCCACGTCCGGCGCGATGTTGAGGTTGGGCAGCGGCGCCGTAGGGCCGGCCATGGGAGACGCCTACACGGCGGGCGCTCGTGGCGTGGCGAGCTTGTACTACAATCCGGGCGGACTTGGTTTCACCGACCGGGCTGAAGTCGAGGCCATGTACCAGCGGCTCGTCCTGGATATCGGCCAGGGTCAGATCGGGTTTGTTCACCCGGTCAACAGCCAGATGACCTGGGGCATCGGGCTCAGCTACCTCGATTACGGCCGCACCCAGCGCGTGACCCTGTCCGATGTCATTAACAGCAATATTCCCTCCACGTCGTTCAGCGGCACCGACCTGTTGCTCACGGGTGCCCTGGGCCGACAGTTTCACGACAATTTCAGCGTCGGCGTCGCCGCAAAGGTCTTTCACCAGGAGATCGACAATCTCTCGGCTACGGCCGTGGCTGCCGACATCGGTCTTTCGGCGCGCTTCGACAACCTGCCCATCCGTATTGGTGTTGCGGGGCGCAATCTCGGCACGAAGCTGAAGTTCGAGAGGACGTCGGAGGAGCTTCCCGCGCTCGTTCGTGGCGGCGTGGCGCTCGATCTCTTCAACAACCGCTTCACGCTCAATGCCGACCTCGAGAAGGTCCGCAACCAGGACATGTCGTTCGGCGTGGGCGCCGAGGTGCGGGTTATCGAGATTCTTGCCTTGCGTGTCGGTTACGATGACCGCAACGATGCCGGCGAAGGCCTGACGGCGGGCCTGGGAATCAGGGTCTCCGACCTCTCGTTCGACTATGCCTACGTGCCTTACGGAGATCTCGGCCAGAACCACAGGGCATCGCTGACGTATCGCTTCGGCCCGACCTACTGATCTTCGGATCGTCCGGGCGGCCGGCCCCGCGTTTCCGCGGGGCCGGCCGCTTTTTTGCTTTCCGCCCCCGGAGTCTCGGCTATCATCATTTCCCGTGGCCTGATGAAGACTGACTTGCGCTCACGGTTCTCCGGATTTCAGGCCCTCCTGGGCCGACTTGACGACGGCTTCTTCGACAGCGTGATCCGCGCTGCCACGCTCATCCAGTCCTGCTATGCCAACGGCGGTCACGTTCTCGCCTGCGGCAATGGTGGCTCGGCCGCGGATTGCTCGCATTTTGTGGCGGAATTCGTGGGCCGCTTCCGACGCGAGCGGCGTGCCCTTCCGGCCATCTCGCTCTCGGCCGAGAATTCATCCATCACCGCCCTGGCCAACGACTACGGGTACGAGCATGTCTTCTCCCGCCAGGTCGAGGCTTTCGGAGGAGCGGGGGACGTCCTGGTCGGCGTGACGACCTCGGGCCGATCGCCGAATGTTCTCAGGGCCCTGAGCGTGGCTCGCGACCGCGGGCTCTCGACCATCGCGCTTGTTGGAGCCAGGGGTTTGGCTGAGCCGGTCGCCGAGGTCGTCCTGGCCGTGCCCTCCGAGCTCACCTACGAGATCCAGGAAGTCCACATGATGGTCCTCCACTCCCTCTGCGAGAT